>DATLDM010000047.1:0-53473 GCA_035525875.1 Aestuariivirga sp.
CCTACCATCAGGCCAAGGGTGCGCCAGACGTAGCCCGGCAAAACCGTGCCCAGCAAATGCGGCCAGATGTTTTCGCTTGAGGCGAAGGAGAGAAGAACAATTGTCAGAATGGGCAGCGTGACAAGAGCCGCGATTATGCCAGCACCGGTTAAAAGCCATGTCTGGGCCGGGGAAGCCTTGAACTTCGCGCGTGTGGAAATTACTGCCATCCCACGTGGCTATTCCGCGAGGACGCGCGTTGTCGGGAATGTAAGCTCAATGAGTGTACCCTTGCGGGGTTCGCTCGAAATATCGAATTTTGTGCGGTTGGCTTCGGCCAGTGCCTTGGTAAGCGGCAATCCAAGGCCGGTGCCCTGCACCTCGCGGCCCTCGGTGACCACCCGCTTGAAGGGTTCAAGGGCATCGCGCAATTGCTCTTCATTCATCCCGATGCCCGTGTCCTTGACACGGAGTTTCAGTTCACCCGTCTTGTTCATCTGGGCCGAGACTATAACCTGTCCGCCCGGATCGGTAAACTTGATGGCGTTCGAAAGGATGTTGAGCATGATCTGGCGCATGGAGCGCTGATCGGCGACCACATTGGGAAGGTCGCCGGGCATGGCTTTGCGGATGACAACGCGGGCCCCCGTTGCCGCCTCCTGCAGCATCTTGATGGCATTGTCGGCCGTGTCGCTCAGGTTAACTGCCGTGAAGTTGAGCTCAAGCTGGCCCGCCTCAACTTTCGAAAGATCGAGCAGGTCATTGATCAGCGAGAGCAGCAGCCCGCCGCTGGAATGAATGTCATTCACATAGCCGCGGTACTTGTCGTTCTTGATTTCGCCGAAGCGCTCCAGCCGCATGACTTCCGAGAAACCCATAATGGCGTTAAGGGGCGTGCGCAATTCATGGCTGATGCGGGCCAGGAATTCCGATTTCTGCCGGCTCGTGGCCTCGGCCACTTCCTTGGCCTCGCGCAATTCCGATTCCGTCCGTTTCCACTGGGTGATATCGCGCACCACGGCGCAGAAGGCGGCGCGTGAGGTGAGCGATTGCAACGCGCCGATTGTCAGGAAGAGGGGAACCGATCCGCCCTGCTTGACAATGGCGTTCACCTCGCGCCCGTCGTTGAACACGCTGGCCAGCCCCGGTCCCTGCAGGGCCGAGAGATAGTCGCGCAACACTTTCCGGCTCTCCGGCGCCAGCAAATCGCCAAATGGTTTGTCCGCCACCTCAGCAATGCGGTAGCCAAAGATGGCTTCGGCCCCGGCGCTGAAGGTGTGGATCTTGCCATCCCGGTCAAGGGTAATGATCCCGTCCGTCGCCGTATCAAGAATGGCCCGCAGTTCTTCATCGGCCACCGGCTGGGTGTTCTGAACACTCTCCGGCGAATGGATGATCTCTTTGGCCGCGGGAATTATTTGCGGCTCTACAGGCGCTATAATGACCGGCGGCGCTGCCTTCACTTCATGCTGTTTGACGACAGGCACTGCCACCGGCTTCAAAATAAACTGGCGGGCAGGGCCGCTGTGCCAGGCCACCTCGGACAATTGCGCCGCGAAGCTGACATCCACGCCGCTTTCGAGCGCCAGCGTGGCCACCGGCACCGATTGGCCAAGCTTCGAAAAATATGTCCACACCGCATCATCATTGATCAGGTCGTCAACCGAAGCATATCCAAAAATCTCAAGTGCCTTCGGATTGGCATGCAGCACCTGCTCACCCTTGCCGATCAAAACCGCGTGGGCGAGATTGTCGATGGCATTGGTGACGGGACGCGGAATGGCCACCGGTTTGCGCCTCGGCTTGTCCGGCACTGGCTTTTGATCTGCGGAGGATTCGGTGAGCACCTTGCCAAGCTGATGAAAGGTTTCCGCGTCCGCAGCGGCAAGCTGGGGTTTCATATCTTGCCGGCGATTTGAAATCGTCCGCTCCAAGGCGCGACGCTCGGTAATGTCGTCGAGAAGCACCATGGCGAAGGCCACCGGGTCCGCCGCTGTGTCCAGTTTTTGCAAGGTGAGCCTGATATCGCGCTGGCCAATTCTAGTGCGCAGGCGCCTGACGTCACTGACCGTTCCGGTTGAGGCAAGCCGCGTCAGCAAATCATCGGCCAGGGATGAATCCTCCACAAGGGCGCCGAGGTTGGCGCGCTGATCCGCCCCTAGAAGCAGTCGTGCCGCCGCATTCAGCCGGTGCAGCGAGCCCTCCCGCCCCATGAACGCCGCCGCAGCTGGCAGGAGGTCAAAGGCCAGCGCCAGTTTTTCCGTTGGAATTTCGCTAGCGGCATCGCTTGGATTTGCGCCGATCACCAGAAGCCCCGCCCGCCCATCGGCCAGGGCATGAATGGTGCAGCGGCAGGGGAGCGGCACCGTTCGGCCCGAGGAGGGGAAGTGTAGAAGGGCAGATTCGACCTGGCCCCGGCTCAGCTTTTTTGAAAGCCCGGTGATTTGCTCAACCCCTGGCTCGGCCAGGTCAAAGGGCCGGTCGATGAGGTCAAAAAGCGATTCGCCGCTGAAATAGGCAACCCCCGCTGGGTTTGCCCATACAATACGCCCCCGCGCCCCGTCCCACAGCCAGGCAGGGCTGGCAAGGGTGCGCAAATCTTCAAGCGTTGGCGCCTCTAGTCTGGTCAAATTACCCGCGGCCAAGCTTTAACTCGGCCGATCCCCACGCATTTACGAACAACGGCAATCTAAATCAATTTTTTAAGATTGCGTCTACCTTTGGTTAACCAAAGGTCATAAAAATGTACAACTGGTTAACGTAGGGTAACAATTCCGCACAAAATGCTGCATCGCAAGAATTATGTTGCAATGCACCATTTTTATTCTTATATGGACCTCAACGACAAATCATGCCGTTAACCAATTTGGAGATTGATCATGAGTAAGAAATCAAAATTTGATGCCAGCACCGGAATGCCGAACGAGGCCTTCGAAACACCCACCGAGACGCTCGAAATGCCAAAGGAAGCTCTGGAATTTGCCCACAAGTCGGTGGACCAGGCCCAAGTAGCCTTTGAAAAGGTGAAGGACGTGGCCCAGGACAATGTGCAGGTCTTTGAAGCGGTAGCTTCGGCCTACAAATCAGGCGTTGTGGACTTCCAGAAGAAGGCCATGGAATTTACCCAGAAGAACATGGAACAGGCCTTTGCCTTCAGCCGCAAACTGTTTTCGACCAGGGAATTCGGCGAGGTCGTCTCCCTTCAGCAGAACTTCGTCAAGGACCAGGCTGAAGCCTTCAAGACCCAGGCTGGCGAACTGAATGAGATTGCCGTGCGCCTGACGACTGAGACAGCCCAGCCGCTGAAGAGCAGCTTCGAAAAGTCCGTCAAGGACTTCGGCAAGTCCTTTGCCGCTTAATCCACTTTAACTTTTTGAACGAAGGCCCGCGATTGTCGCGGGCCTTTTTGTTTGCTTGAATTTGCAGGCGCACCTCGCTAGTTTGCGCGGCACTTGAAGATGCAGCTGTAGCTCAGTTGGTTAGAGCGCCGGATTGTGGATCCGGAGGTCGGAGGTTCGAGACCCCCCAGCTGTACCAAAATTTGCATTCAAAACCCGCCGCAAAAATCCCGGCTAGATTCTCTGAGCAAAATGACCCCAAGCTTGGTGATTGTCGAATCCTGTCTATACAAGATACCATCGGGATGTTGACCGCGTCCATTGTGGCGGCGCGCAGGCGGCTAACCCTCCCGCTTCAGCTTCTCGCGACGCGCCAGCTCGGCGGCTGAGGGTTTGTCCGCGCCGCCAACGGTGGCCGTCCTTACCTCGCCATCGCGCATGTAAGTCGCGGCGACGAGGCCGTTAGGCGAAACAGCGCTATGCGTCAGTTTGAACGCGCGCGGCTGACCATCGCCGTCGAACAGGCGCTTGCCCTTGCCCAGCACCAAGGGGAAGGTGAACGTGCGGATCTCGTCGACGAGGCCCGCGGCGAGCAAAGCATGCACAAGCTCGGTGCTTCCCTGGGTGAGGAGGGTTGGGCCGTCTTCCTGTTTCAGTTTCGCGACATCCCTGGCGGCATCGCGCAGCGCCACCGAGCCTTTCCAGGTCAGATCGACGCCTTTGCGCGTTGCCACGTATTTTGTGATGCGGTTGAACGTCTTGGCGATGTCATCGTAGGGACCGCTTTCGGCATAGGGCCAGTGTGCGGCGAAGATATCGTAGGTGCGCCGCCCGAGCAGCAGATCGAACGGCTGGTCGAACAACTTGCCAACTTCCTGGCCGAACACCGGATCGACGTCCGCCAGCGGGGCGACCCAGCCGCCGAACTTGAATCCGCCGGTGGGGTCTTCTTCCGGCCCGCCAGGGGCCTGCATCACCCCATCCATCGAAACGAACGCGCCAACAATCACCTTTCGCATGGTTCTCTCCTGTTCCGCTCCGGGATTTTCAAGTTGCCATCACTATAATTCAAGCGGCCAACAATGGTTCCACCTGCCTCCAGTGAGCTAACGTTCAGAACGACCACACCAGTAACGTGGCGAGTCCCAGCAGCAAGCCCATGCTGAAAATGTCGGTGGCGGTTGTGACGAAGATACTCGATGCGGTGGCTGGATCGGCGCCATAGCGTTTGAGTGTGAGGGGCACCAGGGCGCCGCAGATACCGCTCACCGTGCACGAGCCGATCATCGCAAGAAACACCACGATGGCAAGCATCAGTGCATTGGGCGACTGTTGCCCCGTCGCCGTGACATACATGGCCACACCCGCGATGACGCCGATAGGCCCGCCATTCAAGGCGCCCAGCACACCCTCCTTGGCAACCAGCTTCATGCCATCACCATCCCTGATCTCGCCCAGCGTGATGCCGCGCAGTGTCACCGCCAGCGCTTGGCAGCCGGTGTTGCCCGACTGCCCGGCCAGCACCGGCAGGAACGCCGCCAGAATCACCAGTTGATCAATGGTGCCCTGGAACACGGCCACCACGGCGCCCGCCAGAAAGGCGGTCAGCAAATTGAGCTGGAGCCACGGGTGGCGGAATCGGAAGGCGCGCCACAGGGGCGTGGAAATCCGCTCCTCCCGCTCCACCCCCACCATGCTGCCGGCCTGCGCCGTGATCGCGAAAGCCTTGGCCTCGAACAGCGTTTGGCCGCGCACCAGGCCGAGCAGGGTGCCGTCATCGGCGCACACCGGGTACACCGGATAGTGGCGGGCCAGTGTGAGCTGCATCGCATCTGATTGCGCCATGCCAGCGCGAAGGGCGAACACATCGCGCAGCATGATGTCGGTTAGCGGCGTGGCATGGCTGTTGAACAGCAGGTCCCGCATCGTAACAAGGCCAAGCAATTTGCCGGCGCCGTCCACGACGTAGCCATAGGTGACCATTACGTTCTGCAGCAGCTTGCGCAAGGCTTCGATGGCCTCGCCCACGCTCATATCCGGTGCGAGCACCGACTGGGCCGGTTCCATCATGCGTCCAATGGTGTCGGGCGCGAAGCCCTGATTGCGCTGCCATTGCTGCGCCAGCTCAGGTGTTGCGGCGTCCAGTATCGCCTGGCGCCGCTCCGGCTCCAACGCGGCCAGAATGTCCTGTACGAAACCCTGATTAAGCCGCACCAGCGCTTCGAAGGCAACCGATGGAGACACGGCATCGAGCAAGCGGCCCGCCGCTTCGGGACCGTGCGCCTGCAAAGTGCGGACGAGCGTGCCGAGTTTCTCAGTCGTGATACCGACTGGGCTAATAGTGGGCAGCGTGGCAGACGGCATCGGGGCGTAGTCCTCCAGGGTTAGGTGCGAACGAGGAAAGATAGCAACGGAGCAGGGGTTTTGATAAGACGTAATTCCGGTAATCCGCCTTGGAAACTCTGCTTTACCACTGCAACATTATCTGCGCACACCCAATAGATTGTCTGTGGTAAACGCCTCCGCCAGCTGGGCTTCCGTCATCACGCCCTCGCTCAGGGCAACCTCGCGGATCGTGCGCCGGGTTTTTAGCGCGATTTTCGCCACCCGTGCTGCCTCGTCATAGCCGATATAGGGGTTGAGCGCCGTCACGGTAACGAGGGAGCCGTCCAGCAGTTCGCGGCAGCGCTCTTCATCGGCCTCGATGCCCAGTACGCATTTTTCCCGCAAGGTCACCATGCCGCGCATCAGCATGCGCATCGATTGCAGGATGTTGAAAACAATGACCGGCTCCATGGCATTGAGCTGCAACTGGCCGGCCTCCGCCGCAAGCGTCACCGTAAGGTCGTTGCCGATCACGTGGTAGGCGATCTGGTTAACCACTTCCGGCACCACCGGATTGACCTTGCCCGGCATGATCGAGGAGCCGGCCTGCACCGAAGGCAGGCGGATTTCGCCAAAGCCCGCCCGCGGCCCGCTGTTCAGAAGCCGCAAGTCATTGCAGATTTTGGAAAGCTTGACGGCGATGCGTTTCAGCACGCCGGAGAAGGTCACAAATGCCCCCATGTCGGACGTGGCCTCGATGAGATCGCCGGCGGTGATGAGGTCAATGCCCGATACTCTTGAGAGATGGCTAATGACAATTGCGGGATAATTTTCCGGCGTATTGATGCCGGTGCCAATGGCCGTTCCGCCAAGATTGACCTCGCGCAGCAGGTTGGCAAATTCGCGCAAACGATCGATGTCCTCGCCAACCGTGACGGCAAAGGCGCGGAACTCGGACCCCAGCCGCATCGGCACCGCATCCATCAATTGCGTGCGCCCAACCTTGATGATGTGATCAAATTCAAGAGCCTTTTGGAGAAACGCCGCCTTCAGCGCAATCTGGCTGTCGAGCAACGACGGGCAATCGCGCAGAATGGTGAGGCGCACCGCCGTGGGATAAACGTCATTGGTGGATTGTGAGAGATTGACATGGTCATTGGGGTTGATGCTGGCATAATCGCCGCGCGCTTTCCCGATGTGGCGCAGCGCCAGGTTGGCGATGACTTCATTGGCGTTCATGTTGGTGGAGGTGCCCGCGCCCCCCTGCAGCATGTCCACCACAAAAAACTCGTGGCCTTCGCCGGCAATGATTTGATCGCAGGCCGCCATGATGGCGTCGGCAATTTTGGGGCTGAGGGCGCCGAGTTCAAGGTTGGCAAGGGCCCCCGCCTTCTTCACCATGGCCAGCGATTGCACCAGTTCCGGATAGTGATTGAGCAAAACTCCGGTGATCGGAAAATTCTCGACGGCCCGTGCCGTATGGATGCCATAATCCGCCGTATCAGGTATTTTCATTTCACCGAGAGAATCTTTTTCGATGCGGAAGGAGACCATGATTTGAAACTTTCTGATGTGACGGACCTATCCATAGGCCTTGCAAAAAAATTAAGCAAAGTTGATAATTCGCCCGGTTTGAAAGGCTTTTTGTGTGACAATTGAACTGAGGCCCGATGGCCGCCAATCGGAAACGGCGCTTGCCGTGCAGCGCGGTGTTGGCCGCCTTATGCGCAGCCTTGGCTTTGCAATTCTCAACGAATTCACTCTTGCCACGGGCCGCCGCGCCGATGTGATTGCCTTGGGCGACAGCGGCGCCATCTGGATTATTGAAATCAAATCCTCGCTGCTGGATTTCAAGGTCGACCAGAAATGGCCGGAGTACCGCGACTTCTGCGATAGGTTTTTCTTCGCCATTCCGCAAACCCTTGATCCCGAGATCATTCCCTTCGAGGCAGGCCTGATCGTGGCGGATAACTGGGGAGCGGAAATTCTGCGCCAGTCCGGCGAAACCGCGCTTCACGCCTCAAGGCGCAAGGCCGTGACCCTGGCCTTCGCCCGCGTCTCCAGCCAGCGCCTGCACAGCCTCTATGATCCGTGATTATTTGGGGGCGCGTTTTGCCAGGATGCGCTGCAGGGTGCGGCGGTGCATGTTGAGGCGGCGCGCCGTTTCCGAAACATTGCGGCTGCAGAGTTCATAGACGCGCTGGATATGCTCCCAGCGCACCCGGTCGGCTGACATGGGATTCTCCGGCAGCGCCGAGCGGCTGTCCTTGTCGGAAATGAGCGCGCCGTAAACCGCATCGGCATCCGCGGGCTTGGCCAGATAATCAATCGCCCCGAGCTTCACCGCAGTCACCGCCGTGGCGATATTGCCGTAACCCGTCAGCACCACGACCCGGGCCTCCGGCCTGCTGGCATGCAGGGCTTCGATCACGTCCAGTCCGTTGCCATCGCCCAGGCGCAAATCCACAACCGCATAGCCCGGAGCAGATTTCTTCACCTGCTGAATGCCCTCGGCCACGGATTCCGCCATGCGCACTTCAAAGCCGCGCGTTTCCATGGCCCGCGCCAGCCGGGTCAAAAAGGGTTTGTCGTCATCAACAAGCAAGAGCGTCTTGTCGGCAGGGAGATTGATGTCAGTCATGACGGTCCTCTTATTCACACCCTTATACGAGTCAAGAGCCCCCTTGGACACCTCCTTATGGAGGGCCCAAATCCACCGTGCTCCGGGGCCAGCTCAATTGGATAACCGCGCCATGCTCGGGAAGCGGGCGGTTGGCCAGCGAAACCGTGGCGCCTGAGCGCTCAAGCAGGGTCTTGGCGATGAAAAAGCCCAATCCCATGCCTTCGTGGCGTCCTTTTTCACCCTCATCGTCCACGCCATAGCCCGGCCGCGTTGTCACAAAGGGATCGCCAAGACGGTCAAAAATGCCCTGGTCAAAACCCGGCCCGTCATCGGAAATAAGCAGCGATACTTTCGCCTGGGACCATTGCGCCACAATGCTGACCCTTGTCTCGGCAAAGTCGACGGCATTCTCCAACAGGTTCCCCAAGCCATAGGCAATGGCCGGGTTCCGTCGGAACACTGGTTCCGGCGTTTGCCCCGCCGTGCCCTCACCCGCAACCGTGATATCGATGGTGACATCCGGCCCGCGGATGGGAGCCACAAGATCCTCGATCATGACCGAGAACTTGACCCGCGCATACATGTCGTCGGCCTGCGTATCGCGGTTGGCAAGCCGCGACAGGATTTCCCGGCATCGCCCGGTCTGGCTGATCAGCAGGTCGATATCTTCCGTATGCGGTCCTTTTTCCGGCAGTTCCCGTTTCAGCTCCTTCGCCACCAGGGCGATGGTGGCCAGCGGCGTTCCCAATTCATGGGCTGCCGCGGCGGCCAGCCCGTCAAGCGCCGATAACCGCTGCTCGCGCGCCAGCACCAGTTCGGCAGCGGTCAGGGCCGATGACATCTGCCGGGCTTCTTCGGCAATGCGCCGCGCATAAATCGATGAAAACACCACGCCGCACATGATCGCCGCCCACATGCCGGCGATATAGGCCTTGGGCAGAATCAGCGGTGCCGCAGTGTTCCACGGCAGCGGCTGGTGGAAAATTGCCAGGACGCTGGCGCACACAAAAGCAATCGTGCTGAGCCACAGCGTCCATTTCAGCGGCAGCGACGTGGCCGATACGGTCACCGGCACAAGAAACAGAAATGCGAAAGGATTTTCCAGCCCGCCCGTGAGATAGAGCAGCAGCGCCAGCTGGATGACATCATAGCCCAGCAGCAGGCCGGCCTGCGTCGGCGCCAGCCTTAGACTGGAGCGCCAGCGCAGGGTGAGGAAGATATTGAGCCAGGCGCTCAGCGCAATGACGCCGAGACAAGCCCCCAGCGGCAGGGGAAAATCCAGAATGAAATGAACCCCCAGAACCGCCAGCGCTTGGCCGAAAACTGCAAGCCAGCGCAGCCGCACCAAAGTCCGCAGCCGGAGAAGACCCGCCGTTGTGCTAAAGGTTTCCGCTCCCTCTGGAGCGGCGGTAAAGATTGACATTATGGACTTGCCTTAAGATTTACTCTGCCATGACTTTAGGATAAAGCCTCCGAAATGCCAAAACCGCATTATGCGCCATCGCGCTTTCAACTCGTCTTCGCAATCCTCGCCCTGCTTGCCGCACTCCTCATCGCGGGCACGGCCTATTATTTTTCGGGTCCAATTCAAATGGCGACGGGCACAGGCACGGCCCTCGTTGGCGGCCCTTTCACATTGACCGATCAAGACGGGCGCAAGGTCACGGAAAAGGATTTTCTCGGAAAATACATGGTGGTATTTTTTGGCTACACCTATTGTCCCGATATTTGTCCGACCGAACTTCAGGTTATGTCGGCAGCGCTCGACACCCTGGGACCGAAAGCGGATGTGATTCGGCCGGTCTTTATCAGTGTCGATCCGGGGCGCGATACGCCGGACGTCCTGAAACAGTACGTCGGAAATTTTCATCCGCGCCTCATGGGCCTCACTGGAACGCCTGAGGAGATTGCCTCAGTCGCAAAAACCTACCGGGTGTTTTTCAGCCGGGTTGAAAATTCCGGGTCCGATACCTATCTAATGGACCATTCCACCATCATGTATCTGATGGATCCACAGGGTAAATTCCTCAGGCATTTTACCTATACAAACGATGCGCCAGCCCTTGCCAAGGCCTTGGACGAAGCCATTTCCGGTTAATTTACTGTTATAATAGTATAATTGACGTTGCAGGAACCCTGAGGAGTTGTTAGGTTTGCATTGCAGCATGATTTGCTCATCCGCTGCTGAAGGGACGCTTTCCGAATGCTTTATAATCTCTATGAGATGAACCACGCTGCCCTCGTGCCGTGGCGTGCGGCGGCGGATATGGGTTTGAATTTCTGGCAGAACCCGGTGAACCCGTGGGCCTCTACCAGCACCGCCCGCGCCGTGAGCGCCTCGCTTGAACTCTTTGAACGCGCCACCCGCAGGTTTGCAAAACCGTCCTTTGGCCTGACGGAAACAACCGTCGGCGGCGTCACCGTCGGCCTCAGCGAACAAATTCTTTTGCACAAGCCCTTCGTCTCGCTGCTGCATTTCAGCAAGCTCTGGCCGGAAAAGACAAAGGCAAAATCCCAGCCGAAGCTGCTGGTCGTGGCTCCCATGTCGGGTCACTACGCCACCCTGCTGCGCGGCACCGTTGAGGCGCTGCTGCCCCATTTCGATGTTTACATTACCGATTGGGCCGATGCCCGCAGCGTTCCCCTCTCGATGGGAAAATTCGATCTTGAGGATTACGTCGACCACGTCATCGAAATGCTCCATGTTTTGGGCGCCAACGTCAATGTGATGGCGGTGTGCCAGCCCTCGGTTCCGGTCATGGCCGCCGTGTCGTTGATGAATGCAAGCGGCGACAACAACACGCCAAAGAGCATGATCCTGACCGGCGGCCCCATCGATACGCGCCGCAACCCCACCGCCGTGAACAAGTTGGCGAAGGAAAAGGGCTCCGACTGGTTCCGCAAGAATGTGATCATGAAGGTGCCGTTCCCCCATGCCGGCTTCATGCGCGATGTTTATCCCGGCTTCCTGCAGCTGACCGGTTTCATGACCATGAATCTGGACCGCCACATGGACGCCCACCGCCAGCTTTTCTGGCACCTCGTTGAGGGCGATGAAGAGAGCGCTGAAAAGCATGAAGTTTTCTACGATGAATACATGTCGGTCATGGACCTCACGGCGGAATTTTATTTGCAAACCGTGGACCGCGTCTTCGTCAATCACGATCTGCCCAACGGCTCCTACATGCATCGCGGAACCCTTGTCGATCCGTCAAAAATCACCCAGACGGCCCTGCTGACGGTTGAAGGCGAACGTGATGACATTTCCGGCGTTGGCCAGACCGAAGCCGCCCATGACTTGTGTTCAAACCTGCCGCAGGAAAAGAAACGCCATCACCTGCAGCTCGGTGTCGGCCACTACGGCGTGTTCAGCGGCTCGCGCTTCCGCAAGGATGTTGTGCCAATGATCGTGGATTTTGTGAACACCAACGCCTGATGGCCGGCCTGCTTCGCAAGTTTGTGAAAGCATGGTCCGAAGCTCCGGTCGAACCCTATTCAATCATCATTGACGACCAGCCCGTCATCGTGAATTTCCGCCGCAACAGCCGGGCCAAGCGGATTATCCTCCGCCTCACGCGGGATGCAACGGGTGTGGTCGTGACAATTCCGAAAAAAATGAACGCGGATCGCGCCCAGGCCTTTGTGAAGAAATCGGTTCCGTGGATTTCAAAACATCTGAAGCAGCGCGCCCCGAAAACAATTCTGGGACCCGGTTCCGTCATTCCGCTGCGCGGCATTCCCCATGAGGTCCACGCCACCCCGGCGCGCCGCGGCCTCATCACCCTTGATCCCGCCGCCCGCCGCATTCTAGTGCCCGGCGATCCCCGCCATTTGAGCCGCCGCCTGCAGGATTGGCTGAAGGCCCAGGCCAAGGCCGATCTCACTGAAGCTTCGGCGCGTTATGCAAAATCCATGGCCGTCGATTTCAAGCGGATTTCGGTCCGTGATCAGAAAAGCCGCTGGGGCTCATGCTCCGCCTCGGGCGATCTCTCCTACAACTGGCGCCTGATCCTCGCCCCCAGCCATATCCTGGATTATGTCGCAGCCCATGAAGTGGCCCATCGTCAGCACATGAATCACGGGCCAAGGTTCTGGCGCCTGGTGCTGCAGCATTGCCCACACGCTGCAACCGCCAAGCATTGGTTCAAATCCAACGGCGCTGAACTGCACCGCTTTACGGCGCATCAGTAAATCGAATTATTGTCATTCTTGGACTGGCGCTTTCTCCGCTTCTCCGCCCGCGGCTCATCGCTACTGCCGAAGATGCGCTCAAAAAATCCCCTCTTGCGCCCGGGAGTCTCAAACTCCTCATCGCTTTCATAGTCCATGCTTTCGTCCTGCGAAACCAGATAGGGGTCAAGGTCTCCCGGTTGTTCTTCATTGTATCCGGGCAGCGGAGCCGGCGACAGATTGGCGTGCGCCACCTCCATCACGTCCTTCCAGATGGCCGCCGGCACCGAACCGCCCGTCACGGTTTTGGTGGGCGAATTATCATCATTGCCAAGCCAGACGCCGGCCACCAGATAGCTTGAATAGCCGACAAACCACGCATCCCGGTAATCCTGGCTGGTGCCGGTTTTGCCGGCGATGTCGAAGCCGGGAATTTGCGCCTTCTTGGCCGTCCCTTCATTGACCACGGCCCGCATCATGGAATTCATCGAACCCAGATCGCGGTTTGCCATCGCCTGGCCGAGGCCATCGCCACTGCGCTCGTAAATCACCTGGCCGTCGCGCGTCACGATGCGGCGCACCGAAAAGGGCACAATGCTGTATCCGCCATTGGCAAAGGGTGTGAAAGCCGACGTGAGTTCCAGGAGCGTTACTTCCGAAGTTCCCAGCGCGATTGAAGCGTCATTGCCGAGATGCGAGGTAATGCCAAGGCGGTGCGCCACCGCCACAACATTTTCTGGCCCCACGCTATTGGCTAATTGGGCCGCAACAGTGTTCAGCGAAAGCGCCATGGCCGTCCGCAGCGTCACTTCGCCCAGGTATTTGTGTTTGTAGTTTTCCGGCTCCCAGTTGCCGATGCGAATGGGCTGGTCAACCGCCACGGACTCCGGCGTATAGCCCTGCTCCATGGCGGCGAGATAGACGAAGGGCTTGAAGGCCGAGCCCGGCTGGCGCATGGCCTTGGTCACGCGGTTGTATTGGCTGCGCTTGTAGGATTTGCCGCCGACCATGGCCTTGACCGCGCCAAATGTGTCCATGACCACCATGGCCCCTTGCGAAACATTGAGTTTCCTGCCTTCCTCATTCAAATGCTTGCGGAGCGATCTCTCGGCGAGGAGTTGAAGCTGTGGATCGATGGTGGTTTCAACAATGATGGATTGGCCATAATCTTTGACCAGCAGGGGCAGTTGCTCGTTGATCCAGTCCACCACATACTGGGTAGCCGGAACATAATCCGAAGCCACCACGGTTGTCGGCGTATTGACGGCTTGATCGGCCTCGCCCTGGCTTATGAAGTCGGCATCAACCATGGCATTGATTACAAGGCTGGTGCGGGCCGCTGCCGCTTCAGGATGGGCGATCGGATTGTAATTGCTGGGAGCCTTGAGCACCCCTGCCAGCGTTGCCGCCTCGGTCAGGTTAAGGTCAGCCGCAGACTTGTGATAAAAAACCTGCGCCGCCTTTTCAATGCCCGTTGCACCCGAGCCATAATAGACGCGGTTGAGATAGAGCTGGAGGATATCATCCTTGGAAAATTTTGTTTCAAGCCAAAGCGCCAGCACCAGTTCTTGCGCTTTGCGGCTGTAGGTGCGCTCCGGTTTGAGAAAAAGATTCTTGGCAAGCTGCTGTGTAATGGTTGAACCGCCTTGCACCACGCGGCCCGCGGTGAAATTCTCATAGGCCGCGCGCACCAGGCTCAACGGATCAACCCCGAAGTGCGACCGGAAGCGGTGGTCTTCAATGGCGATCAGGGCATTGGGCACATAGTCCGGAAGTTCCGATACGCGCACCTGGTCGCCGAAGAACGCGCCCTGTTCTGAAAGCACCGTGCCGTCTTCCGCCAGCAGCATGATGCCGGGCTGCAGTTCGGGTATTTGCAGAAGTCCCTTCTGGCTCAGCGAGAACCAGACATAGCCAAACATTGCGGCAAGGGCGATGGACCCGAGGACCGCGGACTTGAAGGCGACGGAGAAAAACCAGCCGAGAAAAGAGCGCCGCCGTCTTGGCTCCGGCTCTGAATCTTTTGCGCCGCGGCGTTTCTTGCGGTCAAAAAGCTGCGGCTCCCGCCGTTCACTGGGGGAGTGCCTTTTTCTGCCACCGAATAGTCCCATCGTTGTCCCTTGGCCCAAGAGGCTCTATGCCTTTGATGGGACTTATCATTTAACCCTTTGTAAAGGCTTAAGCTCGGCGTAAAACATGGTCCAATAATGACGGTGCCGGGATTACATCACCGCGCCGACCTGCCAGGGCACGAACTCATTGTCGCCGTAACCCAAGTCCTCGGACTTGGTTGTTTCCCCGGAGGCGACTTTCAGGACCTTGTTGAAAATTTCCTGGCCCTTGTCGGCAATCGAAACGCCCTCGACGACATCCCCGCAATTGATGTCCATATCCTCGATCATGCGGTTGTAGACATCGGTATTTGTTGCGAGCTTTATGGAGGGAACCGGCTTGCAGCCATATGCCGAACCGCGCCCGGTAGTGAAGCACAGCATATTCGCACCACCGGCCACCTGGCCCGTGGCGGAAACCGGATCATAGCCCGGCGTGTCCATGAATACGAAGCCCTTGGCCGTCACCTGTTCGGCGTAGCGGTAAACTGCTTCCAACGTCGTGGTTCCACCCTTGGCGGCAGCCCCCAAGGATTTTTCAAGAATAGTGGAAAGTCCGCCCAGCTTGTTGCCGGGTGAGGGATTATTGTTCATTTCCATCAGGTTACGCTTGGTATAGTCTTCCCACCAGTGAATGATGTCGACCAGTTTTTCACCAACTTCGCGCGAGGCAGCGCGGCGCGTGAGAAGATGTTCGGCCCCATAGATTTCCGGCGTTTCAGACAGGATGGCCGTGCCGCCCTGGCGGACCAGAAGGTCAACTGCCGCACCCAGCGCCGGATTGGCCGTAATGCCGGAATAACCGTCCGAGCCGCCGCATTGAAGCGCCAGGATAATTTCCGACGCGTAGCATTTCTCGCGCTTTACGTCGTTGACGTAAGGCAGCATGGCCTTGACCGCCTCGACGCCGGCAGCAACCGTTTTGCGGGTTCCGCCCGTTTCCTGAATGGTCATTGTCCGGAAGGTATTTCCTTCAGTGATTCCATAGGCTTCCTTGAAGCGCGGGATCTGGAATCCTTCGCAGCCCAGGCCCACCATCATGACGCCGCCCATGTTCGGGTTGGTGGCATAGCCCCAGGAGGTGCGCTTCAGCACGTCGAAGATGGCGCCGCGGAAATCAATGACGCAGCCATTGTCCATCTTGAGGGCGACTACGCCGTCGATGTTTTTGTAATCTTTCAGTATTCCGGAGCGGTTGAGCTCCTCGGCAATGAATTTTGCAACCGTGGCCGAGCAGTTCACGCTCGTCATGATGCCGATGTAATTGCGCGTCCCTACCTTCCCGTTGGCGCGCCTAAACCCCTGAAATGTTTCCTGTTTTTCAAGCGGCAGGAGGTCAGTCTGGGTAGCTCCCTGGGCAAAGGCATAGTCATGCGAAAGTTCACCCATGCCGATATTGTGCTCATGAATCCAGGCGCCCGCCGGGATATCAACCTTGGCGAAGCCGATGATTTGCCCGAATTTTTTGACCGGAGCGCCAGCCTTGACGTTGGCGGCTGCCATTTTGTGGCCCTTGCCGATACGCTCGGATGCAACAATATCCTCGCTGGTGAGGGTCCCTTTTTCCACCGTGGTGATCGCCACGACGACGTTATCAACAGCATTGAGACGCAACATGTGCTGCTTTTGCGATGGTTTATCGAACATTTGACGACCTCTGGGATGCAATTTCACATAGAACTTGCGTTGCCTATTATTCATACTAACATGTTAGTATGAATAATACAGCGGTGAGTTTTGACATACCTACCCCGCCTCGAAAGGGCACCCGTGGGGGCGCCGGCGATCATGTCTATCTGGTGCTGCGCGAAGCCATTGTGTCCCTGGAGCTCAAGCCCGGCCAGATTCTCGACAAGCAGGTTTTCGTCGAGCGCTTCGGAGTTTCGCGCGCTCCCATCTATGATGCCTTCACCAGGCTTCAGGCCGAAGCCCTGGTTGACGTGGTCCCCCAGCGCGGAACAACCGTCAGCCTGATCAAGTTTTCCGATGCCCGGGAGAACATGTTCCTGCGCCGCGCCATTGAAGTGGAAGCGGTGCGCGCCATTACCCGCAATTTGTCTGGCGAGCATCTCGAGGCCCTGAAACAAAACCTGCGTTATCAATCGGCGGCGGTGGCCTCCGGTGACAAGGCCGGCTTTCACCGTTTTGATCTGGAATTTCATGCGGTGCTGTTTGAAGCCTTGGGCTTTGAACGGGTGAAGGCCTTTGCTGAAACGGCAAGGCTCGGCCTCGACCGGGTGCGTCGCCTGCTCAATTCACGGCGCCGGCAGGAATTCACCCTGCAGGAACATCAGGCCATCCTTGAGGAAATCCAGCAGCGCAACCCCAACGCCGCCGCCAATGCCATGGGCTCCCATCTCGATGCCGTGATGAAGGAACTCGAAACCTTTGCCGCGGCAAATCCTGAACTTTTTGCCGACCTCCAGACCAAACCAGACGGACAGCAATGAAAAAGAATGTGTTCAAGGCGCCTTCCGGAGCTTCCATCTCGCTCACCGAAATGGGCATGGGCACCGCCCCCCTCGGCAATCTGTATCGCGCCCTTTCCGAAAAGGACGCGCAGGGCACCCTGGAAGCCGCCTGGAAAGCCGGCATCCGCTATTTTGATACGGCCCCGTTTTATGGCCTGGGCATTGCGGAAAACCGCCTCAATCCGTTTTTCCGCACCCACAAGCGCAGCGACTACGTGGTTTCAACCAAGGTCGGGCGCCTGCTCAAGGTGTGCGAACCCAGCGAACGGGCAGCCATCGGAAAGTTTTTCGACACGCCGTCGCGCAAGGAAGTTTTCGACTACACCTATGACGGCATCATGCGCTCGTTGGATACGTCGCTGGAGCGCCTCGGTCTTGACCACATCGATATTCTTTATGTCCATGATGTGGACGTCTTTACCCACGGTTCTGAAACAGTCCGCGACACCCACGTGAAAACCCTGATGAGCAGCGGCTACAAGGCGCTTCAAAAATTGCGTGATGAGAAGGTCATCAAGGCCTTCGGCGCTGGAATTAATGAGTGGCAGGTCTGTGAAATCCTGCTGGCGCAAGGCGATTTCGATGTTTTTCTGCTTGCCGGCCGCTACACCTTGCTGGAACAGGAAGCCTTGAATTCATTTTTGCCGCTCTGCGAAAAACGCGGCATCGGCATTGTCCTTGGCGGACCCTACAACTCCGGTATCCTTGCCACCGGCGCAAAGCCCGGAGCCTTGTACAACTATGATCCCGCGCCAAAGGCCATCATGGACCGCGTGCGCAGGATCGAAGCCGTGTGCAAGGCCCACAAGGTGAAACTGCCCGAAGCCGCATTGCGCTTCCCGGTAAAACATCCCTCTGTCGTGTCGGTCATTCCCGGCATGGTGAACCCGAAACAAGTGGCGCTGAATGTAACAACCCTGGGGACAAAGATTCCAAAAGCATTCTGGAAAGACCTGAAGGCCCAAGACCTGCTCCATGCGGGAGCACCCGTGTGATGAACGAAATCTGCTTAACCAACAAAAGTGAAGGGAAGGAGGAAATCTGAGGCACGCCTGCCTGCTCTTATGGAACTGCCTAATTTTTTGTCATTCAGAACGATCAATTGACAGTCGTTCGAATAGAGAATTTAACAATTGGAAACGAGCCCAGAATGGGCCGTGAAAATGGGAGAGAACACAATGTCTTTTAGAAAAATGATGACGTGCATGTTGACGGCAGGCGTTGCCGTCAGCGGACTTAGCGCTGTTGCGTCTGCCGGCGAGTTCGACGGCGTAACGGTGAATATTCTGACGCGGCCAGGCTACGTGATTGCCGGCCGTCTTGCCGAGCGCGGCAAGGAGTTTGAGGCGGCAACGGGCGGCAAGATCGTCGTGACGGAAGTTCCCTTCGCGGAAATCTTCCCGAAGATCCAGGCCGACTGGTCAACGGGCACGAATTCCATCGACGTGGGCGTCTTTGCCGCGGGCTGGGGCGTTGAACTTGACGCTGCCGGGCTCCTGGAGGACATGGACCCCTACATCGCCAAGGACACGAAGCTCGATCTTGCCGACGTGGCGCCCTACTTCCGCGAATTCGGTCAGAAGGTTGGCGGCAAGACCAAGCTCCTGATGGTCGATGGCGATTTCCAGATGGTCTATTATCGCAAGGACGTTCTGGAAAAGGCCGGCCTGCAGCCGCCCAAGACCTGGCAAGACTATCTGGACGTGGCTTCCAAGATCCACGGCCAGGACATGAATGGCGACGGCCAGGCTGACTACGGCTCCTGCATCTTCAAGAAGCGCAATGCCCAGTCCTATTTCGCGATCCAGACTGTCGCTGCCTCTTTCGTGCAGACCCAGGGCACAGCCCAGGGCTTCCACTTTGATGCCGCGACGATGAAGCCCGTGATCAACAATGAAGCCTGGAAGAAGGCTTTCGAAGTGTACAAGGAAACCGGCAAGTATGGTCCGCCGGAAGAATTGAACATGGACATCGGCGACACGCGCGCCATATTCAAGGCTGGCCGTTGCGGCCTGCTCATTGAGTGGGGCGATCCCGGCACGCTGCAGCTTGATCCTGATGCCACCGCTGTGAAGGGCCTGATCTTCGCCGTCGGTGCAGTCGGTTCCAAGGAAGTGCTGGACCGCGCCACGGGCAAACTCGTGCCCGTGACCAAGGAAAATGCGCCTCACTCCGTTGACGGCATCAACTATGCGCCGTT
This sequence comes from Aestuariivirga sp., assembly GCA_035525875.1. GTDB lineage: Bacteria > Pseudomonadota > Alphaproteobacteria > Rhizobiales > Aestuariivirgaceae > Aestuariivirga. The sequence continues at coordinate 19,218 of DATLDM010000047.1, forward strand.
TGCCGCCTTCGGTGGCTGGGCTGGCGCCATCAACGCCAAGGCCGACCAGAAGAAGAAGGATGCAGCCTATGCATTTCTCTCCTACATGAACCAGGCGGCGCAATCGAACGTCGACGTGACGATCGGCGCCACGGGCTACAACCCGTACCGCAACTCGCAGCTCGCCAGCACCGACCTGTGGGTGAAGGCCGGCATGCCAGCGGATCTGGCCGAGAACTATCTGGGCGCCATCAACGGCGCTCTGAACAACGCCAACATGGCTTCCGACATGAAGATCCCGGGTGCGCAGAAGTACACCGGTGTTGTTCTTGACACCGAGCTTGCCCGCTATCTTGCCGGCGAAATCACGGTGGATGAAGCCCTGAAGAACATCGAAGCGGGCTGGGAAGAAGTGACCGAAGATTTCGGCCGCGACGCCCAGATCAAGGCTCAGGCCTTGGCGCTCGGCACTGGCAACTAACGCCATACCGTGTCGCATACCGACGCAATTGGCCCGCCGGGGACCTCCCCGGCTGGCAACTCTCCGGGGGAGAGCTGGGGCGAATGGTTTGACCGCCATTCCCGTACGTTTTTCATTGCGCCCGCAGTCACCCTCATCCTGATCTTCGCGATCTTCCCGACCTTTTATTCCATCGTCTTTGCCCTGAGCCGCGTGCGGTTCACCGCCGATGGGCTGCAGTTCCGCTTCGTCGGGCTCCAGAATTTTGCCAAGCAGTTCTTTGGCAACGACCAGGTGCATTTCCTCGGCAAGACCGAGGGGATAGGTGTTTTGGGCTTGGCATTTTTTGTCGCCGTGACCGCCGCCGTTCTTTGGTGGCTCTACCGCTCCCTGAAGACTACCAGCCCGGTGGGCATGCTGGGCCGCCTCATCTCGGCCGCCATGGCGATTTTCATTGCATGGATCATGGGCGCCTCGCTTCTTTCCGGCAACACCATCGGCACACTTCTCACAACGCTCTTTTATGTTTTCGTTGGCTGCGCAGTGCAATTCGTGATCGGAACCGGCCTTGCTTTTCTCTGTTCGCAGCCGATCCTGGGAAAGAACTTCTTCCGCGTGATCTTCTTCATTCCGCTGATGGTGACACCGCTCGGTGTGGGTTATGCGATGAAGATGGTTGCCGACATCACCAAAGGTCCCTTTGAACCGCTGCTCAGGGGATTTGGCATCGAGAACTGGGTATGGTCCACCGACCCGTGGGCCGCGCGCTTCGTCATGATGATCTGCGATTCATGGCAATGGATTCCCTTCATCTTTATCTGCATGCTGGCCGCACTTGAGAACGTACCGCGCGACCACGTGGAGGCAGCCCAGGTGGATGGCGCCTCAAGTATCCAGATCTTCCGCGAGATCACCTGGCCGCAAATCGTGCCGGTTGCCGTAACCGTGCTCCTGATCCGCACCATCGAGGCCTTCAAGATCGTGGACCTTCCGAACATCATGACGGGCGGCGGGCCCGGCTCCTCCACCGAATCCATGACGCTGCATTCCGTCTACATCTGGCGCTCCAATGACATCGGCACCTCGGCGGCGGTCGCTTATCTTCTGCTCATCCTCACTGTTGTCGTCTGCGCTTCCTTCTTCAACTATGTGGTGCTCGGGCAATTGCGGAAAGCGCGCGCATGAGCCAGATATCTTTCAAGCTCGAAAAGGCTAACCGCAGCCTCATGGAACAGCTGTTCGAGCCGCCCGCCGTCGGCAAGATGTCACCGGTTGCGAATGTCGTGGCCTACGTACTCCTCGCCATCTGGTCGGTTTTCGTGCTTTTCCCCCTGTACTGGGTGGTCATCACGTCCTTCAAGGACGCGGCCGCAGTAAACCAGGGTCCCTTCTACGTTCCATTTGTGGATTTTCAACCGACACTGAATGCCTGGCGCAGCCAGTTCAACAGCGACCCCTTCTGCGACCTGCCCTCCGTAGTCCGTCAGGTGGGCCTCCTGGTCTACAATACCTTTGTATTCCTTGTGTCGCCCGTGGTGACGCTCCAGCCAATGGAGCCCCAGATATGCAAGATCTTTCTGGCCTTCACAAATTCCATCGTGGTCAGCGTCGCTGCGACCGCCGTCTGCATCACCTTTGGTTCAATGGCGGCCTATGCGCTGGTCCGCGTGCAATACAAGCCCAAGTTCGGCAACATTATGATATTCGTGGCGCTGACCTTGCTGGTCATTGCCGCCACCACCTATGCTGGCGTTCCCTGGTGGGCGTCCAGCGCCGTAGCCCTTGCCCTGTTCTTCTTTCTGGCGCGCGCCTTCGGCAAGCATTTCACCCGCACCCTGGGCAACGGCGACATCCTGTTTTGGATGATCTCGCAGCGCATCCTGCCGCCCATCGTGGTGATAATTCCAATTTACGTGATGTTCCAAGCGGTGGGCCTGCTTGATACCCACCTGGCGCTGATAACAGTCTATGCGGTGGCCAATTTGCCCATCGTCGTCTGGCTCATGTATGATTTTTTCTCGAGCCTCCCCATCGAACTCGAGGAATCGGCCCAGCTCGACGGGGCGACGCGGTTTGGAATCTTCTGGGACATTGTACTGCCACTCACCCGGCCGGGCCTCGCGGCAACAACGCTTCTCGCGCTCATCCTGAGCTGGAACGAATACCTGTTCGCGGTGTTCCTCGCCACCGCCAAGGTGCAGACCATGCCCATTATGGTGGCGGCCAAGAACGCCGGTGAAAAGGGTGTCTTCTGGTGGGAAATGTGCGCCATCATCGTAGTGATGATCATCCCGGTCATCATCATGGCCATTTTCCTGCAACGCTTCATTGCCAAGGGCGTGCTCCTTGGCGCAGTCAAAGGATAGAGAGATGGCAAGCGGCAAGATCGGGGTTCCGGTTTCCTTCGACAAGATACAGAAATCCTTTGGCCCGGTGCGCGTGCTTGAGGAATTGGACTTGCAGGTTGAGCCAGGCGAATTTCTGGTTCTTCTCGGCGCTTCGGGTTCCGGAAAGACAACGGCGCTGCGCATTCTTTCCGGCCTCGAAACCGCGAGCGCCGGCAGGGTGCTGATCGGCAATCGCGATGTGACCGACATCCTGCCGAAATACCGCGACATTTCCATGGTGTTCCAGTCCTACGCGCTTTACCCGCACAAGACCGTGGCGGAAAACATCGGCTTTCCCTTGAAGGTACGCAAGGTTCCGCAGGCCGAGCAGGAGGTGCAGATCCGCGACGCCGCAGCCCAGGTGCAGCTCGGTGAGTTGCTGCACCGCTACCCCCGCGAACTCTCGGGCGGCCAGAAGCAGCGCGTGGCGCTCGCCCGCGCCATCATCCGCCGCCCCTCGGTCTTTCTGATGGACGAGCCCTTGTCCAATCTTGACGCGAAACTGCGCGGCCACATGCGCGCCGAGTTGAAGCACATGCAGGAAAAATTCGGCATCACCACGATCTACGTGACCCATGACCAGATCGAGGCCATGACGCTGGCCCGCCGTGTTGCAATCCTTGAGCGCGGCGTGCTGCAACAGCTCGCAACGCCGGCCGAGATCTACAACAACCCGGCCAATCTTTTCGTGGCGCAGTTCATTGGTTCGCCGCCCATGAATGTGGTGATGGGAGCGCTTGAGGGAAAGAATTTCATGAGCAACGGCGCTGCGATCGCAACCCCGGTGGGCGGCAGGATTGCCAAGGCCGTATTGGGTGTGCGTCCGGAGGATTGCAGCGTGGTGGCTGCGGAGAAGGGCGCCATCAAGGGCGAAATCTACGCCACCGAACTGATCGGCGACCACACGCTGGTGACCCTGAAGGCCGGAAGCGACCTGCTCACCGTCAAGGCGGCCAAGGATTTCACCGCCAAGCTCGGTGAAAAAGCCGGCGTGGCCTTCAGCACCGACCGCCTGTTTGTATTCGATGAAAGCAATGGCCTGCGGGTCCGCTGAAGCGCCACTTCGGCAGGAATAACGCGATCTTTCAAAAGCTTGATCTTGGACCCAAGGGAGGGAAACGCTCAGTGTTGATCCATAAATGACGTAAATACATCAAAAAATGATCTTCGATACCGCAAATAAATGAGTATAAAACATCATTTTTCTTGATCAGGTCCCAGCTTTTTGTTACCGATGAGTCATCCGTTTTAGGGGAATGACCATGCAGATTGACAGCACCACGCGCTCCCAACTCCTCAGCCTCGGCCTCGGCTCGTCCGAAGGCATGTCCTGGAACGCCAGCGCCTCTGAACTTTATGAACTCGCCATCATGCGGGGTGAAGCCCAGGTGGCCGAAGGCGGCAGCCTCGTGGTCACCACCGGCAGCCACACCGGCCGCAGCCCGCAGGACAAGTTCATCGTCCGCGATGGCGCAACCGAAAACACCATCTGGTGGGACAACAACCGCGCCATGACCCGGGCCCATTTCCAGGCCCTCAAACAGGATTTCCTCGTTCACGCCAGAAACAGCAACCTGTTCATCCAGGATCTTGTCGCCGGGGCTGATCCCCTTCATGAATTGCAAACCCGCGTCATCTGCGAAAATGCCTGGCATGCCCTGTTCATCCAGCATCTGCTGATAGCGCCTACGAGCGGCAAAAATTTTGCTCCCGGCCTCACCATTATCGACCTGCCGTCCTTCAAGGCCGACCCGCAGCGCCACGGCACCCGTGGGCAGACGGTGATTGCCTTTGATCTCACCAACGGCCTCGTTCTCATCGGCGGCACGCAATACGCGGGCGAGATCAAGAAGTCCGTGTTCACCGTTTTGAATTACCTGCTGCCCGAAAAGGGCGTGATGCCCATGCATTGCTCGGCCAACATGGGTGCCGCCAATGACACCACGATTTTCTTCGGCCTCTCCGGCACGGGCAAGACAACGCTTTCGGCCGACGCCACCCGCACCCTGATCGGTGACGACGAGCATGGCTGGTCGGAAAAGGGCGTCTTCAATTTCGAAGGCGGCTGCTATGCCAAGGTGATCAATCTTTCCGCCGAAGCGGAACCGGAAATTTTCGCAACCACCAGGCGCTGGGGCACCGTGCTTGAAAATGTCGTGATGGAGCCGAAAACCCGCAAGCTCGATCTCGATGACAACGCCCTCACCGAAAACACCCGCGCCGCCTATCCGCTGAACTACATCCCCAATGCCAGCCCCTCGGGCCAGGCCAGCGTGCCAAGCAACATTGTGATGCTCACCGCCGATGCGTTCGGCGTGCTGCCGCCTTTGGCAAAGCTCACGCCGCAACAGGCCATGTATCACTATCTTTCCGGCTACACCGCCAAGGTGGCCGGCACCGAGCAGGGTGTGGTGGAACCCATCGCCACCTTCTCCACCTGCTTTGGCGCGCCCTTCATTCCACGCCATCCCAGCCACTATGGAAACCTGCTGCGTGACCTCATCGCCACCCACAATGTCACCTGCTGGCTGGTGAACACCGGCTGGACCGGCGGGGCCTATGGTGTGGGCAGCCGCATGCCCATCCAGGCCACCCGTGCTTTGCTGGCCGCCGCCATGAGTGGCGAGCTTGATGAGGCGGAATTCCGCACCGATCGGCATTTCGGCTTTGCCGTTCCAACGGCGGTGGAAGGTGTGGATGCGAAAATCTTGGACCCGCGCGACACCTGGGCTGACGCGAAGGCCTATGACGCCCAGGCGCGGAAACTCGTCGCCATGTTCGTGAAGAACTTCGACACCTTCAAGGACCACGTCGGCGCCGATATCATGGACGCCAGCCCGCAAATGGCCATGGCCGCGGAGTAAGGCACCAATACTTCATTTTTCTGTCACCCCGACGTAAGTCGGGGCCCAGACTTTGAGCTATAAATATGTTAAAAGTCTGGGTCCCGGCGTTCGCCGGGATGACAAATCTTGTAACTAACTGTGCGCAATGCAGATGAGATGCACCTCGGCGTTCGACAGCGCCACGTCAAAATACATGCAACTGTGCGGCCCCTGCACATCCTCTTCGCGGCCCTTTTCGCGGAAGTAGCGGCAGGTGGGGCAGGTGCCGAAACTCGGCTGCTCGCGGCGTTTCAAATCGGTTTCAAGCAGATCGGCGAGGCCTTTTGCCAACCGCCGCCGGCTTTTTCCGCTTAAATCATCCAGCGATTTGGAAAATTCCGCCAGCGGATCATTTTTCAGCGCCTCGCTGCCCTTGGGCGTCAGGCTGAGATTGATCGAGCGCCCCTCGTTTTCGCGCGGCGCTTTGGCGATGTAACCCTTGCGCTCCAGCGCCTTGATGGTTTGCGAAATCGTGCCCTTGGTGGAGCCGAGAAAACGCGTGAGCGCAATGGGCGAATTGGAAAAGCGGTTGGCTCGCGAGAGATAGCGCAGCGCCTCCCACTGGGCCGGGTTCAAGCCGCCCTCATGCTCGCCCGCCCGCATCAAACGTGTGAGCCGTTCGAGAGGCCAGGCAATGCTCGTGTTTTCTATTTTGTCCTTTGCCATCGGCCCACCTAATGCGCCTCATCCCAGTTCATTGCGGCCCGCGCATCGACCTGCAGCGGCACCGTGAGCTTCACCGCCGGCTCCGGCGCCTTTTCCATGACGTGCTTCACCACTTTCATGGTCGCCTCGATTTCTTCATCACGCGTTTCGAAAATCAATTCGTCATGCACCTGCAGCAGCATCTTGGCTGAAAGCTTGGCCGCATCAAGGGCCTCCTGCATGCGGATCATGGCGCGGCGGATGATGTCGGCCGCCGCCCCCTGGATGGGCGCATTGATGGCGGCCCGCTCCATGAAGGCCCGCTCCGAGGCATTGGGCGAATTGATCCGGGTGAAATGGCAGCGTCGGCCGAAAATGGTTTCCACATAGCCTTTGTCGCGGGCAAATTTTTTGGTTTCATCCATGTAGGTTTTGATGCCGGGGAAACGGCTGAAATAGGTCTTGATATAATCGCCCGCTTCCTCGCGGGAAATCGAGAGCTGGTTCGCCAGGCCAAAAGCCGATATGCCATAGATGATGCCGAAATTGATGGCCTTGGCCCGCCTCCGCACCGCGCTGTCCATGCCCTTGATTGGCACGCCGAACATTTCGCTCGCCGTCATCGCATGAATATCAATCCCATCAGCGAAAGCTTTCTTGAGCTGCGGAATATCGGCCACATGGGCCAGTACGCGAAGTTCGATTTGGCTGTAGTCGGCGCTGAGAAGCTTGGTGCCTTGGGGTGCAATGAAGGCGGTGCGGATGCGGCGGCCTTCCTCGGTGCGCACTGGGATGTTCTGCAGATTAGGATCGGACGATGAGAGGCGGCCAGTGGAGGTGGCGGCCATCGCATAGCTCGTGTGCACCCGGCCCGTCGTGGGGTTGATATAGGTGGGAAGCGCATCCGTGTAGGTGGAGCGCAGCTTGGCGAGCTGGCGCCAATCCACTACGCGGCGCGCCAGTTCAATGCCCTGCGCCGCCAGGTCTTCCAGCGCATCGGAATCCGTGCTCCACGCGCCCGTCGCGGTTTTGCGCCCGCCGGGAAGGGCCATCTTGCCAAACAATATATCGCCCAACTGCTTTGGGGAGCCGATGTTGAAGCGTTCGCCGGCGAGTTCATGAATCTGCGCCTCGATCTTGCCCTGGCCATTGGCAAACTCGTTGGAGAGCTTGGCCAGCACGGAGCGGTCCACCAGAATGCCCGCATGCTCCATCGCTTCAAGCACCGGAATGAGCGGCCGCTCCAGCGTTTCATAAACCGTGACCTTGCGTTTTTTCAGGAGGCGCGGCTTCAGAAGTTTCCACAGGCGCAGCGTGACATCGGCGTCTTCCGCCGCATAGGCCGTGGCCCGGTCAAGCGGCACCTGGGCAAACGAGATCAGGGACTTGCCGGAGCCTGCAACCTCCTTGAAGCTGATCGGCTTGTGGCCGAGATGTTTTACCGACATTTCATCCATGCCATGGCCGTTCTCGCCGGATTCGATGGCGTAGGAAATCAGCATGGTGTCATCGATGGGCCGGATGTCCGTGCCGTAGCGCCGCAAGACTTGCAGGTCATACTTCAGGTTCTGGCCAATTTTCAGAACGCCCGGATTTTCCAGCAGCGGTTTCAGATGCGCGATGGCCTCTTCCAGCTTGATCTGTCCGGCAATTTTTTCCGAGCCGAACAGCCCACCGCCTTCCGCCACATGGGCCAGCGGAATGTAACAAGCCTTGCCCGGCAGGGTTGAAAGCGAAACGCCGACGAGCCCGGCCTGCATGGAATCAAGTGAATCCGTTTCCGTATCGACCGCCACAACCCCAAGCTCTGTAGCCTCGGCAATCCAGCGGTCCAGCTCAGCCAGGGTGCTGACGGTCTCGTAATTGGCATGGACAAAGGGAATGGCGAGAAGGGCTTTCTCGAAATCTTCGTCCGCTTCAACCATCTTCTTCTCATCATGCCCGCGCTCGACGCGGGCATCTCCGTCTGGCACTTCGCTTGGAGAAGATGACCGGGTCGAAGCCCGGTCATGATGAGGAGTGGGGGATGGGGTTTCTTGTCCCTCCGGCGGCCAGAACTTGATCTCGATAGCCGCCGGCTCAATGGCAGCACTATCCGCCTCCAGTTCGCCGGCAATCTTCTTGGTGAAGCTCACAAATTCCAGCGCTTTCAGATAGCCGATAAGATCGGAAGCCTTCGGCGTATCGACCGCAAAGGAACCCACGTCATGGTCCACCGGCACCTTGTCATCGAGCGTGACCAGCCGCTTTGACAGCCGCGCCTGCTCGGCAAATTCAATGAGGTTCTCGCGGCGCTTCTGCTGCTTGATTTCCGAAGCCCGCGCCAACAATGTTTCCAAGTCACCATATTCGGTGATCAGCTGCGCTCCCGTCTTGACGCCGATGCCGGGAACGCCGGGCACATTGTCAACACTGTCGCCCGCCAGCGCCTGCACATCGACAACCTTGTCGGGCTTCACCCCGAATTTTTCAAGAACCGCCTCTTCGCCAAGCTCCCGGTCCTTCATCGTATCCAGCAGGGTGACGCCCTTGCGCACCAACTGCATCAAATCCTTGTCCGACGACACGATGCGGCAGGTGGCGCCTGCTTCAACTGCCTGCCGGGCATAGGTGGCGATCAGGTCATCGGCCTCGTAATTGGCCTGCTCGACGCACGCCACATTGAAGGCCTTTGTCGCCTGCCGGATGAGGCCGAACTGCGGCCGCAAATCAGCCGGCGGCTCCGGCCGGTGCGCCTTGTATTCCGGATAAATGTCGTTGCGGAACGTCTTCGAGGATTCGTCGAAAATCACCGCCAGATGGGTGGGCTTTTCATTGGCCCGCGTTTCCTTGAGCAGCTTCCACAGCATGTTGCAGAAGCCCTGCACGGCGCCGACCGGCAGGCCGTCACTCTTGCGCGTTAAGGGCGGAAGCGCGTGGTAAGCGCGAAAAATATAGCCGGAGCCATCAACGAGATAGAGATGGTCCCCGGGCTTCAGGCTGGTTGAAGGTGACATGCCCGTCACTATGCCATTGGGCAGGCCGCGATGCCAGTCTTGCCCACGCAGGCCGGCGGAAAAGCAGGGATAACTTCGTCTGCCGCGTGGCCCAGAACAACAGAATAGGCCCAATCACCCCGGCAGCAGTTGTCAGCAGCGCTACGCTGCCGAGATCGGCCACCACATTGTATTTGAGCAGCACGCTGCGCGTCGCCGCCATGAACAGGAAGAAGGCGAGATAAATGACGATGGAATTTTCGCCGAAATAACGCACCGGCGCCGCCAGCTTTGTCTTGGAGAGCAGCACGCCCATGGTAACCACCGCGGCAGCGCCCACGAAGCCAAGGGCCAGACCCAGGCCCGGCACCCAGGCCAGGCCTGTCCGCACCATAACGGTATTGACAACAGCCCAGATGAAAAGCCCCGAGACAATAACCGGAACCGACTTGAAATTTATCCCCTCGGCGAATTTGAACACGTGGCGGGCGAGCCAATAGCCCACGAAGAAATAGACAAAGCGCGAGGCGAATTCATCGATCACCGCCCATCCCGTTGCGATGGGGGCCATTTCGAGAATAGCGCCGGCGAGAAATACGAAAATCGGCGGCACGAGGCGCGTGAGCTTAACCACCACGAAGAACACCGCCAGCATGTAAATGAACCACAGGGTGCCGAAAGGCTCGACAAACCCCAGGGCATAATCCTTGAGCAGGCCCTCGGCGCCGTTCGCCTGGTAGAGGCCATAGCCCTTGGTGGCGAACTGGATGGTCATCCACAGGATATAGAAATAGGCGAAATGCAGCACCTTGCTGTCGAGGTATTCGCGCCATGGCCGGTTGATACGCGAGGCCAGAAAGAGGCCCGAAATCAGGAAGAAATCCGGCATGCGGAAGGGCTTGGCCCAGGTAATGAAGTCATGCAGCCAGGACAGTGATCCCCCGGCTTTTTCCACCCCAAGGGTGGAGTGCATGAGCACCACCAGAACGATGCAGATTCCCTTGGCATAATCGACCCAACTGATGCGGCTTTGGCTTGCAGGCATGGAAATATCCTTAACGTCCCGGCATGGGACACTTCAGGATTCCCGTCGCAAAAACCCTGCCATTGCGAAACGCTGCGGGGCTGGGCTATAGCTGGCCCGTTAACGGCCAAAGCACCCGTAGCTCAGATGGATAGAGCGCTGCCCTCCGAAGGCAGAGGCCAGGGGTTCGAATCCCTTCGGGTGCGCCAATCTGCTATTTGTGCAGTTATCACGCGCCTGAGGGTCGAATTGACAGCGCCACCGGCGCGGCTGAAAACCAACGACCGCAATCGGAGTTCCCTCATGAAACCCCGTCCCCTTGGCCGCACCGGAATTTTCATTGCCCCGCTTGTCCTGGGTGGAAATGTGTTTGGCTGGACGGCTGATGAAGCCGCATCCTTCGCCATTCTTGACCGTTTTGCCGAGGCCGGCTTCAATGCCATCGATACCGCCGACAGCTATTCCTCGTGGGTCCCTGGCAATAAGGGCGGCGAGTCCGAAACGATCATCGGCAAATGGCTGAAGTCCCGCCGCAACCGGCACAGCATGGTGATCATCACCAAGGTGGGCTCCGACATGGGCCCCGGCGGGAAGGGCCTCGGCGCGAAACATATCGAGCAGGCGGCGGACGCGTCCCTGCGCCGGCTTGGCTTGGACGCCATCGATCTCTACCTGTCCCATTGGCCTGATCCGGCAACCAGCTATGAAGAAACCCTTGGCGCCTTTCAGCAATTGCGGAAAAAGGGCAAGGTGCGCGCGGTGGGCGCCTCCAATCTCGATGCGGGCCAGATGCGTTCAGCACTTGATGTGGCACGCAGCCATAACCTGCCGCGCTATGATGTTCTGCAGCCCGAATACAATCTCCATGACCGCTCAGGCTTTGAGGGCGCCTTGCACGATCTCTGCGTGGCCGAAGGCATCGGCGTCATCACCTATTTCGCCTTGGCCCAAGGCTTCCTCAGCGGAAAATACCGCAGCCCCGCTGATCTCGGGCAGAGCCCGCGCGGCGAAGATATTGGCAGCTACCTGAAGCCGCGCGGCATGCGCATTCTTGATGCGCTCGATGAGGTTGCACGGCGCAACAACGCGAAGGCTGCCGAAGTGGCCCTTGCCTGGGTCATGGCCCAGCCCGGCATCACGGCGCCGATCTCGTCGGCCACCTCGGTTGAGCAGCTGCAATCCCTGGTCCGTGCCGCAAGTCTGGATTTGCCTGCCTCCGATCTCGCCCTGCTGAACCAGACAGGCCCTTGAGTTTCACGCCGGGCGGCGGTCCGGCTTGGCACCTGGCGGTATCTGGACTCGCTTGCGAAGGGATGCCTTGATGGATCGCACAACGGCGGGAATTTCAGCGGCGGTAACCGGCCTGCTGTAAACATAACCCTGAACCCGTTCGGCTCCCATTTCCCTGAGCACCTTGACCTCATCCTGGGTTTCCGCACCTTCCGCGGTAACTGACAGGTCCAGCGCATGGCGGAGCTCAATCATGCCCTTGAGAAGACGGTGCTTGCTGGCGTTGCTGCCAATGCCGCTGATGAAGGCGCGGTCAATCTTCAGTTCGTCAAAAGGCAGGCCATTGAGATAGGACAGGGAGGAATAGCCCGTGCCAAAATCATCAATCGCCAGTTTGACGCCAACGCCCTTCAGGCTCTCGAGAACGGTCTGAACCCGCGCGAGTGATGTGTCGGCGAACAGGCTTTCGGTAATCTCGAGGCACAGCACCGACGGCACCAGGCGGGTTTCCAGCAGGATTTGCTCGACTTCCAGCTCAAATCGCATCTGCCTGATCTGCGCAATGGAAACGTTGACCGATATTTTCCGGATGTCCAGGCCTTCGTCAATCCAGGCCCTCGCCTGCCTGCAGCTTTCCCGCAGGATCCAATGTCCGAGACTGCAGATGAGGCCGTTGCTTTCGGCAATGGGGATGAACTTGGCGGGCGAAACCTCGCCGTGAACGGGATGGCGCCACCGCAGGAGACTCTCGAACCCGTCGACCTCTCCGGTTTGAATGTTGACCTGCGGCTGGTAGTGGGCCTCAAGCTGGCCGAGTTCAATGGCCTGCCGGAGATCCTGCGCCAGCGAGGTGCGGAGCTGCATGTCCTCGTCAAGCCACGGGCGATAGAAGACGACGCGGCCGCGGCCCTCGCGCTTGGCCTGGTACAGCGCCAGGTCAGCCCGGCGCAGCAGATCGGCCGTGCTGTTGCCGTCGCGTGGAATCATGGCAACTCCGGCGCTCGCCCCGATGAGGATCTGGTGGCCAAAAATATCAACCGGCCGGAGCAGTGAAGCAATCAATGGCGCTAGCACAGTCTGGGCATCGCTTTCGCTGGCCACGCCTGTTGCCACAACAGCGAACTCATCGCCGCCCAGCCGCACCAGAAAGAGATTGTCGGTGCATTCTTCCTTGAAGCGTGAGGCCACATCCATAAGCAGGCTATCCCCGGCGGAGTGGCCGTAGGAATCATTGACGCCCTTGAACTGGTCCAGGTCGAGTAGAAAAAGCACGGCATCGTTGCCCGCTGACAGCACCTCCTCAAGGTGCCGCTGGAACGCCCCGCGGTTGGCAAGACCCGTGAGGGGATCGAAATGCGCAAGCCGCCGCATCGATTCATCACGGTAGCCGATTTCTGAAATCATGCCGTTGAAGGCGTCAACCAGAACCCCGGTCTCGTCGTCGGATTCATGCTCAACCTTGAGCGAATAATCCCGCGCCCCGCGGATGTGGGTCATGGCGCGGGTGAGCGAGGCAATAGGCCCGGATATCCGGTTTTGCAGCCTGAGCGCGGCGGCAACCCCAATTCCGCCCGCCACCAGTGCGGCAAACAGCGTCACGATGGCGGCCTGCGCCACCTGGCTGCGGAAGCTCCTGATATCGGCAACGATCAGCAATCGCCCGACCGGTTTGCCCGCCTTGACGATGTCGGTTACCACCGGAAACCAGCCGCGTGTCAGAAGCGAGTACCAGCCGGTTTTTTCACCGACGATATCGCTGTTCAGCATGGAGGCTGCCCCTAGCGAAGCGATCTCGCGGCCCGCGCTATCCATTGCAATGACCTGGCGCACATCGGGAACGCGGCGTATCGAGCGCAGCGCATTGAGAATGGCCTGTTGATTGCCTGCCTCAACTTCATCGGCAATGGCCGCGGCAAACACATAGCCCGTGCCCTGAATGGCCGCCCGCCGTGAAGCAATGCTGTCTTGGAGCTGGAGCCAGAGAAAACTTCCCGTCAGCGTCAAGATTGACAGGGTGACCGAGACGAGAACGAGGGCAACGATCCGCCGCCCGATCCTGCTCATGTCAAAAATGCCCATAACCCTGCCGCTTTCCCTGCGCCACTGCCTGCCTTGCTTAAAAGTGACAGGTTAAGGATTGGCTAGGAGCGGGCAATTAACCAAGCCCGTGGCCTCTAAAATTTTAGATAATTTGCTGATCAATTGTAAACGTGGGTCCGTTTAGTTTCCATCCGCAAGATGGCAATTAGAAAGCCCCGCAGAGTCATGCTCGACCTCATTCGCAGGTTTGCCAAAAGCCGCCGCGGCTCCATTGCCGTCATGATGGCGCTCAGTACCCCTGTGGTGTTTGCCATCGTCGGCGTGGCCATCGATTATTTCATGATGGTTCACCTCAAGGGCCAGTTGCAGATTGCCGCCGATTCCGCCGCCATCGCCGGGGTCAAGGAACTGAGCCTGTCGGGCGTTACCGATAAACAGGTCAAGGCTGTTGCCGAGAGCTTCGTGTATACCAATCTCGGCGCGTTGTCTGAAACGGACGAGATGAAGGAGACACTCGGCATCGATATAAAGATCGCCAAGGAGAAGCGCACTGTTGAGGTCGCCATCAAACAGGAGTGGACGCCATTCTTCCTGCAGTTTGTGAATACCGGCGTGACCCCGATCCGGGCCAGGGCCCAGGCCACGACAATAGGCCAGAGGCTTGCCTGCGTGCTCGGCCTTTCGGAACTCGTGCCGCCGGGCGTTCATCTCTGGTCCAAGGCCAGCCTTGTTGCCGAGGGCTGCGATGTCTACAGCAATACCCAACTCCCTCTCGGCCTGGTCGTGACAGACAACGCAACCCTCAAGGCCGACTTTATCTGCGTGAGCGGTGGTTACGTTGCCTTAAGTCCCGGCGCCGTGGTGCCCAAGCCGCTGACCGACTGCCCGAAATTCGATGATCCCCTGGCCTCGCGCCCGGCACCAAAGGTAACGGGCTGCGACCATCTTGCGATGATCATCATCAACCAGAAGAAGACGCTTAATCCGGGCGTCTATTGCGGCGGGCTGACCATCCTCGGAAACTCCAAGGTCAAACTCAATCCGGGCGTCTACATCATCAACAACGGCCTGCTGAAAGTTTCCGGCACCGCCTCGATGACCGGCGAAAACGTCGGCTTCTATCTCAGCGGCATCCTCACCCTGATGTCTTTCGACAGTGGCACCACCATTGATCTCACCGCCCCCAAGGACGGGCCGCTCGCCGGCATTCTTTTCTATGAGGACCGCAAGGCCCCGCCGCTGCGCATCCACCGCATCGGCAGCAACAATGCCCGAAACCTTGTGGGCACCATCTATCTGCCGCTCGGCATTCTTTTCATCGACGCCAACGCCCCCGTTGCCGACAATTCCGCCTATACGGCCCTGGTGGTGCGCAGCCTGCAGCTCAGCGAAGGCCCAAAGCTTGTTCTGCACAGCGATTACCAGAGCACCAACATTCCGGTTCCGGACGGCCTGATTGGCGGGCAAGCCGTTCTGATCAAGTGACAATGCTGCTGCCGTGGTATGTCGTGGCAGGGTTGAAAACCCTATTTTCCCTCACGCCTTGTGATGCACCGCGGCCTTTCCGTAAACCGGCGTGGCGATGCCCTCTTTCCGCGCCTTGAGCTGCAGCGCCAGGAAATGTGAATACTGCCTTGCCTGTGCCAGGTTTCCGCCGTGGAACCACAGGGCGTCCTGCTGGGTGGGCTTCCACATGTTGCGGGGTTCCCCTTCCCAGGGGCCGGGATCCTTCGTGGTGTTTGAGCCGAGGCCCCAGACCTTGCCGACCTTGTCCGCCACCTCCTGGCTGATCAGCTCCGCCGCCCAGCCATTCATCGAGCCATAGCCCGTGGCATAGACGATGAGATCGGCCGGCAGCTCGCTGCCGTCGCTGAACACCACCGTATGCTCCTTGATTTCCGTGACGCTGACGCGCGTCTTGAGCTTGATGCTGCCGTTGCAGATGAGCTCGGAAGCGCCCACGTCGATGTAATAGCCGGAGCCGCGCCGCATGTATTTCGTGCCAAGGCCGGAGCCATCATCACCCCAGTCATGCATGAAGCCTGCCTTCTCCAGCCGCGCATAAAACCCCGCGTCGCGCTTGGCGATTTCCTTGAACACCTGGATTTGCTGCGGGGGCTTGAGCTTGTAGGGCACCGAGGCAACCAGCATGTCCGCCGTCTCGACATCGATGCCCCTCGCCACCGCCTGTTCCGAATAGACGGGCCCGAGATCAAGCTCCATCAACGAATCCGACCGTGCCACATGGGTGGACGAGCGCTGGATCATCGTGACATCGGCGCCCGCTTCCCACAGGGCCGCGCAAATGTCATGGGCGGAATTGTTGGAACCGATGACCACGCATTTCTTGCCCGAATAGGCATCAGGGCCGGGATGCTTGCTCGAATGATGCTGCTCGCCCTTGAATTTTTCCATGCCGGGAAACGTCGGCATATTGGGAACCGCCGACATGCCCGTGGCCAGCACAAGCTGCTTGGGCCGCAAGGTGACAGGCTTGCCGTTGCGCACCACCTTCACCGTCCATTCCTGCTTGGCCGCGTCATAGGCGGCGCTCTCGCAAACTGTGGAGCCCCAATAATTGAGTTCCATGACTTTCGCGTACATTTCCAGCCAGTCGCCGAGCTTGTCCTTGGGCGAAAAAACCGGCCAGTCATCGGGGAAGGGAATATAGGGCATATGGTCGTACCAGACCGGATCATGCAGGCAGAGCGACTTGTAACGCTTGCGCCAGCTGTCGCCGGCCCGTTCGTTCTTTTCCACGATGATGGTGGGAACCCCAATCCGCTTCATGCGCGCGCCGAGCGCAATGCCGCCCTGGCCGCCGCCGATGATCAGGCAATACGGCTGTTCGCTGACGCCAAGCCGCGCTTCCTCTTCCTGCTTCAACTGCAGCCAGCTCTTGCGATTCTTGGCAACGCCGTGCTCGGCCCCCATGATACGCTTGGGGCCCTTGCGCTCCTCATGGCCTTTCAGCTCCACCATGGTGGTAAGCAGCGTCCAGCATTTGCCGTTCTTCAGCCGGAGGATTCCGCGCCCGTGCGATACTGCCGTTTCAAAGGTGAACCAGCCCTCAATGACGCCATCGGCTGCCGTTGCTTCACCTTCGATTTTCCAGTTGGAAGGCTTCACCTTGGAAAGAGTTTCCTTCAGCATCGCCTCGATTGCCGGCTGACCTTCCAGCGTAATGATGTTCCAGGTGAAGGACACGAGATCGCGCCAGTAGCACTCATCGGCAAACAGCGCTGCGGCAGCCTTGGCATCGGATTTTGAAAGGGCGGCCTCGAACTTCGAGAGCCAGGCGGACACGGCGGCAGATTCGGCAGCACTCACGTTGTTTTCTCCCATTAAAAGCCAGAGTGTGATGTATTTTTTGCGGCCCAGCAATGGGACTGTGAGCATCGATGGGTTGCAACAGTATCTGATTAGCCTCGAGCCATTGCGGTCGGCAAAAAAACTTGGAACAAATGTGAGTGTCTCGGCGTTTGAAGCCCTGTGATCAACCCAGGAAGGAGTGACTATCATGGCATCTACCCAACAGAAGCCCAGGATCGTGCCCGAACTTGAACCAGAGTATCGGGAAGATGATCCTTCATTTCGGCAGACTATTGCCGATCCCGTTCCTCCGAATGCTTATGTCGATCAGACGACCCGGCCCTCAGGCAGTTCGACAGGCCTAATCATCGCAGCCCTGGTCGTGGTGCTTGGCATTCTTTTTGCTCTCTCGTTCGATTGGAGCGGAACGTCAACCACGCCGGCCGTAACGGATAACTCGGCCCCGGCAACATCGGATCCGCTGACGCCGGCTCCGGCAACCCCGCCGGCAGCCGAGGCTCCGACGCCACCCGCCGCTGAGGCGCCAACCGCGCCGGCCACCCCTCCAGCTACCACTACGCAATAGCGGTTCTGGTTCGAAATTAAGTCGGTACAACTTGAAGTCCCTCCCTTGCGGGGGACTTCTCGTTTTTGCTTGGATTCCGGCCGGAACCATATGATCAGCCAAACGTTTTAAGTGCACCATTTAAGGACAGCACCATGCAGCAGCCTCTGCGCAACAGCGATGTGGAAGACCTGGAGCCCGAAACCGTGGTCACAACGGACCGGGCGCGGCAGGGCGTGACTGGACACGGCGTACGCTATGTCCTGGCATTTGGCCTCCTAGGAATCATTTTCGCCTTTGCCATGACGCTCGTCATTTTCGCAAGCTGACTCCACATTGTGGGGAACCTCCCGGGAGTTCACCCGTTCGATGAGTACCCAACCACGAAAGGAGACTACACCATGAACAATTTCAGAAACACCGTTGCCGTGCTGGCACTGCTCTGTGCTTCAGGCATGGCCTACGCTCAAGAGGCGACACCGGCAGCACCGGCCCCCGTGCCGGAGGTGCAAAACAAGGCTGATTGTCCGCCTGCGGGAACCGTGCCTGAGGCAGACCTTTCTGCCGAGTGCAAGGCTGCCGGCAGTGCTTCAAACACTCAGCCCCCTGCCGCTTCTACTGATCCCATGACGACCGGGACCACAACCCCCGCGCAGGAGAATGCGGCTGCAACACCTGCCCCGGCACCTGCACCTGATGCAGCAACCACAACCGTTGGCAATGCCCAAGTGAATCCGGCAGATGCCGTGCTGGCCTCCCAGTTCATGGGTCAAGCGGTCTACACCGCCGCCAACGAGAACATTGGCGAGATCAATGATCTCATTATGAACAAGGAACTTGACAATATCGTGGCCGTTGTCGGCGTTGGTGGCTTCCTCGGAATCGGTGAAAGGGATGTCGCAATTCCCATAAGCGACATCAAGGTCATCAAGGATGCCGACAATTCGCTCCGCCTGACGATCACCGCATCCAAGGAACAACTGGAAGCGCTGCCGGCCTTTGACAGAACGGCAATGAAGTAAGTCGCGTGAGCGTGCTTCCGCGGCGCTTTCACTGGCGTCGCGGAAGATTTATCGCCCGCGTTATGAGGAGTAACAAAAATGGAAACAGCACATCCCAACCATGCCTTCATTTCCAGCGAAGATGTGGAAGGCACCAAGGTTTACGACCGCAAGGGAAACCGGATCGGCGAGATCGACCACCTGATGATCGACAAGGTTTCAGGCCGGGTGGTTTATGCCGTGCTGAGTTTCGGCGGCTTCATCGGCATCGGCCACAATCATTACCCGCTGCCATGGGCCAGGCTCAGCTATGATACGAAGCTCGACGGTTTCCGCACTGATGTGGACGAAAAGCAGCTTCGCGATTCGCCGGAGTTCAGTGATGACTCCTGGCAAGCCGCGACTGGGAAACCCGCGTCCACGAGCACTACAATGTTCCGCCCTATTGGGGACTTTGAGTCTTTGAATGAGTAATGGCGCAGTTTTAACTGCGCCATTTCACGCCAGGAGCTTCTTCACCGCGTCGGCCCATCCCGTCCGTTTGCGCGCACGGGTGTCAGCGTCCATTTTTGGCGTAAAGCGTTTCTGCCGCTTCCACGTCTTGGCAAAAACCTCAGGCTTCGGCAGCAGCCCCGCCTGCAGGCCCGCCAGATAGGCCGCACCCAGAGCTGTTGTCTCCAGCACCATGGGCCGGTCGACCGGCGCGCCCAAAATATCGGCGA
Source organism: Aestuariivirga sp. (assembly GCA_035525875.1). Taxonomy (GTDB): domain Bacteria; phylum Pseudomonadota; class Alphaproteobacteria; order Rhizobiales; family Aestuariivirgaceae; genus Aestuariivirga. The sequence goes on from DATLDM010000047.1 coordinate 38,443, forward strand.
GGAATTGCATGGTCCAGTCGGAGGCCGTCATCCCACCGTCAACCCGCAAGATGGTTTCACCCCTGGCTCCCCAATCCCGTTTCATCGCCTCAAGGAGGTCGTTGGTCTGGTAGCAGACCGCTTCCAGGGCGGCCCGCGCCAGTTCCTTGTTCGTCGTGGCGCGGGTCAGGCCAAAAAGCGCCCCGCGCACCTCGGCATTCCAATAGGGGGCCCCCAATCCAACAAACGCCGGCACCAGATAGACGCTTTGATTCTTGTCGGCGGCCTTGGCCAGTGCCCCCGTATCGGCGGCCTTCTTCACCACCTTCAATCCATCGCGCAGCCATTGCACCGCCGCACCTGCGATGAAGATTGCCCCTTCCAGCGCATAGGTCCGTTTGCCGTCAAGCTGATAGGCAACCGTGGTGAGCAGCCGGTTGCTGGAGGCAACCGCCGTGCCCCCCGTGTTGAGCAGCGCAAAGCAGCCCGTGCCATAGGTTGATTTCATCATGCCGGGTTCAAAGCAGGCCTGGCCGATGGTGGCGGCCTGCTGGTCGCCGGCCACGCCGAGAATGGGAATGGCCGCGCCAAAAAACCTGGCATCGCAGACACCGAACTCCGCCGCGCAGTCCTTGATCTCCGGCAGCATGGCGCGGGGCACGCGGAGAATGCCCAGCAGCTCGTCATCCCATGCGCCTGTGTGGATATTGTAGAGCAGGGTGCGTGACGCATTGGTGGCATCCGTCACATGGGATGTGCCGCCCGTGAGCCGCCCGATCAGAAACGAATCGACGGTGCCGAAGCATAATTCGCCGCGTTCGGCCCGCTCCCGCGCACCCCTGACCTGATCGAGAATCCAAGATACTTTCGTGCCGGAAAAATAGGGATCAAGCAGCAGCCCGGTTTTTGCGGTGAACAGCTTTTCATGCCCCTGGGCTTTCAGTCCAGCGCAAATCTCCGCCGTGCGCCGGTCCTGCCAGACAATGGCCTTGTGGATCGCCTTGCCCGTCTTGCGCTCCCACACCACTGTGGTCTCGCGCTGGTTGGTAATGCCGAGGCAGCGGATAGTCTTCGGCGCGGTCTTGGCTTTGGCGATAGCTGTTTTGCAGGTAGCCAGCACCGATTTCCAGATTTCTTCCGGGTCATGCTCAACCCAGCCGGAATTGGGGAAATACTGCTTGAATTCCTTCTGGGCCGAAGCCTTGGGCCTGAGCTTTGCATCAAAGACAATGGCGCGCGACGAGGTTGTGCCCTGATCAATGGCCAGAATGAAATCAGGCATCGCCTTACCCCTTCGCGCGCTTGGAACTCTTTTCTTTTACAGCAGGCTTCATATGCTCGCGCAACGCTTTCTGCTCATCCGCCGAAAGATGCAATCCCAGCTTTGACCTGCGCCACAGGATGTCGTCGGGCTCACGCACAAATTCCTCGGCGATGAGATAGTTGATTTCGCGCTCGCTCAGGGGTCCAAAGCTCTTGCCCATGTCCTTGGCAAAACGCGCGTTGTCAAACATCTTCTCCGCCTGGGTGCCATAGGCGCGGAAAATCCGCCTGACATTCTGCGGCGAAAAGAACGAATACTTGCGCTGCAATTCGGCAATGCGCGCTTCCACTTCATCGAAGGGAAAGTCGCCGCCGGGCAAGGCAGCACCCGCCGTCCACGGCTTTTTCGCCTTGGGAAAAAACGGCCCGAGCTTCTCCAGAACCGATTCGGCCAGCTTACGGAACGTGGTGATCTTGCCGCCAAATACCGAGAGCAGCGGCGCCTGGCCGTTTGGCGCATCAAGCTTCAGCACATAATCACGCGTCGCTTCCTGCGCCTTGCTGGCCCCGTCATCGTAAAGCGGCCTGATCCCCGAATAGGTCCAGCGCACCTGTTCGCGCGTGATCGGCAGCTTGAAATATTCGCTGGTGGACGACAGCAGATAGTCGATCTCGCTGTCGGTGATCTGCGGGTTGCCCGGCTCACCCTTGTGGTCCTCGTCCGTCGTGCCGATCAGGGTAAAATTCTGCTCATAGGGAATGGCAAAACAGATGCGGCCATCGGCATTCTGGAAAATATAGCAGCGGTCGTGATCGTAAAGCCGGTCCACCACGATGTGGCTGCCCTTGACCATGCGGATCCTGTCCGGGTTGTTGCGCCCCACGATGCTGCCCAGAACTTCGCTCACCCATGGCCCCGCCGCATTGACCAGCACCTTGGCCTGAATGGTTTCTTCCTTGCCGCCATCTGGCAGAATCTTGATGTCCCAATTTCCGTTCACCCGCCGGGCGCTGGTGCATTTCGTCCGCGTATGGATTTCCGCTCCCCGGTTGGCGGCATCGCGCGCATTGAGCGCCACAAGGCGCGCGTCTTCCACCCAGCAATCGGAATACTCATAGGCATGGGAAAATTCCGGCTTGAGCGGCTCGCCGGTGATGTCGCTGTGCAGGTCAACACTGCGTGTCGGTGGCAAAATCTTGCGCCCGCCGAGATGGTCATAGAGGAAAAGCCCAAGGCGGATGAGGGGCCGCGGGCGTAGGCCCTTGTGATGCGGCAGCACGAAGCGCAGGGGCCAGATGATGTGCGGCGCTGCTTTCAGCAACACTTCACGTTCAACCAGGGCTTCACGCACCAGGCGGAATTCATAATGCTCGAGATAGCGCAGGCCGCCGTGGATCAATTTGGTTGAAGCCGAGGATGTGCCCGAGGCAAGGTCGCCCTGTTCGGCGAGGAACACCTTCAGGCCACGGCCCGCCGCATCGCGCGCAATGCCGCAGCCATTGACGCCGCCGCCGATCACAAACACATCATAAATCATTCTGCGGCCTGTATTGTCGAATCGTAGCCCTGTCCGGCATCGGTGATCTCAAGTTCAACCCCGCTGTGCTGGCACAACTCAACAATGGCGTCGGGCGGCGTACGGTCTGTCACAAAAACGTCAACTTGCGAAAGATGACCGATGCGCACAGGCGCCGAGCGGGTGAACTTCATCGCGTCCGCAACCAGGATAATGTTGCGCGCATTGTTCAGGATGGCCTGTGCCACACGCACCTCGCGGTAATCGAAGTCAAGCATGGCGCCGTCATCGTCAATGGCCGAGGCGCCGATCACCGCATGGTCAACCTTGAACTGGGCGATCAAGTCCACCGCCTGTTCGCCCACGATGCCGCCGTCGCTGCGGCGTACCGCACCGCCGGCAATGATCACGTCGATCTTGGGGCAAGGCATGAGAATGATGGCCACATGAATGTTGTTGGTGATGACCAGCAGTCCTTCATGATGCACCAGGGCCCGCGCCACTTCTTCCGTCGTCGTCCCGATGTTGATGAAGAGCGAGCAGTTGTTGGGAATGAGGGTTGCCGTGCGCTGGCCGATGACCCGCTTTTCCATGGTCGCAAGCTGGCGGCGCGATTCATAGGCGACGTTTTCGACGCCCGACGTCAGCATGGCTCCGCCATGGGTGCGCGCCAACAATCTTCCGTCACAAAGTTCGTTCAAATCCTTGCGGATGGTTTGCGGGGTGACGTCAAAACGCTCCGCCAGGTCATCCACCTGGACGGTCCCCGTGGCCCGCGCAAGGGTAAGGATTTGGTGCTGGCGCGGGCTCAGTTGGGTCATTCAAAAAAATCCAGAATTCTCTTTTCATTTTCCTTTTTTCATTTTTTTTCATATTAAGCAATACTGCAACGCAATATCTTTCTTTGCGACGCACAATGCTTTCGCTAACATTTCTATTGACGTTCATTTTTTTTCGTTTGATATTGCGGCAAGGCTCCAACAAAGGCGCCACATTTTTTTATGGGAGGATTATCGATGAAAATGAAGCTTCTAGCGACGGTTGCTGCTTTGACGCTCTGCGCGTTCGCCAGCCCAAGCTATGCCGACGAAGCCGCGGCCCAGAAGTGGATCGACGCAGAATTCCAGCCCTCGAGCCTCTCGAAAGAGGATCAGCTGAAGGAAATGCAATGGTTCATCAAGGCTGCCGAACCCTTCAAGGGCATGGAAATCAACGCCCTGTCGGAAGGCATTCCGACTCACACCTATGAATCAACTGTGCTGACCAAGGCCTTTGAGGAAATCACCGGCATCAAGGTGAACCATCAGATCCTCGGTGAAGGCGAAGTCGTGCAGGCCGTGCAGACCCAGATGCAAACCAACCGGAACCTCTATGACATTTACGTCAACGACTCCGATCTGATCGGCACCCACTCGCGCCTGCAGCAGTCAGTGAACCTCACGGACTTCATGGCGGGCGATGGCAAGGATGTGACCAACCCCGGTCTCGACCTCGCCGACTTCATCGGCACCCAGTTCACCACCGGCCCCGATGGCAAGCTCTATCAATTGCCCGACCAGCAGTTCGCCAACCTCTACTGGTTCCGCAAGGACTGGTTTGACCGCGCTGACCTGCAGGAAAAGTTCAAAGCCAAATACGGCTATGACCTCGGCGTTCCGGTGAACTGGTCGGCCTATGAGGACATCGCCCAGTTCTTCACCGAAGACGTGAAGGAAATCGACGGTGTAAAAATTTACGGCCACATGGACTACGGCAAGCGGGCCCCTGACTTGGGCTGGCGCATGACGGACGCCTGGCTTTCCATGGCTGGCGCCGGTTCCGCCGGTGAGCCAAACGGCGTTCCCATTGATGAATGGGGCATCCGCATGGAAAAGGGCTCCTGCAACCCATCGGGCGCATCTGTCTCGCGCGGTGGCGAAACCAATGGCCCGGCTTCGGTTTATGCCATTGCGAAATGGGATGAATGGCTCCGCAAATACGCCCCTCCGGGTGCGGCTGACTATGACTTCTACCAGTCATTGCCGGCGCTCTCCTCGGGCAACGTGGCCCAGCAGATCTTCTGGTACACCGCCTTCACCGCCTCGATGGTTGCCCCAAAGAGCGAAGGCAACAACACGGTTGATGATGCCGGAAAGCCCCTGTGGCGCATGGCTCCATCACCCCACGGCGTCTACTACAAGGATGGCCAGAAGGTCGGCTATCAGGACGTGGGCTCGTGGACAATCCTCAAGTCGGTTCCAGCCGATCGCGCCAAGGCTGCCTGGCTCTATGCCCAGTTTGCCGTGTCCAAGACGGTTGACGTGAAGAAGAGCCAGGTCGGTTTGACCTTCATCCGGGACTCAACGGCCCGCCATGAATCATTCACCGAACGCGCTCCGAACCTTGGTGGTCTCGTCGAGTTCTACCGCTCGAAGGACCGCGTGCGCTGGTCGCCAACCGGCATCAACGTGCCTGACTATCCAAAGCTGGCACAGCTCTGGTGGCAGCAGATCGGTGACGTAAACTCCGGCGCCTTCACGCCGCAGCAGGCCATGGACCGTCTCGCCAGTGAAATGGACCAGATCATGGGCCGTATGCAGGCCGCGGACGAAGCCAACAAGACCTATGGTGGCTGTGGCCCGCGCCTGAATGCGGAAAAGGATCCGTCCGAGTGGCTTGGCAAGGCCGATGGCCCGAAAGCCAAGATCGAACCCGAAAAAGAGCAGGGCGTCACCATCGCCTATGATGAAATCATCAAGCAGTGGACTCAGTAATCTGCTGCTAACCTCCCGCGGTGGGCCGGGCACTTCATGTGTCCGGCCCATTCGTGCTACAGTTGATTTCGATGGACATAGTGATCGCCCCCGATGACACTTGAACTGAAAAATGTGTCTAAGCGCGTCGGCGCGGAGATGCATATCCATGACTCGAGTCTGGTCTTCGAAGACAACTCGTTCAATATCCTCTTGGGCGCAACGCGCGCCGGCAAGACCACTCTCATGCAGCTGATGGCGGGCATCCAGAAACCCACGACCGGGGCAATCTGGCACCGGGGAAAAGATGTAACCCACGTGCCCGTGCAGCGGCGCAATGTCTCCATGGTCTACCAGCAATTTATCAACTACCCCATGCTCTCGGTCTTTGAGAACATCGCCTCGCCGCTCCGCGTCACCGGCATGGCGGAAAGCGAAGTCAAATCCCGTGTCGGCAAGGCCGCCGAAATCCTCCGGCTCACCCCCATGCTCGGCCGCAAACCCGCCGAGCTTTCCGGCGGCCAGCAGCAGCGCACCGCCATCGCCCGCGCCATCGTGAAGGACAGTGATCTCATTTTCCTCGATGAGCCTCTGGCCAATCTCGATTATAAGCTGCGCGAGGAACTGCGCGACGAATTGCCGAAGCTCTTTTCCGGCCGCAATGCCATCGTCTTCTATGCCACGACCGAGCCTCACGAGGCGCTGCTGTTCGGCAATCAGACGCTGACCATGCACGAAGGCCGCATTACCCAGTTCGGCCCCACGGCGGAAATCTACCGCAAGCCCAATTCGCTTGTTTCGGCGCGGGTGTTTTCCGATCCGCCGATCAACATCACCAAGGTCACCAAGAAGGGCAAGAAACTGCAACTGTCCCATGGCGGCGTGTCCTGGCCCGTGGCCGACGGTGCCGCGAAGCTCCCCGACGGCGACTACAGCATCGGCCTGCAGCCCCATCACGTGCTGCCGCAGAAATCGTCGGAAACCAGCGGCGCCCTTTCGGGCCGGGTGCTGGTGACAGAGATTTCGGGTTCGGAAAGCGTGGTGCATATCGATGTGGGCGGCCAGACCTGGGTGTCCCAATCCCATGGCGTGCACCCCCACCAGGTCGGCGAAACGGCGACTTTCCATGCCGATGTCTCCCGCGCCTTGTTCTTTGATGCTGCCGGAAAGCTGGTGTCCTGATGGCCAAGATCACACCGAGCGGCACTTGCACGTCTTTCCTTCTCCCCTTGGGGGAGAAGGCGGGGCCCGCCGCGAAGCGGTGGGAGGATGAGGGGGAGCAGGTGCTTCAAGGTCAACATAGGCACCCCCTCACCTTCCCATTGCTGGCGCAATGGGCCCCTTCCTCTCCCCCATGGGGCGAGGAAAACAGTAGATCGGGTGTGCAGCTGGGTGGAAGCATCTGATGGCCAAGATCACAATCAACAATCTGCGCCATTCCTACATGCCGGAACCCAAGCGCGATGAAGACTTCGCCCTTAAGCGCGTGCATCTCGATTGGGCCGATGGCGGGGCCTATGCGCTTTTGGGCCCATCGGGCTGCGGCAAGACCACGCTGCTCAATCTGATTTCCGGCCTTCTTCACCCCAGCGAAGGAAAGATCCTGTTTGACGGCCGCGATGTCAGCAACGAAACGCCGGAACGCCGCAACATCGCCCAGGTGTTCCAGTTCCCGGTGATCTACGACACCATGACCGTTTACGACAATCTGGCCTTTCCCCTGCGCAACCGGAAAGTCGATGAGGCGGAGATAAAAAAGCGGGTGACCGCCATTGCCGCAATGCTGGAATTGACGGCGACGCTCTCGAAACGCGCCTCCGGCCTCACCGCCGACGGCAAGCAGAAAATTTCCTTGGGCCGCGGCCTTGTACGCTCCGACGTCAACGTCATCATGTTCGATGAACCGCTTACCGTCATCGATCCCCATCTCAAATGGCAGCTTCGCTCCAAGCTCAAGGAGCTGCAGCACCGCATCAAGCGCACCATGATCTATGTGACCCACGACCAGACCGAGGCGCTCACCTTTGCCGACCAGGTTGTGGTGATGAACAACGGTGAAATCGTGCAGACCGGAACCCCTATCGAGCTCTTCGAGAAGCCCAAGCACATTTTCGTGGGCCATTTCATCGGCTCGCCCGGCATGAATGTGATGCCCTGCGTGATCAAGGGCGGCAAAGCCTTTGTGAATGGCCATGAGGTTGCCGCGGACAACGCCGCATCTTCCAACGGGTCAAGCCGCCTGGAACTGGGTATCCGGCCGGAATTTGTGACCTTTGCCGAAAAGGGCCTGCCGGTGAATGTTGTGAAAGTATCCGACATCGGCCGCTACCGCGTGGTTGACACGAGGCTTGGCGAAAATTCCGTCAAACTGATTGTGCCGGAGGGTGCCGCCATCCCCGAGGGCAAGGCGCATCTGGCTTTCGACAAGGCCCATACGCAGATCTACAGCGACGGCTGGCTGGCGGGGGAAGCCCGATGAACAAAACCTTCAACAACAAGGCCTGGTGGATGGTGCTCCCCGTCTTCCTGGTGGTGGCCTTCAACGCCCTTATCCCGTTGATGACTGTGGTGAACTATTCGGTCCAGGAAACCTTCGGCAACAATGAGTTCTTCTGGTCAGGCACCACCTGGTTCCAGCAATTGCTGGAAAACGACCAGATCATGGATTCGCTCGGACGCCAGATCATTTTCACCGCGTTGGCCTTGTTCATTCAGATCCCACTGGGCCTCGCAATCGCGCTCTGCATGCCGCGCAAAGGTCCCTGGGTATCAGTATGCCTCGTGCTGATGGCCTTGCCCTTGCTGGTGCCGTGGAATGTCGTGGGCTCCATGTGGAACATCATGGCGCTTCCAGATATTGGCCTCCTCGGCCGGGGCATCAATGCATTGGGCATTCCCTACAACTACACGCGCGATCCCGTGGCCGCCTGGTTCACCGTTGTCCTGATGGATGTCTGGCACTGGACTTCGCTTGTCGTGCTGCTCTGCTATGCCGGCCTCGTGTCCATTCCCGATGCCTATTACCAGGCCGCCAAGATCGATGGCGCCAGGCCCTGGGCGGTATTCCGCTACATTCAATTGCCGAAACTCAAGCATGTGCTGACCATCGCAATCCTGCTCCGCTTCATGGATAGTTTCATGATCTATACGGAGGTCATCGTGTTGACCGGCGGCGGGCCAGGCAGTGCCACCAAGTTCCTCTCGATCGACCTTGTGCAAAAGGCGCTGGGTGGATTCGACCTGGGGCCGGCGGCGGCGTTCTCGATCGTCTACTTCCTGATCATTCTGCTTGCCAGCTGGCTGTTCTACACCCTCATGATGCGAAACGAGGCAAACTGATGTCGAAGCGCTTTCTCGTTCCCATTGTCTATATAATTTTCCTGATGCTGCCGATCTATTGGCTGGTCAACATGTCGTTCAAGACGACCAACGAGATCATCAACCGCTTTTCGCTCTACCCCCACGAGTTCACCCTCGACAGCTACCGGACGATCTTCACCGATCCAAGCTGGTATGGCGCCTACATCAATTCCATCACCTATGTGGCGTTGAACACGGTTCTCTCCGTGGCTTTGGCGCTGCCTGCGGCCTATGCCTTCTCGCGCTACCGCTTCCTCGGCGACAAGCACCTGTTCTTCTGGCTTCTGTCGAACCGCATGGCGCCGCCCGCCGTGTTCGTGCTGCCCTTCATCCAGCTCTATTCATCGGTCGGCCTCTTTGACACCCCTCTCGCCGTGGCTTTTGCCCACATGCTGTTCAACATTCCCTTGGCCGTGTGGATTCTCGAAGGCTTCATGTCGGGCGTTCCCAAGGAGCTGGACGAGACCGCCTATGTGGACGGTTATTCCTTCCCGAAATTTTTCGTGAAGATTTTCATTCCAACGATTTCGGCAGGCATTGGCGTGGCGGCTTTCTTCTGTTTCATGTTCTCCTGGGTGGAAATGCTGCTGGCGAAAAACCTCACCTCAGTTGCGGCCAAGCCCATCGTGGCAGCCATGACAAAAACCTCGAGCGCCTCGGGCTATGAACTGGGCCTGCTGGCGGCAGCAGGCGTGCTCACCCTCATTCCGGGCGCCATCGTCGTCTATTTCGTTCGCAACTATATCGCCAAGGGCTTTGCCTTGGGCCGCGTGTAAGGAGGCTCCGAAATGGGTATTTCATGGATGGCCTGGACCTGGCCCACGGCCTTTTTCTTTCTCTACATTTTCGGTTCCATCGCGGCCATGGGCGTCTGGGAATACTATTCGCCCGGCGGCAATCCGCGCCGCGGCATTTTTGCCCTGGACACCACGCGCGGCGACCGGCTCTTCATTACCCATCTTGGAACCTGCTTTATTTTTCTCGCCTGGCTCGGCCTCTACGGCGACCCCCTCTGGGGCGGCCTTGTGCTGTCGCTGATCTGGGGCTTTGTTGTTTTTAAGTGGGTGTGAATTGAGTTCTCTACCGTTTTTCCCCTCCCCCTTGTGGGGAGGGGTTAGGGCTGGGGGTCGCTCCGACACCACCAGACCCCCACCCTCAATCCGCGCGCGGGCGCGGATTTCGACCTCCCCGCAAGGGGGAGGTGCAAGTGAAAGTTAACTCCGCAGCGTCCCGCCCGTAGCCTTCTGCACCGCAGAGATGATCTTCTGCGACACCGCCTCAATCTCTTCATCAGTCAGGGTCTTGTCGCGCGGCTGCAGCGTCACCTCGATGGCATAAGACTTCTTCGCGCCGTCAAGCTTGAACACGTCAAACACCGCCGCTTCGGAGATGAGCGCCTTGTCCGCACCTTTCGCCGCCTTGATCAGCTTATCGGCTTCGACGCCGTCATCAATGACAAAGGCAAAGTCGCGCGACACGGGGAGAAGGTCGGAGGCATTAAGCGCTGCCCGCGTGGCATTTTTCGCTTTCGGAACCGGAATGGAATTCAGTACCACCTCGAAGGCAACCAGCGGCCCCTTCACATCCATAGCCGCCAGTACGCGTGGGTGAATCTCGCCGAAAGTGGCCAGCTTGTTCTGCGGACCCATCTGGATGGTGCCGGAACGCCCGGGATGATACCAGGCGGGTGCGCCCGCCACGATCTGCAAAGTTGCCGTGGCAGCTCCTGCGGCCTCAAGCACGGAAAGCGCATCAGCCTTGGCGTCGAAGGAATCAACCAGCCGAGCCCCGCCCTGCCAATTGCGCGGGATGACATTCCCGCGGCGAACCCCCGCCGCCCGCAAGGTCTCATCCTCCGGACGGTCGCCCGCATAGACATGGCCCACTTCGCTCAAGGAGACATCGGCAAAGCCCCGCTTCCCGTTGCGGCCTGCCGCGGCAATGAGGTTGGGAAGCAGCGAAGGTCGCATATCCGTGAGTTCCGACGAAATGGCATTGGCAAGTTTCAGCTCCGCCTGCCCGCCGCCGAACAGTTTCGCATGCGCCTCCGGAATGAATGACCAGGTCACTGCCTCATTGAAGCCCCGCATCGCAAGCCCGCGCCGCGCCGCCAGCATGCGCTTCTGCAGGGGATTGAGAACCGGCGTGGCAATGGGGTGGTCGCGCTCCATGGCAACCGCTGGAATCCTGTCGAGGCCATGAATGCGGCAAACCTCTTCTACGAGATCAGCTTCGCCGTTCACATCAGGCCGCCAGGAGGGGGGCGCACACTCAAGTCCCGCCGGTGTTTCCTTCACGCCAAAGCCGAGGTCCAAAAGAATGCGCCTTTGTTCGGCAAGCGGCAGATCAAGTCCGCCGAGTGACTTCACCCGCGTGGGCCGCAAGAGAAAGGTCCGCAGCTTCAACGGGGCCTTTCCGGCAATCACCAGATGCGAGGCCGAACCGCCGCAGAGCTCAAGAATCATCTGCGTGGCAATTTCCGCCCCCACCTGTGTGAAAGCCGGATCGACGCCGCGCTCGAAGCGGTAGCGCGCATCGGAAATCACGCCGAGCTTCCGCCCCGTGGCGGCGGTGCGCAGGGGATCGAAATAAGCCGCTTCCATGAAAACATTTGTGGTGGTTTCCGAGCAGCCCGAATGTTCGCCGCCGATAATCCCGGCAATGCCTTCTGCGGAATTGTCATCGGCGATCACGGTCATCTCCGCCGTGAGCGTGTAAGTCTTGCCATCGAGAGCAGCAACTTCTTCACCATCCCGCGCCATGCGCGCCCGGATATTGCCCTTCACCTTGTCGGCGTCGAACACATGCAGCGGCCGGCCATAGGCGAAGGTGATGTAGTTGGTGATATCAACCAGCGTGGAAATCGGCCTGAGCCCAATGGCTTTCAAACGCCGCTGCAACCATTCCGGCGAGGGTCCGTTTTTCACGCCCTTGAAATAGCGCCCGACAAAAAGCGGGCAGGGCTTCATATCTTCAAAATCCAGCGAGACCTTGATCGGTGAATCGAACGTGCCCGCAACGGGCTTCGCAGCGAGCGGCTTCAGCTTGCCCAAGCCCTTCGCCGCAAGATCGCGCGCAATGCCATAAATCCCCAGCGCATCGGGGCGGTTCGCCGTCACCTTGATGTAAATCATCGGATCATCAAGGCCGAGCGCCTTCACGGCCGATGTGCCAATGGGCCAGTCGCCTTTGAGATCGATAATGCCGTCATGCTCCTGGCTGATCAGCAACTCGCGCTCCGAACACAGCATGCCCTGGCTTTCCTGGCCGCGGATCACGCCCTTTTCCAGCGTAATGCCGGTGCCCGGAATGAAGGCCCCCGGCAGCGCCATGATGCCCTTCATGCCCGTGCGAGCGTTGGGAGCACCACAGACGACTTGATAGACGCCCGTATCCGTCTCGACCTTGCACAGCCGCAGCTTGTCCGCGTTGGGATGCTTCACCGCTTCGATGACATAGGCCACCTTGAACGGCGCCAGCAGCTTCGTCTTGTCCTCGACCTGCTCAACCTCAAGGCCAACGCCAACAAGCCCGTCGACGATCTGCTCAAGCGTTGCGGATGTGTCGAGATAATCCTTCAGCCAGGAAAGCGTGAACTTCATGACACAATTCCAATATTTTCTGTCATCCCGGCGAAAGCCGGGACCCAGCGATCAGTGCTGCATGTGCCTGCAAGCATTTTTACCGGCCCAAGCCTGGGTCCCGGCTTTCGCCGGGATGACAGGTATAAAGAAGCGGCGATCATGACAGGCCTCCCGGCAGGGTCGGCACGTTGAGGGCCTTGAATCCGTAATGTCGGAGCCAGCGGAGGTCAGCCTCGAAGAAGGCGCGTAAATCCGGAATGCCGTATTTCAGCATGGCGATGCGGTCGAGCCCCATGCCGAAGGCATAGCCCTGGTATTTATCGGGATCGAGGCCGCCCGCCTTGATCACATTGGGATGCACCATGCCGCTGCCGAGAATTTCCAGCCACGACGAGCCCTGGCCGATCTTCACCTGGCCGCCTTCCCAGGAGCAGTTGATGTCCACTTCCATGGACGGCTCCGTGAACGGGAAATGCGAGGCGCGGAACCGCATCTTCACATCGTCGACTTCAAAGAAGCTCTTGCAGAACTCGGCGAGAATCCATTTGAGATGGCCCATGTGGGTTGTCTCATCAATCACCAGGCCTTCGATCTGGTTGAACATCGGCGTATGCGTCATGTCGCTGTCGTTGCGGAAGGTGCGCCCCGGCGCGATGATGCGGATCGGCGGCTTCTGCGTCAGCATGGTGCGGATTTGCACAGGGCTCGTATGCGTGCGCAAAACCATGCGGCTGCCGTCCGGCTTCTCGCTGAAATAAAACGTGTCGTGCTCCTGCCGCGCCGGATGCTCGGGGGGAATGTTGAGCGCCGTGAAATTGTGAAAATCATCCTCGATATGCGGGCCTTCCGCCACGGCAAAACCGAGATCGCCGAAAATCTGCACCACTTCTTCCCACACTTGTGAGACGGGATGCACCGTGCCGCGCGGCTCGGCGCGGGCCGGCAGGGTCACATCGATTTTTTCCGAAGCGAGCCGCTGCTCAAGCAGCACTTCCTGCAGCACGGCTTTCCGCGCCGCAATCGCCTCGGTCACTTTGTCCTTCAAAACATTGAGCGCCGCACCCGCCGTCTTGCGCTCCTCCGGTCCCATCGCACCCAGGGATTTCATCTGCTCGGAGATGGAGCCCTTCTTGCCAAGCGTTGCAACGCGCAAAGCTTCAAGCCCCGCTTCATCAGAAGCGCTTGCCACCTGCTGCAGGATTTCCTGTTCGAGACTCATGGGAATTTTGGTCCTTGAAACGAATTGGCCGGACCCCACAGTGCGTACACACTTAACGGCCCGGCCAAGGAATTCTAAAGTAAAATAGTGAGCGTTTGCTTATTGAGCAGCCTTGGCCTTCTCAACCAGCGCGGCAAAACCAGCGGGATCATGGATCGCAAGATCGGAAAGAACCTTGCGGTCGACTTCGATGCCGGCCTTGTCGAGCCCGTAAATAAATCGGCCGTAGGTCAGGCCCAATTCGCGGGTGGCCGCATTGATGCGCTGGATCCACAAGGCGCGGAAATTGCGCTTCTTGGTGCGGCGGTCACGGTAGGCATATTGTCCGGCCTTTTCCACCGCCTGCACGGCAACGCGGAAAACATTTTTGCGGCGGCTGAAATAGCCCTTCGCCTGGCTCATGACTTTCTTGTGGGATTTGCGGGCGACAGTGCCGCCTTTTGAACGTGGCATGGAAGCTCTCCTTAACGGGCGTAGGGCATATGAATTTTGACCAGACCCGTGTCGCCTGGGGACAAAATCATGGTGCCGCGCTGGTTGCGGATCTGCTTGTTGGTGCGCTTGATCATGCCGTGGCGCTTGCCAGCTCCGGCGGCACGAATCTTCCCGGAAGCGGTCATTTTGAAGCGCTTTTTGGCCGAGGATTTCGTTTTCATCTTGGGCATTTGGCTTAAGTCCTTTCAAAGCGATAAGAAGCCGCCATGGCATGCCCTTTACATGGCCAGGCGGCTTAATGGGGGCTGTTAAGCAGAAATTCGGCGGCGATGCAACCCATTGGGTTGCACCCCGCAATTGCCTATTTCGGCGCGATAATCATCACGATTTGTCGCCCTTCAAAGCGCGCGTCGGATTCAACCTTGGCGATCTCGGCTGTATCGGCCTTCACCCGGTTCAGAAGCCGGTGGCCAAGCTCCTGGTGGGCCATTTCGCGGCCCCGGAAACGCAGCGTCACCTTGACCTTGTCGCCCTCTTCGAAGAAGCGCTTGATGGCCTTCATCTTGACCTCATAGTCATGGTCATCGATCATTGGGCGCATCTTGATCTCCTTGATCTCAATGACCTTTTGCTTCTTGCGGGCCTCGGCGGCCTTTTTCTGTTCCTGGAATTTGAATTTGCCGTAATCGAGGATCTTGGCGACCGGGGGAACCGCGTCCGGCGAGATTTCGACCAGATCGAGATTGGCTTCCTCGGCCATTGCCAGGGCCTGGCGGGTCGGCACAACGCCGACATTCTGTCCGTCGGCTCCGATGAGGCGCACTTCGCGCGCATCAATGCGGTGGTTAATCTTGTTACCTTCTTCTTTTTGCGGGGGGGCGGCACCGCGTACAATCGTTGGCCTCCGGGGGGGTATACTCAAGCTCTATGCTTCTCCATGTT
>DATLDM010000059.1:0-142934 GCA_035525875.1 Aestuariivirga sp.
CCGTCCTGCGATGCGAAGCTAAGCAGGATGGGAAGGTGAGGGGGATTAGGTGATTCAATTTACAGAGCTGATCCCCCTCACCCTCCCATTGCTAAAGCAATGGGCCCCGCCCTCTCCCCTCTGGGGCGAGGGAAAGATTCAACTCCACCCTAGACGCGCGACAAACCTGCCGCTAGCATCAACCACACGCGGGCGTAGTTCAGTGGCAGAACGGTAGCTTCCCAAGCTGCATGTCGTGGGTTCGATTCCCATCGCCCGCTCCAATTCTTTTCATTTCTGAAGCTTCGACAATCCGTGCTCGGTCTTGTTCCACTTGAAGGGCGCGAAAATGAATTGCCACAACGCCATCCAGGCGGCGATGGACATGAGAAGCCAATAGAACGGCATGGTGGCAATGGTGAACCACCAGCCCTTAAGTCCGCGCTGGCGCAAGGCCTTGGCGCCGGCCAGCATGGCCACGCCATAGCCCAGCACAAAAACCTCCAGGTTCAATCCGGCAAGCAGCATTGTGGACACGGATGCATGGGGCTGACCGGCCATCAGAAACCAGACGGTGAGCGCGATAAGGAAGGGATGAAACAAGGCCGAGAAAAAAATTCCGGCGGTCAGGGCCTGCAGGGCCCAGAATCCGGAAGGCCCAAGCTCCCTGCCCGTCCTCACCGGATGGCGCATGTGCACCAGCCAGGTTTGCATGAAGCCTTTGAGCCAGCGCGCCCGTTGGCCCAGCCAATTGCCGAGCTGGGTATTGGCCTCCTCATAGGTGAGGCTTTGCACCACGCCGGTGCGAAACCCGAGCCGCGCCAGGCGCAGGCCCAGATCTGCATCCTCGGTCACGTTGTGGGAATCCCAGCCGCCGATTTTCCGCAGGATATGGGTGCGAAAATGATTTGAGGTCCCGCCCAGGGTGAGCGGCAAATTGCGCGCCGCAAGGGCCGGCAATATCAGGCCAAAAAGCGTGGCATATTCGGCGGTGAATTGGCGGGTCAGCCAGTTTTCATTGGGATTATAGGCGGTGAGCTGGGCCTGGAGGCAGGCCAGCCTATTGTCGGCGCGCAGAAACTCCCGTGCAACATCTCTGAGTTGATTGGGTTCCGGCACATCCTCGGCGTCATAAATCGTGAGCAGGCTGCCATGGCAAAACTGCAGCGCGTAGTTCAGGGCGCGCGGCTTTGTCTGAGGCGAGCCTTGCGGCACCACAATGACCTCGATGTGAGGCGGCAGCGCAAATTTCGCGAGCGCCCGGCGGAGGCTCGTATCGAACGCTTCGACGATGATCTTGATTTCCAGTTTTTCAGGCGGATAGTTCAGGCAGGACAATCCGCGCAGAAGCTGGTTGAGAACCGAGGTTTCCCTGAACACCGGCACAAGGACGGTATAGGTCGGCAGGTCCGCATCGGTTGGACTTTCCCGGCTTTCAACTTTTGAGGCTGGAAGCGAAAACAGGCAACATAGGCGCAAGGCGATAACCGAGAGAAAAAACAAGCCAAGTGCGGCGCTCGCCGCAATCCAAAGAGCGCCGGCCGACACATAGGCGGCACTCAGTCCAAGGCAAAGGGCGAGAATGATAAAGGTTGCCCCTTGAGCCGGGGTTATCCGCTTTCGCGCCGAGAATTGCGGACGGGTTACTGCCAGACCATGGGTTGCCCGGGCGAGAATTTTCCGGCCCCAGACGCGGCGCACGCCGTGGTGAAAATCGGATGGGGTAATGCGGGCAACAACCGGCAGGCCAATGACGCCTGGCGTAACCGTCTCCCTTAGGGCCGCTGATGGCGTAGTGCACATGATCTGGCTGCCAGGCGATGGGCACCACGCCGTGGCGCAAAACCCGCCGAATGGCTTGGGGCGGGAGCCGCCGCAGGGTGTTTTCCAACATATCGCGTGATAAAAGAGGCAAGACATCAGGCGCGTCTGAAGCTAGTTTGGAATCGGTTGTTGCACCGCCACTGGAGGGCGATGTAGCAACGCTACGCCACTCTACTTCTTGACCCCGCACCGAACGCCCCTGGATGGAAAATGACTTCTCCAACATTTCAAATAAAGCGAGCCACGACCCGCCGCACAACGCCGCGTTGCGTGTATTTTCTTTTGCTTACTCTTTCTTTGGTTGTATCCGGTCCAGCCGCCGCCCAGGATGCCGCCGCGCCGGGGTTTCCCCTGTTCCGTCATATTGACAGCGTTGCCAAGCCTCCCGTTGCCTTTGTCCAGCGCAACATCCGCCTCCTCACTGACCGAGACTTTCCGCCCTTCAGCTATGAAACGCCGGAAGGCAAGACGGCTGGTGTTTCGGTTGACCTGGCCCTTGCGGCCTGCACGGAATTGAAGGCCACCTGCACGGTCATGGCCAAGCCTTTCGGCGAGCTTCTTCCCGCCCTTCTCAACAATGAAGGCGATGTCATTGTCTCGGGCCTGCGGATCGACGAGACTGTTTTGAAAAAGGCGGCGATGACCCGGCCCTATTTCTGGTCGCTGGGGCGCTTTGCGGTGCGCGTGGGCAGCCAGTTGCGCGGCAGCGACATCCGCAGCCTTGCGGGACGGCGCATCGGCTATGTCGCCAATTCGGGCCATGGGGCATGGCTGGAAAAATACTATTCACGTTCGGCCCTCACGGCTTTCCCAAATGAAGCCGAAATGAATGAGGCCTTGCGCACCGGGGCGCTTGATGTTTCGTTCGGCGATGGCTTGCGGTTGATCTACTGGCTTGCCGGCAGTTCTTCGCGCGGCTGCTGCAAACCGCTGGACAACGCGTTCGTGGACCGGCAATTTTTCAGCAACAATCTCTCCTTCCTGACGCGACGCGACGACCGGGAAACCGTAATGGCCTTTGACTATGCCCTGGACCGGCTGCAGGAAAAGAAAACCTCGGCGGAAATTTTTGCGCGTTACTTGCCGAGCGGGCTGTGGTGAGCAATTTCTTCGGCTGAGTTCCCGACGGCTTCGCTGAGTGTTGCAAAATTTTTCCCGGCCAGTTTGCGGGACAGACCTGAGAGGATTTCCTGGACCAGCTCAGGGCCTTGGAAAACCAGGGCGGAATAAAGCTGCAGCAGCGAGGCCCCGGCACAAATCTTGCTCCAGGCGTGTTCCGCATTTGAAATGCCGCCGACGCCAACCAGCGGGATTTTTCCCTCCGTGAGACTGTAGAAACGCGCCAGTTGCCGGGTTGAAAGCTCAAAAAGCGGCGCGCCGGAAAGCCCGCCGGTTTCCTGCGCGTGGCGTGAGCGGAGCGCCGGTCGTGAGATTGTGGTGTTGGAAATAACGACACCGTCGACCTTATAATTCAGGCAGCATTCGGCGATGGCCTGCATCTCATCTGCTTCAAGGTCAGGGGCAATTTTAAGCAGCATCGGCACCTGGCGCTGCTGGGTTTGCCGGGCTTCGTTCAAGCGCTTCAGCAGAGCGGGCAATTCCGCGGCGGACTGTAAATTGCGCAGGCCCGGCGTATTGGGTGAGGAAATGTTGATGGTGAAATAGCTTGCCACGTCGGTGAAGTCGTTGATCCCCGCGACATAATCGGAAATGCGATCTTTCGAATCCTTGTTGGCGCCAATGTTGACGCCGACGATTCCCGATTTGTGTTTGCGGCGGCGCAATCTTTCCAGAACAGCAGCATGGCCTTCATTGTTGAAGCCCAGGCGATTGATCACGGCCCGGTCTTCACTCAGGCGAAACAGGCGGGGCCGGAGATTTCCCTCCTGCGGGCGCGGTGTCACGGTTCCTACTTCGACAAAACCAAAACCCAGGGCCAGCATGGCATCCGGCACTTCGGCATTTTTATCAAAGCCCGCCGCAAGACCCAACGGATTTGCAAAGTTCAGCCCGAAACACGACAGGGCAAGACTTGGCGGAGAACTGATTTTTGCGTTTCCGGCAAAACCTGTCTTCAGGGCTTTGATGGTCAGGCCATGGGCCGTCTCCGCGTCCATGCAATGGAGAAGCGGGCGCAGCGCCCTGAAGCCAAAATTGATCAGGCTCATGACGGAGGCCCCTCTGGAAACTGATGGACGCCGTTCACAAGTGGCAAGGGAGTGACTTCGCTCACGGCGCTGAGCGGCAAGGCGCCATAGATGTGAGGAAACAGGTCACCGCCGCGCGAAGTTTCCCATTTCAGGTTCGGGCCCAGCGCCTCTTCCGCGACAGCGACCAATAGCAAATCGGTTTTTCCGGAAAAATGTTTCTGCGCCGTGGCGCGAACCTGGTGGGCGGCTGAAAGGTGGATGAAACCATCGCGCCGGTCCACCTCGGATCCTTCATAAAGGCCATTCGCCTGCACCGTCTCCCAGTCCTGCCGCGACATGATTTTGTAGAGAACAGGCACCTTCGACCCCGCTGATTTGCGCCGCACCATAGCCATGCAATTGGCTCTGGACAACCAAATGGGCTTGAGGTATTAGTTCCTACAACAAAGGATTAAATATCAGGTACGGGATATGGCAAAAATGTTCAGCCACAAACAGGTTTGGGCCGCGATTGACACAATCGCGGAGCGGTACGGCTTTTCGGCTTCAGGGCTTGCCAAGAAGTCGGGCCTGGACCCCACGTCTTTCAATCCCTCCAAGCGCAACGGGCCTGACGGCAGGCCGCGCTGGCCTACCACCGAAAGCATCGCCAATCTGCTGGAGGCGGCCGGAGCCACGGTTGAGGAATTCTCCGATCTTCTCTCGGGCCGCAAGGGTCAGCCGCCAAAGCGCAAGCAAATTCCCCTGCTCGGGCTGGCACGGGCCGGCAAGGGCGGCTATTTTGATGATTCCGGTTTTCCCGTCGGCAACGGCTGGGAGGAAATCGAGGTTCCGGGGGTGACCGACAACACGGCCTATGCCCTGGAAATTACCGGTGACTCCATGCTGCCGGTTTACCGCGAAGGCGACAGGATCATTGTTTCACCGGGCGCCACGGTGCGCAAAGGCGACCGGGTGGTGGTGAAAACCACCGATGGCCAGGTGATGGCCAAGGTCATGCAGCGCCAGACCGCCAAAAACGTCGAGCTCGCCTCGTTCAACGCGGCCCATGACACCAAGACAGTGGACATGAAGGACGTTGATTGGATGGCGCGGATTATCTGGGCGAGCCAGTAAGCTCGCCCGCCAACGCCTTGCCAATCAGCGCCCGCGTATTCTCCACGCCATAAAGTGCCGCAAAAGACCCGAAGCGGGGGCCGCGTTCTTCGCCGAGCAAAACCTGGTAGAGCATGTTGAACCAGGTCTGGGCCACGCCGACGGAGCCATCCTTCTGTATGGTGGTGTAGGGTTCACGCCGGCCAATGTCATAAACCTTCTGCTGAATGGCTTCCGGGGTGGAGCCTTCCGGCAATTGCGCCAAGGCAGACGACAAATCCTCAAGCGCCTTGCGCTCATCTTCCGTTGCCGCACGATATTTCTTGTTGGGCTTCACAAAATCGGTGAAGTAGCGGATGGCGTAGCCCACCAGGCTGTCCAACCGCGGGTGGGTCGCTTGCGAAACCTGCGGGGCGTAGCGCTTGAGGAAGGCCCAGAGCACGGACTTGTCTTCGGTGTTGGCCACGGCCACGAGATTGAGCAATAGCGAAAACGAGACGGATCCTTCCTCGGGCGGCGGCGGATTTCCGCCGTGAATATGCCAGAGCGGATTCATCAGGCGGTCCTTGAGCTCCTGCTTGCCATAGGCATTCTGGAACTGGGCATATTCGTCAACGGCGCGGGGGATCACATCGAAGTAAAGCTTCTTGGCCTCGCGCGGGCGGTTATACATGTAAAGCGAAAGCGAATCCGTGTCGGCATAGGTGAGCCACTCATCAATGGTGAGGCCGTTACCCTTGGACTTGGAAATCTTCTGGCCTTTGTCGTCAAGGAACAGTTCATAGACATAATGCTCCGGCGGAAGGCCACTGAGGATTTCGCAAATTTTGTCGTAGACGACAGCGTTGGTTTGATGGTCCTTGCCGAACATTTCGAAATCAACGCCAAGGGCCGCCCAGCGCATGCCGAAATCCGGCTTCCATTGCAGCTTCACATGGCCGCCAGTGACGGGCAGCGTTGTATCACGGCCATCCTCATCAGCAAAAGTGACCGTGCCGTTCTTGGCGTCCACTTCCTTCATCGGCACATAGAGCACGCGGCCCGTGGTGGGTGAGATGGGCAGGAAGGGGCTGTAGGTGGCCTGGCGCTCCTCGCCAAGCGTCGGCAGCATGACCGCCATGATGGCGTCATAGCGCTCGGCGGCGCGGCGCAGCATGGCATCGAACTTGCCCGCCTTGTAATATTCCGTGGCGCTGGCGAATTCATAGTCGAAGCCGAAGGTATCCAGGAAACGCCGCAGCATGGTGTTGTTGTGGTCGCCAAAGCTTTGATAATCGCCGCCAAAGGGATTGGGCACAGTGGTGAGCGGCTTGTGGAGATGCGGCTCCAAAAAACTGCGGTCCGGAACATTGTCGGGAATCTTGCGCATGCCGTCCATGTCGTCGGAAAAGCACAGAAGTCGGGTTGGAATATCCGACATGGTTTCAAAGGCACGGCGCACCATAGTGGTGCGGGCCACTTCACCAAAGGTGCCGATGTGGGGCAGGCCTGAGGGGCCATAACCGGTCTCAAACAGGATTTCCGTCTTCGGTGTCTTGCTCTTCTTGACCCGCGCCATAAGTTTCCGCGCTTCCTCGAAAGGCCAGGCGCGGCTTTCAAGGGCGGCAGCGGAAAGGACGGGGTCAGTCATGAAATCACTCGAAGCTGTTCAGGGAAACGCCCGGCGTTGTTAGGCATGTCGCAAGGCTTCGTCAATCTTTGCGGGCGGTTTAACGTTTTCAAGCGCGCTGGATGAGGAGGACTCCCAAGGCCATCAGCCCGACGCCTGAGGCGCGCATGAGACTCAAAGGCCGGACCACCGCGCCAAATAGGCCGAAATGATCGATGACCGAGGCCGCCAGCATTTGACCCAGAAGAACGCAGAATACCGCATTGCCCACGCCGAAACGCGGCGCGATCCAGGTGACAGACAGCACGTAGAACGCCACAAAGAAGCCTCCCAGCAACAGGTGTTTCGGCTGGGCGGGAACTTGGGCCAGCGATGCGGCCCCCGCGGTCAGAAGCATCGCCACGGTTGCAACGCACAGTGCAACAACAAACAGGACTGTGGCCGCCGCGGCGGGCGAGCCGATGCGGTTGCCAAGCTGGGCATTGAGGGCGGCAAGAACCGGAATGCCTATGCCCGCAGCCAGCATGATCAACGCATAACGAAAGGTTTCAGGAGTCATGTCTTGCCTCTTTTGCCAATGAACACATCTCATGCGAGCCCCGGTGTCAATCTTTGAGGATAGGCCGCCCTTCGGACAAGGCGGCACTTAGCCTCGGTGCTGCGAAGTCGATGAAGGCCCGGATCTTCGGCGCCACGATACGGCGCTGCGCGTAAATGAGATTGACCGGGACCGGCGGCGGCCTGAACTTGTTGAGGACGGGAACAAGGCGTCCTTTACGAAGGGCATCGATCACCATGTAGGACAAGACAATGGTAATCCCCTTGCCCTGCTCCGCCGCACTAATGCAGGCATGGGCGTCATTCATCTCAAACCTTATGGGAAGCGAGATGCGGGCCGGCTTGCCTGCCTTGAAATATCTCAACTCGCGGTTCGGCATAATTGCAGTCTGGCCAATAACCGCGTGAGTTTTCAAATCTTCAGGTGTTTTGGGCAAGCCATGTTTGGAGAGATAAGCGGGGCTGGCGACAAGCATGCGGCGAACGTCGCCCACATGCCGCGAAACCAGCGATGAATCCGGCAGATTGGCAATGCGGACGGCGAGATCGAAGCCTTCATCGATGAGGTCAACCACCCGGTCAAACAACAATAGCGAAACAGTGATGTACGGATTGGCGTCGATGAAATCCGCGACAATGGGTTGCAGCATGGCGCGCCCAAAGGTGAGCGAGGTGGTGAGCGTCAAGTTGCCGCTGACGACATTCGACTGGCCCGCCATTTCCTGTTCGGCGGTTTCAAGGTCACCGAGTATGCGGCGGGCTTCATCCAGAAATTTCATGCCGGGCTCGGTAAGCCGCAGGCTTCGTGTTGTCCGGTCAAAAAGACGGACACCCAGACGTTCCTCGAGTGAAGCAAGGGTGCGGGTAACGGCGGGAGGCGAGCTGTGAATGACAGAGGCAGCCTTGGCGAGGCCACCGCAATCGGCCACGGCGATAAAGACTCGGAGCTCCTGGAAGCGGTCCATGATGAATTCCATTTAATGGAATAATATATTGATTTCAATGGCTATTATTTCACTTAATGGAACACTCTACATTGATGCCAAAGGAGAGTGTCATGGGCCACAAATTTGCAGAGATCGCTTTCACACCCACGGTAAAGAAAGCCCAAGAGCGCAATCGCAGCCGGCGCGGCTATGCCCGCCTGGAAGAAGGCGCGGCCCATCATGACAGTCTGGGCTCGCGTGAAATGGCGTTTATTGCGGAACGTGACAGTTTTTACATGGCGACGGTCAGCGAAACGGGCTGGCCCTATATCCAGCATCGCGGCGGGCCTACAGGCTTTGTCCGCATAATTGATGAAAAAACCATCGGCTTTGCCGACTTCGCCGGAAACCGCCAGTATGTGAGCGTCGGCAATTTGCAGAGCGATGACAGGGTTTCCATGTTCTTCATGGACTATCCGAACCAGACTCGCTTGAAACTTCTGGGACGGCTGCGGCTGATAGAGGCGGATGAAGCGAAGTTGTTGGAGCGGCTTCGCGTGCCCGACTATGGCGCGCGAATCGAGCGCGGCATGGTCATCACCATCGAAGGTTACGACTGGAATTGCCCGCAGCATATCACGCCGCGCTTCACGGAGGCGCAGGTCCTGTCAATGGTTGCACCGCTGCGCAATAGAGTAGCCGAGTTGGAAGCGGCTCTTAAGGCAAACGCCTAGACCACATATTTCTTCAGGAAAGCCACCGTTCTGCTCCACGCCAGCTCAGCGACATCCTTGTTGTAGCGCGCCGCATTGGTATCATTGTTGAAGGCGTGGTTGGCGCCCTCATAAACATAAAGCTCATAGACTTTGTTGTTGGCCTTGAGGGCCGCTTCAAAAGCCGGGATGCCGGCGTTGATGCGCTCATCAAGGCCGCCGTATTGCAGAAGCAGGGGCGCGGTTATTTTCGGCACATCCGCATCGGCGGGCTGGCGGCCGTAATAGGCAACCCCGGCACTGAGGCCCGGATCGGCAACGGCCAAGGTATTCACCGTGCCGCCGCCCCAGCAAAAGCCGATGGCGCCTGATTTTCCATTGGACGCTGGATTGGCTTTCACGGCGGCAAGGGCTGCCGAGGACGTGGCGTTGATGCTCTCCGGCGTCAAGGTGCCAATCATGTCGCGGGCCTTGTCGGCATCATCAGGCGTGCCGCCCATGCCATGCAAGTAATCAACAGCCAAGACGGCAAAGCCTTCCACCGCCATGCGCCGGGCCACGTCCTTGATGTGCGGATTGAGGCCGCGGTTTTCATGGATGACGAGAACGCCGGGATATTTGCCTTCGGCGCTGGGCTTCACAAAGTAACCGCCGCCGCCGGTAAACTCCAAGGTCTGGCTGACGATGCGCGGATCGCCCTCGGGCAAAATGTCGGCGCGGGCATAATTGTTTTCGAGAAGCGGCAGCAGGGCGGTGGCCGCCGTGGTGCTGCCCGCAAGCAAGGTCAGCTTTTCCATGAAGTCGCGGCGGTTCATGCCGCCGTGGGTGAACCGATCAAAAAGGTTGATGTATTTCTGGTCCATGACGCGGCTCCTTTTCCCTGCTTAAAGAGTAGGGATGAACGACGATTCCCATAATCAAAATCGTGTGATCGACGGCACCCACCGGGCCGTGCTTGTGGGCGTTGAGCTGGCGACGCCAACGGGGCGATTGGCGGCCGCCGATGGGCTCGCCTTGCTCGGGCGAAGGCCGCATCTGATTTGCCACGCCACATTCCTGATTGACCGGCTGGCCTTTGCGGCAGGTGCTCCCAAGACTGCAGCGCGGGCCGCCAAGGAGCAAAAACATTTGGACGCGGCGGAGCTTTTTGCTTTCGTCTGCCCGGCCCGCATGGCCACGCCAACGCCTTCAGGTTTTGCCCGCTCGCTGGCGCTTGATCCCCTGCCCGACGAGCTTGAGACCTTGCAGCTTGTGGCCGATGAGCTTTTGCTGCGCCTGAGCAACCGGCATTATCCTGCCCCAAGAGAAGCGGCAGAAATTGCCACCTATCTGGCGCGAAGCAACTGGCCGTGGGCGAAGCCGGTGATGGCAGCCCTGCTCAAGGCCAATCCCAAGCTTGATGTCGGCACCTTCGCCACGGGCCTCAATGTGTGGGACCGGATCGAGGAATGGGAAGATGACGGGGTGCGGCCGCCGGGGCGGCATGAGGGGGTGACGCCCGAGGAAGCGACGCGTTTTCTGGATGATGTGTTGGGGAAATTTTCAGAGCCGCGGCCACAGCAGAAAAATTATGCGGGCACCGCCACCTATGCTTTCGAACCACGGCAGAAGAAAAGCGAGAATAACATCCTGCTGGCGGAGGCAGGCACGGGTCTCGGCAAAACTTTGGGCTATCTTGCGCCGGCCTGGCTGTGGGCCAGGAAGAACAATGCCCCGGTGTGGATTTCGACATACACGAAAAACCTGCAGCGCCAGCTCGATCAGGAAACCGCGCGGCTGGTGGGCGATCCGGAGGAACGGCGCAGCCGCATCGTGATCCGCAAGGGCCGTGAAAATTATCTCTGCCTGCTCAACATGCAGGAAACTTTTGGACGGCTGGGCGCCAGCAATGCGCGCGGCGCCCTGCTTGGGGCCCTGATCGCGCGCTGGGCCCGCTTCACCCGCGACGGCGACATGGTGGGCGGCGATTTTCCGTCGTGGCTGCTCTCGCTATTTTCCGATGTGGCGCTGGACTATGAAGCACGCGCCTTGTCGCCCTCCTCGCTTGGTCTCACGGACCGGCGCGGCGAATGCATCTACTCGGCCTGTCCGCATTTCAAGAAATGTTTCATCGAGCGCAGCGCGCGGGCCGCCCGCAAGGCGGACATCGTGATTGCCAATCATGCGCTGGTTCTCAATCAGGCGGCGGTTGATTATGCCCTGGGCGTAGCGGAGACCGAAGAGGAAGAAGCCGCCCCCGGCGGCTTGCGGCGGATCGTGTTCGACGAGGGCCATCATCTGTTTGATGCGGCGGACTCGGCCTTTTCCGGCCATCTCACGGCGCTTGAAACGGCGGAACTCCGGCGCTGGCTGCGCGGGCCTGAATCGGAACGGCGGCGTGGGCGCGGCCTGGTGGACCGCATCGGCGATCTGGTGGCCGACAATGAAACGGCGGAAAAACTGGTGCAGAAGGTTCTGCAGGCCGCCTATGCCTTGCCGGGGCCGGGCTGGACGCGGCGGGTGCAGGCGGGAACGCCGGAAGGGGTGGCGGAACAATTCCTCTCGGTCGTGCGGCAGCAGGTTTTGGCGCGGGCCGAACAGAATGCCGGCAATTCCATTGAAACGGACTGCGTGCCGCTCATTGATGGACTGGCGGAAGCGGCGGAAGACCTGGCCACGGCCCTGCATGAACTCAAGCGCCCGATGACTAAATTGGCCGAAGCCCTGGCCAAGAAGCTTGATGACGAAGCCCAGGAGCTTTCAACTTACGATCGGGGCCGCATTGAAGCGGTGTCGCGCTCGCTCAAGAAGCGCGGCGAATTGATGGTGGGCGGCTGGATCGACATGCTGGGGCGGCTGCTTGAGACGAAGAACCCCTTATTTGTCGAATGGTTTGCCATTGACCAGATCTATGGCCGCGAAGCGGATGTGGGGCTGCATTCCCACTGGGTTGATCCGACAGAACCCCTGGCGCTGGCGGTGCTGAAGAATGCCGATGGCGTCATCATCACCTCGGCCACGCTCAAGGACCACCCGCCCGATGTGCCCGATGACTGGGCTAATGCGGAAATGCGCACCGGGGCGGTGCATCTGCCCTATCCGGTGAAGCGCGTGAGTTATGACTCGCCCTTTGACTACGCAACCCAGTGCCAGCTGCTTGTGGTGAATGATGTAAATCGCGAGGACATGGACCAGGTGGCCGCCGCCTATCGCGAATTGTTTTTCGCCAGCCGTGGCGGGGCGCTGGGATTGTTCACGGCAATTTCGCGGCTGCGCGCCGTGCACAAGCGCCTGAGCATTGCTCTCGCACAAAAGGGCCTGTCGCTTTACGCGCAACATGTGGACCCCATGGACACGGGAACGCTTGTGGACATGTTCCGGGCCGAACGGGACGCCTGCTTGCTGGGAACCGATGCGGTGCGCGACGGCGTCGATGTGCCCGGTGACTCACTGCGGCTTATTGTGCTGGACCGGGTGCCGTGGGGAACGCCGACAATTCTCGAGCGGGCGCGCCGGGAAACCTTCGGCGGCAATGCCTATACGGACATGGTGGTGCGCCTGCGCCTTCGCCAGGCCTTTGGCCGGCTGATCCGGAGCGAAAATGACCGGGGCTGCTTTGTCATTCTCGATCCAAGGCTGGCCTCGCGCTTTACCACGGCGTTTCCGCCGGGAGTGCCGGTGGAGCGAGTGGGACTGGTTGAAGCGATTGAGCGGGTGCGAGATTTTACAAGGCGCTAGGTTTTCAGAATAAGAAGGGAGAAGCATGATTGTTGCCTTCAGAATGACTGGCGGGTGCCAATGCGGTGCGGTGCGCTATGCCCTTCTCACATTGCCAGACACCCCTTGCATCTGCCATTGCCGCATGTGCCAAAAGCAGACTGGAAACTATTTCGGGGCCTTTGCCGACGTCGAAGAAAAGCATTTTGAGATCACGCGCGGGGAGGTGACTTATTTCCGCAGTTCTGACATTGGTGATCGTGGCTTCTGTCGTGATTGTGGTACTCCACTGGTTTATCAATACACGTCAGGGGGCCGGGTTGCCGTCGCGTTGGGATCCCTTGATGATCCGTCCAAACTAAAGCCTGTCGTGCAATATGGGGTAGAATCGCGCATGCCATGGTTCTCCGAACTTGCATTGCTTCCTGCCACTGAATTTAGCGATCCTGAGACCTGTGAGAACATCCGCCGAAGCAACCGCCAGCATCCAGACCACGATACAGCTACCTGGCCATCACAAAAATAGTTCCCCTCGACAAAGTCGCGTTCGCACGCTAGCCAGCTTGCAACATTTGGAGAAATTCATGCCCGGCACGATCAGTACGGAACAGGCGCTTATCTATGTCATGGTCACCATGTCGGGCGTGGAAGGAAAGATTAACGCGACGGAGTTGAAAGAAATCGGACGGGTGGTGAAAAGCCTGCCGATCTTCAAGAATTTTGACGGCGCACGGTTGACTACTGTAGCCCAGGAATGCGGCGAGATGCTGCAGGAACCGGAAGGCCTCACGACCGTGCTGGGACTGGCGCGCGATCAGCTTTCGCCGAAGCTGCGCGAAACGGCCTATGCCCTTGCGGTGGAAGTTGCGGCGGCGGATCTGGCGGTGGGCAAGGAGGAGTTGCGTTTCCTGGCAATCCTGCGCGACACGCTGGGCCTCGACAAGCTGGTGACGGCAGCGCTTGAGCGCTCGGCAATCGCCCGTTACCAGACGCTCTGAGATGCGGGAATTTTATCCGGAATTGCAGCCCTATGGACGCGGCCGGCTTCGCGTCTCGGCGCTCCATGAAATCTATTACGAGGAATGCGGCAACCCGAAGGGCAAGCCCGTGGTCGTCCTGCATGGCGGGCCCGGCGGCGGCATTACGCCTTTCCTGCGCCGCCTGCATGATCCCAGGCAGTACCGCATCATCCTCTTCGACCAGCGGGGTTGCGGGCAATCCACGCCGCATGCGGAGTTGCGCGAAAACACCACCTGGCATCTGGTGGCCGACATGGAAGCCTTGCGGATCCGTCTCGGCGTTGAGACATGGCAGGTGCTTGGCGGTTCCTGGGGTTCGACGTTGGCTCTGGCCTATGCGCAAAAACATGCGGAGCGGGTGACTGAACTCATTCTGCGCGGCATTTTCACGATCCGTAAACGCGAGATTGATTGGTTCTATCAGGAGGGAGCCAGCATGCTGTTTCCCGATATATGGGAAACCTATCTGGCGCCCATTCCCGCTGAGGAACGCGGCGACATGGTAGGTGCATATTACCGGCGATTGACCGGCGATGACGAGGTGCAGAAAATGGCCTGCGCCAAAGCCTGGAGCCGCTGGGAGGCCAGCACAATTTCGCTTCTCCCGAATGCAGATCTTGTGAACACTTTCAGTGCCGATACCTTTGCCTTGGCCTTTGCCCGCATCGAATGCCACTACTTCGTCAACAAGGGCTTCTTTGAAAGCGATGGCCAACTGATTACCGATGCATCCAAGTTGCGGACCATTCCTGGTGTGATCATTCAGGGCCGCTACGACGTGGTGACGCCGATGGAAACCGCTTGGGCCCTGCACCGGGCTTGGCCGGAAGCCGCCTTCGAGATCATCCCCGATGCGGGCCATACCGCCACGGAACCGGGCCTCACCGACGCGCTGATTCGGGCGACGGACCGATTCGCCATGCAGGCAGCACATAGCTGAAACTCGGCAATTCACCTTGAATCTCTATATTTCGTTCATATTTCAATGGCATAGCACGTTGAATCAGTAATCCATTCGTTAAGGAGGTCATCATGACCGATGTATTCAAGGAACTCGTCTTCGGCTTGGGCCGCGGATTTGGGATTTATTTTTCCCAGCGCAACGAATTTATCGACTCGGTCATGACGCCGGGCCAGCAGTTGAAGAAGCGCCGCTAAGCAGTTGTTCCAAATTATTATTGTTTCGATATGAAGCTCTACGGCGGTGATCTTACCTTGATCCCGCCGCAATATTGCCCGCCCATTGCCTAGTTCTGCCCGCGATCAAGCCACGATCAAAAGCCACTCTCACACTCAATCCAGCGGGGATTAGCCAGCCTAAGAAGCTGGTTCTTGAGAGGGAAAAGTTTCGGGAACCTAATAAGCTACCCCCTGTTTGTGAGCGAGTTGACCTGTGCGGCTCCTGTCGCCGTCCCGAGTTGTGCGGGTCAAGGGCCCGTCCATGCTTTGTTGAGTGTGGACGGGCCACGCTTCTTTTGGCGAATCGCGCTAGAAGACTTTCATGCAACTTGACCAAATAATTCTTCAAATCGGCTCCCAAGCCTTCACCCTGCTTGACGTTTTGCTGGCAGGCGCAGCCCTGGCCCTGGTTCTTATCCATGCCACCCTGATCGTCACCTGGCGGGCCCAGCGCAACCGGAAAAGCGAAACCCTCGACGCCATGCGGCGCGCCTCGGAGCTGGAATACCGTTTGGCCGAAATGGCGGGGTCGCTGCGCAATTTTGCCGACCAGTCGCAGGGGGCGCAGGCCCATCTCACGCGCACCTTGGATGAGCGGCTGGACCATGTGGGGCAGCGCATAGGCCTTGGCCTAAATGACCAAGCTGAACGCACTACGCAATCCCTCACCCATCTCTACGAGCGTCTGGCGGTCATTGATGCGGCCCAGAAGAACCTGACCTCGCTTTCAACCGAGATGATCTCGCTCAAGGACATTCTCTCCAACAAGCAGGCGCGCGGCGCCTATGGCCAGGGGCGCATGGAGGCCATCGTGCGCGACGGGCTTCACGCGAGGGCCTATGCCTTTCAGCCCACGCTCACCAACGGTATGCGGCCGGATTGCCTGATCACCCTGCCGGATTCGGAACTCAAGCTGGTGATCGACGCCAAGTTTCCGCTGGAGGCGTTCAACGCCTTGCGCGAAGCCAAGGGCGAGGGCGACGTTCGCGCCGCAGAGGTGCGGCTGCGGAGCGATGTCAGCAAACACGTCAAGGACATTGCGGAAAAATACCTGATCACCGGCGAGACTCATGAGACAGCCATCATGTTCGTGCCGTCCGAATCCATCTATGCGGACCTCCATGAAAAATTCGAGGACGTCATCCAGAAGGCCCACCGGGCGCGGGTGATCATTGCCTCGCCCAATGTGCTGATGCTGCTGATCCAGACCATGCAGGCAATTTTCAAGGACTCGGCCATGCGCGAGCAGGCCCATGTCATCAAGATCGAAGTCATGCGCCTGCTGGAGGATGTGGGGCGGCTCAAGGAGCGCGTCAGCGACCTGCAGAAGCATTTCGGCAATGCCAATTCAGACCTGGAAAAACTTTCGCTCTCGGCGGAAAAAATCGTCAAGCGCGGGCTGCGCATCGAAAGCCTCGACGTGGAAGAACCGGCCAAGCTTGCCGAAGCAAAACCGAAACTTGTCAGCAGCCACGACTAGCTTCTACTTATTGGCGGCAAGGGCCATCTGGATATCGCGGTCGCGCTTTTTCTCGGTCCGGTACATGAGATAGCCTGCAAGCCCCACACCGATACTCACCACAAGGACAATCAGGGTCGCCAGCGCGTTGATGTCCGGCGTGACGCCCAGCTTCACCTTGCCCCAGATCAGGATAGGCAGCGTCGTGGCGCCCGGCCCGGTGGTGAAGTTGGTGATGACCACGTCATCCAGGGAAATGGTAAAGGCCAGCAGCCAGCCGGAAATCATCGCGGGTGCGATGATCGGCAGGGTTACGTCAAACAGCACCTGCCAGGGCTTTGAGCCCAGGTCCATGGCGGCTTCCTCCAGCGACACATCCATCGACTGCAAGCGCGATTGAATGATCACGGCCACATAGGAAAGGGCAAAGGTGGTGTGGGCGATGGTGACGGTGGTGAAACCGCGTTTGGCCGGCCAGCCAAAGTAGCGTTCCATGAACACGAACAGCAGGAGCAGGGAAACGCCGGTGATGACCTCCGGCATAATAAGAGGCGCCGATACGAGTCCGGAAAAAAGCGTGCGGCCGCGGAACCTCGAAAAGCGGGCAAGGGCCATGCCGGCCATGGTGCCAAGGATTGTCGCAAAGGTGGCGCTGATGACGGCGATCTCGAGCGACAGGGTTGCCGCCTTGATGATCTGGGCATTCTGGAAAAGCTTGAAATACCATTCAACCGAGAAGCCGCCCCAGACCGTCGCCAGCCTGGACTTGTTGAAGGAGAAGAAGATCATCGAGATGATCGGGATATAGAAAAAGGCAAAGCCGAAACACAGGGTGGAAAAGAGGAAGGTGGAGCGCTGGCGCATTACTTCACTCCCTCGGAGGCTTTCTCCTGCATCCGGTTGTAGAGCATGATGGGCACGACCAGGAGCATGAGCAGGGCGACAGCAATGGTGGAAGCCATGGGCCAATGGCGGTTGAGCGAGAACTCGTCATTGATCACCCGGCCAATCATCGGGTCGCCGGCATTGCCCACAAGACTTGGAATGACCAATTCGCCGGTTGCCGGGATGAAAACCAGAAGGCAGCCGGCGACGATGCCCGGCATGGAGAGGGGCAGAGTCACATCCCTGAAGACCGTCATGGGTTTGGAGCCCAGGTCCATCGCCGCCTCGTTCAGGGTGTAGTCAAGTTTTTCCAGATTGGCGAAGAGCGGCAGGATCATGAAGGGCAGGTAGGAATACACAACCACAAGAATGACGGCGAAGTTGGAATTCATCATCGGGACCGAATTGATTTCCAAGGCCTTGGGCAGGAACACGTTGATGAAGGAGGTGAGCCCGCGATTGAACCAGCTGTTGCTTCCCATCATCCCGATCCAGGCATAGACGCGCAGCAGGAAGGAGGTCCAGAACGGCAGGATGACGAGGAGCAGCAGAATATTGCGCCAGACGCCCCTGGCGCGCGCTATCCCCAGGGCCATGGGGTAGCCCAAAAACAGGCAGAGTGCGGTTGCAAGCAGCGCATTGCGGAGCGAGGTGAGATAGCCGCGGAGATAGACATAATCGGAAAAAAGCCGGGCAAAGTTTTCAAAGGTGACATAGGGCCAGGTTTCGTAAAACCTGAAAGGCGGCTGGGCAATCACCGATTGCGCCAGGCTCATGGCAATGATGATGAAGAAGGGCACCACGAAGAACAGCAGGAGCCAGACATAGGGCACGGCGATGATGATGTCGCGCCAGGCATTGCGGTCAAGCCAGTTGCGGAAACCGTTCTTGGCGCCGGGCAATTCAAGTTCCTGCGGCACGGGTACGGATTTCTGCGGAGGGACAGCGGCCATTGACTAATCCTTCAACAGAATTGCGGCTGACGGCTCAAATGAAAGCCAGACCTTGTCTTCCCATTGGGCAACGCGTTCGGTTTCGCGCCCGCGCTGGTCATTTACCCGGTTGACGCGGACCAGCGCCGACGAGGGCAGCTTCACGCGGTAGAGCGAATCCTTGCCGAAGTAGCCGAGATCAATGACCTTGCCTTCAACCGCATTGAGGCCCTTGGCCGGCGCCTTCCGGTTGATCGAGATTTTTTCCGGACGGACGGCCACGGAAACATTTTGACCCACATCAATTGCGGCATCGCGGTCAACACTTATGTCGCCTCCCCAATCGGCACAGGCGATGACGGCGTTGTCCTTGGTCACGGACTTGACCGTGCCGGCAAACTGGTTGATCGAGCCGATGAAGTCGGCGACAAATTTGGTCCTGGGAAATTCATAGATTTCGGTGGGGGTGCCGGTCTGGCGGATGATCCCCTTGTCCATGACGGCGATGCGGGTGGAGAGCGTCATCGCCTCTTCCTGGTCGTGGGTGACAACGACAAAGGTGATGCCGGTTTTCTCCTGGATGTTCATGATTTCAAACTGCGTGTGTTCGCGCAGCTTCTTGTCGAGGGCGCCAAGCGGCTCATCGAGCAGCAAAACCTTGGGCTGCTTGGACAAGGCGCGGGCCAGCGCCACGCGCTGGCGCTGGCCGCCGGACAATTGATGGGGCTTGCGCCCGGCAAACTGCGAAAGCTGGACCATATCGAGCATCTGCCTCACGCGGTCCTTGCGCTGGGCGTCGGTGAGCTTGTCATGCTTCAGGCCGTAGCCGACATTCTGCTCCACCGTCATGTGCGGGAACAGGGCGTAGGACTGGAACATCATGTTTACAGGCCGCTCGTAGGGCGGAACATTGGTCATGTCCTGGCCATCGATCCAGACGCGGCCCTCGGTGGGCGATTCAAAACCGGAGAGCATGCGCAGCAGGGTTGTCTTGCCGCAGCCGGAGCCGCCGAGGAGGGCAAAGAGTTCGCCCTTGTAAATATCGAGGCTCACATTGTTGACGGCGATGAAGTCACTGAATTTCTTGGTGACGTTTTCTATCCGGATGAACGGCGCGGTTGTCAGGTTTTCCCAGGCTTTCCCGGTCTTTTCGATGCCCATTATGCGTCCCCAAAAAATTCAGCCCGGCAGGGCGCCGGGCTAATCTGATGTCAGGATGGCGAGCCTGTCTTGATCGTACTCCAGGCCCTGGTTCGGGCCCGTTCGAGATCAGAACTCATCGACTTCTGGGTCCACAAGCGCTTCTTCAGCTCATCATCGGGGTAAACCGCGGGGTCGGCGAGAATGGCCGGGTCGACAAACTTGTTGGCCGCGAGATTCACGTTGGCATAATTGGTGTAGTTCGTGCACTTTGCGATGACTTCAGGTTCCATCATGTAGTTGATGAACTTGTGGGCGTTGTCGACGTGCTTGGCGTCGGCTGGAATGCACCAGATATCAAACCAGGCAGGCGAGCCCGTTTTGGGCACATGATAGGAGAGATTGAGGGCGATGCCGGCTTCCTTGGCGCGGTTATTGGCGGTTGCGTAGTCACCCGACCAGTTGTTGATCACGCACAGTTCCTTGTTGGGAATGGCGTTCAGATAGTTGGAGGCGTCGAAGGCCCGGATATATTGGCGGACGGGGGCAAAGGCCTTGACCACCGCATCAAAATCCTTGGGATCCGTCGTGTTTGGATCAAGGCCGAGATAGGCCAGCGCCATGGGGATCACGTCGCCAGGGCTTTCAAGTATCGAAATGCCGCAGTCGGCAAGCTTGGCGGCATTCTCCGGCTTGAAGAGGATATCGAGAGTGGTGAGATCAGCGTCCGGAATGCGTTCCTTGACCATGTCCACGTTAAAGGTCAGGCCCACCGTGCCCCACATATAGGGAACTCCGTATTTGTTTCCGGGGTCCCAGCCTTCAACGGTTTTCAGGCTCACCGGATCAAGATTGCCCCAGTTGGTCAATTTCGAGCGGTCAAGCGGCTGATAGACTTTTGCTTCGGTGAAGCGTTCGAGGGTGGAGCCGGCCTGGATCACCACATCGAAGCCGGAACTGCCGGCAAGCATTTTGGCTTCCATGGCTTCGGTTGAGTCATAGAGATCGTAGGTGACCTGAATGCCGGTGGCCGTTTGAAAATCCTCAATGGTCGTCTCGCCGATATAATCGGTCCAGTTAAAGACGTTGAGGACAGCTTCTTCCTGGGCGTGAGCCCGGCTTATGTAGGGCATGGCCAGAGCAGCCCCTGCCATCAGGCTTAGCGATGATCGGCGTGTCAGTTTCATTTTCTACTCCCTTTTTTGGCTCTTGATGGCCTCGATACTGAATGTTTGTTCAAATCCTAGTTGTTTCCGGCGGTGGCCTCAAGCCCTCTTTTCAAAAGTGACCGGGCGATAATGAGCCGCTGGATTTCCGAGGTTCCTTCCCAAATACGGTCGACGCGGATTTCCCGCAGGAAACGCTCAGCGACGTTTTCACGCATATAGCCGCGGCCGCCAAAAATCTGCACGGCCCTGTCGGCGACGCGGAAGGCCGCTTCGGAAGCAAAGAGCTTGGCCATGGAACAGCGGGCATGGAGGGCTTTCAGGCCGTCACCCCTATCATGGGCCGCGGCGGCCTCGTAGGTCATCAGCCGGGCCGCCTGCAAATCTACCACGCTGTCAGCAAGCATCGCCTGGATAAGCTGATAATTGGCAATGGCCTCGCCGGAGACAACGCGGGTTTTGGCAAATTCGGCCGCTTCCTCGATCAGCCGGGCCATGGCGCCGCAGCAGCGCGCCGCGATCATAAGGCGCTCGCGGCGGAACCAGGCGTGGGTGAAAGCCATGCCCGCCCCTTCCTCCCCGATGCGGTCGGCCACCGGAATCTTCACATCGGTGAACGAGACGATGGGATGATGGTGGTCATAGGTATGGGCATAGAGCGGCGTGCGCACAACACGAACGCCCGGCACATTGATGGGGCAGAAAAACAGGCAGTGCTCGCCGCTTTGCAGCTTGGCCTGCACAATCATTGTATTGGCGAGATTGTAACTGGTGACATGCCATTTCTCGCCGGAGATGAGATAATGATTGCCGTGGCGGATGGCCGTTGTCTTAATGGCTCCGGGATCGGAGCCTGCGTCTTCCTCGGTGATGGCGTAGCACAGGTGAACCTCACCGCGTGTCGTCGGCAAGATATAACGTTTCACCTGATCGGCGCTGCAGGCTTCAAACATCCAGCTCTGAACTTCGCCGTAACACCAGCCCAGCGCATTGGTCACCCGGCCGAACTGCTCGACAATGGCCACCTGGGTGAGCAACGGCAGCGCCAGCCCGCCAAGGGAAAGGGGCGTATCCATGAGCGTGATGCCGGCCTCGATGGCAAATTTTTCATGGCGTTTGCGGGCTTCCGCCGGTATGCGCCCCTCATCCATTTCCGCCTGCAGTTCCAGGGGCTGCAGTTCACTATCGACAAAGGCCCGCACTTTCCTGCGCCATTGCAGCGCTTCGGCTGGCAACTCATAACTCATGACGGGAAATGCTTTGGAAAGAAGGAGACAAGCATGGCCTGCAGCGCCATGCGCGCCTGGCTGGCAGTGATGGTGAATTTTGCCTGGGAATTTCCCGCCGCCACGCCAAGCCACAGGCCATCACCCAAGGACTCAAGCGCCCGCATCACCGTACTTGGCACCAGCTTGTAGCCGCCGTCCTTGATGATCTTCTCACACAGGCCGCCCACGGCCTTGGCGCGCTCTTCGTCGTAAGCCGAACAAATTTCCACATAGATGGGCCGTCCCTGGGTTTCGCCCCAAAAGGCAATCCAGGCGGCAAGCTTGTCGGGGGTAAAAATCTTGTCGTTAAAATCGCCAAGGATGATAAGCTGCAGCTTCTCGGCCACGCTGGCTCCCGGCACGGCAAGGGCCCCATGCCAGTTGCGGTAATATTCCTCAGCCAAATGGCTGAGGCAGGCGGCAAGAAGTTTTTCCTTGCTCTCAAAATGGAAATTGATGATGCCGACGGAAAGCCCCGCGGCCTTGGCCACATCCGCCACGGTCAGGGCGGAATAGCCCTTGCGCGCCAGAACCGCGATGGTGGCATCAATCAGCTGCTGGCGCCGGACCGGCCTGGAGGCCTTGCGGCTTGCAGGGGCTGTTGTCGTTTCGGTGATTGCGGTCACACTCGCCTCACATTGAATTCAGCTTCAGCAAAGCTAGCGGGAATACAGCCTGCGTCAATCCCTCTCACGGCGATTGCGCCGCATTGACCGCCCAGGAACCGGCCCATAACACTTGGAAATAATGCAGGATCACGAATTTCGCCATATCCTCAATGATGAAATCCATGGGCGGCCGGGGCTTGCGGTCATGGCCCCTGCCCGGATCACCCATCTGGCCTACACGCTCGGAAAGGATGACAGCGACCCGTTCTTGCAGGTGACAAAACTCTGTGACGCCTTTGGAGTGAAGCCGCCGGTTGACGGGGCCCGCCACCATAGCGCGGAACTTGCCTCGGTTTTGTTCAAGTATGAGCGCCACGGGGAGTTCTACCGGATTAGCGTGACGGCGCAGAATACGCGGAAGAAGCAGGAAGCGATTTCGCTTCTGCCGCTGGGCTGGATTGATGAGCTGCCGGGCAAGCGGCTGGTCGCCATCCACACGGAAGTCATGTCTGGGGACATGAAGCCGCCCACTGCAGCGTTTCTCAAAAAATACTTTGGCCATGAGGATCTGGCTGGATCGCGGGTGAGCCATGGCCGCGCCACGGTTTGGACGGATTTCAAGATCGGCGATGACGGCTATACACGCATGCTGATTCTGGACCAAGGCCTGACGCCCCTGTCGCTGGGCCGCGTCTCGCGCCGCATCCATGAAATTGAAACCTACCGGATGATGGCGCTACTGGCCTTTCCCCTGGCGTTGGACCTGCAACGCCGGCTGGGGCCTTTGGAAAAATCACTGGCTGAAACCATTGAAGGCATGCTGTCGACGCAAGGCATCGAGGAAGATGCCCGGCTCCTCACCAGCCTCAGCACCACGGCGCGTGACGTGGAGGAGATGTCCAACCGCAGCAGCTTCCGCTTTGCGGCGGCGCGGGCCTATAGCGCGCTGGTCACCAAGCGCGTGGCCGAGCTCGGCGAGGAACGGGCCATCAACTACCAGCGCATTGGCATCTTTCTCGACCGCCGCTTCAGCCCGGCGATGACCACATGTTTTGCCGTGGCCGAGCGCATTGCCGATCTGGCGCGGCGCAGCGAGCGGGCCAGCAACCTGCTCCGCACCCGCGTTGACATTGCGCTGGAAGGCCAGAACCAGCAGTTGCTGCGCTCCATGGAAGCGCGCACGCGGCAACAGTTGATGCTGCAGGAAACGGTTGAGGGCTTTTCGGTTGTCGCCATCAGCTATTACCTGTTCAACATTGTCGCCATATTTGCCAATGGTGCGGCAAAACATTTCTTCGGTGAAGGTGTCGCCTTCCCGGATTGGGCTCTCGTGCCCGTCATATTCCTATCCGTGTGGTGGGGCATCCGGCGGCTCAAACGGCGCATCCGGAAATCCCATCCGGAGGCTCAAACCACCGCCAGGACATCGCCGAAGATCGTAATCGCCGCTTCACCTTTGGGCGAGAGGAAATAGATGCCGCGGGCCTCCTTTACGAACCAGCCATAGGCATCACGCCGGAGAATTGATGCAGCACGCTCAACTTTGGTTTGCGCGACAATATCGGAGACTTTCGAGGCCCCGGTGGTCTTGAGAAACTTCACGCAGCGCAGGGCGTCCTGCCGGTAGGCGGTGACCAGCGGGCGCTTGCTGCTGCCACCAGAATTGTGATCGCCCACGCGGCGCTGAAACTCGCGCAGGAGCAGGGTTTTGCGGCGCGGAATCTTACGCGGCTGGTAAGCGGCAGGATCGAGATAGGCCTCGACCCATGGGCCATTTACCACCAGCAAGCCGAGGCCAAGGCGCTTACATAGCCGTAAGATATCCTGAGGAAGGGAGCGCTTCGGTTCCGGAATAGCGAGATAGACCATGTCGGTTACGCCCTGGCGGTCTATGCCTTGCAGCAGGAGCTGGAGATTGAATGAGGTTTTCAATTCGACAATGACCGGCGGCTCATCGCCCCTGACGGCGAGCACGTCGCACCCGCCGATTTCGGCTTTCACGGCATAGCCCTGCGCTTCGAGAAAGCGCTTCACCGGCAGATAGAGTTCGGTTTCAAGCAAAAGAGAAGGCCCTGAGCATAATACCCAGAGCCTACAATGATTCGTTTACAAAAGATTTATTTGCTGACGAAGACCTGGGCGGTGATAAGGGTCTTGATGTTTTCAAACGCCCCAGCCACGGCGGCGGCACTCGTTGCCACGAAGAAATTCTTGTCCGGATCGGTTGCGCATTCCCGCAAACGGTCAACGGTGTCATTGTCGTCAAGATCATAGGCAATGGTGATCATGGTAATGCCTGCGGTCTTGGCGTTGGTGCAAAGGGTTTCAAGATTCGCTTTGCCCTGAGTGTCGGTCCGGATGCCGCCCGGGCCAAAGGCAGGCTCGGTCTGGGCGCCGTCGGTGAGAACCACCATGAATTTTTGCGTTTCCGTGTCATCGGCACTGACGCCGCCTTCAAACACCTCATTGTCGGACAGCATCTGGAAACCGAACTCCACGCCGAGGGCAATGTGGGTGAATTGATAGGGGGTCATCACGTCGAGACGTGATTTCAGATAGGTGAAATCATTGCTCAATGGCTTCATGACGAGGTTATGGCTGATATGCCCGCCGCAACCCCAGCTGGAATGCTCTGGGGCCTGCGGGTGACCCCACTTGGTGTTATCATCACCCGGAATAGGCGCGGCATCCGTGAGGTTATAGGGATATTTGCGGTCCTGGGTGCAACCCTCCCACGTGCCGCCGCCAGATTGCCCAAGAATATCGGATTTACGAAACGTGCCATAGACATGGTGCGAGAAGGGCACGAGGGCGAATTTCACCTTGTCGGGATTAGCCGCTTCGAGATCGTTGATCAGGTCCTTGGCGGCATTCCTCATGGCCACATATTTCACGCCGCCAGCAATGTTCTGTGTCATCGAACCGGAGTAATCCAGAACCAGGGCAATCTCGGCATTCGTGCTTTCGGGAACCGAGATTTCCGTACCAACCGAAAGCTTCATGGAATTTATGTTGGCAAACTGCATTAACGATGTTGCCATGTCCATGTCGGCGGCGGCAACCACCGTCTCGTCCTGAATATCAAAGCTGCGGACGATTGCAGCACCTGCAAGGTCGCCGCCTTCCAGGTTCCTGGCAAAGGTCGCTTCGGCCAGGGCAAGGCGCACAGCGTCGGTCGCTTCCGGGGTGGCCGCTGCGGCGAGGGCAGCGGAATCGAGGGCCGCCTGCAATTCGGTGACATTGGCGAGATAGCGGATGTAATCGATGGCAGAGCCAGCGGCCACAAAAATGGGAATGGCCGAAACGGCATACATCACCGCAATGGAGCCCTTCTGGCAGGTGCCAAAGTTCTTAACGAAACGTTGCAATTTTGAACAGATATTCATCTTTTCCGCTCCCTGGTCTCAATCCGGAACGCTGTTCCGGGGGTATGGAGGCAAAGGAGCAAGCCATGGTCCAAACAGCTTTGGTGAAGAACCCATGTTAAAACAGAGTTTACAGTTTCTTAATTAAAACGGCCGCCTGGCCCGCATGGCGGCGGTGAGCGTGCCTTCGTCGAGGTAATCGAGCTCACCGCCCACCGGCACGCCGTGGGCCAGGCGCGAGGTGCTGAGCCCCAGTCCCTTCAGGCGCTCAGTGATGTAGTGGGCGGTGGTCTGGCCCTCCACCGTGGCGTTGGTGGCCAGCACGACTTCGCGCATGCCCGACACCGCGGCGCGTTCAATCAGGTGGTTAATGGCCAAATCTTCCGGCCTGATGCCTTCCATGGCCGACAACGTGCCGCCCAGCACATGGTAAAGACCGGTCCAGGCGCCGGCCCGTTCGAGGGCCCAGAGGTCGCCCACCTCCTCCACCACGCAGAGAATGGTGCGGTCGCGGCGCGGATCGCTACAAATGGTGCAGGGATCAATCGTATCGACATTGCCGCAGGTGCTGCACACCGTCACCTTGTCCTGGGCGTCGGCCATGGCCAGCGACAGGGGAGACAAAAGCTTTTCGCGGTTCTTGATCAGGTAGAGGGCGGCGCGGCGGGCCGAGCGCGGCCCGAGCCCCGGCAATTTTGCCAGCAACTGGATGAGCCGCTCGATTTCAATGCCCGCCGTCCGCTTCATGTCAGAAGGGCAGCTTCATGCCGGGCGGAAGCGCCAGGCCGCCGGTCACCGATTTCATTCCCTCGGCCATCAGCGCTTCGCTCTTGGCCTTGGCATCAGCGTGGGCCGCGACGATGAGGTCTTCGAGAATTTCTTTCTCGTCCTCCTTCATGAGAGAAGAGTCCACGTGAAGGGCCGACATGGCGCCCTTGCCGGTGAGCGTCACCTTCACCAGTCCGCCGCCGGACTGGCCGGTCACGGTTGCGGTTTCCAGCTTGGTCTGCATGTCAGCCATTTTGGATTGCATGGCCTGGACCTGCTTCATCATGTCACCGAGATTCTTCATCACTCTCTTCCACTGGTTTCAAGGTTTCGGGATCGCGCACATCGGTTACCGTGCTGCCGGGAAAGCGCTTGAGGATGGCCTGCACAGAAGGCTCCTCGCGGGCTTCGCGGAAGGCTGATTCCTTTGCATCTTTTTTCTGGAGTGCGAGCGGCTTGTCGCCGCCCTCCTTGGCCACCAGCACCATCCAGCGGCGGCCGGTCCAGGCTTCAAGCTTCCGCGACAACTCGCCGGGCAAGCCCGGAGAAGCGCCCTGCTCCATGGCCAATTCGATCTGGCCCGGCGCCACGCGAATGGGGCGCACAAAGCGTTCAAGATCGCCCTTCAGTTTCACGTCGCGCTTTTCCACAACAAGGGCAATGATATCGGCGAAACTCGAGAAGGCGCGGGTTTCGGTCGGGGCTTGCGGGGCGGCTGCTTCCGGCTTCAACGCAAGCGAGCCCACGGATTCGGCAATGGGCAGGTCGCGCTTTGCGGGCTGGGCCATGACGATGGGTGATGATTTTTCCGCTGGAGGATTTTGCTTTACGAGTTTCAGCAAATCTTCGCCGGAGGGCAGGTCCGCCGCATGGGCCAGGCGGATGAGCACCATTTCAGCGGCAAGCAGCGGTTGGCTCGCATAGCTCACCTCGGCGATGCCTTTCAACAGCATCTGCCAGGCACGCGTGAGATGAGCCATGCCGAGACGCGCCGCGTAATCGGCGCCGCGTGTTTTTTCCGCCTCGGTGCGCGAGGGGTCAGTGAGGGCTGAATCCTTCACCACTTTCAGCCGCGTCACCCAGTGGACGAAATCAGCGAGGTCATTGAGGATGGTTTCCGGATCGCCGCCGCCTTCATGCTGGGCTTCGATCTCGTGAATGGCTTTTGCCGTATCGCCGGTCATCACCGCGTCAAACAAATCAATGATGCGCGAGCGGTCGATGAGTCCCATCATGCCGGCAACCTCAGCGGCCTTCACTTTCCCTTCGCCATAGGCAATGGCCTGGTCGAGCAGCGACAGGCCATCACGCACCGAGCCTTCGGAAGCCCTGGCAATCATGCGCAGCGATTCCTCGTCGATGGTGACATTCTCAAGGGCGGCTATGCGGGCGTAGTGCTGCATCAGGAGGGCTGCATCCAGCCGCTTCAGGTCAAAGCGCTGGCAGCGCGACAGAATGGTGACGGGCACTTTCCGGATTTCGGTGGTGGCGAAAATAAACTTGATATGGGGCGGCGGCTCTTCCAGGGTTTTGAGCAGGGCATTGAAGGCGCTCTTGGAGAGCATGTGGACTTCGTCGATGATGTAGATCTTGTAGCGCAGCGACACGGGCGCATAGCGCACGCTGTCGATGATCTCGCGCATGTTGTCGACGCCGGTGTTGGAGGCCGCGTCCATTTCAATCACGTCCATGTGGCGCGATTCGAGAATGGCTTCGCATTGCGGCGTGAGCTCCGGCATTTCGATGGAAGGCGCACCCGGGTAATTCAAGGCCCGGGCAATGAGGCGGGCAGTGGTGGTTTTGCCGATGCCGCGCACGCCGGTGAGCATATAGGCCTGGGCAATGCGGCCGGTGGCCACCGCATTGGTGAGGGTACGCACCATGGCTTCCTGGCCGATGAGGTCAGC
Organism: Aestuariivirga sp.; assembly: GCA_035525875.1. GTDB lineage: Bacteria > Pseudomonadota > Alphaproteobacteria > Rhizobiales > Aestuariivirgaceae > Aestuariivirga. The sequence continues at coordinate 28,247 of DATLDM010000059.1, forward strand.
GAAATTCTGCGGACGGTATTTGCGGGCGAGGACGCGGTAGCCTTGAGCGCTCATGGTGTCTGGTGTTTCCGTCATGATGGCTCAGAATACTAGAGGTGGGAGGCTGGACGGGCAACCCGTTCCGATCTCGTTGGGGCTGCTTCCTTCCGGACCTGACCCGGTTGGCGAGCGGTACGTCCGCCGCCAACCTCCCGGGGGGTATATCGGAGTTTTGGGCTGAAAAGGCAAGGGTGGGATTTACCCACCTTTGCCGCTGCTGTCACAAGCCGCCAATGATCTTGCGGTAGGCGTCCTCGGGGAAAGCCTTCAGGGTGGTGGTGCGCACATTGCCGCCCATGGCGAGGGTGAGGTTGAATTTCGCCAGCGTAGCATCGTCGGGGGCTTCCAGAATCGTCACCATGTCATTGACCCCGGTGGTCAAATAGAATTCCCGGATTTCGCAGCCCATTTTCTTGGCAAGCGCCTTGGCGCCGTCGAGGCGGGCCGGGCTCTCCCGGACGTTTTTGACGCCCTGATCGGTCCAGTTCATAAGCAGGATGTATCTGGCCATGTGGTCCTCCCATTTGCTTTTCGCACAAGGGGGCGATTATCCGCCTCTCCGGCGAAACAGGGCGAGAATAGCAGGTTTTTGCCGGTTTGGCGATGCACAGGGCCTGCCCTGATTGACCTGTAAGGCCCACTCGCTTATCTGAGGGCCATGAGCCTTCGCGACATCATCACCCTGCCCGATCCGCTTTTGCGGCAAACCTCCAAGCCCGTTGCGGGCGTGGACAAGGCCACCCGCAAGATCTTCGATGACATGCTGGAAACCATGTATGACGCGCCGGGCATTGGCCTGGCCGCGGTGCAGATCGGCGTGCCGCAACGGCTGGTGGTGATTGATTTGTCCAAGGATGGTGAGGAACGCCAGCCGCTGTTCATGGCCAACCCGGAAATCATGTCGGCCAGCGAGGCGGTGAGCGATTACGAGGAAGGCTGCCTCTCCATTCCGGAGTTCTATGAAATGGTCTCCCGGCCCTCCGAGGTAAAGGTACGCTATCTCGACCGGCAGGGCGAGGCGCAGGAGATTGTGGCAAACGGGGTTCTGGCTACCTGCGTGCAGCATGAAATCGACCATCTCAACGGCGTGCTGTTCATCGACTATATTTCCAAGCTGAAGCGCGACCGGGTCGTGAAGAAATTCGTGAAGGCGCAGAAGCTGGGAAAGCTTTGAGCCGATGAAGCTCGTGTTCATGGGCACGCCCGATTTCGCGGTGGTCACGCTGAAAGCGTTAGTCGCGGCAGGACATGAGATAGCCGCCGTCTATTCGCAGCCGCCACGGGCCGCCGGGCGGGGACTAAGTTTGCGGCCGTCGCCGGTGCAGGATTACGCGGTGGCACAGGGCCTTGAGGTCAGAATGCCGCTGTCCCTGAAATCCGCCGACGAGCAGAAATCCTTTGCTGACCTGAAAGCCGATGCGGCTGTTGTGGTTGCCTACGGTCTTCTCTTGCCGCAGGCGATTTTGGATGCACCGAATTTTGGCTGTTTCAATGTCCATGCCTCGCTACTGCCGCGCTGGCGGGGCGCCGCGCCTATCCAACGCGCCATCATGGCGGGCAATGCGGAGTCAGGTGTTACCATCATGCGGATGGAATTGGGATTGGATACGGGGCCGATGCTGAAAGTGGGCCGTATTCCAATCACCCCTGAAACCACGGTGTCCTCCTTGCATGATGAATTGGCGGCGCTGGGCGCGAAGCTGATGATCGATGTTTTGAAACAGCCTGAAAGCTCGGGAAAGCCGCAACCGACAGAAGGTGTCACCTACGCCAGGAAAATCGACAAGGCCGAAACGAAAATTGATTTTTCAAAATCGGCTGTTGAGGTGCGCAATCATATTCACGGACTGTCGCCATTTCCCGGGGCCTGGTGCATTCTCGCCGGGGCGCGCGTGAAAATTCTCAAGGCGCAAGCGGTCGATCATGCCGGGGATGATGCGCTGACATTTGCTTGCGGTAGCGGGGCGATAAAGTTTCTCTCACTGCAACGGGAAGGCAAGGGCGTGATGGATGCAGCCACATTCCTGCGGGGCTTTCCCATCGCGCCGGATACGAAGCCCGCCTGATGCCGCGCTACAAGCTCACGCTCGAATACAATGGCGCTGAATTCTACGGCTGGCAGATTCAGCTCAATGACAAGACGGTTCAGGGCGTGCTCACCGCGGCCATCGCGCAGATCAATGGCGCGCCTGCCATGGTGCAGGGAGCGGGCCGCACCGATGCGGGGGTTCATGCGCTTGGCCAGGTGGCGCATGTGGACCTGTTGCGTGAATGGGATCCCTTTGTCCTGCGCAACGCGATCAATGCGGGCGTCAGGCCGTACAAGGTTTCCGTTCTTGAAGCCGAGCTTGTGCCGGATACGTTCAATGCCCGGTTTTCCGGCACGAAACGGCATTATCTTTACCGCATTCTCAACCGCCGGGCGCCGCCGACGCTTGACCTGGGCCAGGTGTGGTTTGTGCCGGTGGAGCTTAATGCGGGCGCCATGCATGAGGCGGCGCAGGCGCTTGTCGGGCACCATGATTTCTCAACCTTCCGCGACAGCCAGTGCCAGGCGCAATCGCCGATGCGCACGCTGGACCGCCTCGATGTCGCCCGCTTCGGCGAATTCATTGAAATCCGCACCGAGTCACGCTCGTTCCTGCATTCGCAGGTGCGCTCCATGGTGGGTTCGCTGAAACTGGTGGGTGACGGCAAATGGAAGGTTGCGGACATGAAAGCGGCCCTTGAAGCGAAGGACCGCACGGCCTGCGGTGCGGTCGCTCCCCCGGAAGGGCTCTATCTCATCAGAGTTGATTATTGAAATAGGCGGCGATGATCCGGCTGTAGATCACTTGCGTGGCCCGCAGCTCTTCAACCGAAATGTGTTCGTCAATCTTGTGGGAAGTTGCATTGGTGGGGCCGAACTCAAGCACCGGGCAATAGTTCTTGATGAAGCGGGCGTCCGAGGTGCCGCCGGAGGTTGAAAGCTTGGGCACCAGCCCGGTTTCCTGTTCCACCGCATCCTGCACGAGGCCGACAAAGGCGCCGGGCTCGGTGATGAAGGCTTCCGCGCCCTCATTGGAGGTGACGCTCCAGGTTCCGCCGAGTTCTTCCCTGACGCTTGCCACCTGGGCATCGACCCATTCACGCAGCGACTCGTAATCATGCTCGGTGCTGTAGCGGATATTGAATTTGGCCGTAGCGCGGGCCGGCACGACGTTGCCCGCAGGGTTGCCCACATCGACGGTGGTGACCGCCAGGCCCGATGGGTCGAAATGATCATTGCCGTCATCGATCTTCGCAAAGGAAATCCGGTCCAGCAGGCGCGACAGTTTCGGAATGGGATTGTCGGTATTCTGGGGATAGGCCACATGGCCCTGGATGCCTGCGACGCTGACCACAAAACTCAAGGAGCCGCGGCGGCCGATCTTGATGGTGTCGCCGAGCTTCGTAACACAGGTGGGCTCGCCCACCAGGCAATGGTCCGGAATGTGGCCATTGATCTTCATCCATTCCAATACCTTGATCGTGCCGTTGATGGCAGGGCCTTCCTCATCGCCGGTAATCAGGAATGAAATGGAGCCGGCGGGCTTGCCGCTGTGCTTCAGATAATCGATGGCCGCCGCCGCAAAGGCCGCGACGGAGCCCTTCATATCGGTGGCGCCCCGGCCATAGAGCAGGCCGTCCTTGATTTCGGCGGCGAAGGGTTCGTGTTTCCAGTTGGCCTCGTCGCCCACCGGCACCACGTCGGTGTGGCCGGCAAAACACAAATGCGGTCCGGCCGTGCCGATGCGGGCAAAAAGATTTTCAACGTCGGGCGTGTCCTGGTCCTTGAAGATCAGGCGCTGGCAGACAAAGCCGTGGCTGCTTAACAGGTTTTCAAGCACGGTGAGCGCGCCGCCCTCATGGGGGGTGACGGAGCGGCAGTGGATAAGGTCTTGGAGAATGGCGACGGAATCGGTGGGGGTATTTTTCATGAGGCCAGCATAGCGGTAAAAAATACGTCCGGCCAGATTGGCCGGACTTGGATGTTTTAATCCCTTAACAATTCATTGATCGAGGTTTTGGAACGGGTTTTTTCGTCGACGCGCTTGACGATCACGGCGCAGTAGAGCGACGGGCTGGGCGCGCCATCGGCATAGGGTTTTTGCGGCAGGGAGCCGGAGACCACGACGGAATAGGGCGGGACGCGGCCCATGAAGACTTCGCCGGTGGCGCGGTCGATGATCTTGGTGGACTGGCCGATGAACACGCCCATGGAGATGACCGAGCCTTCACCTACAACGACGCCTTCGACAACTTCCGAGCGCGCGCCGATGAAACAATTGTCCTCGATGATGGTGGGGCCCGCCTGCATGGGTTCCAGCACGCCACCAATGCCGACGCCGCCGGAGAGATGTACGTTCTTGCCGATCTGGGCGCAGGAGCCGACGGTGACCCAGGTATCAACCATGGTGCCCTTGTCGACATAGGCGCCCAAATTGACGAAGGACGGCATGAGAATGGCGCCGGGTGCGATATAGGCGGAGTGGCGCACGATGCAGTTCGGCACGGCGCGGAAGCCGCCGGCGCGGAAGTCCCTGGCGGTCCAGCCCTCAAATTTGGACGGCACCTTGTCCCACCATTTTGATTTGCCCGGCCCGCCACCGGTCAATTCCATGTCATTCAGGCGGAAGGAGAGAAGCACCGCCTTCTTGAGCCACTGGTGGGTCACCCATTGCGTATCATTGGCGCCCGCCACCTTTTCGGCCACGCGGGCTTCGCCGGAATCGAGCATATTGAGTGCAGTCGCAACGGCCTTGCGGATAGGCCCCTTGGTTTTCAGGGTAATCTTGTCGCGCGCCTCCCAGGCCTGTTCAATGATGGCTTGAAGATTTTTCATGGGATGCTCCCTGCTGGTGCTGCGGCAGTTTTGCCGACACGGATTTCAAGAATTCGGCAAGATCGCTGGTCACGTGGTGAACATAGTCGGCGCGGCCAATGCCGTTTAAGATATTGGCGTCGGCATTGTCATCGGAGGTGACCAGAACCGTGGTCATGCCCAGCTCATGGGGGGCCTCAAGGTTGCGCGCGATGTCCTCGAACATGGCCGAGGTTTCGGGCCTGATGTTGGTTTGCCGGATAAATTTTTCATAGGGCCCGCGCTCGGGCTTTGGAATGTAGTCGGAATGCACGATGTCGAAGATATCGTTGAAATGGCGGGTTATCCCCAAGCGCTCCAGTACGCTTTCGGCATGGGACACGGTGCCATTGGTGAAAATCAGCTTGCGCCCGGGCAGCGCGTGGAGTGCTTCATCCAGGGGAATGTTCTGGGGAACGGGCGCGTAATCAATGTCATGGGCATGGCGCAGGAAATAGGTGGGATCAACCTCATGTTCCACCATGAGGCCGCGCAGCGTCGTGCCATATTTATGGAACAGGCCCTTCTGAACGGTGCGGGCTTCGGCTGGCGCGATTTTCAGGATCTCGGAAACCAGCCCGGTCATCTTCCGGTCGATCTGGTCGAAGAGGCGGCACGAGGCGGGGTAGAGTGTGTTGTCGAGATCAAACACCCAGGTGTCGATATGGTCGAAACCTCTCATACACCGGTCCGTGACACGCGGGTGCCCACGCCGTGCGGCGTCAGCAATTCAAGCAGCACCGAATGGGGCACCCGGCCGTCGAGAATGATCACGCCCTCAACGCCCGATTCAACCACGGCCACGGCGCTTTCAATTTTCGGAATCATCCCGGCGGTGATAGTGCCATCGGCGATGAGGGCCGGAACATCGCCAATTTTCAATTCACTGATCAACTCCTTGTTCTTGTCCAGAACTCCGGCCACGTCGGTCAGCATGAGAAGGCGCTTGGCCTGGGTTGCGGTGGCGATGGCGCCCGCCGCCGTATCGGCGTTGACGTTGTAAGTGTCGCCTTCCCAGCCCACGCCGATGGGGGCAATTACCGGAATAGCGTCGCTCTTCATGATGGTCTCGAGAATTTCGATATTGATGCGCGCCGGTTCGCCGACAAAACCAAAATCAATGGTTTCCACCCGACCGGTTTTCGGGTCGGTTTTCTGCTTCACATAGCGCTCGGCGATCATCAGGCTGCCATCCTTGCCGGAAATGCCGACAGCGCGGCCGCCGGCCTGCTGGATGGAGGCGACGATGGATTTATTGATGGAGCCCGCAAGCACCATCTCCACCACGTCCATGGTGTCCTGATCGGTGACGCGCAGGCCCTCGCGGAACTCGGCTTTCACCGCAAGCTTGTCCAGCATCTTGTTGATCTGGGGGCCGCCGCCATGGACCACGATGGGGTTAAGCCCGCAGACCTTCAGCATCACCATGTCGCGGGCAAATTGCTGGGAGAGCTTGCGGTCAACCATGGCATGGCCACCAAACTTCACCACGATGACCTGGTCGTCATAGCGTTGCAGAAAGGGCAAGGCTTCCGAGAGGATGCGGGCCGTTTCGGGAACAGGAATGTCGGTCATGGCAAGGATTTCCCAGGAGTTATGGCCAAGGCCTTATAGGGCAATTGCCGGGCTTGCCAAGATTGAAGTTTGCCGGGGTTAAAGAAGGCCGGCGATTTCGGCGCGGAGCTCTTCCAGGCCGGTAAATTTCTCGCTTGAGGTGGCATGGATCAGGGGAAACGCGGCGGAGCGTTTTTTCGCCGCGGCCTCGGTTTCCGCATAGACTTTTTCAACCTCGGCGGGCTTCAGCTTGTCGATCTTGGTGAGGACGAGTTGGTAGGTCACCGCCGATTCATCGAGGAGGTCAAACATCTCCTAGTCGGCGGCCAGCACGCCATGGCGCGCGTCAATCAGCACGAAGGCCCGCGTCAGTCCAGGCCTTCCGCGCAAATAGCCGCGCAGCATGGATTGCCATTTTTTCACTTCCTTCTTCGGCGCCTTGGCATAGCCATAGCCCGGCATGTCGATAAGGGTAAGGGCATCGGCGATGTTGAAGAAATTGAGCTCGCGGGTGCGCCCCGGCGTGTTGGAGGCCCGGGCCAGTTCCCTGACGCCGGTCAGCGCGTTGATGAGCGACGACTTGCCCACATTGGAACGGCCGGCAAAGGCAATTTCAACGCCCTTCTCCGGCGGCAATTGGTGAAGGGCCGCCACCCCCATGATGAACGTCGAGGGGGCCGAAAACAGCCTGCGGCCTGCCAATAGCTGGTCGCTGGTGAAGCGCGTGGTCAAGTCGTGGCCGCGGGTTTCTTTTTCAGGAAGGGCAGGCTGTCGCGGATATTGCCGAGGAGATCGAGTTCAACGCCGTGGCGCTTCATGATGTAGGACTGCTGGAGAATCGACAGGAAATTGCTCCAGGCCCAATAGATCACCAGCCCCGCCGGGAAGCTTCCCAGCATGAAGGTGAACATGATCGGCATCCAGTTGAACAGGCTGGCCTGCACCGGATCGGGCGGCGTGGGGTTGAGGCGCATCTGCACCCACATGGTCACGCCCATAAGCAGTGGCCAGACGCCAAGGGCCAGGAAAAGAGGTGGCGTCCACGGAATGAGGCCAAACAGATTGAAGAGATTGGTCGGGTCGGCGGCGGACAGATCATGCACCCAGCCAAAGAACGGCGCGTGGCGCAATTCGATGGAGGTGAGGATCACCTTGTAGAGCGAGAAGAAGACCGGAATCTGCACCACCACCGGCAGACAGCCGGAAATGGGCGAGACTTTTTCCTTCTTGTACAGCTCCATCATGCCCTGCTGCTGCTTCATCTTGTCGTCGGGATAAAGCTCCTTGAGCTTGGCCATCTCGGGCTGAAGTTTTTTCATCTTGCTCATGGAGGCATAGGATTTGTTGGCCAGCGGGAACACCGCGAGCTTGACCAGAACCGTTGCCATCAGGATGGCGATGCCGAAATTGCCGACGATGCCGTTCAGGAAATCAAGCAAATAGAACATGGGTTTGGTGATGAATTCAAACCAGCCCCAGTCGATCATGAGATCGAATTTGGCGATCTTGTACTTGTCGCCAATGGCCTGGATGGTTTCGACAACCTTGGCGCCGGCAAAGAGCTGGTCCTGATAGAGTCCCGTGGCACCGGGCTGAATGATGATGGCATCCTTGGCCAGATAATCCGTCTGGTAGACGTTACGGCCATTTTGAAGCTGATGCTGGAAGGTCGAAGTGATGGCCCGCGTCTGGTCGGGAATCATGGTTGCGGCCCAGTACTTGTCGGTGAAACCGAGCCAGCCGCCCTGACTTTCGACTTTTACGGGCTCGGTTGCATCAACCACGTCTGAGTAATGGACTTCCTGCAGCTTGTCGCCGACGTAGCCCAGCATGCCTTCGAAGAACACCCACCACCCGGCAATCACCGGCGTGTCCTGGCGCTGGATGCGGCCATAGGGAATGAGCGCCACCGGAGCAGCGGTGTTGTTCTGAACTCCCTGCGTCACGGAAAACACAAAGTGGTCATCGATGGAAATCTGGCGGGTGAAGACCAGGCCGTCGCCATTGTCCCAGGTCAGGGTCACGGGCTTGCCGACACCGAGCACCGCATCGGCAGGGGCCTGCCACAAGGTTTTGGAATCAGGCAGCTTGGCTACGGTTCCGGTGGCACCGACAAAACCCTGCTCGGCAAAAAACGCATTGGGGGTTCCGGCGGGCGAGAGCAAAACAATGGTCGGGCTCTTGGGGTCAATGGTTTCGTGGTATTGGGTGAGATGAAGGTCATCAAGCTGGGCCCCCAGCAGATTGATCGAGCCCTGCAGTTCCGGCGTCTCAATCTTGAGGCGCGGCGAAGTGGTCAAGGCCTGGTCGCGGGTCACGGGTGTTACGGCCGTGGCCGAGCCCGGCACCTGGGCGGTCGTGGTGGTTGTGGTCGTGGTGGTGTTGGGTTGCGCAGTCGTTGTTTCCTGCCTTGCCTTTTCGGCAATGGGTATTGCGTAAAAATACTGCCAGCCAAAAATGATCGCCATGGACAGCACAATGGCCAGGATGAAATTCTTGTTGTTGTGGTCGATCATCTTTTACCCTTGTCAGCCACTTCATTTGGCGTGGCGTGCAGCCGCTTCAAGGCCGCCGTTAAATCTTTCTGCAACTCAGCGAAATTTCTTTTGGCCGTGGCCATACGCCCAATCAGCACATAGTCAAAACCGTTTTGAGCAGTTTCGCACAGAACAAGCCGGGCGGCTTCGCGAAGGCGGCGCTTGGCGCGGTTGCGGATGACTGCATTGCCGATTTTCTTGCTGCAGGTGAAGCCCAGGCGCGGAGCGGCTTCATTCTGGCGGTTCAGGGCCTGCACCACCATTCCGGGCATGGCGGCTGAGGGCGCTCTCGCGGCGGCAACAAAGTCCTGCCGGCGCTTGAGATGTTCCATCGTCGCAGGGTTAGGCCGAGAGCCGCTTGCGGCCCTTGGCACGGCGGCGGGTAATCACATTGCGACCACCAACAGTCGCCATGCGGCTGCGAAAGCCATGCCGGCGCTTGCGAACGAGTTTGGATGGTTGGTAGGTGCGCTTCACGATAAGTCTCCGTATGCTGGCCGCAGCCTCAAAACACCTGTATTTTCAAATACATATCACGCCATATTGCGAAGCGGGAACGGTGCCTTCGAGGAGGGATTTTCTCACTGTCAGGAATTGCGCCGGGTTATAGGGGGAAAGCGCCGGGAAAGTCAACGCCAAGGGCGCTTCACAACCCTTACACGGCGCCTGACTTGTTCTCAACTCGCTGTGAGGAGGGCTTTTCACGGGTAAGCCAATGCGGCATGACAACCCCCATGGCCAGTCCTGCCCGTTTCACCACCACCAAACGCTGGCTTCCCGTGGCCGTGATCATCTGCCTCATGATTGCTGCCTATGGTCTTGGCGTCCACGAGCACATAAGTCTGCAAAGCATTGCTGCGAACCGCGAAGAGCTGCGCCGCTTCATCGCCCATAACTGGCTTCTGGCATTGGCCATTTATATGCTGGTTTATGCCTGCGCCATTGCGCTTTCCATTCCGGGGGCCACGCTTTTCACCATTATGGGCGGGCTTTTGTTCGGCTGGCTCACGGGCGCCATTGCCGCTATCATGGCGGCAACAGCGGGAGCCACAGTTATCTTTCTGACAGCCAGGACATCATTTGAAGAAGCATTGACGCGTAAGGCCGGCAGTCTTGTAAACAAGATACAGGAAGGATTTGCCAGGGATGCCTTCAACTATCTCCTCTTTTTGCGACTTACGCCGGTGTTTCCTTTCTGGCTTGTCAATATTGCCGCAGCCCTTGCCCAGGTCCGGCTCAAGACATTTGTGAGTGCCACTATTCTTGGAATAATTCCGGCGGGCTTTGCGTTGAGCTTCGTGGGCTCGGGCCTCGACAGCCTGATTGATTCCCAGAAGCTCGCCTATGATGCGTGCCTGGCGCAGAATCCTGTCACGCCATGCAGCTTTGATCTTTCGGTTTCGCGCATCATCACGCCGCAAATCCTTCTGGCCCTCGCGGCCCTTGGTGTTGCGGCGCTCATCCCGGTGCTGGCCAAGCGCCTGCGGGCCAAGCCATGATCTATGACCTGGCGATTATCGGCGCGGGCTCCGGCGGGCTTTCGGTTGCCGCCGCGGCAGCGCAGTTCGGCCAAAAAGTAATTCTCTTTGAAAAAGGCAAGATGGGCGGCGATTGCCTGAACTATGGCTGCGTTCCGTCCAAGGCGCTTATTGCCGCTGCTAAGCAGGCCCACACGTTTCGCACGTCTGGCCCCTATGGAATTTCCTCATCGGAACCAAAGGTGGATTTCAAGAAGGTTCATGCCCATATCCGGAAAGTGATTGCCGCCATCGAACCCAATGATTCCGCCGCGCGCTTTGAAAAACTCGGCGTCAAGGTTGTGCTGAGTGCGGCAATGTTTCGTGATGCAAAAACTGTTGAAGCCGGGGACGGCATATTTTCGGCGAAGCGTTTTGTGATTGCCACGGGTTCGCGCCCCGCTATTCCAGCGATACCGGGTCTTGAGACTGTCGCCTATTTCACCAATGAAACAATTTTCGAAAATACGGTGCTGCCCAAGCATCTCATCATCATTGGCGGCGGGGCCATCGGCCTGGAACTGGCGCAGGCGCACCGGCGGCTGGGTTCGGCGGTTACGGTCATCGAAGCCTTCAAGCCCTTGGCAAAGGATGATCCGGAACTGACGGCAATTGTTCTCGAGAGCCTGCAGCGGGATGGAGTCAAAATTCTTTCCCAAACCGCCATTCAAAAAATTTCAAAATCAAAAGCTGGCATCATCATTGAGAGCGAGGGGCAGGAAAAAATTACGGGCAGTCATCTGCTGGTTGCCACGGGCCGTGCTGCCAATGTCGAGGGGCTTAATCTGGAAGCGGCAGGAGTCGTCTATACAACCCAGGGCGTGACCGTCGACAAGGGCCTGAGATCATCGCAGAAACATATCCATGCGATTGGCGATGTGGCGGGCGGATTGCAGTTTACCCATGTTGCCAATTATCACGCAGGCCTGGTTATCCGGAATGCCCTGTTCCGGCTGCCGGTCACGAACCGCAGCGACATCATTCCGCATGTGACATTCACCGACCCGGAGCTGGCCCAGGTGGGCCTCACGGAAGCGGAAGCGCAAAAGGAATTCGGCACGTCCATCAAGGCCGTCCGCTGGCCCTTCCATGACAATGACCGGGCCCAGGCCGAGGGGAAGACCACCGGCCTGATCAAGGCCGTGATCGGCAAGCGGGGCAAGATTCTGGGAGTTGGCATCGCGGGGGCAAATGCCGGCGAACTCATCCAGCCTTGGGTTCTGGCCATGACCGAGGGCCTCAAAATCCGCGCAATTGCCGGTATGGTTGCGCCCTATCCAACGCTTGGCGAAATCAACCGCAGCGTGGCGGTAAATTATTTCTCGGGCCTCGCATCCAACCCCTGGGTGCGGCGCGTAGTAAGACTATTGAGCTAGAGACCGGATGCAGGAGCAAGAGCCAAACCGATCGAAACAGCCTGGGGCCTTGCGCGGCCTTTCGGGCAAGGTCCTGCTGTTAACAATCATCTTCGTGATGCTGGGCGAAGTCCTGATCTTCCTGCCCTCCATCGCAAACTTCCGCATCCAATGGCTGAAGGGGCGCATCGCCCAGGCGGAAATCGCGGCCCTGGCCGCCGAAGCCGCGCCCGACCAGATCCTTTCCAGCGATCTCCGCAGCGAGATCCTGAAGGGGGCGGGCGTCCTCGTCGTGTCCCTGGAAAAAGGCGAAAGCCGCAAACTGGCACTGCGCAGCGATGGCGACTTCATGATCGATGCCAGCTTCGATCTCCGCAGCACCATGTGGTACGAGGCGATCACCGATGCCTTCGGCGCCATGCTGGCCGGTGAGAGCCGGGTGATCGGGGTCATGGACAAGCCGCCCAACATGTCCGGCGACCTGATTGAAATCGCGCTTTACGAAGAACCGCTGCGGGCCGCCATGTTCCGCTATGGCATCAATATCCTCCTGCTTTCCATATTTCTCTCCCTGCTGGTGGCAGGCATGATTTTCGCGGCGCTGAACTGGGTGCTGGTGAAGCCCATGCAGCGGCTCACCCGCAACATGGTGGAGTTTGGGCAGAACCCGGAAGATTTTTCGCGCATCATAAAACCCGGGGCGCGGCACGATGAAATCGGCATCGCCGAGCGCGAGCTGCACGGCATGCAGAGCGAGCTTGCCGGCATGCTGCAGCAAAAAAACCATCTCGCGGCCCTGGGCCTGGCGGTCAGCAAGGTCAGCCATGATTTGCGCAACATGCTCACCTCGGCCCAGCTCATTTCGGACCGCCTTGCCAATGTGGAAGACCCGACGGTCAAGCGCTTTGCGCCAAAACTCATCAGCTCGCTGGACCGGGCCATCGAATTCCTCAGCCAGACGCTGAAGTTTGGCCGGGCCCAGGAATTGCCGCCGAAACGCGAGAGGTTGGAATTGCGCGAGCTGGCCGACGAGGTGATCGAAACGGCAGTCATCAAGGCCTCCAGCCGCATCCGGATTTTCAACAAGGTGAGGTCCGGCGTCGTGGTGGACGCGGACCGCGAGCATTTAATCCGTGTGCTGACAAACCTGAAGCGAAATTCAATTCAGGCCCTGGAATTCCTGCAGGCGGAACGCAGCGGTGCGCCCGATGGCGCCATCACGGTGGAAGCCCGGCGCGAGGGCAGCGTCACGGTGATCGAGGTCCGTGACAATGGCCCCGGCATTCCCGAGCAGGTTCGCGAGCGCCTGTTCCAGGCCTTTCAAAGTGCGGCACGGCAGGGAGGCACGGGGCTAGGCCTTGCGATTGCGGCGGAACTGGTGCGGGCCCATGGCGGCGACATCATCTTGCAAAGCTCCAGCGATGCCGGAACCTGCTTCGCCATCACCATTCCCGACCAGGTCACGCAACTGCGGGCCGGGCGGACCGGCGAGCGCAAGGTTTCCGCCAAGGCTTAGCCCTCGCGGGTAAGGCTTGCGTTGCCTGCGGGGCCGTATTAAGGAAAGCGCCACTTCCTGCAATTTTGCGCGCCCGTAGCTCAGCTGGATAGAGCACCAGACTACGAATCTGGGGGTCAGGAGTTCGAATCTCTTCGGGCGCGCCAATCATTTCAATTACTTAGCCACATTTTCCGCCATCAATCAACTGATCGGGGTTCCAACGGGGTTCCTCGGGTGCTGGAAATTGTAGATGATCTGCTGCCCCGAGCCCGCCTGGTCTCTCGCCGCGTCGGACACCTGACCTTGGCCGGTCATCAAAGGCAAAAGATACAAGGGAAGCAAAGACGCCTTCCCTCCCATGCTCTGACAATAACGAAAGGCGGTTGGCTCACGCCAGCCGCCACACTATCGTCGTCCCTGCTTCTCAACCCTGTCCACCTTCCGCATCTTCTCCCACCGGCGTATGAGCGTTGGTTGCTTATCCCTGCGAGTAGAAGATATGGCGCCCGATTTTGGTCAAGCGGGTGAGCGACTTGGACCAGACCGGATCAACATAGTCGGCGTGATAATTGGTGGCGGTGGCGAGAATATGCATAGGCCCGTCCTTGTCATCGGTAAGCGCCAGGGCGGCAACAGCACGCGCCGTCTGCCAAGCGTGGACATCATCCACGAGGTCTGCCTTGCCATCGCAGGCGAAGGAAAACTGACAGGCGTTCAAGTGGCTCGCACCCTTGTAGACGACACCGCAGATGGAAGAAGAAGACTTCGAGGCCATGACCCGGTTGAGGATAACTGTCGCCACTGCCAGCTGGCCCAATTCTGATTCCGACCGAGCCTCAAAGTAGACCGCCGTGGTCAGGCAGTTTTCCTGGATGACCCGGGCGTCAAGCAAGGTTTTGATTTTATGCGTCCACGACATAATCGTGGAGGTGGCATAATTTAATGGTGTTGCTGGGATGTCGCGATTGGACTCGGACACCGGTGCCAGGACCGGATTGTTTTTAGCCTCTGCCACCGCTTCTGCCGACGCATTGAATTTGTTCCAGCCGCAGGCTTGTGCAGTTGCTGTCAGCGCAATAGTGAACAACAAAGCAAGGATTGTCCTATTCATGTCCAGAGTCCCCTTTCCGTATAATTATTGGAATGAAAACTCGGCCAGCCGGTTTGAAATCGACTTAAGCAAATTGGTTAGAATTTGATCAAATGCCACCAAATTTTGTTAATCATGAAAAATTGGTTGCCGAATGCCTCAATGCCTCGTCGGATGGAGAAACGCAATCCTCACCGAAGACGGTGTGAACCACAGCCTAATGTGGCAGCTTCGGCCTCGGACGCAACGGTCTGGCACCACCTTGCGCTGGGCTACGCAAAAAGCTTCACAGTTCCCTTGATCGCTTTCCAAGCGTAGTGTCCACCCCTCATATAACGAGCATCAAAGCCCGCCTTGCGCAGAACTGCGGCGCTTTGGCAACCGATGTGGAAGCCGTATACGCAAAACGTCACCACGGGCTGGTCCCTTGCCAGTTCGCCGATCCATTCGTCGATGCGCTCTGGGTCTCGCCAAACAGCCCCGTCAACCATATCTTGTGCCCGTGTGCTGTAATGGCGAGGTCGTGTGTCGATGATCTGCACCTTCTGTCCAGATTTGATCATCGCCTGCAGTTCTTCGGGAGCAATTGACGGCAAGTCATCGAACTCAGGTTGCTCAAGGGCTCGAGGTGGTGCCACCTTCGTGGCGTCGTTGTAGCGTGCTTCAACCGCTAACCAGTGGATGTTACGCATGAAGGCGGCAATGTATGCGGTCGGGTTCGCACCATATTCTATATGATAGGCGTGTTCGTACATGTCCAGGGCGAGGATTGGGATGCCCCCAGCAATACATTGCGTGTGATCAGTGGTGCTTTGATTCATGAGGCGCCTGTCCCGCGGGACATAGGTGAGAAGTATCCAACCTGCGTCCCCGCCTAACGCCTCCGCAAGGGCTCTGAACTCAGCACGCCATCGATCAACAGAGCTGAAGTCACGGGCAATGGCGTTGCTCAACGCCTCCGGCAACGTTCGCCCATCGCCTCCGAGGCTTGCAAAGTACAATTCATGCAACAATGTCGAATTCAGCAGGCTTGTCTGTTCCTGCTTGAGGCGACTGACCACAGGTGCAGCGGTTGTCTTAATGTCTATCCGCTCAAGTTCTTCCGTAACAACATTAAGTCGATTGAGAGCTGCTCCATAATTGTGCACATAGTGACTCTCAATTAGCTGCGGTGACATGCCATTCAACGTCCAGGGGCGGCAGAATAGCGGGGAGATGAAATATCGCATTGTGGTGTTTGGTGCTGACATGTGCGCCCTCCTTGAGTTTGAAAAATTGGGGACGCGATTGTTCAGCATGTCGCCTCGAGGGGAAATCGCACTCCCCTGCCTTGCAAAATAGAGCAGTTCACGGATGTGTCAAGGAGCGTCTAGAAAAAGCCCCGCGGGGGGTCTGCGCCTGCTGTATGGATCGTCTGTCAATATGGAAGCACGCATCAATACTTTATCGCATAATCCGGAAAACTTAAAGGCCCTACCGACTGGCGCGCAGACAGAGCCCTAAGTTTGCTGAATGAAAAGCCGGGAGCTGAAGGCAAACCCAAGCGGAAAACGAAAGCGGGACGTCAATAAGTTTCCGTCCAAGCAACCATCGCGGAACTTTTTCTATCCTGCCAAGTTTATGTTTGTGGTAAAAGTCTGCTAATCCGGATAGCCACCTATGGCCCTAGCGCTTTATCTCCCCAGATCACGCCTAGGGCCATAGCATTTTACTGGGGTCGGATTGGGTATGGGGGAGGACTGGCTCAAGCCCTGTTTTGTGAGCCGAGAAACAATGGAACCATTCATCCCCGCCTGAATTATTTCAATATCGGCAACTTGGATCTACCTCCTTTGTAAGTGAACGACACCAAGTTGCGGAACGTGCCCCAGGGCTTACACCTGAGCTGGGGCTCTCTACAATTTGTTTTCCTAGCAACCACTGACAGGAGCTTTCCATGGCACGTAAACCGGCACGATCAAAATCAAAGAAAACAGCAGCCAAAAAGCCCAAAAGCGGCAAAATCGCTACGGCAAAGAAAACCGTGCGCTCGGCTGTGAAGTCTGCCGGTAGAACCGCATCTTCAGTAGCAAAGTCCGGCAAACGCATGGTGAAACGTGCCGTCCGGGCAGTGACATAAAGGGCGGAGTGCCCAACTCCCCTATCTAGCTAAAATCAGAGCCTGATGATTTTTATAAGTGCCTCACGCAGCCGTCAGATTTCCAGCCGAAGTCTTGCCCGATTTCTTGTCGGTCTCCATTTCATATGAAACCTTTTGATCTTCCGTGAGAGAACGGAGTCCGGCGCGCTCTACAGCGGAAATATGGACAAAAACGTCCTTGCTTCCGAATGCAACAGCAGCTCATAAGGACCTAACGATTAAAGAAGCACCGAATTGCAGGCGAGTCCACGGAAGATAAAAAATCCCCGCCACCTTTCAGCGGCGGGGCAAGGTGGCAGTGCCGCTATCATTTCCAGCACGCACTTCAGAAACGGCCGACGGCCCCCAAGGTTTCATCAATCAAAAACCCCGCCACTTTTCAGCGACGGGGCCTTGCCGATAAGAAGCTCCCAATGCGAAGCTTCCCTTATGGATTTGCTGCAGGAGCTTCAGCCGGAGGCGTGGTTGGCTGCGCCGGGGCAGGAGCAGGGGCGGTGGCTTCTGGGGCCGCCGGTGCTTCGATCACCGGTGCAGGCAAAGTTGTATTGTTTTGGACAACCTTTGCATTATCGATAGTCGGACCATAACCATAATTGAAGAAGACAAAGGCACCTACTACTAGGACGATAGCGGCAATGATTATTGCTATGCCGGCGGAGCTATCTCCTGAGGTGGATACGTTGACATTAGGTTTTTCATCATAATTAGGCATGAGATTATTCCTTTCAGCAGTTGAAAAAATTTCTTTGATTCCCGAAAGGCAGGCCCTTTGCACGGCAAGAGGCCTGCCGCTTCTCAGGAGTTAACCGCGCCAAACAGCGCCGGTGCGGGAGTTCACATAGACCGTAACATCGCGGCCACGTCGGGTGGCTTCGAAGGTGTAGGTGCGGCCATTGCATTCGATTGTCGCAACGTTTCTGAAGCCGCTATGACGGACGCGGGCTCTGGCTTCGCCGCAGGACAGGCGTCCCCGGTAGACGTCGACAGGCCGATACCAGCCATAGCCGTCGCGGAACCGATAATCCGGACCTACCTGATAGCCATAGTGCGGGAGGCCGAGGTAAACCTTAACTTTTGTATCGGCCTGGGCCGCTAGGGGCATTCCCATTGCAATAGCGGCTGCAAATGCCGAGGCGAGGATTAATTTCTTCATAGCTAACTCCGAAGTTGTTACAATTACCCTCTCAAGGGCGTTTATGAAACTTTCGTAATGAAGAAAAGTTCCGAAATTGCACGAGCGGCAAACTCCGCACACTGAACAATTCGTTAGTAACAATTTGAAATACAGCGTTATTCGAGGTTTCACAGAAATCTTTGTTCTAATGGAACAAAATGCTGGGTTACTAATTATACTCGCCTTCGATCCAGATAGACCCCGGAACCTGCCCCTCGTTTGGACCACGGTGGGAACACGTAATAAGATTCCAACAAAAAGGACCCCGCCTTTTATGACGAGGTCCCGATTGCGAGGCCGGATGAAGGCCCGCGCAGTCAATGCTCAGGGGATTAATCGAGAGCATGAACACCAGCCGAAAGGCGAAAGGCAACCCGGCTGGAGACGGGTGAAAAACTCAGCCCTTATTGATAGTTCCATCTCGCTTCAAAAAAGGCCCCGCCATTCTGTGCATGGCAGGGCCCGATCATCGACTCAGTGGGAACCGCAATCGACAACCGTGACGCCGACACGTCAGAACCCGAGGGACGTCAAATGCCGGAGTCGCGACTCAATCAAATTGCGGGTGATTCGTTCCGTAGGAAAGCTTGACTCTTGCAGCAATGTGTTCTTTTTTCGTTCTATGAATTATGCGCCCATCAAAGATCACGTGGACCCACACCGCTTCACCGGCAAGATGTTTACCCGGCGCAAGACATTCCTCAATTCGGAGGACGATTATGTCATCAGGATCGACGGGTTGACGGCTGGCCGTATCATGAAAAAGACCTTGCCCGGCCAGAAAGCCGTCTGGTTCTGGACGCTGACGGGCCCGCACTTCCCCGGACCCAAATCCCATGACGGCCAGGAAAAAACCTTTGAAGCCGCCAAGGATGAGTTCAAGAAAGTGTTTTGGGCGTGGCATGCCTGGGCGCTAAAACAGCCCGGCAAAGTGACTTGGTATGGAGCGAATGAATGACGGCGCGAGGTAGAGATTTTCTCAATGAATGGGTAGTTGGGAATGTGCCGCATGTGCCGGTCACAGGCGATGCACCAATTCGGGCCTTGGCACAAAAGCTGAGAGATGATGCAAGCGCTGCGGGCTATACAATAGCCGACTTAGAAATTGAGGGAGCCCAGGTTGAGCAATTTATAAGAGAAACTATCGCTCATGTCACATTCCCGGCAAAATCGGAGGATTAAATGAGCAATCAGGGTGTTGAATTCTTGAATCGGTGGATCGAGGAGCATGTCACCGAACGTATTCGAAAGTCCGTAGAGAGTGACGCCGCCTCCCTCTCCGTCGAAATGGCCGAGCGCCTCATTGCCGATGCTGAAAAGGCAGGGTGGGCGCTTGATGATCTGGAGCCTGAATTTGGCGCTCCTGAAGTATTGATCCGAGAAGCTCTTGAGGCCGATGAAGGGACGCTGGGAGATTGAAACAGCCAGCGCTCAACGCTTTGCTCCCGTTCTCCTTATTACTAGGCAAATTCCTTGGCCTGATTTGGAAGGCGGCGAGTATGCTTCAGCGCTGCCAGCTTGAAAGTGGCGTTCATTCTGAAAAGCGCAATCATGCTCTGGGAACGGGCCATGTCCATCTGTCCGATAAGCATTGCCGCCGCAAGTTGCCCCTCGTGGCTGACGCTTTCATCTTTGGTAATAGCGGCGAGCCAATCTCCCGCTTGGTCCCATTCGTCTATGGCCGGAAAGGAGAGTTTTGAAAACTCGTCAGCTATGTCGCTTGAAAGGCGGCGTTTAGCCCAAACGTAATACCAAATAGTGCTCACAATCGTTTTTTTGAACCATATCAGCACTTGTACGGCCCAAATTATGAGAAGGTAGTAGAATCCCTGTTCATAGTAATTTGGGTAGTCCTGAAGGTGAGCAACCGCCACACAGAGTCCATACTCTATCCCACTGGCAATAAGGCCGCTGGTAATTAGAGTTTTCCAAATTTGATTCATCTACCTCATTTGCCCATGACGGGTCGGAAGCGACTCCGTCCGGCCCTTTTGACGCTGGACTCGATGATTGTACCAGTCAATGATGTGGTGCTGCCAAACGCTTATTCCTTTTTCATAAAACCCTTGCGCACTAAATAATCAGTCAATATCTGGCGGATCGCCTCGGGTCGGCTACTCACTTTTTTGGCCTTCTCAAAGGCCGCAAGCCCCGCCTCTAAATCAGGATAAAGCCGCAAGCCAATTGCCTTCCCAATGCCGGTGCTAGGACGCCCGCGTGATTTATTGCTATCAGGTATTGCTTTCTTCATTTTTTTCTGATAGCAGATAAAGGCAGACCGGGCAAGAGCCTTCAACTCACACCCGGTCCTAACTCTAACCAAAGGAATGGACCTATGGAAAAAGCTAACAACTTTATAACCGCGTCACCATCTAGGCGCAATTTCATTAAGTCATCTGCCGCCGCCCTGGCGGTTGCCAGCGTTTCAACTGTAGCCCTTGCAAAGGCCGGTATGGATCATCCCGACCGTGCCCTGTTTGAGGCAATTGCCGAGTGGCGGGGCGGCCTTGAAGAACAGGAGAGGCTTTGGGACATTAGCGTCCAACTGGGGGATTTGGAGAGCGAAACGGAACCCTAATTCCAAGTGAGTTGTTTGAGGCGCTGGATATGCCGGGCGGGAAGCGCTTGCCATCGGAAATGTCAATGGATATGGAGGGCGGCTGGCCGGAGTCCTCATTGCGCTCTTTTGTCGAACGTGGACAGATGTTGCGGTCGTCCACGGAAAAATTGCCCAAAGATGGATTGCGCACTGACATGTGGTATGACGAAATTCCCCAAGCAACTAGGCAACGGGCAGGCGAGCTTTTGCAAGTGAGATTAGACTACGAACAAAAGCGGGCTGCCCATTGGGAAAAATCGAAAGAAGCGGAAGACCGGTTCGGGGATCAGGTTTCGAAGCGATGGAACCGACTGATGGCAATCGCTGGAATGTCCGTTTACACGGGTGAAGGGCTGCTGGCCAAATGCCAGATGCTTCTAGATGAACCAATCTTTGATGACATGACAGGCGATATGGGCAGTGAGGAAGGCTTTTTCGCATCATGCCTGATTGCCGACATTCGGGAAGCTGTGGAGCGCGGCGCTTTCACGGCCTAGTCACTATCCCAAGTCATGCAGCCCCGGCCTTGCAAGCCGGGGTTTTATTTGTTTCCGCTCAGGACCACGGTTATCTCTACCTTGGTGACCTTCAAGAAATGTTCTTTGGGAAAGGCAGTAAATCCCCGAAGGTCATCTAGTACATCT
Organism: Aestuariivirga sp.; assembly: GCA_035525875.1. GTDB lineage: Bacteria > Pseudomonadota > Alphaproteobacteria > Rhizobiales > Aestuariivirgaceae > Aestuariivirga. The sequence goes on from DATLDM010000059.1 coordinate 49,276, forward strand.
TCGAAATCCAAATCCTCGCCAATATTGCTAATAAGCAAACCGTCGTTATTTGGAGCGAATGTTAACACTTTCATTTGCAGTCCTTGGGCTAGCCAAACGTTACAAGTGCCCACAAATAAGCAAGATACGTGCCACCCCCGCTAGGGAGGTAAATGGGCCTAAACCGCGTCTTTGGAACCAAAATGGCTTCAAGAGGTTGTTTGAAATGCCGGTTGCATCGAGGCCCGCCGGGTAAATGCTAGAAAGGGAAGTGTACCATGAGCATGATAGACCCCAAGGGGTCCGGACAGGAGCTGGAAGCGATGGCGATAATCCGGGCTCACCGGGCACAAAACCGACTGCTGGAGGCCTCTGCGCTAGCCGCACAACCTCCAAATTTAATTGTGTTGCCAATCCCAGGATTCTGGCAATCTCTTGCCAATCAGATTCACCCAGTATCGCCAGAGAACACCTTTCAAGTACCAGGAGAATAGCAAACTCCACCCTGATCGTATTACCTTGGATTCATGTCGCGCGGATCGGGGCGAGCCAATCGCTCAGGCAAGTCACGCCAAAGTTACTCAGCAGCCAGAAGCCTCGATACAATGTTCCGCTGCCGCTGCTCACTATGGACAATAATCGTTGGGCAATGGGCCTTGGCGGCCACTTCCCGAGTAATTGAATGCTTCCAGCCTCCGAGCGGTCGCGGTCGGCAATTTGATCCAACTACAATGTAATCGGCTTCGGCAATTTCGGCCTCCAGCAGAATCGACTTGGTGACGTCAACGACATTTTTGGTAATGCATTTGGTGTCATAGACACCGGACTGACGGGCGCGGAGCCGTGCCTGGGAAAAGTATCCGTCGATATAGTCCTTGGTCCAGCGATAGATTATGGGTCCCCGGCCGGGCAACACAGCCGGATTGGCCATGAAGAAAATCAGCATGGAGGAGGTCGCGCGGGCAATTTCGATGGCCGCGTCGGCGGCTCGGCCTGAATGCTCCTGGTCATCGATTGCACTGAAAACTCTGCTGATCACAATTATGGTCGTTCGCTTCCTACACTTGACGGAATAAGGTTCCAATTCTTAAATGCGGTCACGGCCAAAAAAAGTCTCGGCTATGAGACCCTTACTCCAGGGCATGTCGGAAGCGCTGCGCTGACTAGTTTAATCCCCTAATGTCAACTCTGCTCAAGCCGTGCGAGCTTTGCAGCACATCCAGAGGAGAAAATCATGACCGATTTAGCGATGAAGTCCGTGATAATGAGCCGTGAATCCCGCTTGAGCCTTCGGCCCCGGCGTACGCCCTACTATATTTCGCCACTCGTTGGACGCGCATTTGGCTACAAAAGAAACGCCAAATTGGCGGGAAAATGGGTTGCTCGAATCCGAACACTGTCGGGGCACTATCGTGAAAAAAGCGTTGGAATTGCGGATGACTATGCAGCGGTCGATAACATAGGAATAGTCGCATTTGATGAGGCGTACGCAAGGGCCGAGGAATGGTTCAACGGACAAGATACACTCGCGACCCGAATTGAGGCCCGTCCTTTCGGTCGTGTGGACGGGCTTAGTGTCTGTCCCATTGGGCCAGAATATACAGTTTCCCATGCACTTGCCGAATTCACCGAATGGCGGTTGAAGTTTAGGTCCCCCTCAAATCATCTTGCTGTGGTTTCACTCGCCAACGCTTATATTGTTCCAACAATAGGATCGGTGGTGTGTGCCGACCTCACGCCTGGCCATATACGGTCGGTCGCACTCAAAGTCGAAGCAACGGCTAAGCGGCGTGGCTCCGGCCGCTACGCCCGCAAAATGATTGATCCAACCTCACTTACACCAGATGAGCGCCGCAAACGCCGGATTACAGCCAATGGCACGTTGTCTATCCTGCGCTCCGCGCTAAGCATGGCTTTTCGCGAAGGGAAAATAGGCAATGACAATGCGTGGAAATTCGCTCGTGGGTTCCCTCACGTGGACGTAGCGAGAGTGGAGTACCTTTCATGGACCAACGCAAAGCGACTGGTTGACGCTGCACGCCCCGATTTGAGACGGCTCATTCTTGCAGGACTTTATACCGGATGCCGTCTGTCGGAACTTTTCTGCATAACTCCGGGAGATATTCTAGAACAACGCATGGCGCTCTATATTCACCCACAGAAGACCTATCGGGGGAGAACCATTGCTCTTCCCGAAGAAGGTTATGATTTCTTTCAAATGCTTGCCAGAGGGCGGGATTCCAAAACGCCTCTTTTGCAAAGGTATGACGGGGGAAAATGGAAGACAAACTATGTTGCAATGCATTTCAAACGACTTTGCAAAAATCTCGGTTTTGCAAATACCGTGGTATTTCACTCCCTCCGACACACTTATGCGTCATTACTGCTCCAATCTGGAACTCCGCCAATCGTGGTTTCGAGGCAGCTTGGCCATATAAATTTGACTACCGTCATCAAAACCTACGCGCATGTTACGGATGATTTTTTCGACGTAGAATTCCGCGCTCGGTTCAAGCCTGGATTCATCAGGCCACCTGACTTGTTTTCCAACGTGATGGTAGGTGATGATGTTTAGGGGTGACTCGTCTATATCTAATATCTCGCGCGGGCGCGGTGGCGCTACGTCCGCTACCTTACTGCCCCTAAGGCGTGGAAAACTAATTGCGCAACTTCACCCTTTATATTGCAAATCTAACCTTAACTCCTACATGGGCCATCTAAGCGGGTGTTATTATTAGCTATCAATTTTTAGGGGAAAATGTTGCAGCTATTATTGAACTACGACTTAAAATTGTGATACCCCTTCAAGCCGAAGCTGCTGCACAGTTTTCCCATAGTCCGACACTCAACCCCTGTCCCCAACACCAGGGGTTTCTTTTTGGTGGACGGCAGCTAATGCTCGCGCCATGGAGCCACCGATCCTTTTGCTAAAAAGGCCTGCCGTTGTGTTTGATTTTTGGCGGGTTTAGTTTGATTCATGTCTCTAACCTTAGCAGATATTAATGACCTAAAACAGAGATACAGAAACCCAATTCACGTTGGCAGTATTCCTTACGCCGTTGCCAAACATCTAGAGCTAAAAAATTCGAACGTTTATCTGTCGTTGAAATCTTACAAACACATTCAGGAAGATCATCCCGACATTTCTGACTACGACCTCTTAATGATACCTTTGGCAATCCAGTACGGATTACTAGTCACTGAATACAAAAAACCAAACATCATCATGTGTTCGTACTTTGATCCCAATATTGGGAAACGCTACATAATTTCCGTTAAATTCGCGGCCAATAAAACTGAGGTGTGGGTTTGCAGCATGTACCGCGCGAAACTACGGCAGACGCGAACTTTGCTTAAAAAGGGCGAGATACTTAAGACTCATAGTAAAAGGTGAAAAGGCACCTCTCGGGCAGAGGTGCCTTTCCGTTTTACATGGATGGGGCCTGCCACTAGAACCCCTATAGGATACAACCGCATACCCAAATTAGTTTGCGCGGTGTCACGGCAGGCAGAATATTACCGTGTCTCCATGTAAAAACTACTGTGAGTCAATTTGATCCTTCTGTCAAATGAGTCGCGTAAATCAACCGTGGACTAATTCTCACCATTTAAACGTCGTTCTTAAAGGGAAGTTCCGACTGCATGGATGCCCTTTAGATAAGCTATTGTTTTAATAAGGTTGTTGATCGACTGTCGTTGGTCTTCGGGTGCTTAAAAGGATATGCCGATTAGTCATTTGCTTTTCCAGTTCAGGGAGACGTGATGTCCTCTGGTGCTGGATCAGCAATCCAATACTGCCTGCGCACGTAGCCTTTGATAGGCATGGGCTCCAGTTCGTAATGGCCTTGTCCGGCTGCTACTGATTCAACCCGGGCAAGCCATTCCTGCATTGTGTTGCAATGCTCTGGCATAATGGCGTAAGGCCGATTTTCACTGGGCTGTTGATCCTCCAGTCGTGCCAAGCGGCGATCCAATGCATGGGTCATGTTCGTTTTCCTTCCAGGGCTTTGAGACGGGCTTCAATATCGGAGAGTTCGAGGCCTCTACGGTAGTTGTCGAGAATGGCCGACAATTCCCTGGCGTCTTCCAGGGAGAGGTCTCCCGATGCAACCGAACGTAACAATGTTGCGTGAGTGGCCACAAGGCTTTCAACGTCTTTGATTTCATCGGGAAGAACAAAGGTCACGTAGCGGGGTTCGGGCTGGGGCTTAGGGTGCACCAAAGGTGCCGCTAGCCTCGCTGCATGCATGCGTAACTCATCGGTCTTTGTTTCATCGCGCATGACACGCAGGGCAAAGGCCCCTGGTGTCTCTCCATCCTCAGCTAAGGCCATAAGAGCAACCGTACGCTTGTTGCGGCTTCCAGCCTCCCGGCCTTTGCCTGCATTGCCCACTGCCGTCATGGCCTAGACTTCCCTAGTTTAGGCAATGCCATTTGCTGACTCAGAGACGGGCCGTGGAGTCGTTTTAGGGCTTCTGGGCTATCGGAGAGTCCGAAACCGCCGAAATGACTCCAGTGAGTCTCTGACAGGCCCTGTGAGTCAATCTTGAGCAAAGCCGCACCTCTCATTGCCAGCGGGTTCCGTCAGGATTGAGGCCCAGTGCTTCGGCGGTAACTCCACTCTCTCTTTCAAGGTAGCGCTTCAGGCCCACGAGGGCATGGGACATCTCTCGGACGCAAAGCTGGATGGCTTCGTCTCCAAGTTCTTCCAGGTCAGACCGGGCAAGGGCGGCAGTCACAGCTTGCATGCTTGCAACCATCACCAGCGCATCAACGGGGTTTTCGGGCGTGCTGGTCGCCAGTTCGTCGCGAAGCGCAATCAATCGATCCGAAATAGCATTTTCCTTTTGCAGGCCGCCTTGTCCTTGCAGAGCGCGGCACTGGTCCATGCTTTCATCAATTTCCCGTGCAAGAGGCAGGAGTTTGCTTTGGAGTGCGGCTTGATTTTCAGTGTGCCTATCCATTATGGTGCCGCCATGAGCCGCACGACGTATTTAGTTCTTTGTTTGCTGACCTTGATCCCCATAATGTTTTTGCTCTGGCTGGGAATGAACTGGCTGGATGACACGTATGGACTATGGATAACCGGCCCCATGGCGGTTGGCGTCATACTCATTGGCTACCTCCTGAAGCACTGGGAAGAACAGCACGGTTCGCTTCTTGTCCGGCGAGAGCCGCCTGCGAACTCATCAAAAGACGAATAATCTTGTCAACTTTACCGGCGGCTGCAATTCGTCCCTGAGTGTTCATGGCAGCATCGGTCAGCGCCTGGACTATCAACTTCCGTGTTGATCCATGGGTTGTGAGTTTCTCAGCAGTGGCGCGAATTACGTCAGGCGATTTTACAGATAGTGCCTTGGCGATGGCTTGCCGTGCACGATTGACGTAGACACTCGCGCCGGTGACTAAGCCAGTGGTGGGTCCGCCAATAGCCGTTCCACCTAGTGCCGCCGCCATCGCGTCCGCATTGGCTCCCGGACTTCCATTGGTTCCCCATCGGCGTTGTGCAGATTCCAAAACATTAGTCCGGCTGCCGCGCGCAGCTTCGCCGAGCGCCGAAGTTTCGAGAAATGTATGTTCATTTCGCAATGCTTTCGCAATCCTGTCAAACGCGCCTTTACCGATAAGTTCCGGAACCTTCTCGTCATTCATGTTGGACTGAAGCCTGCGCTCCATCCCCACGGTGGGATTTCTGGCGTTGCCTGAAAATTTCATTTCAAGGTCGGCGCGCAACCCATGAGCCGCCGCTTCCTTTTCCGGATCGGACATCCTGGCAAGAGTCTTTGAGTTTTGCTTTGGGTAGACCTTTGACCCGGTCATTTCCGATTGACCGTATTGAAAGGCCTCGTCGAGCTTGGCTGTGGACGCCCAAAGCTCATCTGCTTCCTTGAAGCCGGGAATCTGACCTTTCAGCACTTGGTCGAGCTTGGCCCTTATTGTTCCAATCTGGCGGCTTTCCGTTCCCCTGCCAGCGCGGTATGCCTCTTTTGCCATATCGTCCAACTGCTGGCGCAGTGCATGAACGCGGGCCCCGCCGGTCACTAGCCGGCCATTGCTGTCAACCAACATGCCTTGGATCTTGCTGAGTTGCGCCCCGATTGGGCTGTTGGCCCCGAACTCTTGTATTTTACTCGCTAGCAAGTTCGCTGCGTCTTCCGTGTCAACCACGTGGGTTTTCGCAAGTTCATAAGCAGGCCCAGCGGGTGCACGGGCGGTAGCGATTTCTTCTGCCAGCGTTTCGGGGTCTTTGAACTGCCCTATGGTGGTGTCGAGCACATTCCGCACGCGCGACGGCGCACTTTCCCGGCGAAATTTAAGTCGGTCAGTGATGAGGTTTCCTGCTCCAACGTCCGCCCTCGCCGTGCCCGCCGTTTCAACCTGCATGCCCGAAGAAATATCGGCCAGCATGCCTTCCGGTCCAAGTTCATTGAGCCGCTGCTCGGCCTGTTGCGGTGTCATGCCGGATTGCTGCACCATGTCGAGGATCTCAGCGGTTGCCTTTGCATCGACCCCACGACTTGCAAGCCAATTGGAAACACCACGCCATGCAGCGCCAACACCCGATGCTATAACCGGTGCTGCGCCACCTAATACCGTGCTGATGGCACCCGTCTTCCCCGCCTCCTGGAGGCGTGGGACAACGCCATCCTCGCCCTCGCCAAAGCCATAGACGGCTCCTTGGCCGCCCGCCGTGAGCCCCCCTTGCACAACACGTCCCCCGAGGGTGGGTGCAGTGGTGGCACCGGCAGTGAGTAAGCCTGGCACGACTGCCCCCGCCACCTGTCCGCCACCGTAGGACCATGGGTTTTCCTCCTGGGCCACATCAGCCGATTGACGTTGTCGGTCCAAGGCCTGGTTGTAATCACCACCCGTGACAGACTCCATGCCCGCCGCCATTTCATCGCCGAAGCCCCAAGAAGCTGTATTAGCCGCGCCGCGCACGAAGGATTCAGTCTTGGAAGGGCCCTGCATCGGCTTGCCGTAAAGCCTCTGTTCTCGCTGGTCAGGCGTCTCGCCCTGGCGCGGCTGCATCGACAGGCTGCGAAGGTATTTGCCAAACGGATCATCCTTGGCGCGAGCTATTGAGAGGTCGGTAGGATCAAGCCCGGATGCCTGCTTGGCAAAACCCGCATCGGAGCCTTGCATCTGGTCCAGCGCCTGCAATGCTGAGTTCTCATCGGGCGCGTCCACCTCGTAGGCTTGGCCGTCCGGGGTCTGGAGTTCAAACGTTGCCATGTTACTGACCCTTCCTGCGGATTTTCACGCCACTGGGAAGCACAGTCCAGCCGCCATCACCTTGGCCGCCGTAAACCGGGAGCTCGGGAACTTCGTAGGTGTCGCCAAAATATTTCTTGGTTGCCTTCCGGTAAAGTTCGCGGCTCTTGAACTTCTTGGCCATGAGCTTTTCAGTCAGGTCAAGCGTTGCGCGAATAGTGGCATCCTGTTGGGTTATGTCAGCACCCGACAGTGAAGACATCATCCGCATTTCTTCATTGGAGTCGTTGCCGCCCAGTTCCTTCATTTTCGGGATGACGGTGCTGCGGATAAAGTTCTGATAGGTCTGAGTGTCGGTCAAAACGGATTCGTCCACGTCAAAGCCGAGCGCGGCTCCAAGGCTGCGAAGTGATTGTAGCTTGTCAGCCAGGGCACCCGATTGAATGCCGCGATCCAAGAGCTTCTTTGCCTCGTGAATCGAGGAGATTGATGCAATGATAGCGTCGTCCTGTTCTTTGACGCCGTTGGGCTTCAGATAGTCTTGAACGACCTGAGCGGGGACGGCTTCGGATTGCTTGCCGCCTTCACTGAGTGCTGCTTCTTCAGCAACGTTCTTGGGAATGACCGTACCTGGGCCAACGCCCTGTTTTGGAACAGCCTGGAAGCCAGTGCCCGTATCAAGGAACTGCTGTTGCGGTGTCCAATTGTGGGGAAGTGCAATTTCCTTTGGCGGACCCCCATTTTTCGATGCCTGGAACAGATGATACTTCCCAGGCTCGCCATTCGGACCAGGAGGCTCCTGTGTGACGATGGGTTGCAATCCGTACTCTGCGTCCCCGCCCGCCATGAAGGGGTCATAGCCTTGCGGGGTGAATGCCTTACCGTCTTGCGGATTCATCGGGTCGTATTGATAGAATTGGTCATTGTCCAACTGTTTCAGTCCGGGCGGCTGGTTCATCTGGTTCCACTGGTTGGTGATCATGCCGAGGCTGTTGTTGTCCATCCATGGATTCGACGCCGCATCAATCAATGAAGCCTTGTCGCCGCCGTTGAGGGCTTTCGCCATCGCATCTTTCACTGACTGGTGGCCTTCCGCCTCGGCCTGGTCTGCCTTGCGTTGGCCATAGCCACCCACAGCGGCTTGGGCGAGGCGGGCAATCCCCTGCCAGGGAGATGCGATGGGTGATGTGCTCATCCCGCTTTCGAGCATTGCTTCGGCCATCTTGCGGCGTCGTTTTACCGACCCCGGGTTAGCCGCGCCATTGGCGGGCAGCATGAATGAAGTTTGCATTGGTCTTAGTCCTTCTGTTCAATAGATTTATTTGACTGGTCATTTCACCCCGTAAATCAGGATTGATCCGGCGTCATAGTCGCCGCCCGAAACAATGGTGACACTGATGCCGGTTGAAGCCTTGGTAAGAGCGGACTCGAAAGGAACCTGTGACATTACCGCGTCTGCAAGGTTTACCGTGCAACCAACGCCAGTTGTGAGGTCAATGTCGGAGTAGCCTTTGACTGTGTTACCACCTGCGGCACCCGATACGGTGGTAAAAGTAACATCGTCTGCCGTTGAGTTGCCTATTTCCAGGGTGAAGGTCGAGGAAACACCGGACACGCCATTGAATACGATATAGAGCTTGACATAGCTGGTCAGGACAAGCCCGCTCAAAGCCTGCGTTGTTCCTGAAGTCGTCGTCAGGGTGCCAAGCAGGGTCATGCCTGCTATGGGGGGCGAAACAACTGGCAAACCGCTTGCCTTGCTGTACCAGTCAACGACCACATTGCCGCCGCCAAGGCTTCTGATCTGGGCAATGTCGCCCTGCGCCGTTGTGATGTTTGCGCCACCTGGAATAATAAGGCTTGTCGCGTTATGGGTAAGAGTGCGGGCGGTATCAAAGCGGACGAGGAAGGTGCGGCCCGTCTTGTTGGTCGTGATGCTGAATGATGTAATGGCGGTCGTGGAGGTAATGAGGTTGAAATACCCGCCTTCGCCAATCGTGATGGCCGCACCATCGGTAATGTCAGCACCGGCTTCCCATAGGGCGGCGATGGAGTCTGGCGTAGCGAATTTGGCAGTATTGGTTCCGATCAGGACATCGGTTGTGGAAGCGGCAGAAAGTCCAGCAGGGATGGCCGGATTGAGCAATTCCCAGCGAGTGCTGGCCAGAAGATAGCGTAGATGCAGTTCATGTCCGGCCCCCGCAATATCCCCAATCGCCAAGGCCACGCCGCCATTCTTGACGATAGTATGTGCTGTAATCGTGTTGGGTGAGAAATTAGGGGTTGTCGTAGCGTTTGCTGCCAAGGCCCTTACAAAACATTCCTGCCCGTCCACAAGCGTCGTAATAGCAGGGGCATAGGTTGCCGTGATAACATCAGCAGTACCGCCCGCAACTACCCAGTTGGCCTTTCCGTCCTGGACTTGGCCTAGCTGGGCGTTGTCAGTCCGGGCCGAGCCTGCCGCCATGCTTGTGAGCTTGAACCCGCCAAGCGACTGGTTAGCTGCCCATGCCTTGGTGCCGTCCTTGTTAACGGAATCGGTGAGGCCAAGGGCAATATCGTCCATGATGCTGTTGATGGTTGTGGAGCTTGCGACTGTGTTGGCCTGAGCCATCGTAGCCGGAAGCGAGTATGAGCCTGAGCCGTTCCTACTCATTGTAAGTCCCTCATAACGATTATATCTCCTGATAAATGGTTGGATTGTTGGAAAAGAGAATCATGCGGCTGCCCTCCACCCGGCCAGCACCGTGGTGAGTTCGTCGGTTATGAGTTCGGGCGGGACCAGGCAGCCCTTCTTGCCGGGTGCCGGTCCCCAGGCCTGCGGCCAGTCCTTGGTTTTGACCGCAGCAATAATGTTGCGCTGCCAAGTGAGATGGTTGAACTGCTTGGGCTGGGGCAGTGGCGGAAACTCACTATCCAGCGCCTTGCTGATATAGGCGATGGGATCAAGTGTTCCGGCAGCCACGGCGGCGCGGATCATGGCGAGCAATTTTTTCTTGCCGTCTTTTTTGGTTGAGGCCCTTTTCAACCATTTCCCGATAATTGATCTATTGGGATTTAAGGAAGTAGTTTTGAGAAGGTCGAAGCCTTCTTTCCAAACCTCTTGATTGATTGAGGGCGATAATTCGCCCGCTTCAGCGGAAGGTTTTTTCCCCCGTAAGGAATTAGTACTTTTAGTATTTAGTATGTGTCCCCGTTTTGGGGAAGCGGTTTCACGGTATACCGTCAAAGGGGAAACGGTGTTTTGTTGGGTTTCCACCGTGTCCCCGTTTTGGGGAAGCGGTGAATTAGCAAGCTGTTGAATTTCAGCGTCCCGGCCTTCATCAACCATGTCGGCTTCCCCCGCCCCGACCTGGGGGCAGTCAAAAACATGGTATTCAATGCTGCTGAATTGGCTATGTGCGGCCCTGTTCTGGAAGCGCCGTACATAACCAGCACCCTCAAGCTCTAGCATGATGGCATAGACGCGGTTGCGGCCTATGCCAAAGCGCCTGCGAATGTCGGCAACAATGACTTTCCAATCCTCTGGCTTGGCCAAGAGATAGACCAAAGTACCAAGGGTATCGGCGGCCAGACGCTCATCATCGGCGGTTGCGTTGGGGATTACGGCGAAGTTGCCGGAATGTTTGCGGCGGATAATCATGCGGCTATTTCCATTACATCGCTAAATTGGTTTGGATCGCGCACTACGTTGGCGGCCATGTCGCACCAAAGGTCCAAGGCGCCGATGGGGCCGGAGCGCTGCTTTTCGATAAGCACTTCCATTTTGTTTTTCACATCGGCTAGTTCGGCCATGCGGTCGGATTCCGCCGCTGCCCCCGCTAGGCGCTGGCGTTCCAGGTAATAGGCGGGGCGATAGGTAAACAGAACGGTATCGGCATCCTGTTCAATGGAACCGGATTCGCGGAGGTCGGACAGCTGCGGGCGCTTATCATCGCGGCTTTCAACGCTGCGATTGAGTTGAGCAAGAGCCAACACGGGGCAATCCAGGCGCTTTGCCATTTCGGCAAGACGGCTGGAAATTTCGGTAAATTCATTTACTTTTGAAGTCTGGCCGGGTTGCCTCATCTTGTGCAAGTGATCCACAATCACAAGGTCCAAGGTCTTGCCGTTGCGTTCCATCTTGGATTTTGCCACTTGGATACGGGCTTCAAGTTCGGGGGCTGACAGGCCGGGGGCGTCATCAATGACAAGCGGCCAAGATTTCATTTCCTTGGCGGCTGACTCTACCCAGCGCATCTCCATATCGTTCACAAGGCCGCGAATAAGGTTCTGGTAACTGACAACGGCGGCCCCCGGCGTCCATAACCGGCAACTGGTAAGCCGTGGCGTCAACAGGGGAACGGGCATTTCAAGGCTGGCATAGAAAACACCGCCGCCTCCTTCTGCGATATTGTACGCCAACTGGACGGCCAGCGCCGTCTTGCCCATTGAGGGGCGGCCGCCAAGAATGACATATTCTCCCCGGTGCAAGCCCCCTGTAAGGCGGTCGAGGGCTGCTATGCCGGTCTTGATGGCGTTGCGGTCAATTTCACCGCTCCGAATGCGGGTAACGCGGTCCACCATCGCCGCTGAGGCTTCCGCGAGTGTGTAGGTAGTCTTGCGAGTGGAGCCATCGTCAAAGAGGGCCTGCATTGCCTCAACGTGACTGGCCAGCGTTGGTCTGAATGTCTCGTCAATCGTTACAGTTCCGGCATCTTCAATGAGCTTGGTGGCTGCTTCAATGACGACACGGCGGGCCGATAAGTCGCGTAGAAGTTCGGCGTGGGGGCGCAGGGACAACAGCGGTACTGCGCTGGACATGAGGCGAGCCAGATAAACGAAACCGCCGATTTCCTGTAGTGTTTCGTCCTTCTCAAAAGCGGACTTGAGCGTCAAAGGCGTGGCAGGCTTGCCCGCAGAACACAAAGTTGAAAGGGCATTGAATATGCGAGAATGAACAGGCTCGGCGAAATGGTCAGGGGCCAACAATCCAGAGACTTGCGGCCAATACATCAAAGCATTGTCAGAGAGCAATGAGCCCAATACAGCCTGCTCCACTTCCAGATTGGAAGGCAGCATCTCCTCAGGCTTTTGTTGAACGTTATTCATCAGGCCGCATTCTCGGGAAAGCCTGATTTCAACCAGTCGAGGAGGAATTCCATCGGGGCCTTGCCATGCATTCCCGCCGTGAATCGGATTGAGCGCGCAAGATCACTAGGGATATGCAAGGCCAAGGGTTCATTGGCTTGGGTTAGGGCCTGAGAAAAATGGCTTAACGACTGAGCTTTCAGACGGAGCGGAATAACGTTGTTGTTCATGCTGCTGCACGCTCAGAGGTGCGAGAAGCAATCCAATCATTGATTTCGCTTTCAAGCCATGCTTTTCGGCCGGGGCTAATTGAAATCGGGTTTGGAAAGAGATGCTCGCGCCGGAGTCGCCAGTAGGTCGCGCGGGACAGTTTTCCAGTGCGGGACTGTACCTCCGAAAAGCAGATGAGTTTTTCCTGCAGATTAGGCTTTTGAACTTCCATTTAGACGCTCCAGTTTTTTTGGACGTCTACCCATGTATCATCACGTTGCAGGGCTTTCAGCTACGAACCTGGTTCAAATGCCGATTTTGTCAACCAAAACCCTCCCCCGCTGTCCCTTTAGGTTTGTGAGGCGTTCCGCGTTTAACTTTAAAAATACTACTGTCTTGGAAGAGTTCTATGGGAACGAGTTCATTGCTAATCAAATGGTCAATAAGCATTTGTTCAGTGGAAAAAAGGACTCCACCCCCAGCTTCTTCGACTGGGCCCGTCCAATTTTTGTAAACAAAATGAGGGATATAAGTTTTGGCCAATTCAAAAAGCAATTCCGCCTCAGCTTTTCGCTTGGATTCTTCGTTACTGATTTCAACCCATAGTTCTGCCAACCGGTCCTGTCTTTTTTTACTGAGTATACTTTGAAAGTGTTTGCGGAAGTGTGGTGTTTTCAAAAGTTTGGAAATATCCTGACGAGAAACACCCAAAGTTCTTGCAATAGAAGAGATAAGTCCGCGTTTGCCGTCCGGATTTCGCAACGCCAACTCAAGAGCAATCGTTTGTCTGGCAGTCAACGCATAGTCGCTGGTTTTGCGGGGCCGTCCGACTGGTTTTCCGGTGGCTTTACGGGGCATCTATCTGCGCCGGATTTCAATGACATTTGAAGCTGCTTTATTCAGCCCCACAATTCGGCATAACTCATTTGCCCAGGACTCCAGCGCCTGACGCTTCTCAACTGCATAGTCATGATGAATGTAGACGCGGCTCGTAATGGTGCGGCGCAATTCGGTTCCATGATTAAGCACTCGGCCTACCGTCCGGTCTGAGATACCAAGCCGCGCCATATGGGTGGCTGCTGTTCTCCGCAGGTCGTGAGGCGTAGCCGGATGCTTCTTTAGCCCAAGGGTCTTGAGGTCGTTGCGCATCGCGTGTGACAGCGCATGGGCTTGGAGCGGGCCGGTAGCGTCAATGCTTTTTCCCTTGCGAAGGCGACTTGGAAAAACAAATTCGCTGTCACCAGACAACTCCAGAGCTTGTTTAAAAAGCTGCAGAACCAGTTTTGATAAGGGAACGGTATGTGGTTGCCGGTTCTTTACCCGTTTGGCCGGGATCAACCAAATTTTGCTGGCAAGGTCGAGCTCATCCTTGCGCGTGCCACAGACTTCCCCTGGACGCTGTCCTGTCGCCAACACAATCTTTAAGACGGTGCGGGAGCGCTCTCCCATCGCAGCTTCGCTTAGTCCCGACCATAACGTTTTGATCTCTGCAACACTCAAGGCCCGGTCCTTGCTCGTTTCTTCGATGTCGGTTGCCATGTTGAGCGCGGGATTGACCGTCAAGAGGTCCTTGGACACAGCCCAGGAGAAAGCACGACGCAATGCAGCCAGCGTCCGATTAACAGTAACCGTTGCTCCCCGGTCTCGTACTGCCTCTATCACTTGGCGAACGTGGCCCCGGTTCAGGTCAGGCAGTTTGATGCGGCCAATGAGGGGGCGAACGTCTTTCTTGAATATTCGCTTGCACTCCAGCGTCCACAGGGCATCGGGGCGTTGATGCTTTTCCAGAAAGAGGTCGAGGAGTTGGTCAACCGTATCCGCTTTCTTGTAATCGGAGAGTAGCCCTGCCGGATCACCGCCAGCACGTATCTGGACTTTCTTGGCCTCAGCCATCGCTCGGGCATCTGCAAGCCCCAATGCCGGGAACTCTCCCAGCGTCAAACGCCGTTTCTTTGCATCACCTTTGCGCCGATAGAGCAGTGCCCAGGATTTGGACCCTGTGGGCGTTACCCGTAGTGACAGGCCCTTGGTGTCAGGATCAGTGAAGTCGGCGCGCTTGGCCACTGTAAGGGCTTCTATGGCCCTTGTTGTCCACCTGATACCGGAATTGTCCTTAGCCACGCCTGCCTCTCAAAGCTTCAAAATTACGCTTGGGGTTCCACTGGGGTTCCACCAATGCGACATTTGGTGAAATCTCCTGAAACGCACTGCAACGCAAATCACCGCATATTTGCTTATATAACCCAGTTCACGAGGTTTCACTATAGTGCAACAGATTTCATTTACAATAGACTACGAATCTGGGGGTCAGGAGTTCGAATCTCTTCGGGCGCGCCAATTATCCGGATGCGGCACCTATCTGACCGGTACTCCACTCTTTACACAACACGATAATCGAACAACTAGATCCGTCTGCAATACGATACGCCGGCTTCTGGGGCCTGCTTTCCCAGCGATGCGTTCAAAAAGGAGCTGGGCTCCGAGTCCGCCCAAAGTTTCTGCTGGCTGGTTTATCACGCTAAGAAAAGGTGACAGGACGGCAAGGTGTTCTACATCGTCGAAACAAACGAGACCCATATCCTGAGGAACCGAAAGGCCACGTTCACGCAAAGCTTGCATTGCACCGACCACAGTCATGTTATTCACCGTGAAGATTGCTGTCGGCAGGGGGGCGAGTGCCAAGACCTGTTGCGTAGCGCGATAGCCGCCTATTTGATCGACAGTGGTCCGAAAGACGAGTTCCTCGCGATAGGGAATCCCGGCAGCGGCTAGTGCCTCCCCATAACCCTTCAGTCGCTCGCGTCCCGTCGAGGTATCGTCCGCATCAGTAAGATGGGCGATGCTGCGGTGACCGACCGAGATGAGGTGTTCGACGAGGCGGCGAGCCCCAGAAGCACTGTCACAGACAATGTAATCGCAGTCGGATTCCGGCAGGGTGCGATCAAGCAGCACAAGTGGAAAGCCTCCCCGCAGCAAAGAAAACACGCTGTGACGGGAGTCATCATTCACCGGCGCTATTAGCAAACCCTCCACACGATGCGAAATGAGGTCGTCGATATATTCGCGCTCCAACCTGAGATTCCCTTCGCTATTGCAGAGAAGGACGCGGTAACCAGCGCGCCGCGCCGCAGTCTCGGCGCCGCGCACCACAGGCCCAAAGAATGGATTGACCACGTCGGGAACGATGAGGCCGATAGTTTGGGTTTTTTGCGAGCTAAGTCCACGGGCGATGCGATTTGGCACATAGTCGAGTTCGGCAATTGCTTCCTCAACGCGGCGTTGGGTTTCGGCGCGAACTCCGTGACGGCCATTGATAACCCTTGAGGCCGTCATTGCCGAAACGCCGGCGCGCTTGGCCACGTCGTTCAGGGTGGTTGCCACTGCTGACTCCTGTTAGTTACCGAAGTTGGATTGTTAGTTTATCACAAAAACTATATTTATATCTATATTTTCCAGTAGCTTAATGAAATTAGTTGTGCATAGTTAGCGCTAACAACAATAACGGCAACTATTGGGAGGAAAACATGAAAAGTCAAAACATTCGGCTGACGACTAAGGTAACTTTTGGTCTGGCGGTTGGAATTGCCCTGGCAGTCGCACCTGCCCTCGCCCAAGACGCCTGCAAACCCGGGTCGACGAAGCGCATTGCATTTATGCTCAAACAGCAAACGGCCTTCCGTTACCTGAACGCCGACATTCCTTTCTTCAAAAAGACTGCCGAGGCTGCTGGCTACGAGGTGATCGTGCAATCGGCGGAAAATGACGCCCAAAAGCAGATTGGTCAGGCCGAGAACGTCATCACCCAAGGTGTAGATGCAATCGTAATCCAGCCGGTTGATTTCAATGTCGCTGCAGGTATCGCCGAGATGGCGACCAAAGCCGGAATTCCCCTGGCCTCTTATGACGATCTGATCCTCGGAGCCAAGCAAGCAGGTTATATTGGTCGCGACCCAAAGGATGGCGGCGCTGAGGCGGCGCGGGCCGTGGTCGCGAAAGTGCCAAAAGGCAATTATGTGCTGATCGGCGGCGATGCCGGGCAGACCGGCTCTACCCTCATGCAGCAGGGTTATCGCGACGTCCTCGAACCACTTGCGGCAAAGGGCGACATCAAAATCGTGATGGACCAGTTCACACCGGGCTGGAAGACGGAACCCGCCCAGGCGAATGCGGAGAACGCTCTCACTGCCAACGGAAATAAGGTCGACGCTTTCCTCGTCTCCTATGACGGCATGTCGCTCGGCGTGCTGCAGGCAATCGAGGCCGCAGGGATCAAGGCGGGCACCATCGCTGTTACCGGACAGGACATGGAGCTCTCGGCTGCCCAGGCAATTGTCGAAGGCAGGCAATACGGCAGTCTCTGGCCAGCACCTGATGAAATGGCAATTGCCGGTGCCAACGCGGCTGTCGCCATGGCGCAGTGCAAGGATATCGGTGCTACGACCACAGCGGACAACGGAGCCGGGCAGATCCCATGGGTGAAGACCCCGATCTATCTCGTCAGCCAGGACGAGATGGCCGACTTCGTGTGCAAGCATCCCTTCTGGCTGAACATCGACGAAGTCTATAAGAATGTTCCGGACAAGAAGCCGTCCTGCTCATAACAGGCGCTATTCCAGATCCGGACATTCGAGGATTAACACCAGTGAACAAGCGCAATCGGCGCTCAGCGCCGATTGCTTGTCAGTTGAACCCATGCTTGTAGCAACTGGGCTGATCAAACTGTTCCCTGGTGTGCGAGCGCTGGACAAGGTGGACTTTTCAATTGCGCCAGGTGAAATCTTAGCCCTCCTGGGCCAGAACGGGGCTGGAAAATCAACGCTAATCCAGATTTTTGCCGGGGCGCACGCACCCGGCAGTTACGACGGCGCCATAAGCTTTGACGGAAAACCATTCCGGCCAGCCAATATCGCGGCGGCTGAGGCTGCCGGTGTGGCACTCGTCCCGCAGGAGGTCAATATTGTCCCCGACCTGAGTGTCGCCGAAAACATCACACTCAACACGGAACCGCTGCGCTGGGGCATTGTTGATGTCAGCAAAAGGCTTTTGCAGGCAAAAAAGGCACTTGCTGATTTTGACATTGAAATTGACCCATTGCTTCCAATGTCGTCACTTGATCTCGCCTCCCAGCAACTCGTTGTCATCGCCCGGGCGCTGGCCAAGAAGGCACGGCTTCTTATCCTCGACGAACCCACAGCGGCGCTCACCGAACATGAGTCACACCTGCTTTTTGACCGCATGCGCTTGCTTAAGAAGCGCGGCGTTGCGATTATTTTCGTCTCCCACCGCCTCGCCGAAGTCTTTGCCATATCAGACCGTGTGGTCGTCATGCGTGACGGGCGAATTTGTGGTCGGCACAAGATAGCCGACACCACACGCGGCGATGTCGTGGCGGAAATGATTGGCCGGACTGAAAGTAATATTCAGCGGTCCTTCGCGCCCAAGCCAGGAGTAGCCGCCCTTGAAGTACGCAATCTCAATGTCTTGGAAATAGAAGGGCGCAAACGCGTTAGGGCCTTGAACGTCACGGTCAGAAAAGGCGAGATCGTGGGGCTCTTTGGCCTCCTCGGCGCAGGCTGTATGGAGGCCGCACTCGCCATTTTTGGCGCCTGGAAGGGCAAACGCGAGGGTGCAATCTTGATCGACGGTGTGGAACAGGTAATCAACAGTCCAGACGAAGCGGTGGCGCTTGGGCTTGGGCTGATGGCCCAAGACCGCCGCGACTGCCTTATCGGCGATCAATCTATCGGCGACAATATTGGCATCGCCAGCCTCGGCAAGATCGTCCGCCACGGGATGCTTGACATCGCAGAAGGCCGGAGGCGCGCCGGCTCACAGGTCGACGCGCTCCATATCAAGGCAGAATCCATTGATGCGGAAGTCCGGACCTTATCTGGCGGCAATCAGCAGAAAGTGCAAATTGGACGCTGGCTCGCGGCAGATACTCGCATTCTTATCATGGTGGATCCAACTCGCGGTGTTGATGTTGGTGCTCGCCGCGAGATTAAGAATATCTGGCAGGAGCTCAGTGCCAAGGGCCATGCTATCCTGCTTGCGTCGACCGATGCTGAAGAGCTCGTTGATGCCTGCGACCGCGTTGTTGTCCTAAGTCAGGGTCGTCAGGCTGGAGAGCTCTCTGGTCTTGAGCTCACTGAGAAAAACTTGCTGCGGATGGCGACGGATGGTTGAACGTAGTCTTGAGGCCACAGAAATGGCAACAACAGTTCCGTCACGTGAAAATATGTTTCTTCGCCTGAAGAAAAGCTCGGCCCTGCGCAGTTCGATGCTCCTCCTCGTGCTTGCGGGCGTCTGGCTATTCTTTTACTTCGCCACCAACGGAACCTTTCTCACACCGCGCAATCTTGTTTTGTTGGCGCTTCAGACATCGATTGTGAGCCTCGCGGCGATCAGTGCCGTCATGCTCATCGTCACGCGCAATTTTGATTTGTCGGTAGGATCGGCGGTGGCCTTTGTCGGCGTGATCTTGGCCCTCCTCACTGTAAAACATGACGTCAATGCGGCTGTAGCCGTCCTGATTGCGATTTCCGGTGGCGTTCTGATGGGAGCCTGGCAGGGCTTCTGGGTGACGCGGCTCGGTGTTTCGTCATTCATAGTCACCCTTGCCGGGATGCTGTATTTTCGCGGTATTTCAATGATTGCCACCAATGGAGCAACGGTTGCACCCCTGCCACGCTCTCTTACGGGTTTTGCCACCGGATTTCTGTCACCGGCACTCTCCATCACAGCGGTTGTCATTGCACTGGTGGCATATGGCGCACTGCGATTTGTCGAAATACGGCGCGCCCATACTCTTGGCGTTTCCGGGAATATCACACCGGAACTTTTTCGCGCCCTGACTCCGCCATTGATTGCAGCAGTTTTAGCCATTTGGATCGCCTCATGGCAGGGGCTGCCCTATCTGGTCCTCCTTGTTGCCTTATGCACCTTTGCTGCGGAATTCCTGATGCGCCGCACCCGTTACGGCGCCCAGCTCTACGCAATCGGCGGAAATCCGGAAGCAGCGCGGCTTTCCGGCATAAATCTCACGCGCGCCATCTTCTGGAACTTTGTCATTGCCGGCTTGGGCTATGGCATCACCGGCGTGGCTTTGACGGCCCGTGTGAGCGGGGCAATTGGCGGCAGCGCCGGCCTGTTCCTTGAGCTGGATGCCATCGCCGCCGCAATCATTGGCGGTACGTCATTGTCGGGGGGGCGTGGACGCATCCTTGGGGCATTGCTTGGCGCTTTGCTGATGGGGAGCCTCAATAATGGCATGAGCCTTATGAATGTTCCGACCTTCTATCAGGATACGGCGCGCGGCATAATCTTGCTTCTCGCCGTCACCATCGACCAATTGAGCCGCAGACGCTCGATTGGCCGTTAAAAACCAAGAAATTTCAAAATCAAGGAATTGAACTTATGGATTATTCGCCCGCCGGCACTCGCTACGACAAAATGACTTACCGCCAATGCGGGCGCAGCGGGCTGAAGCTGCCGGCCCTGTCGCTGGGGCTGTGGCACAACTTCGGTGATGACGTTCCTTTTGACACGAGCCGGGCGATTTGCCGCCGCGCCTTTGACCTGGGCATTACCCATTTCGACCTCGCCAACAACTACGGCCCGCCGCCCGGTTCTGCGGAAACGAATTTCGCGAAGATCCTTACGTCCGATTTTTCCGGCCACCGTGATGAACTGGTCATTTCGTCGAAGGCCGGGTACCTGATGTGGCCTGGCCCCTACGGCGAGTTTGGCAGCCGCAAATATGTATTGGCAAGCCTCTAACAGTCCTTGAAGCGGCTCGGTCTCGATTACGTCGATATTTTTTACTCGCACCGCTTTGATCCGGCGACACCACTTGAGGAAACCATGGGAGCACTTGCCACTGCGGTTCAGCAGGGCAAGGCTCTCTATGTCGGTGTGTCTTCCTACAGCGCCGCGAAAACCACCGAGGCGGCGGCCATCCTGCGCAAGATGGGCATAGCGCCGCTGATCCACCAGCCAAGCTATTCCATGTTCAATCGCTGGATCGAACACGACAAGCTGCTTGACCGCCTTCAGGCGGAAGGCATGGGCTGCATCGCCTTCTCCCCTCTGGCGCAGGGCATGCTCACAAACAAATATGTCTCCGGCGTTCCCACCGGCAGCAGGGCCACGGCCAACAAGTCATTGCTTCCGCAGTTTATCAACGAGCAAACGCTTACGCGCGTCAAGGCGCTCTCCGGCATTGCCAAGCGCCGCGGACAGTCACTGGCGCAAATGGCTCTTGCCTGGGCCTTGCGCGATCCGCGCATGACGACGGCCCTCATCGGCGCCAGCCGGCCGGAACAGGTCGAGGATTGCGCCGGAGCTCTCGCGAATCTTCAATTTGAGGACAAGGAGCTTTCGGAGATCGACCAGCATGCAGTTGATAGCGACATAAACCTGTGGTCGACGTCGAGTTCCTATTGAGAGCGAAATAATATCTGCACTTAAGGGACCTGCGGAACGAGACAGTCGAGCAACGGCTGGCGTTCGGCGAAGGCTGGTTTGCTGCGCGGCCAGGTCATCCAGTAGCTTGCATCCATGCGCAGCGTCTTGTCGGTCAAACGCACGAGCCTGCCGGTTTCGAGCGGATCTCGGCAGAGCGCCAAAGAGGCCAGCAGAACACCCGCACCTGCCTCCGCCGCCCTTAAAGCCTGCACGAACGTGTCGAAGCGCAGCAGCGGCACGGGCGGTGGCGGCTCGCCCATTGCATTCGACCAGTCGCGCCAGCCGACCCTTGGTCCCGTAATCGCAATGCGCGGAAGCATGCGCCAGTCCGTCAAAGGGTCCTTTAACAGGGCGGGCGCTGCCACCGGCGCCAGCTCTTCCAGGAAAAGCCGCCGCGCCTCGCGTCCGGGCCAATTGCCTTCGCCAAAGCGTATCTCGAAATCGGCATCCGAGCGCGCATAGTCGGGCAGGTGCTGGATCGTCTCAAACGACAGTTGAATGTGCGGCAGGCTGCGGACGACTTCGCCCAGCCGCGGAACGATCCAAAGCTCGATGACCGACGACGACGCAGCGATGGTGACCTTGCGGCGGGGCGCTTCAAACAAATTGGCGGTGCTGTGAAGTAGCTGCGCAAGTGCCCCTTGGACATGCGGCATCCAGGACTCGCCTTGGGTGGAGAGGCTCACGCCGCGGGCCTGGCGGTTGAACAGTTGGGCGCCAAGCCGCTGTTCGAGCTTCCTGATCCGCTGGCTTACCGCCGCCTGGGTAATGCCGAGCTCATCGGCCGCAGCGGTGAAGCTGCCAAGCCTTGCCGCGGCTTCAAACACCCGAATCCATTCGAGGGGCGGCAGCGAAGGGTTGGAATCAGCCATAACGGATTTTAGGTCATTCCCTCAGTATTCGTTATTTGTGCTTATGCCCCGCCTGGTGTCAGTTGTCGAGATCATCTCTTGCAAAGCCACGGGAGCCCGCACATGCCGAAGCCAGCCGCAGTTGAAATTCTCGACGATGGCCAAGGCATCGCCGTTGCCTTGCCGGATGGCTCACGGTCACGCTTTCACGCGATCTGGCTGCGCGACAATGCCTGGGACGAGACGACCCGGGCGCCCGGCAACGGGCAGCGGCTGATTACTCTTGGCGATATTCCCACCGATACGCGGATTGCGGCGGCCCGGTCCGAAGCCGGACAAGTCCATGTGACGTTCCTGCTGGAGCGCCGCAGCATTGCCTTCGATTTGAACTGGCTTGCCGAGCATGCCTATGACGGCGCCGCGCATCGCGCCGCGGGCTGGACCGCGCCCGGGATCGAGACGTGGGATGCAGCACTGCAGTCACGAATCCCCGAGGGAGATTTCGGCGCGGTCAGCCGCGACCAGTCGGCCCTGGGAGACTGGTTGCAGGGTGTCAGCCGCTACGGTTTCGGCAAGCTTGTGGGAGGGCCTGTCGAGAGCGGTGCGCTGTTCAAGGTCGCCGCACTGTTTGGCTATATCCGGGAGACGAATTACGGCAGGCATTTCGAGGTGCGCACCGAGGTCAACCCATCGAACCTTGCCTATACGGGCCTGGGCCTGCAAGCCCACACCGACAACCCCTACCGTGATCCCGTGCCAACCCTGCAGATACTCTACTGCCTGGAGAACTCGGCGCAGGGCGGCGAGAACATGGTGGTTGACGGCTTTCGGGCGGCGGAGCGGCTGCGCGCGGAAAATCCACGGGGCTTCGAGTTGCTGAGCCGCTACTGCGCCAGGTTCGAATACGCCGGCAGCGCCGGCGTCTGCCTTCGTTCGCGCCGGCCGATGATCGAGCTTGCGCCCGATGGCGAACTGATCGGCATCCGTTTCAACAACCGCTCGGCTGCGGCCATCACCGATGTGCCGTACGCGGACATGAGCGATTACTATGTGGCCTACCGGCGGTTCGGCGAGCTGATCGACGACACTTCTATGGAAGTTACGTTCAAGCTGAGCCCGGGAGAATCTTTCATCGTCGACAACACGCGCGTCCTGCATGCCCGCAAGGGTTATTCCGGCGCGGGCTCGCGCTGGCTCCAGGGCTGTTACGCCGACAAGGACGGCCTGCTCTCGACGCTGGCCGCAATCCAGCTGCAGAACGGGAAAGCAGCATGACAGGCAAGCCATCGCATAAGGATCTTTCGCCTGCGACCATCGTCGCGTTCCTTGCCGATATCTTTGAGCGCCGCGGCGGCGAGGAGTATCTGGGCGAGCCGGTGACCATGGCCGAGCACATGCTGCAGGGGGCATTCCTGGCCGAACAGCAGCACGAACCCGAAATTATCATTGTCGCCGCATTGCTGCACGACATCGGGCACTTCACCAGCGAGTTCGGCACGTTTTCAATGGACGATACGCATGACAAGCATCACGAGGAAGCTGGAGCCCAGGTGCTGGAACGCTTCTTCCCTAGCCTGGTCATCGATTGCGTGCGCCAGCATGTTGCCGCCAAGCGCTACATCTGTGCGACCGACCCCGCCTATTTCGGGCAGCTGTCGGCCGCATCAATCCACTCGCTGAAACTGCAGGGCGGGCCGATGAATTCCAGGGAAGTCGCGGACTTCGAGACCAACCCCAATTTCCGGGACATCGTCCGGGTTCGCCGCCTCGATGACGCAGGCAAGATCGCAGGAATGGCCACGCCGAAATTCGCGTATTTTGCGCCGATGGTGCAGCGCATTGTTGATGAGCGCTGTCAATCGATGCAGTTATGATTCGAAAAATGGCCACCAAGGTCTAATCTTGACCCATTGTTGCCCATCAAGACGAAGGGGCTTGAAGTCGCCACGGTTGGGAAGCCGCCCTTTCGCCGATGCCTCCTGGAAGGAGGGTTCAGCGCCGCCCGGCGACGACGTCGGCAAGGTCGACTAGGGTATTGCCGCCGGCCAGGCGCAATTGAAGCTCCACGGGCTGGCCGTCGGATCCGTTCCGGAACACGGCGGGGCCGGGCCGCACCCATTTGTCGCCCCACTCGGTCAGCGCGATGATGACCGGCTTCAGCTCCAGTCCCTTTTGGGTGAGCAGGTATTCCGCCTGCTCGCCGGAGGCCCTAGGCTGCTGGCGCACCATGAGCCCGGCTGCAACAAAATCCTCCAGGCGCTTGGCAAGGATGTTCGTGGCAATTCCCAAGCCTTTCTGAAACTGCAGGAAGCGCGTGTAGTTGCGGAACATTGCGTCACGCAGGATCAACAGGCTCCAACGTTCGCCGACCAACTCCAGCGTCCGAGCGGCCGAGCAATCCTGACTCTCGTAGAGGCGTCCAAGCATGGGAGCCAACATAGGCTATTGACTTGCATCATGCAAGCGTGCAATGTACTTGCATGATGCAAGCACGATTAGAAGGAAGTCTCATGCTGCGAAAGTTTGTACCGGCGCTCCTTGCCACCGCCATAATCGGTCTACCGCTCTCGGCAGGCGTCACCTTGCCCGCCTTCGCGCAGAGTGAGAACGCAGAGGCGATCCGCGTGCGTGGCGGCATCGTCAGTTTCAGCGGTCAGACGTTGACGGTGGAAACGCGCGAGGGCGAAGTCGTTGACATAACCCTGCTCGAGGGATGGGTGGTGTCGAGTGTGGCCCGCGCAGCCGTCTCCGGCATCCAGCCTGGCGATTTTGTCGGCGTCGCGTCGCTCCCTGAGGAAGGCGGCGGTAGCGGCGCGCTTGCCGTTATGATCTTTCCATCAGGTTTGCCAGGCCCTGCCGAGGGTAGCTTCGAATACGATTTGCGGCCGAACAGCACCATGACCAACGCAACGGTCGCGGACGCGGTCACCGGTGTAAATGGCCGAATCGTCACCGTCTCCTACAATGGCGAGGAGAAGAAGCTTGAGATTCCCGAGGGCACGCCTGTCGTCACCTACGCGCCTGCAACGCAGGCCGATCTGAAACCGAAAGCGATTGTCTTCATCCTGGCGGAAAAGGGTACAGATGGTGCGATCTCAGCGCGCCACGTCGTCGTCGGTACCAATGGCGTCGTCCCGCCGATGTGAGTCTCGCGCCGCCGACCGCGCTGCGCCGGTGTAACCACTCAGGTAGAGAACAAGGAGAGAGTTGATGCTCAAGAACAAGATTGCAGTGATCTATGGAGCCGGAGGTGGGATCGGCGCCGCAGTCGCGCGTGCTTTTGCGCTTGAAGGGGCCAGTGTCTTTCTCACCGGACGCAGGCGGGCATCCGTCGAAGCTGTCGCAGAGGAAATCGTCTCCGCCGGCGGTTCCGCCCAGGCGGCGGAGGTGGACGCTCTCGATGAGCAGGCTGTGGACAAGCATCTGCAGTCCGTGATCAATGAGGCGGGCCACGTCGATATCTCGTTCAACGCGGTCGGCATCCCGAATGCGAAGATTCTGGGCGTCCCTCTGACCGAGATGGATGTCGAACAATTCTCCCTGCCGATCACGGACTACGCCACGTCGTATTTCCTGACCGCACGCCTGGCGGCCCGGCGGATGATCCCGAATAAATCGGGGGTGATCATGACCGTCACCGCAATTCCCGGTCGAACGGGCACCCCATTGAACGGAGGCTACGGTCCGGCAATGGCCGCCAAGGAGGCACTCACTCGAGACCTGTCCGCCGAACTCGCACCTCAGGGCATCCGCGTGCTGAGTCTGCGACCACACGCCATGCCGGAGACAAATATGATAAAGGAACTCTTCGAGCTCAAGAGCAAGGCATCGGGCACGACCTGGGAACAATTCCAGAATTACCTCGCTGACTGGAGCCACCCGCGACGGATCATGACGCTCGTGGAGATGGCGAACATGGCGGTCTTCATGGCTTCCGATAAGGCGAGTGGGATGACTGGCACTACCATTAATTTGACCATGGGGAGCGTGGCTGACTAACAATCTGGCAAAGCACGCAAAACATTGTGCCGAGACATAGTCGCGGGGCCGCGCCAAGCCTAGCCCTATTCACGCCCCAACCGCCCCATTGATAATTCATTCAACCAAACGGTTGACAATCTAAAACCCCTCACCTATATTCAACCACATGGTTGAATTACAGTCAGTTCAGATGAATTCCGTCTTCCACGCCTTGGGCGATGCGACGCGGCGGCGGATGCTGCGCGAACTTGCCGGTGGCGAGCGCACGGTGGGCCAGCTTGCCGAACCCTTCGCCATCTCGCTGAACGCTGCCTCGAAACATATCAAGGCGCTGGAAAGCGCCGGCCTGATCCGCCGCGAGGTGCGCGGCCGCACCCATGTCTGCCGTCTCGAAGCAGGGCCGCTCGCCAGCGCCCATGAGTGGCTGAACTTCTACGAACGCTTCTGGACCAACCGGCTGGACGCGCTCGACCGCCTCCTGCGCGAGGAGGATGCGCGCCAATCCCCCAAATCCAAAAAAGGAGACGACAAATGAACGAACTTGCACCCCTGGATGCGTATGGCACGTTGATCGAGCCCACCACGTTGAAGATCCAGCGCCTTCTGCCCGGCCCCATCGAACGCGTCTGGGCCTATCTCACGGAAAGCGAGCTCCGCCGCCAGTGGCTGGCGGCGGGCCAGATGGAAATGAAGGTCGGCGCCACTTTCACATTCACGTGGCGCAACGCTGAACTCAATAGTCCGCCGAGCAAGCGGCCGGAAAGTTTTCCCGATGAGCACAGCCTGGAAAGCCGGATCACCGAGCTTGATCCGCCGCGCAAGCTCGCCATCGCTTGGGGAAGCAGCGGCGGCGTTTCCTTCGAGCTTGAGCCAAGGGGCAACAAGGTGCTGCTCACCCTCATCCATCGCCGCCTGCCCGACCGCAAGACCCTGCTGATGGTCAGCGCCGGCTGGCACATGCACCTCGATATCCTGGCTGCCCGCGCAACGGGCAAGGAGCCGGCGCCCTTCTGGGACGGCTGGAGCCGCCTGCAGAAGGAATACGACCAGCGGCTGCCGGCCTGACCGAACTCACCTCAAAAAACGAAACAGGAGATAGCCATGAAAGATCACAACTTCACCACGGCCTTCACGGTCAGCCAAACGCCGGAAGCAGCCTTCGCCGCCATCAATAATGTCCGTGGCTGGTGGTCGGAAGAAATTGAAGGCCACACCGACAAGCTCGGGGCGGAGTTCAAATATCACTTCCGGGATATCCATCGTTGCACGCTGAAGATTACAGAACTGGTTCCCGGCAAAAAAGTCGTTTGGCGGGTTTTGGACAACTACTTTAATTTTACCCAGGACACGACCGAGTGGACGGGCACGGACATTATTTTTGATGTCTCAAAAAAGGGCAACAAAACCGAGGTCCGCTTCACGCACCAAGGCCTGGTTCCTGAATATGAATGCTACGACGCCTGCTCTGACGGATGGGGCACTTACATCAACGGCAGTTTGCGGGACCTGATTGCAACGGGCAAAGGGCAGCCCAACGTGGGGGAACCCATGACTGATCATGAGCGGGAGCTTGTTCTTTAAATAATTCTCGGCGGAGTGCCGCAGGCGAATGGGAGTTGATATGCGTAAGTTGATTACCGGAATGAAACTTTCCCTCGATGGAAAGATCGAAGGCTCGGAGGGTTACGCGGATTGGGTCGAAGCGTGGTCGGAGGATTACGGCCTGATGCCGCAAATCGACGCCTGCGTGCTGGGCGGCGGCATGTACCCCGGCTACGAGCGCTATTGGACCGGGATACAGAATGAGCCGGACACGCCCGCTTGGATCACTGGCAGCGCGCCGACGCCGGCTGAGGTCGCATGGGCGCGCTTTGCCGCGCGAACCCCGCATTATGTGCTGTCGAACACCCTGACTTCGCCGCTCTGGCCGAATACGAGCTTCGTCCGGGGACTTGAAGACGTCGCTGCCCTCAAGCAGCAGCCCGGCAAGGACATCTATCTCATGGGTGGGGCGCGCATTACGGCGAGCCTCATCGATGCTGGATTGGTGGATGAACTGCGGCTTATCGTTTATCCGCTGATCGCCGGTGAGGGGAAGGCGCTCTTCACCACAACAAAACGCCACGGGCTGGAACTTCGGAAAGTCGAACAGTTGCAAGGCGGGCGTCTAAGCTTGATTTACGGACTCGTTTAACGGAGACATAACATGAGCAACTCTTCCTATCGCTGGGTAATTGTCGCTGCCGGTGGCCTGCTGGGCTGCATGGCGATTGGCGCCATGTTTTCTCTGCCGGTTTTTCTTCTGCCCATCTCGCGTGATACCGGCTGGTCGGTCACCGGCGTGTCGAGCGCCATGACCATCGGATTTCTCGCCATGGCATTCGCAAGCATCGCCTGGGGAAGCCTGTCGGATCGCCTGGGGGCCCGGATAATCGCGCTGATCGGGTCAGTGATTTTGGCCGCGAGTTTGTTTCTGGCGAGCCAGGCAACATCGCTTCTCGCATTCCAGCTCATCTTCGGCCTGGCTGTGGGAGGGGCGGTCGCCGCGATCTTTGCGCCGTTGATGGCCTGCGTCACAGGCTGGTTCGACACGCACCGCAGCCTGGCGGTTTCCCTCGTATCTGCCGGCATGGGCATGGCGCCGCTCACCATGTCTCCCTTGGCGGCATGGCTTGTCTCCATTTATGATTGGCGAACCTCCCTGCAGATCATCGCCGCCCTTGTCGCTGTCGTGATGATTCCGGCGGCATTGCTGGTGCGCCCTCCACCGGCTCTGGCGGCTGAAAATTCTGGTGCTTCGCCGGATGAAGAACCACAATCCGGCATGACCTTGCAGCAGGTCATCCGGTCGCCGCAGTTCATCATCCTGATGCTGACGAATTTCTTTTGCTGTGCCACGCACTCGGGCCCGATTTTTCATACGGTGAGCTACGCCATCAGCTGCGGCATTCCCTTGATTGCGGCGGTTTCGATCTACAGCGTGGAAGGACTGGCGGGCATGGGCGGCCGTGTTGCCTTCGGCATCCTTGGAGACCGGTTCGGCGCCAAGCATGTTCTGGTCGGAGGGCTGCTGCTCCAGGCCTTCGGAGCGCTCGCCTATTTCTTCGTGCGTGACCTTGGCGCATTTTACGCCGTGGCGGCGCTGTTTGGCTTTATCTATGCCGGCGTGATGCCGCTTTACGCCGTGCTGGCGCGGGAGAATTTCCCGCTGCGGTTGATGGGAACCGTCATCGGCGGCACCGCCATGGCCGGCGGCTTGGGCATGGCCACCGGCCCCCTGACCGGAGGATTGATCTTCGACACCTTCGCCAGTTACGGTTGGCTCTTTATCGGCTCCTTTGGTATCGGCATCGGCGCCTTCCTCATCGCCATGACCTTCAAGCCCTTCCCGAAAGCCCGGCACGCCATCCAGGGAACAACCGGGCAGGTTGGCGCTTAGGTTAAAGCGTCTGAAGTGAACAAGGGAAGATTGGGCCAATGTACCGTTCATGGATCAACTTGATGATGCTCGCGGCGGAATCGCAGCAGGTGATTTGGTTGCGGACGATGCGGCTTGCGGCGGGGGGCGCGAAGGCCAAGAGTGAAGCCCGCCGGATGGTTCAGGAAAAATTTGTGGCAGCCGGCCTGGAAAGCGGCCGCATGGCTTTGGGCGCATCGCGCGACAGCGTGGTCAAAAGATACCGGAAAAAGGTGAGAGCCAACGCGCGCCGCCTTTCACGTTAAGTCCAGATCACTTGATACGGCTACCCACAACAATCTTCCCCGTCGTTGTCCGCACCTTCAGATTCACGAGATATCCAGCGCCCCGCTTCTGGGCGGTGAAGTGGTGATATTTGCCGCCGCATTTTACCGTCCGGATATTGCGGTAGCCTTCATAACGAATGACACGGCGCGCATCGCTGCACGCCAGGGTGCTGCCCGTGCGATTGTATGGCTCGCCTGGCAAAAGCAGGATTGGCGACGGGTCGCTTGAGCGGTCATTCAAATCGCGTGGCAAAATCAATTTCGGGGCGGGCTTCCCTAGTGGATTATTTCTGATGCTCGGCTCCGGGGGCCTCCCAAACAATTGCCGGGGCCGGCAATTGGGATCATACAAGTCGCAGCGGTTGGTCGCGGGATTTGACCCCCGCGTATCAAATAACGGGCCGGCCATGGCGGGCGCCGTTGCCAGCAGGATTGCGAACCCCGCTACAGCGAAATACTTGAACACCTAGTTACGCTCCAGGGTCCGCCGCTTGTTACCGGGAACCAGCGCGCCTTTTACCATTTTTCGCGGTCCGGTCAGGGAGTTTATCAATGGCTTCTTTTGCGCCCTGGTCGCGGTGCAATACGCCTTCACGCAAAACCTTGGTGCCAGCATCCTGCTTTAATTTGGGATCGGTCGGGATCGCCGCGGTTTCTTTCGTGGCTTCAACGCCTTCGCGCACCGGCTGGCCATCATCATGGCGTGCAACCTCAGCAAACTTGGCCAGCGCTTCGGGCCTAGAACCTTTTGGGTCAATCATCATGGCAGTGTCCTTTGATTGAATGAACATGAAGTTTAACGGCGGGCCATGGCAAAAGGTTCCGTGCTCAGGCTTCGGGCGCCCGGTAATCCAAGCCTATGGTGTTCATCAGCACGCCTGCGCTGGCAACCTTTTGCGCCAATTTCTTGTTCATGATGGCGCTCAAGGCCGTGTTGAGGGCCGGGTTCCCCCTGAGCAGACGGTGCAAGGGCTCCGCATCCCAGACAAAATAGACGGTGCCCGCCTCCAGCGTTACGGTTGCGGTGGCCGGGCGCGCCAGAAGAAAAGCGATTTCGCCGATGAAGGTTCTGGATTCAGAGGGCCAGCGCTGGCCGCCCTTTTCTATGGTCATGGTGCCGTCAAGAATGAAGTAGAGCTTTTCGAGAACCTGGCCCTCGCGGGTGATAACCGCGGGCACCGCTGCCAGTTCTTCCCTGCCTGCTCCCAAGAGCTGGCGGAATTCGCCGGGCGTCAGGTTCTCCAGCAGGCCAAACAGTTTTTTCTCATTTGCCGTGAGGTTGAAATGCATCGTGTCGGCGACAATCAGGCCGATCATGGCAAGATTCACCACGGTGAACATGACGCTCCAGAATATGCCGCCCCAGAGCGGCACGTCAGGGGCGAAATAGAAATAAAGGATATAGACAAAGTCTCCGGCAATGATGAGGCCGCGCAGGATCAGCTGGTTGCGAAACAGGAAGCCCGTGAGATAGAGCAGGGCTCCGACATGCACGATGTTTTCGCTGGCGACCAGGCTCTCAATCATTGGAAAAACGCCGCATGCAGTCCAAGCCCCTCGTGGTGTGGGGCAAATTGGCTGGCCCGGGTTAATTTGTCCAGTGGGTCAATCTTTTCGAACGTCGAGAATTCGCCTGATTGCGGCAAATCCGGTTCTACAGCCCGGTTTCTTCACTACTGAGCTGTTTTCGCGCTTCGCGAAGCGGAAAACATTAATGAAGATGGTTAAAATTGGAGATAGCCAGACTCTCGGCGCGTGTGTTCAATCAATTCCGAATCCTCATATACCGCATACCGCAGCGGCAAAAATCCGGCGTTATTTCCAGATTTCCCAAATCCCGCTGCCGTTAATCACGGGCCGGTAACCACGGCCACGCGGATCCTGATTTTATGTTTAATTTTACAAGCTTCCTTAAAGCTCGCCTAATTTGTGCACAGTATTTTGAGTGCATGAAAACTCTGTCATCATTTCTGTTGAGAGACATAAAGGGCAATATCGCTATTGCCACGGCTCTCATGCTTCCATTGCTCGCCGGCGGTGCCGGGTTTGGGGTTGAAACCGCCTACTGGTATCACAAGGACCTCGAACTGCAGCAAGCGGCGGACAAGGCTGCCTACACGGCGGCCCTCGAGAAACGTTCCGGATCAAACGCCAGCACGATCCTGAATACAGCCACCGAAGTCGCCACTGCAAATGGCTATGAGCCAGGCACACTCGCCGTGCATTATCCGCCGATCGCCGGCGCCTATGCCGGGAACACCAAGGCGATCGAGGTGAACATATCAATAGAGCTGCCGCGTTATTTTACGGCCATGTTCCTTGATGACAACATCACCGAGAATGTACGGGCGGTGGCAATCATGCAGACCGCCGCCAACGCCTGCGTCCTTGCCCTCAGCACAACTGCGCCGGCTGCCGCGCTCTTTTCTGGAAGCTCCGACCTCAACCTGGTGGGCTGCACGGTCATGTCGAACTCGTTTACGCCTGATTCCGTGAAAGTTCAGGGCTCGGCGAAATTGAAGACCGATTGCATCATCGCGGTTGGCGACGTCAGCCTCACCTCGGGCGCCCAGGTGACGGTCTGTCCCGCGCCCATCACGCAGGCCCCGCCTGTTGCCGACCCCTTCGCCGAGGTTCCGGTTCCAGCCGGCTCCGGGCCAACCTATACAAGCACGAGCGGCTCGGTTCTGCAGCCGGGAAACTACACGAGCGGCATGACCCTCACCGGCACCAAGACGCTGAAACCGGGCGTGTATGTGGTCTCGGGCGGCAATTTCAAGATCAATGCGAACGCCAACATCTCTGGCTCCGGCGTCACGATCTACCTTAAAGCCGGCACGTCCGTGAGCATTAACGGCACCGCCACCGTGAACCTGTCCGCGCCGACGAGCGGAACCTATTCCGGGATGCTCTTTTTCGGCGACCGGAGCGCAACCGCTGATGTGACCTTAAACGGAACGGCAGCTTCCAAATTTACTGGTGCGATTTATTTTGCGAACCAGGACATCAAGTATCTCGGGAATTTCTCTGGAGAGAGCGGCTGCACCCAGGTGGTCGGCAAAACGGTGGAATGGACGGGCAATACCACCATCAATCAGGATTGCACGGCTTATGGCATGGGGTCCATTACGGGGCTTCAGCTGGTCAAGCTGGTGGAGTGACAGGAATGCAAAGGTTTCTCCGGAATGAAAATGGCGTAGGGGCAATCGAGTTTGCGCTCATTGCACCAATGCTGGCGATAGTCCTGATGGGGATCATGTCCGGCTGGGCCTATTATACGCAGAATAACTACATGCGCGACAGCGTGGAGGTTGCGGGCAAGTACTTCCTGCAGGGAGGCACAAGCGAGGCGACCGGGATAGCCATCGCCGAAGCCGCATGGAGCCATAAACCGGAGGACGGGAATGTCGAGGTCAGCAAGACGTGCGTTTGCGCGGGCGCAGCCGCGAGCTGCAGCGCGGTTTGCAGCGACAGCAGCATCCCGGAGAAATACTGGACCGTCGAAGCCTCGCGGGCTTTCAACGATCCCTTCTTTGTTGATCCAATCTTTGCTGATGGCCTGCCTCTCTATGAACGCGAGGTGGTCCGTGTCCGCTAATCGCTATATCCGGGACGACCGGGGAAGCGCCGCGGTCGAGTTCTCCCTGGTGCTGCCAGCTCTCGTGGTTTTCATGGCTGGCATCTTTGCGGTTGGCTGGGCCTCCCAAGAAACCCATAACGTCCGCTTCGCGCTTGCCCAGGGTGCCCGCGCCCTGCAACTCAAGCCCACCCTGACGCAGACCGAGCTGCAAACACTTGTACGCAGCAAGGTGCTTGAGGGGCACGACCCCGAGACTATCGATGTTACCCTCACGTTGGACGCCTTGAGTGGAGGGGTGCAGCTTGCTCATACTACCGCAACCTATCCCTTGAGCTTCACGGTCCCGCTCATCGGGAGCTACTCCTTTACCTATAGCGTCTCGATGACGGTTCCGGTTGTGGCGAGCTAGGCGGCCCCCTCTGGGAGCGCTGCTCTCCTCGCAGATAAAGATCAATTTGAATGGCGGCGGCGGAAGGCCCGTTCCTCGAGGGCCACCGCGGCGTTCACCGTTAGCGGCAGGCCGGCCGCCCATTGAATTTCATCCCGGGTTACACCGATATCGCGCAGCATGTAATCGTCGAAGTCGGCAAGCACTGCGATCCGGCGCTTGGCCTTCCAGTTCCGCGTCAGGCGGCGCAGGACGGAAACGATGCCATATTCACCCTGGGAAATGGCTTGGTTCAAAATATAGTCTCTCATGGCACAATCCTCCAGAACCCCAGAAAAACCATTTTTTCCGGGTAATGCCACCCGAAAGCGGCTTAAAATCAAGTCTTTGATGGTCCCAACATAAAGATTTCTATTGATTAGTCTAACGAATGTATCTTATATTATCCATCAGTAATGTTGATGATATGAGATAAGCCATGATCCCCAATCTTGATGTCGATTTGTTGAAGACGTTCCTCGCCATTGCCGATAACGGCAGCTTCACCAAGGCGGCCGAGGAGGTTCACAAAACCCAGTCGGCGGTGTCCATGCAGATGAAGCGGCTGGAGGACCTGGTGGGCACCCCGCTGTTTGCGAGGGATGGCCGGATGAGCCGCTTCACCCAGGATGGCGAGCGGCTGGTGGATTATGCCCGGCGCATCGTGGCAATCAATGACGAGGCCATTTACGCCTTCGCCAAACCGGATCTCACGGGCACCATAAAGTTCGGCACGCCTGATGATTATGCCGAAAGATTCCTGCCGGAAATCCTGGCGCGCTTTGCCCGTACCCATCCGATGGTGACGGTGAATGTCGAATGCCTGGGCAGCGGCGAATTGTTTGAGCGCTGCAAACGCGGCGAGCTCGACCTGTCGCTCATCACTCATGGCTGTGACATTGTCACCGAAGAACCGGTGCGGCGCGAAAAGCTGGTGTGGGTCACGTCCACACGCCATTGCGCCCATACGGCGGAGGTTCTGCCCCTTGCCGTCTCGCATGCGGGCTGCGGCTGGCGCAGCATGGTGCTCCGGGCGCTGGACGGGCAGCAGAGAAAATTCCGCGTGGCCTATTCAACGCCCAATTCAAACGCGGTGAATGCGGCGGTGCTGCAGGGCCTCGCCGTTGGCGCCATCCCGGAACTGTGCCTGCGCCCCGGCATGCGCATTCTCACCGAGAAGGATGGCTTTCCGTCGCTTGGAACCTTTGACATCGGCCTGGTGCGCAAGCCCGGCAAGGCCAACAAGGCGATTGAAGCCCTGGCGCGCCATGTCAGGGAAAGCCTGTCGACCCTGCAGGGCCAACTGATTGCCGCTGAATAAGGCGATGATCATTCCGCCCATTGGGTTTGGCACGTGGCCATTGAAAGATGAGGTGGGGCGCGACTGATGGTGCTTCGTAGCGTTGCCCACAGTGCCGCCGTGTGCCAAATTCGACCCTATCTACCAAGAAATCAAGCAAAGCTAACATCATCCAAAGTCACGTTCATGCTTAATCATGCGGAGCCACCACGAGGCCAACTTGATGCCCTTATTGCACTCTTCAATCAGCGGCGGTTGAAGGAGGTCGTCCAGCAGGCAACAGCGATGGCCGTGGAATTTCCAAGAGCCGCTATTCTCTACAATATCCTTGGGGCCGCGCACTTGGGGATGCGTAATCTGGATGAGGCGATTGCAAGCTTCAAAAAGGCGGTGCAGGTAAGACCTGACTTTGCAGAGGCGCATAATAATCTTGGCATTGCGCTCAAGGACCAAGACCGCCTCGATGATGCTATCGCAAGCTTTGGCAAAGCCCTGCAGATAAAGCCTGGCTTTGCTGAAGCGCATAATAATCTTGGCATTGCGCTTAAGGGCCAAAATCGTCTGGACGAGGCGATCGCAAGTTTTGGCAAAGCCTTGCAAATCAGACCTGACAATGCTGAGGCACATAGTAATCTCGGGGTTGCAATGCAGGGCCAACGCCGCCTGGAAGAAGCCATCGCAAGTTTCAACAAGGCCCTGCAGATCAAGCCTTACTATGCTGAGGCGCATAATAATCTAGGCATTGCGCTCAAGGACCAAAATCGCCCGGACGAGGCCATTGCAAGCTTTGGCAAGGCCCTGCGCATCAGGCCTGATTATATTGAGGCGCTCAATAGCCTCGGTCTTCTCTTGCAGGACCAGGGCCGGTTTGACGAGGCAATTGCAAACTTTGGCAGGGCCTTGCAAATCAATCCTGACGATGCTGATGCGCACAGCAATCTTGGCGCTGCACTGCAGGCCCAAGGTCGCCTGGACGAGGCCATCGCAAGCTTTGACAGAGCCTTGCAGATCAACCCAGACATTGCCGAGGTCCACCACAATCTTGGCGTTGCATTGCAAGACCAGGGCCGCTGGGAGGAAGCCGCCGCAAGTTATTGCAAAGCCCTCAAGATCAAGCCTGAATTTGCTCTGGCGCACAGCAATCTCTGCGGACTATATGAAAAGCGGAACAACATTGAAGAGCTTGAAAGGGCCCTGGAAAAAGCAACAATAAATTGCGCGGATGATTCGAATATCCTCTTCCGTCTCGCCCAGCTTGCAAGCCGCAAAAACAAGCTTGAGGATGCTGCCGGCTACCTGAACAAAGTTCAGACGGACAGGCTGCAGCCATCCCTGAAGCCAGCTTCCTTTAATCTTCTTGGCGAAACCTGCGACAAGCTTGGCCAGTTTGAGAACGCTTTTGCAGCGTTCGAGAAGCAGAATGAATTGACCGGGGCTTCAACAGAAGCTGGAAAATTCAACGGGGAAGAATATCTGAATTCTATTCGACTGCGCAAAAATGCCTGGGCAACCGAGGTGAAGCCAAAGTGGACCAGACTGGTGACGGGCGTGAAGCAAGTTCCCGTATTCTTAATCGGATTTCCCAGATCGGGAACGACGCTGCTGGATATCATTTTGCGGAGCCATCCTGGGATTGGCGTCGTTGAAGAAAAGCCCATGGTTACGGCGATGGGCAATGCCTTTGCACAGGCGCAAACGGTCCAAAATCTAAGTGCGCTCTCGGTGGCAGGGGTTCGCAGCTTGCAGGACGCCTATTTCGAAGAACTGAAGATTCATCTTGGCCAGGATGATGACGGCAAACTCGTCGTGGATAAGCTTCCCTTGAACATCGCCCATGTTGGCATCATTCACCGGGTTTTTCCCGATGCGAAATTCATTCTTGCCCTGCGTCATCCCTGCGATTGCGTGCTGAGCTGTTTTATGCAGCCCTTTATGCTCAATGAAGCAATGATGAATTTTCTGAGCCTTGAGCAGTCGGCCAAGTTGTATGCGGCAGTTATGGAGCTTTGGTCGGCCTACCAGCGGAAGCTCGACATTGATGTGCATGCCCTAAAATATGAGGACTTGATTCAAGATCTCGAAAGCACGTGCAAACCGTTGATCAGGTTTCTGGGATTGGAGTGGCATGACAACCTGCGCAATTATCAAAAAACAGCTTTGGAGAGGGGCCGCATTCTTACGCCCAGCTATAACCAGGTGGTTCAACCCTTATATAAGCAAGCCAGTGGACGGTGGATTCATTACCGCAAGCAGATGGAGCCTGTCCTGCCCGTGCTGCAGCCGTGGATCGAGGCCTTTGGTTATTGATGGGCGAGTTAGATCGTCGCTTCTATTGGTTCCGCAAGCTTGGAGTTTGAGCGCGCGGCAATCAGGCAACCGGCGATGATCAACACTGCGCCAACCATTGTGGTCCACACGACACCTTCAGCAAAGAAGACCCAGCCAAACAGAATTGCCCAAACGAAGGCGGAATACTCAGTAGGGATCAGATACTGTGCTTCGGCGCGGGCGTAGGACCAGCTCATGAGGAACTGGCCGCTGAGCGACAAGGCGGTTACGCCCACCAGCGCAAGCCAGTGCTCCTTGGCCAAGGCAACGGCAAGCCAGGGCGCGGGCAGCAGGAAAATCAGGGTCAGCAACAGGCTTTGAAAGAACATGATCTCGGTGGGCTTTGCCAGTTGGGCCTGCTTTCTGCCCAGAATCAAACTGAAGGCATAGAACAGAGTAGAGAGAAGAACTGCTATAGTGCCGTGCATGACCTCCTGGGAATATTCCACGAGTTCAAACTGGCCGCCCAGGATGAACGCAACGCCCACCATGCCTGCGAGGGATGCCCAGAAGGCCGGGCGCCCGATGCGCTCACCCAGGAGAATGGCCGCAAGAATGAGCGCGATCAGGGGCGCAATGAAACTCAGGCCGATGGCATCGGCGAGCGGCAGCTTGGCAAGGCCCCAGAAGAAGGTCAGCAATATAATGGCAATCAGGCTGGAGCGCAGAACATGAAGCTTGAGCACGGAGCGTTGCGGCCAGGCCCAGGATCCCGAAAACCAAACGGTTCCCGAGACGACCGTGGCCAGCATGCTTCGCCACAGCACGACATTGTAAACGCCCACGGCAATGACCAGCGTCTTCATTGCCGCATCCATCCCTGAGAAAATGAATATTGCGAATGAGCATACAAGGACAGGCGCTGCCGGGCCGCGGGCATTCATCAAGCGGGAAACTTTCGTTTGCATCGTTTAGATTCTGAATGGCCCGCCGGAAGAGATGGGTTCATGGAGTTACGGGAAATTTCTGGTGGACGGTAACGGAATAAGTTCGAACTGTTTGAACAACTTTTTAGAAGCAATACAACAATCGAGCAAATTGTTCGAGTCCGCTATGGCGGCTTGATATTTTCGATAATCCTGCTATGTATCCTTACAGGAGTCGATAGCCCCGGTTGTGAGTGACCGAAAAGACGACAGCTTGTTATAAACATGCTTGGGTAATTTTTTTAAACCGCCGGCATGGTCGTATTTAAACGCTCACGACGACTAAAAAGTCCGGCAGTTTAAAAGGAAATTACTTATGAATACTTTTAACAAGCGTTGCGCGGACACACTGCGCGTCTTTTCCGAAAATCAGGGCATTAAACTCAAAGCATCCCATGCACATGAGATTGTTGCCGCGTTTTTTGGCTACAAATCTAAAGCAGCGATGGATACAGACAATACCTGTTCCATGGATAATCTTAGTCAGGCAAACATCTATGTTCTGACGCCTACGGCATTGATTGATGAACGGCGCCAATGCTTGGAGGACTTGCCATCTGATTTGCCTGATGCCAATACGTTAGGCGAATCGCTGATTCCCGCGATAGGAGAAGTTTTCAAAGGCAGACCTTTTGCATCATTCTCCAACCTTACCGAAGTGCTTACAGGTGAATATTTGCAAAG
Source organism: Aestuariivirga sp. (assembly GCA_035525875.1). Taxonomy (GTDB): domain Bacteria; phylum Pseudomonadota; class Alphaproteobacteria; order Rhizobiales; family Aestuariivirgaceae; genus Aestuariivirga. The sequence continues at coordinate 88,037 of DATLDM010000059.1, forward strand.
GTACGGAACCCCACTGATACCGGCGCACTTTGGTCGATCAGTAAAAGCAAGCCAGATTTTTGGTCGCCCTATTTTTGAGTTTAATCCTCAAATCCAAAATACCAAAGATGGGGTGAGGGTGACAGCCACCAATAGGTACTATGGTTCTGTGGATCTTCATTTTCCATCGGTAGATATTTTGATGAGCATTACATTGCAGCGCATAGCCGGTCATGTAGGGTACAAGTTGCTGGATATTACTGGTGAAGTTTGCAGCGTTGAACATCAACTCGTTCAATGAAATGAGCCAAGCCAGCACTGATATAATTTTATTGGTGCTGGCTGTTTTCGCTGCGCGACACGGCCCCGGAGGCTGACGGCGGGAGCGAGGATGGACAGGATTCCGTTCTAAGAAGCCGGAAATTAATGGTGGTGGACTCAGTTTGTTACGAACCTGTCTCTAACGGAATTTTCTGAAGAACAGGGAAACAACAGGGAATTTTGGGAAATTTTGACTTAGCTAATGGAACCGCGCTTCCTATTTCAGCACTTCTTCCGATGCTTAGCATGAAATTCCCTAAACTGGAGAACAGGGAAAATCGAAACGGCTTTCAGGGATCTGTTTTCAAAAAACTGGGAACCCATGGCCAAGAGCAGGCAACGGCGCCTGGAATCCGAGTCTCAGGCTCCGACTGTGGCAAAAATACACAATATATAGATTTCTTTGCACAAGAGTCACAACCTATTGTGTATTTGGAACAAAGATGGTACGTGAAATGCCTAAGGCTGCTGAGTCGAAATAACAGCGGTCAACAACACTATGGAGGGAGAGCGCGGATAACAGAAGGAAACGCACATGAAGGCATCTGCAATTGAGTATCTTTCAGCCTCACAGCTGAATCCCTACCCCCGCAATGCGCGGACACATTCAAAGAAACAGATTAAGCAGATCGCGGACAGCATCCGCAAGTTTGGCTTTACCAATCCCCTCCTCATCGACAATCAAAACATGATCCTTGCCGGCCACGGTCGTGTGGCTGCAGCTAAGATACTTGGGCTTGAACAGGTCCCTTGCGTTCGGCTGGAAGGTATGACCGCCGAGCAAAAGCGCGCCTACGTCCTGGCAGACAACAAGCTGGCGCTCAATGCTGGGTGGGACGAAGAAATTCTGGCTCTTGAGCTTCAGGGCTTGATGGAGATTGATCTCAACTTTGAAATTGGCATCACGGGATTCTCAATTGCTGAAATCGATGGACTGATTGAAGGATTGGCTCCGGAGGACAGGGGAAACCCGGACGACGAATGGGTGCCTGGAGTCGACCAGAGTTCTCAGGTGACGCGCCTCGGTGACGTTTGGCTTCTCGGCCCTCATCGATTGATCTGCGGCGACTCGTTGCTGGCTGCGACCTGTGAAGTCCTGATGCAGGGTGAAAAGGCTGAGATGGTGTTTACAGACCCTCCCTACAACGTTCCAATAGATGGCCATGTCGGTGGACTAGGCAAAACCACCCACCGGGAGTTTGCCATGGCTTCCGGCGAAATGACCTCCGACGAGTTCACCGAGTTCTTGGCAAAGGCCTTCAGAAACCTTGCGACCAACAGCGTCGACGGATCGATCCACTTCATTTGCATGGACTGGCGGCACATGAAGGAAGTGCTCAAGGCGGGCGACGCTACATACTCCGACCTCAAGAACCTTATCGTCTGGGCCAAGGACAACGGCGGCATGGGGACCTTCTATCGGTCCAGGCATGAACTGGTGTTTGCCTTCAAGAATGGCGTGGCACCCCATATCAATACATTTGAACTGGGCCAGCACGGCCGCTACCGCACCAACGTCTGGCAGTATCGTGGGGTAAATACCTTAAAGGCCGGTCGCATGGATGAACTCGCTCTCCACCCAACCGTCAAGCCTGTTGCCATGGTTGCCGATGCCATCAAGGACGTTTCCAGCCGCAACAGCATAGTCCTCGACCTCTTTGGCGGCAGTGGCTCGACCCTCATCGCTGCCCACAAAACCAGCAGACGGGCCTATCTCTGCGAACTTGATCCTATCTATTGTGATCGGATCGTCCAGCGCTGGCAGGTCTATGCAAGGGATGACGCAGTGTTGGAAGGAACGAACAAGACTTTTATGGAAGTCATGCAGGAGCGGGTGGCAAGATACGGTCCAATCAGCAGTAGAATTGACGTTCGTCAAGACGCGCTCGCGGCCGAGTAACTTCCATGAACAATCCAAGAGGTAATCCAAAGGCATTGCCGGCGCCTGAGATCGAAACAGGCAAATATGACGTCGGGTATTGCAAGCCGCCGGAAGCCACCCGCTTCAAACCCGGCAAGTCAGGAAATCCCAAGGGAAGACCAAAAGGGTCGAGAAATGCGCTCCCCTCTCTTTCGGAAGAGCGCATTAAGAAGCTGATTATCGAGGAAGCGTATCGGACAGTTCCCATTGTGGAAAAAGGCCGCCGCGTCTCCATCCCAATGATCACGGCTGTACTTCGCGCCGTCGCCATGAATGCGGCGAGGGGAAACAATCGCGCCGCCACCTTGTTTACCACACTGGTCAGCAAGACGGAGGCGGAGAATCACAAGTTGGCTGCAGGAGCATTCAAATCCATGCTTGACTACAAAGACGCTTGGACAAAGGAACTGGCGCGTCGTGAAAGACTTAAGCTCAAACTCCCAGAACCGGTGCCTCATCCGGATGACGTTGTAATCGATGCCAGGACAATGGACGTTAAGATCAAAGGCCCGATGACAAAAGACGAAATCCCTCGATACAAATTAGCAGCCATGCTTCTGGATGTTTATGAGGAGACTTCAAAAGAAAACCAAGCTAAGCTCGAGACCATGCAACCCGGTCCCGAGGCTGAAAAATTGCGCCGAAGTATCAAAGAAACCACGGAAATCTGCGAGCTCATGAGACCCCTTTATGGACCCAGAAGCGAGCGCATCAAAGACCCTATGATTCGCGACGTAGAGAAAATAGTTGGTATGCCGTTTGAATGGGATGAGGAAGAGGAATCGCAGACTTAGCTCGAAGCTGTTTTCGGACAGTCAGTTGGGGGCCTGTTCATTTGGATTGCTGTGGGAACATGATATCCGCGAAGCACTCCACTTAGATGCAATACTACAAACTTTGCGCAGCTTACTTAGGCCAGAAAGTCGGAAATTCAGCGTTACGGTCCACGAGTATTTTTTCAGTTCGTTCTTCAAGACATTCGATTAGGCGATGATCGACAACAATTTTTCCTGCCTCGTCTCGAAATTGTCCAGATCCAAATCTAAAGAAAAATCTTCCTTGGTATCTCAATTGAAGCGGGTTTCTACGGTCAATGAGAAGCACAAATGCCAGCAAGACAGCAAGAATGATAGCCGAAGACAGCCATAACATGAGCTAAATCCCTCTCTCACTGTTTACAATTGAAGCAAAGTAGATATCGCTTAATTTGGTTGCGATCGGGCATGGAACATTACTTTCCACTCCCCTTCCTGACATACCTCACCGCGCTGATTGCGTACTTCGACCCAAAAGGCAACGATCCCGCGACCTGGGTTCTTAGTGGGACGCATACTCTCTACTCTCTGAAATACCCCAATAGTATCACCGATCAAAACTGGGGCTTTCAAATTCCATGTCATGCCAAGGAACGCAATGGCGGTTCCTTCTTTAATTCCCAACCGGAACTCAAGACCTGTCGCGATTGCAAATACGGCTGGTCCGTGAAGTATTCGCGTACCAAAAGGTGTGGTCTTGGCAAACTCTTCGTCAGTATGAACGGGATTAAAGTCGCCAGTTAACGCTGCAAACATAACTACGTCTGCCTCAGTAATTGTTCGGCGGGGAGTTACCCAACTTCGACCAACAGAAAAATCATCATAATAAAGGGCATTCGGCCCAATACTATTGAATTTAGCTGTCGCCTCAACCACGTTCATATTGCAACCCTTTCATATACTGGACAGACTTCTTTTTCGACCATTGGGTCTAATTTGTCAAGCTTAATGGACTTTGTCGCTGTGTGGCGGTTGTAGGTCTTTCCACGGGTGACTAAATTCTAGTTGACTCGAAAGCTTCAATACATCTCCGTCCGCCCCAAAACGTCCGATAAGCTGTACACCTACAGGAATTCCTGTTTTTGTCCAATATAGGGGAATGCTGGCAGCAGGTTGGCCCGAAGCATTTATGATTGCGAGAAAAGCCGTGTATAGGCCAGCTTTTTTTCGGAATGAACGAAAGTCATCGTTCATCGAAAGTGAACCGAGAGGAAGTGGAAGTTGGGTAAGTGTTGGAGTGAGTACAAAATCAAACTTCTGCATATAGTTTGCCATCAAACGAGAAATGCTGTGAAAGCGGTTGAGGGCAAGAATGTACTTCTCTGCCGTTAAGTGTTTTCCTAGGTTGAAGGCATCGTAGATCGCCGGTTCCAGTTCGTCCTGTGGATTATGCTTTGGCTCAAGGCGCAGCCGCCCATTCACCGTGACCGTTACATTGCTTGCCATTACGTCCCCTATGGCTTCGACGAAACTGGAGTAGTTAAGATTTGGCAGAGGATGCTCAACAACCTCATGACCCAAGTCTTGTAACAGCTTTCCGGCCTGTCTGACGGCATCCTGACACTCGGCTGCCACAGGGATCTCATCCCAAGCAGTTACCCACATGGCCACTCGTTGCGGCCGATCAAATTGTTTTTGAATGGAGGCCAGGTATGCTCCCGGTTGTGAGGGAGCAGCATAGGGGGCACCTAATTCCATTCCGGCTATGGCATCGAGCGTCGCTGCTGTGTCGCGAACGGATCGCGTTAATACGCCATCCGTCGCGAGCCCTCCCCAACCCTCACCTCGCAATGGGCCAAACGGTATTAGACCGCGCGAAGGCTTCAAACCAAATACTCCACAACAAGAGGCGGGGATGCGCACGGAGCCGCCGCCGTCACTTCCATGAGCAATTGGCACAATGCGGCTAGCTACGGATACAGCTGCACCACCACTCGATCCACCTGACGAGCGTGTCAAATCCCAGGGATTGCGCGTCGGCCCCCCGTTTTGGAGCGCTTCCGTGGTTGGCGCCATATTAAATTCCGGCACGGTCGTACGCGCAAACGCGTGCAAGCCCGCTGCTTGGAATTTAACATTCAATGTAGAATCGATACTTGAATTTGTGTTAGCAAACATCCGCGAACCCATGCTTGACGGCAAGAATTTCGAAGCCAAGCCCGAATCCTTGAGCAAAAATGGAAGTGCTCCGAATGCGCCCTCTAACTCCCGATTTTCTGCGCTATTAAGCGCGGCCTGGTATTTTGGGTAAATTATTGCGTTGCACGATTCTCCTCTGCGCTCAGCCAGTTCAATGGCACAGCGCAAGAGTTCAACAGGTGAAACTTCCTTCGCATATAACAATGCAGAAAGTCCCAAACCATCGTACAATTCATATTCAGAAACATTCATCTTGCTTGCTTGACACTGGCTGCAGCCGCCGCTCGACGCTTTAGTTCGGCTCGATCCACTTTCCCTGTTCTTCCCAAGGGTAATTCGCCAGTGAATAAATAATGACGAGGAACCTTAAAGTCTGAAAGCGACTTTTCACAGTGGCGAACTAGTTCATCTTCGACCACATTATACCCATGCCTGCGAATAATGAATGCGAGCGGGAGTTCACCAAAAATGCGGTCTTCTACTCCCACTACTGCAGCATCCTGTACTCCAGGATGGGCAGCCAAGACCTTCTCCACTTCCGATGGGGAAATATTTGCTCCACCGCGGATAATGACGTCTTTCAGCCGGCCAGAAATGTAAAAATAGTCATTTTGATCCCTGAAACCAAGATCACCGCTGCGTACGTAGCCATCAATCAGGGTTGTCTCGGTAAGTTCTGGGCTGTTGTGATATCTTTTCATGGTTGCTGCGCCACGAACCAAAATTTCGCCGACTTCTCCCACGTCGCAATTTGTGCCATCCTCTCGTAGAATCTTGGTAGTAGCACCTGGTGCTAGCCGACCGATCGCTTTGCTTGGTATGGGCTCACGGTCGTTGGCAAACGCCCCGAACACTGGAGTGCATTCCGTCATTGCGTAATAATCGGATAATACTTGGTTAAACCTCGCAGCAAAACGTTGCCGCATCTCTTCCGGCAGAGGAGCTCCAGCACAAATCAACTGACGCACATGCGAAAGATCATAACGAAGTTCACGTTGCTCGCAGTATTCAAGCATCATCGAGTACATGGTTGGGACGCCATGATATAAGGTCGCCTTGCTTCCCACCAATGACTCAAGAGCATCACGCGGATGAAAACGGCGTAGGACGACGATCTTGCCTCCGGCCTGCAAACTCGCCGCAGCAGCCGTAGATAGGCCATAGAGATAACCCAAGGGCAATCCGACAACTGTAATATCTTTCTCGTTCACAGCCCACATTTGCGAAAGCGCCGAGGCAGCGTTCACCTGAGCTGCGTGACTAAGCACAATCGCTTTGGGAGCACCTGTCGAGCCTGATGTATAGACAATAAGGAAATCAGAATTTGCATCCACAGGGGAAAATTTTGCATTATCAGTCGCAGCGGCCGCATCCATCACAGTTGAAATTGGCTGAAGCTTCTCAACCGGGACTGCCTGTCGCGCGGTTTCAGCAACAAAATCGTCACAAAACAAAAACTCTGATCCACTGTGCAGAAATGCATAGTTTACTTCCGACGCAGTCAAATTTGGATTGAGCGGAACAAAAATTGCTCCAATTTTAGAAGCGGCATAGTAACAAACCAAGAGCTCAGGTCGATTTTGACTAAACGCGGCAAATGCGCGACCTGGAAAGATCCCGATCGCTGAGAGACGAATAGCTGCGTTATCGATTTGCGCCAAGAATTCTTCATAACTCAACTTATTTTCTTCGAATTCTAGCGCAATTGCTTTTGGTCGAGCAGCTGCTTGCGCAGATAATGCGTCGTAGACACTATTGAATGACGCAAGTGAAGTTGAAGCTTTCACGAATTCGGCCCGTTCAGTTTCAACGAAGCTTTTTGAGCGGCCTCAACAACAGTTCGGAATACCACGTCGCGTTGTTGCTGCATATGATCGATAAGGCGTTCCAGCATCAGTATTCGGGGGCCTCGGCCAATAATCTCTGGGTGCATGGTAAGCGTGAAGACTCCTCCCACCACATGGGTGTTGCAGTAGTCGAATTCGCTTTTCCAAATATGAAATACTTCGTTTGGGTCACGAAGGCCCGCATAGATCGGCTTGTTTAGAAAAGTGAAGTAAGGAAAATCATCGAGTTCCCATGCCACTGGCATTTCAACTAGGGTTGTTGGTCGTCCGCGCAAAAAACTTTCTTCGGTGACTTCATCTCCTACTCGCGCGAGATAAGGCTGAAAGTCATTTGCCATCATGCTGCTGTCATAGATAAGACCCCGTTGCAGCAAAAGTTCGACACTATTGGTAGTCAAGTCCCAAGCTGGTGAGCGATATCCTTTTGGTTCAAAGTCTTGACCTAGGACGGATCGCAATTTTTCAATGGAACGATCCAATAGATCAGCTTCCTGATCACGTGGAAGGTCAACAGGAGTTTCATGAACAAAACCATGCAAACCAATTTCGTGGCCTTGTTCAAGAATCCAGCGAGTTTCTTTCGTGAAAGAAACGGCGCTATGTGCTGGTACAAAGAATGTCGCTTTGACTTTCTTTTCGGCCAACAGGTTCAAGAGCCGCGGCACACCAACATTTGCTCCAAATTCTCCGCGTGAGACAGGAGTTAGCGATGTTGCCTTGAAAGTACTGATCCAAAGAGCAACTGCATCAAAATCAAAGGTGAGACATACGGTAGTCACGCCGGTCTTATCCTCGAAACGTCTTAGGCTGCAGTCCAGCCTCCATCCACCACTACCGACTCGCCATTCATGTAGCTCGCCTTGTCTGAGAGAAGGAACAGAATGATATTGGCGACTTCTTCTGATTTACCCTTACGCGCGGCGGGAACTTTCCTAGGCAGCCAGTCGGGATCCACACCCACTCCTCCCATGGGCGGCGCATCGTCTCCCAGAATGCGCAAAGAATTGGCACGAATCGGTGTGTCGATAACCCCTGGACAGACCGAGTTAACCCCTATTCCGCTTTTGGCATAATAGCACCCCAAATGCTTTGTGAGTCCCATGATGGCGTGTTTAGATGTTGTGTACGGAGCTCCGTCAGCCATTCCTACAATTCCTCCCACCGAGCCCACATTTACTATCCGCCCGGCGCCGGCGCTCACCATGTGGCGTAGCGCTGCCCGACATGCATAAAACGTACCCCGTACGTTAACATTCATGATTTGGTCCCAAAGTTTGTCTGAGGTGTCAATGCAGCTGACAAATCCATCAAAGAGCGCCGCATTGTTGACAAGGCCATCAAGGCGCCCATACTTCTTGACTGTACTATCAATTAAATCGTTCACTTGATCAACGGATCTTACATCTGTCTTGATGAATTCTACTTTCCCTTCGGATGACGCCAGCGAGTTCACTGTAGCCTGACCTACATCCTCAAGAATGCCTCCGATCACTACCTGTGCGCCTTCATGAACCAATTGTTCGACCGCAGCGCGACCGATGCCGCTCTCTCCACCCGTCACAACAACAACGCGTCCATTAAAATCCTTCATATGACGAACTCCTTCCCTTACCTGAAAAACCGATCGATAGATCTGCCAGTATTTCGCGGGCCGCGTTGTGGCCGGGCACACCAGTGACCCCTCCACCCGGATGACAAGCAGCTCCGCACATATAGAGGCCGCCTATGGGTGTGCGGTAGTCTGCATGATGCGCAATAGGTCTTCTAAAGAAGACCTGATCAAGACTCATTTCCCCGTGGTGCACGTGGCCACCAGCCATCACAAACATTTTCTCTATATCTGGGGGAGTAAGAATTTGGGCGTGTAGTACCTCTTTTTCAAAGCCCGGTGCATATCGACAGATCTGCTTGAGCACAATCTGAAGCAATTCGTTTCGACTGTTGTCGTTCCATTCACCGTTTCGCAATTTGTATGGCACATGGCCGCCCATAATTTGAACTACATGCTTACCTTCCGGCGCCACGCTGTGGTCAAATGCACTCGGCGTTGTGATCCAAAGGTAGGGATGCTTTGCAATCTCACCATTGCGGGCAGAATAGAAAGCTTCTTCCAGCTCCTCCGAGTTTTCCGCAATCGTCACCGATCCAGGATTCGGCTCATTGAGCCGCCTTTCGTCATACGCCGTCCAACGTGGCAGATTTCGGGCCGCTAGATTTATCTTAAACGCGATGGACTCGGTGCGGAAACGTTCGACATTAGCAACAACTTCTTGGCTTAAATTTTCGCGACCTATTAGTTCGAGGTAGGTGGCTTTGGCACCGGCGTTGGAGATCACTATGTCTGCATTAATAACCCGCCTATCATCGAGTAAAACTCCATTGGCGCGGCCCCTTTCAATATTCACTTTCGCAACCGATCGACCAGTGATTACTTCCGCACCATGATCTGTGGCGACCTTAAGCAGCGCATCCGAAATGGATCCCATTCCGCCACGTACTAACCCCCCGCCACCCGCAGCCGTGGTATTATCGCGCATAAACGGTCGAGCTAAAACGTAAGCGGAACCCTGGGTCTTTGGACTAATTAAGCCTGCCGACCCGGATGCATAGCAACCAAATGCTGTAAGAACCTCGTCACTATCAAACCAACGCCTCAAGTAATCGTAAGCACTCAGTGTGAGCAGATCCCAGAGATCATATACCTTCCCGCCCATGTCCCGCATCCGCCAAGCCAAACTTAACGTCTTGCGAATGTCTTTGAATTTTCCTGTGGTTGGATCGACTGGTGTTTCAAACATCAATCTTCGGACAAATGGGATGAGGCTATTCATATGCGCCATGAACTTCGGATAGGCATCAGCGTCTTTCTGTGAGAATGCTGCCAACTCACGTTTGAATCGTTCCTCATCTGGCCAATAGACGATACTCTTTCCATTGCTGAATGGTTGAAAGGATGGGGGGACGTTAATGACCTCGACGCCATTGTGCAGCAAGTCAAGGTCAAGCATGATTTTCGGCTGCAGAAGGGACATCCAGTATGACGCCACGGAAACTTTGAATCCTGGCCAAACCTCCCGGGATATTGCGGCGCCGCCTACAAAAGGTTGGCGCTCGATGAGACAGGTTTTAACACCGGCTTTCGCCAAATAAGCGGCACATACAAGTCCATTGTGTCCTGCCCCGACTATTATTGCTTGGTGAGATTTCATAGCTTACGTCCGTTCTAAGGCACGACGGCGATTATTTCCGCCTCAACCTTTATCCTAGGATCATATAGACCTGCAGCCACCATGACACTTGCTGGTGCACAGGCTTGATTGAAATATCGCGCTCGGACTTTTCGAATTGTTTCTACAACGTCAGGGTTAAAGTCTTGAACATATGTTGTCATTCGCGCCACATGCTCAAAAGACAGGCCGGCACACGCTAGTGTCCTTTTCAAATTTTCGAATAAAGCTGTTACCTGCGCTTCAACGGATTCCGTCACTATTTCTCCGTGTTGATTTGTGCCCACGTGCCCAGTGGAAACGAAAATTCCACTGCCCCGAATTGTCATGCCTTGGGACACACCGGGCCAACTGGAATCGGGAGGATTAACGGGAGATAGCATACCTTGCTCCAATGAATTTTTGGACATTGACATCGCTACGCGAGACAGTCAATACTATTTGTTCAAATAACGTACTTACTGGTCAGTTTTTTCTATCAGTGAAAACTTGTGACATAGGACAAAGAAAATGGCTCGAAAGATCAACTTTATCAATCCGTTCGGCACAACCGCATATGATGAGTTAATTAAAGAGACGCTGCTGCACTATGCCATGGATGGGACTGAAGTCGATGTAACCCACCTGGCAGGTTGCCCTGCAGATATGGACTACTTTTATCCAAAGCACGTCGTTGAGACGGCTTTGTTTGAGTCTGTGCGCAAGTCCGAAGAGCAGGGTTATGATGCAGTTATTAGCGGATGCTGTTATGACCCTGGGGTACTTACTGCCCGTGAACTAGTATCCATTCCAGTCGTCGGACCGATGCATGCCTCCATCCAGATGATGGCCTATTTTGGACGGACCGCTGTTATTGTAACTGATCATTTTAAGGCCAGCACATTGATGCGGGACAATATTCGCCTTTATGGCGCCACTGACTATATTCTAGGCCTTGACGTCATCAACTGGTATGTGCGCGACATGATACAGGACACTGATGCTGTCGCCCGGGATGTCATCGAAGTAGCTCGTAGCGCTGTAAAGCGCACTGGTGCTGAATGCGTCATATTGAATTGCACTATTATCGCAGCTTCGTATCAGCGCTATTTAATGAACGGTGGGGAGCCCTCAGAGATACCGATTCTTAATCCTAATCTGATGGCACTCATGATGGCAGAGCCCTTGGCTCACCTCCACCAAAAAGGAGCGTACCAAATTTCACGTCTCGGCTATTATGGTCAACCTAAAGATCAACATTTCCTGGGAGTCACCGAACAGACGCGCGCTGCGTGGCAACAGGTTACTCCAGCACTTTCACAGATTTTCCGCTAGACGTTCGAAACAAACCCACTATTGAGTTAACCGGTAATCTATCATGACTGACAACACGCCATCATACTGGAGTACCTCGGTTAGCGACATTACCCCAGAAGATGTCTATGTCCGCGGTTATCCCATACGCGCATTGATGGGCACGCTGCCTTTCTCGGCAATTACCTATTTGCTTATTCGTAGGAGGATGCCGACGCCAGGGGAAGCAAGAATGATGGATGTGATCCTTTCGTCAATCTTGGATTATGGTTTGCAGAAATCTGGCACCATAGCCGCAAGGGCAGTGGTTTCCGTTAATCCACACATGACGGCGGGGCTTAGTGCAGGCGTGCTGGCCGCCGGCGAGTATGCATTGTCTCCGGAAGAGGCGGGACGGTTTATCTCTGAAACTTACCAATCTTGGAAACTGTCTAGTCAACCAATCGGCGAAGCAGCCACCCGACTAGTCGCTGACTTGCGCGCTTCAAAACGCCGCGTGCCTGGCTTTGGCCATCCGGTTTTCCGCGGTGTGGATCCACGGGCCGAAAAACTCAAAATAACAGCAATGGAAGCTGGAGTTTGGGGGGAAGTTACTGAATGGTACGAGGCTGTTCATGCGGCATTTCGCACAGCGACCAACAAGCCGGATCTGGTTCTGAACGATGTGGGCATGCTCGCCGCTATCATGACGCAAATGAGCTTTACGCCTCCGGAAATGGCCGGTCTGGCTGTGCTTTCCACTTTTCCCGGTCTGATTGCTCATATCTCTGAAGAGCTTCATTCGGGAGTTCGGAACCGCATTATTCCAGACCAAAGCGCATCGTACAAACGAGAGCGCCCAGACCTTAAGGCAGACATGACAGCCAAAGGATGGACCTAACATTCCAGTTTTCGAGACTACACTGGCTATCGCCTATGTCCCAATCGCCTTTGTCCTAGTAGGGCAAGCCGAGGAGACCGTTTTCACTGCCCTCCTGCAGTCTTCGATTGATCACTAGCTTCTGAATGTCGTTGGTGCCCTCTCCCACTAAATATAGCAACGCTTCACGCACGAAACGTTCCACCGGATAATCAGAAATATAGCCGTGGCCTCCGTGGACACGCAATGCTTCCTGTGTCAAATCGGTGCAAGTCTCGCTCGCAAAAAGCTTTGCCATTGCCGAAACCATATCAGCTCTGTTCCCACGTTGCTTCTCTTGGGCTGCCAATAACGTCATTTGTCGTGCGGCAACCAATCGAGTTGCCATATCAGCTAGGCGCAATTGTATCGCCTGATGCTCATTGATAGTTTTTCCAAAGGTCTTACGGTCTGCTGCGAACCGCAATGCCGCGCTCAGTGCAGCCGCTGCGAGACCTACGGCGCTCGCTGCAATAGCGATCCGGCCAATTTCAAGCGCATCCATCAACTGTCCAAATCCCTTCCCTTCCTCAGCACCAAGCAGGAGGTCTTCTGTCAAAGAAACTGATTCAAATGAGATGCCGACGGTATCAACTTTGCCAAATGCCATTTTCTCAAAATCCGTTGTGACCGAGACACCTGGCAATCTTGATGGCACAAGCAAAAGGCTCATTCCGTATGCCGCTTTTTTTACCGCTGAATTGCTTTTGGCCAGCACCATTAAAAGATCTGCTTTGCGTCCATTGGTGACATAAATTTTAGCCCCGTTGAGGGTCAAAACTTTTTCACTTCTCGTCGCTGACGATCGAATTGCCTGCAAATCCGACCCGGCCTCTGCCTCAGTCAGACACAAGGCAGCCCTGACCTCCCCCGATGCCATGCCCGGCAGAAATGCATCTTTTTGGCCCTGAGTTCCGAATTTTCCGATAGCATAGGCCACAGTGCTGTGACTATTGACGTAGGCTGCTAGCGTGGACCAACCTTTTGCGAGTTCTTCGAGTACCGCTGCAAAAACAGGAATACGCAGCCCCAACCCCCCGTACTCCTGGGGAACTGCGATGCCAAAAAGGCCTAAAACCTTCATTTGGTTTACAATGAAATCAGGATAGTTACTCGCTCTTTCAAGCTGCGAGACGTTAGGTATTACTTCTTTTGAAATGAAGCGTGCGACGGTGTCGATTACTTGCCGCTCTTCTGCAGATAACAATCCGCTATTCATGCCGCTCTCCTAGCGATTTTGCTGCTTCTCCAAGCCTCATACTCTTCAAGCACATCTCCCGTACCTTTTAGTCTAATATTCGACTATTTGGTACTAAATTCGACGAGGCCATTTTGTTGTAAAAGCAGAATTTTGGATAATTTTGGTGCTTCCGCTAGAGCTCTGATGCAGTTTTTCAGTCTAATCAGTCTTTTTTATAGACCGAGGCTCGCTATTGTGACTATGGTGCAGGAATTAGAGAATCGCAGCAGTCGTCTCGATGCAGGGAAATTTCATGTCTTTAAAAACCAAAGCCACAGTTAGGGCCGATATCGCTTCGAGAAAACAGGCATTTGTACGCGAAGAAATTCTGGCATCTGCTACAAATCTCTTCGCCGAACGGGGATATAGAGCGGTTACAATTGATGATGTGGCTGCCAACCTCGGCTACACGAAATCGGTGGTCTACTATTATTTCAAAAGTAAGAACGAAATTCTTTGGCAAATAATCAGCCAGATCTTCGACGGTTTTCTTCAAAAAATTCTGGCAATTAAGGAACAAAATTACCCGCCGCAAGAAGCTTTGGCAAAAATGGTCAAGCAACACGCGCTAAGCGTGATGGAAAATCCCCAATGGACTTCAATCTTTAACAAGGAAGAGCCCGAACTTGACCCCACTCAACGCAGGCAAGTACGCCGGATGAAGCGGGACTATGATGCGCTCTTTGAATCCGTTTATGAAGCAGGTGTTGCCAAGCGAATATTCAGGAATATCCCGTCACATGTCGTAGTAGGCGGTGCTCTAGGAATGTGTAATTGGCTGTACGTCTGGTATGATCCAAATGGCTCCCTAAGCCCTGAAGAAATTGCTGATCACTATGCATCAATATTGACTCAAGGTTGCGCAGTTAAAAGCCCCTAATTAGGCCGCTTCGGTGGTTCGCATTCTACGAAACTCCCAAAATCACTTGACCCAGAGCGGCCCTGAGTTCATTATACTGTTTGGTCAGTAAAATAGTCCATTCAGACATATGGGGATTTCGATGGGTCGCAAAATAAATTTTATCAATCCTTTTGGCACCAGAGACTATGATGAGATAATCGTCAAAACTTTGGGGCACTATCGCTCTGAAGGAACCCAGCTTGATATTACCCATTTAGACAATTGCCCTGCAGATATCGATTTTTTCTATTCGAAGCATATGATCGAGATGGCTCTTTATGAAGCCGTGCTACAGTCCCAAGAAAATGGGTATGATGCAGTCATAGTAGGGTGCCTTTATGATCCAGGGGTTCGGGTTGCCCGGGAACTCGTAGATATTCCGGTCATCGGTCCTTTGGAAGCATCTTTCCAAATGGCCCCCTATTTCGGCCACTCATACATGCTGTTAACGGACCACCGCAAGGCAGTGCCTTACTTGCGCGACAGCGCCCTACTTTGTGGTGGAGGTTCTAATCTTCGTGGGGTCGACGCAATTGATTGGTTTGTGCGAGACATGATTGGCGACCGTCAGGCTGTTGTGAAAGACGTTGTGAGAATTTCGAAAGAGGCGGCAAAACGTATGGATGCGGAATGCGTCATTATGGGGTGCACGATTATTGCAGCAATTTACCAGGAACATTTGATGGAAGGTGGCACACCGTCAGAAGTGCCAATAGTGAACCCAAACCTAATTGCTCTCAAAGTCGCAGAAGGTCTGGCAGACTTGTATAGACAGGGTGGTTATCATCTGGCGCGATCAGGGTTCTATCAAAAGCCCAGTGGACACTATCTCGAAGAGTTCAAACGGGCACGCAAGGCATGGAATGCCGCAAAGCCAGAATTTGCCACAAAGTTTGAACGCGCTATGAAGAAATCGGCCTAATCGAATCCTTACTAAATTACCCTTCTGATAGAATTTGTAAATTTTCCATGGTTTCGACGTATTCGTTTAGCAGGTCAGAAAAAACGTTTCGGACTGTGGTTTCACTCTTCATATCGCCGACAATCTGACCGACAGCGTAAGTCCAATAATCCAATCGCCGAGCCCGCTCCGCCCTTTTCAAAGGTTCGCCGGCCAGTATTGATTGCAAGGGGAAAGTCAAAGTAGCTAATTCTCCTTCGTCCCAAGCAGTGGTATATTCGCTCTTCAGAATCCGACATGGTTTTCCGGTCAACGCGCGACTGACAACCGCATCTTCAGATTTTGCCTTAAAGAGTTGATCCTTCATTGCTGGTGTCAGTTCACCCTCTGTTGTGCCCAACCAAATTGATCCACACCAGATGCCCGCGGCTCCTAACGCCATGGCAGCGGCAAACTGTCTGCCGCGACCGATTCCACCCGCTGCCAAGACCGGAATAGGCGCCACTGCATCAACTACTTGCGGCCATAACACCATGGAAGAAACCTTTCCAACATGACCACCTGCTTCGCTTCCTTGCGCAATTATGACGTCGATGCCGGCTGCCTGTTGCTTGATCGCATGGTCAACTGACCCGACCAGTGCTCCCAACTTTATCCCGCGCGAATGGACAAGTTCGATTACATGTTTTGGCGGGACACCCATTGCTCCCACGACAAACTTGACGGGAAAGCGCAGCGCGATCTCTAGCGACCGCTCACTATCACGCGGCGTCATCTTCATTTTCTGCGCATGCTCCCGCAAGAAGGCTTGGGAATCATCAGCTGGCAATGGCGGGATATTGGCATTGTTAAGCAGACGCGTTACGAACTCGCGATGTTCCGCGGGGAGAATTTGGTCCGGATCGCGCTCGTCATCGAGGGGCGCGAAGGTGCCAGGAAAGACGACGTCCACGCCATACGGTTTTCCTTCAACCCGGTCATCGATCCACTTGAGTGAGACTTCCAGTTCATCGGGCGTCATCCAGGCGGCCCCGAGTATTCCCATTCCACCTGCTCGAGAGGCTTCAACCACAACATCTCGACAATGCGAAAATGCAAACATCGGAACTTCAATTCCGAACATTTCTGTGATTGCATTCTTCATGATACCCTGACCTTTTCGCCATTAAACGCCGTTCCAGAAGCCTGGAGAGTCGTAAAAATTGGATCTAGACTGACCGGTCTTTTTTATATACTACGTAGTCACAATCGCCAAGAGATTTGAGCGCAAATTTCCGTTCATTGTCGATGTATGATGGAACGACGTTGATGGTTGGTACAATGGAAAAAAGGCAAGTTATCGTGGTTGGCGGGGGAGTGGCTGGTTGCACAGCGGCTCTGGAGGCAGCTAGGCTCGGCCTGAATGTTGCGCTTGTTGACGAGCACCCCCAAACGCTTGCAACTATGAGCTTGGATACACCCTACTTCTACGGCAGCGGCCTACCCAATATTCTTTCAAATCGCAGCCTAATGGCGGAAAGTGTTTTTGGCGCTAACGAGCTGCTCATGCAGTGTGTTGAAGAAGGGGTGGATGTATATACCAGTACATGCGTGTGGGGCAGTTACAGACCTGGCGATAACAACTCGCAAATCCATTCTGGCCAATTAGGCCTTGCGGACGAGAAACGCAGTTGGATGTTGGAGTATGATTACCTCATTTTGGCGCCAGGAGCGCGCGATTTCGTGCTGTCATTTGCAAATTGGCAGCTTCCTGGGGTGTTTGGAGCATGCGGCGGATCAGCACTACTTGATCGATATAAGGCATTTGAAGGTCAAAACCTCTTCATACTGGGAAGCGGCAATTGGGGCCTGCGAATGGCTAAGTCAGCCTTGGAGGCGGGCGTAGCCGTACTCGGGATTGTTGACGTTGCTTCCCAAATCCAAGGTGACACACAATTAGCAACAGAATTGCAGCTCGCAGGGGTCAAATTCTATCTTTCTCACACAATCATGCGGGCAAATGGCAAGTTGAAAGTCGAGGGTATACGCCTCGTGCGCATCAATGAGAATTTAGCTCCCATTGCAGACACGGAGATAGACTACTCATGCGATACCATTTGCATGGCATATAGCGCAGTTCCGAACACAGAACTAAGTGCTAGCTCAAATTGTAAGATTTCGTTCAATGCAGAATTAGGGGGATGGATTCCTGAAGTTAATCAGGACATGCGAACAAGCGAGAACGAAGTATTTGTGGTTGGTGATGGCGCCTTCGTCACAGAAGCGATGGTCTTGGACCCTACTATCGCTACGAGAGCCGCCAAGCGGGCTGTGGAGGCTATCGCCAAGGAACAAGGATTGAATGTAACCTCGACCACTGAATGCGTAACTACGGGCAGCAGTCTCTATCCTCCAACTGCATGGCATCAGTCACTTCTCAATTCCGGTGGCTTGGATGTGTTGGTTTGCCAATGTGAAGAGGTGACGCGTCGAGAAGTTTTGGACTTAACTCCTCCAAAATACCTGCTCCCCTTTGATCGTAAGCCAAACGGAGGACTTGCAGGTTTATCTATTAGTGGCCGAACCAGCCAAGATCTCGTCAAGAGACTAACCCGGGTAGGAATGGGACATTGCCAAGGAAAGCGTTGTCGGGATCAGACAGCACTGCTGCTCGCTGATAATGCATCGGGCCAATTGTCGGCTATCACACCAGGTTCCTATCGGGTGCCCATACGACCTTTGCCACTCAATGTGCTCTGGCCAGAAGATGAATCTGAACAAACGCGCAGGGAGTGGCGGACCTGGATTCATGCTGCAGATGGGATACCTGAAGTATGACTACAGCTGACGTTGTTATTATTGGTGGCGGGATTATCGGGTTGTCGTCTGGCTATTGGCTCGCAAAGGCGGGTGCAAAAGTGGTCATTCTCGAGAAGGGAAGGGTTGGTTGGGAAGCCTCGTCCCGCGCGACTGGATTTTTGAGCCTTCGCGGCGAGCAGCCGCTTGAATCTCCGCTAGCAGTAGAGGCTGAGCGGCTTTGGCACACCCTTGACGCTGAATTGGGCTCTCCTACTGAATGGAATGCCGGAGGACGATTGTGGGCCGCAACTACTCCAGAAGAATGGGATGAGCTCCAGGAAACTTACAAACTATTCTCGGAGACCGGCATTCCATTCCGGCTGATTGAGGGCAAAGAAGCGCGGAAAATTGTGCCGTGCCTTCCTGAAAACGTTATCGGCGGTATTCACACCACGAGGTCTGGCCACGCAAATCCTCAGAGAACCACCCAGGCTTTTGCTTGGGCATTCGTTCGCCATGGAGGTGAGATACTCGAGAATACCCCCGCCATTGGGATTGTCACAAAGGCAGGCAAGGTAGCGGGCGTCAAAACTCCCGATTTGGTTATAGAAACTGCTACCGTAGTGAACTGTGCAGGCCCGCAGGTGGGCTTGGTCGCCGAAATGGTTGGTGTAAACGTTCCAGTGGCGGCCGCACGTTTGGAAGCTATGGTTACAGTTCCATTGCCACCGCTGTTCCAAGTGGCATTGGTAGCGCATGGCTTATCTCTCCGCCAAACCCGTCGTGGAAATATCCATTTCAATGGCGGTCCACACGAGTGGATCGATGTTGAACTGACAAAAAGCCCAGCAAAGCCAAATACGCCAATCATCCGAAACATGGCCCGGCGTCTGGCTGAACTCTTTCCGTCGTTAGCCAATGTTCAAGTGCTTCGCAGTTGGGGCGGCGTCGTCGAAATGACACCCGATGTGAATTGCATTATTGAAAGATTAGACGAGCCCGACGGCCTCATAATTGCAACAACTTCAGGTCACGGATTTGGAATGGCTCCCAGTGTCGGCCTTGCCATAAGCGAGCTAGCGCTTAATGGAAATACAAACTTGCCTATTGCATCCCTGGGTCTTGCTCGATTTGCGAAACTCGATCCGATGTGGAAGCAAAGGCGCAATTGGACTCCCGGAAATTACAATACGTAACTGTCAAACTTAAGGACTGAAGAGAAGGAATCTCATCATGGTAATGCATCATACAAATAATGCAACCAAAGTTGCAGAGGTCAATAATTCGATACATTCTGCCTTGGCAAAAGCGAGACAAGGCTTCAGCCTTCCCGCGGAATTTTATGCATCTGATTCCATTTTTGACCTGGAAATGAAGACATTCCTTGGAAAGCACTGGCAGTGCGTTACGCATGAGTCATTGCTCCCCGAAGTAGGTGATTTTGTTACACATGATTTTGGACTTGAATCGGCCATTGTTACTCGAGGGAAAGACAAGACCATAAGGGCATTTGCTAATGTCTGCCGTCACCGTGGTTCTCGAATATGTGACAAAGCTTCTGGTCGCGCCAAAAATGGTGTTTTTGTTTGCCCCTATCACGCTTGGAGTTACGCAACAGATGGTCGCCTGATCAGCGCGCGTATGTTTCCCCCGGAATTTGACAAAACTCCGTACGGCCTGAAAGAGTTGCCATCTCGAATCGTTCAAGGGTTGATCTTTATCGCCTTTGATGAAAATCCATTGAAGTTCGAAGACTGTGAGAAAAACATTGACGAGTCTTTAGGCCCATATGGATGGAAGTCGGCTCGCGTCGCTCATCGGGCGAAGGTCATTATGAACGCCAACTGGAAGTTGGCGCTCGAAAATCAGGTTGAGTGCTATCACTGCGCACCTGCTCATCCAGAGTTTTCCGTTGTCCATGCTCAGTCTAGGGCCAACGAAGCTGAATTGAACGCACTCATCGCCAAGAGAGCTGGGGAGCAAGGAATCGAATTTCCCACACTTGATCATTGGGTGGATCAAGCCAAACCTGGCTTCGAAATGGCTTCTTCAAAAAGGCACGCCATGAAGCAAGGCGTTTGCACGGCAAGCCGTGACGGTTCTCCCATCGCTCCTTTGATGGGCGATTTCAAGCAATACGATGAGGGAATGGGTACAACTTATGTTGGGCCATTCAACCATCTTCTGACTTACACAGATTACGGAGCTTTGTTCTGTTATGTTCCCATGAGTACCCGCAAGACTGTTCTCAATATTACATGGCTTGTACGAAGTGACGCCAAAGAAGGCATAGATTATGACCTGGGCAACCTCACTTGGTTGTGGGACATTACAGCTGAAGCGGATCGCAAAATCGTCGAACAAAACCAGCTCGGAATAGATTCAAAATTCTATCAACCGGGGCCCTATGCAATGCCCATTGAAATTCTTACCGCGCGTCTTTGCAAGTGGTACCTGAATCAGATGAGTTCAATTGAAAACTTGCAATAATGACGCCCATCGAATGGCCACCATAGAACTATGAAAGGGTCATTTTTGGTTTGGATAGGAAGCCAAGCATCATTGCTTCCGCGATCGTGACTGCCCCAATTATTCCCTGTACTTGCAAACTTTTGACTGTTTAACCGCGATTTACTATTTGTTTTCTGCAGCCATCAGATCGAGATAAGCATCAAGTGCAGGCCTAATTGCACCTTCAGCTCTCGGATTGAGCGGCCCAGGGACGAATGTGCGGGATATCACACCTTTGAAGTTCCGCTCACAGAGTTCCTTATCCTCGGAATTTGTTGCACGCCACACCTCGGTTACTTTTTCAAGATCGTAGTCCAACCCCTCAACAGCGCCTGCGTGAACATACCACCGTGTTGTCCATTCTACCTCGTCCACTGACAACGGATTCATTGAATGAACAACGGCATAATCAATGTGAAATAGTACACGGCTAAGAACAGGAAGAAGACCCACTCCTTCTGCTACTTCTGGTCTGATTTCCAAATTTTTTGAAAATTTTCCAAGAGGCTTGCTTACAAGCCCACCAGTTGAAGAAACAGTTGTCATTCCTTTTCGTAAAGGCTCCCCGCCCAAGAAGCATGTCCCTGCCCACGTTGCCGTTTGATCATAAGAAGACTGAATATCGAAAGCCACGCCCAGTTCGGGGTGGGAAGCGGCGCAATGATAGCATTCCAAGTAGTTTTCAAGCAGTGTTTTCCAATTTGAATGGATCGTAAGCCTGTCCCGCCTTATCTCTTTCATGTTTTCAGGTTCAAGTTCTAAGAGACCTTCAGGCGGAACCCCCAATGCTTCGTGAAGGGGCTGGCGAGGCTTAGGATCAAGATGAACAAAAATTAGGCCGGCCCACACTTCAACCGCAGCGCCATTCAATTTCAGCTTTGCATAGTCAATGCATTCACCATCCAGCATCATGGGGGCTCGACGTAGGCTCCCGTCGAGTTCGTAACTCCACTGGTGGTAAGGGCAGACAATCAGTTTAGTGTTTCCCGTCTCCAATTTTGTAAGTTGCGAGCCGCGATGCCGGCATACATTGTAATGAGCTCGAACTGATCCAGCGCTTTCCCTTACTATGATCACGCTCTCATTAGCGAAACTATGAAGGAAATAGTCACCAGTGTTCGGAATCTGGGAAATATGGCCTGCGTAGGTCCATTGCTTGAAAAAAACGTTCTGAACCTCTTTGTCAAAAATACTCTGGGAAACATAATAGTCGCGGGTGAGTGTAGTGTGCTCGGCCGGTCGACTTGGCCCTTTCTTGGAGGAAACAATCTGGTCCATTGGGGAGCTTCCTTTCAACAAGACTACTCAAGCAACTCTTCTTCGAGAGCATAAGTCGACAACGGCTCTATACCGGCATCTGTCACAAGCACTTGCTGTTCCAACTTAACGCCGTCACGTTCGCCCACCGCACCCATATAGCTTTCTATACACAATACCATTCCTGCTTCTATCACTCCATCATAGGGGTTTTGGCCCCTGAAGGCAGGATTTATTCGGGGAAATTCATCGGTCATGCCAACGCCATGGAGGATACAAACATATGCATTCTCGTGAAATTCTTCCGGCGGAACCCAGGCGAGTTTCTGGATTTCCGAAAGGGTCCGGCCTGGCCTAACCAGTTTTGAATTGTGGGTGATTTCCTCCAACGCCAAACGGTATAATTCACGTTGCCGCTTCGTCGGCCGACTTGGACCGCAGTGAAAAGTGCGAGATATGTCTGCGAAGTATCCCAGCGGGCCAACCATATCTGTATCAAATCCAACTAGATCCCCGTCTTCTACGCGTTTGTCAGTTGCTTCTTGCAGCCAAGGATTGATGCGTGAACCCGATGCTAACATTCTACCATTATGCCAATCTCCGTTGTTGGCTAAATTGGTATAATTTAAGAGACCCCACAGCTGCAGTTCAGTGGCTCCGGGGCGGAGCGCTGATTTGACTTGTGCTATTCCATGTTCGGCCACGGCCACGGCCCATTTGATGCATTCAATTTCTTCAGCTGATTTGATGACACGGGCTTCCTCAGCAACGTTCACCCCATCAATGACCTCGAAGCCTGCCTGCAGTAAAGCCTGAGTAACACTTGGATTGACATATTCCACGGCAATGCGTCGATTGCTTGAGCCTATTTCTCGCAGATAGTCAGTGACATCCGCGGCAATCAATCTGGCGTTTTCCACCAGCTCTGTTGCTCCATCAAAATAGGTATTGGCGCGACCAATTCTTACGCTATCGGCACCTGGTGGATTCCCGTAAACGTTATACGCGACGACTGGGCCCTCCGCCGGAACAAATGCGTAGGTTGTGTGCGCATGGGCCTGCCACAAAAGATAGGTGCGATAGTCCAACGCGTAGCGCAAACTAATCGGATTCACCAACAACACCATGGCGGCGCCATGTCGACGCAGCGACGCGCGAAGCTGGCTTAAACGATAGGCCCGCAGGCGTTCTTGGTCTATGACGGGCAAAGGTCGGAAGCGTGAAAGATCACTCCAATTGTCGTTGAGCAGCCGACTATCGCTATCCATAGGCTCCAACAATTAATTCGCCCTGGTTAATTCCTTTCCGGTTCACAGGCAATGGGAGACGCCCATGAACCGGAAGAAGGAGGCAATCCTACGACGCTAGGGACCAACGCTCAAGGCAGCGTCCACCATCCAATTCCCACGCTCCGGACATCTTTTCAGGAGTGACGACCTTGTCAGTCGATGCGTGGACGTGATTTGCAAAGATTGGAATAATTGTAGATCCCTCATTTGCAATTAGATGCTGCAGATCATGATACATAGTGCGCCGTTTGGCGTCGTCAGTTTCTGACCTAGCCGCGGCCAATAGATCGTCAAACTGCTTATTATTCCAATGTGTTTCATTCCATGCGGCTTGGCTGTGGTAGGCAGACGTGAGCTGGATATCTTCGGTAGGGCGGCCGCCCCAATAAGCCATGCAGAACTCTTTTTTGAGCCAAACATTATCCCAATAGCCATCGGCGGGTTCCCTTATTACGTTCACCTTAAGTCCCGCCTTGGCGGCCGACTCTGCAAACAACAGAGCCGCATTGTCAGCGCCGCCGAATGCTGTATCAGACGCGCTTAGGTTGACTTGAGCGCCTTCCAGCCCGGATTTCTTGAGATGGAAGCGTGCCTTGTCAAGATCATAGGGTCGCGGTTTCAAATCTTCGGCAAAATACTTATAGGAAGGTGTTATGGGAGAATCATTTCCTATTGTGCCATGCCCAAACAGAACTTTTTCCAAAATTTCTTCGCGATTAATGGCGAACTTCATCGCCGTACAAAAATCGGTATTATTGTAAGGCGAAATTCGCGCATCACCAGGCATGGTATAATGCATGCGGCCGTTAACATCGACTACCTTGATTCCGGCAGTTTCGGAAAGCATTTGCGCTGTTGCGAAGTCGGGACGATTGATAATATCGGCCGAACCACCTTGCAGTGCTGACTGACGAGCGGTGGGGTCAGTTACAACTACCAATTCGGCAGAATCGATGAATGCCGATTTATAGCTATTTGGGTTGCGCTCGAGGATGACACGCACGCCCGGTTCAAAAGACTTCAGGAGGAATGGTCCACATCCAATCTTTGGATCATACTGGTCTCCCTCAAAGGGCATGATGTTCAAGTGATAGTCGGCCAGTATATAGGGAAAATCGGCGTTTCCTTCCCGCAATGTAAAAAGAAGGGAGTCTGGGCCATCAGCTTTAACATCTGAAATCGCTTCCACCATGGCCTTAACGGCTGATTTCGAGGCTTCACCTCTATGCAAATTGAGTGACTTTATGACGTCATCGACGGTAAGAGATTTACCGTTGCTGAATTGAACGCCCTTGCGCAGTTTTACCTGCCATTTTGTGCCTTTCTCAGAGGGCTCAAAGCTTTCCGCCAGTTCTGGCTTCACAGAACCGTCCGGCATCACTTCCGCTAAATTTCCACGAACCGAGAATCCCAACATCAACATCACGGTGTCAGAGTATGTAGTGGGCTCAAGCGTATCCGTTGTCGATCCACCTGCCAGGGCCAATCCCATATGGCCACCTTTGATCTGCTCGGCGCGTGCGCTTTTTACCCACAGTCCCTCCGCCGCAGCCAATGTCATGCCGGTCGCGAGACTATACTGAATGAACTCTCGTCTCGAAAATTTCCTTTTTATTCTATGACTTGTAATGAGTTGAGTTTGCATTGAGACATTTCCCTTTACTTGATAGCGCTTTTGAACCCAGTTTTAGTCGCGAAATTGACTATCTCGTCTATCTTTTTGTCTTGCTATTCTATTTACATACTACTAAGTTTGTCAAGCCCGCCATCGCATCCGAGATGGTTTAGCGGTCAAAAATCCTCCACTGCGTAAAACACGGCGCACGCGTGGGATCTCTAGAGCTATTTGGTTTCAAGAATTTCCGTCGGCAAAATACAAGCCGCAAAACCAAAACGAAGTACATTCTCACGTGAGAGACCCTCCGGCCAATGTACGAACATTTCATTCGGATAAGAGGCGAGAGCTCCGCTTAGACTATAAGCTTTTTCCGTCAGAATTTTCGATTTCTCGATAGAACCCATTTGAGCAAAAAATTGTGCGCCTGTCTTTTCGATTTCCGCAAGACCTGGCAGTCGAATGGGTACTTTATCGCGCCACAGTTCAGCGATTGCCCAAACAGATTCCGCCGCTTTGAGTTTGTCGCCACTACGGAACGCAATTACTGCTAGCAACATGTTGGTTTTCAGCCGAGCAGCTTCTACCAGTTGCAAAAGGCGCTTACGTTCAAATGTCTCAAACGCTGTCGAATTCCGCGATGACAGACGCGCATGGAACGCAAGCGACCTTTTTGTGAGGCCTGCTTTTTCACCATTAATAAGATCGTAGACACGCGTCCATAACGCCGAAGCTGCATTCACATCGGCCTCAGCATCAGCTAACTTTGCTGATTTTATTAACCATATCGCTCTGAGATGACGCCAAACGGCTCCCGCCAAAATGAAATTCACATCATCTTCGCCGTAGTTTGAAAGCCAATTCAAAGCACTTAGACCCCGCTCAGTGGTCGCAGCAAAAGGAGCTTTGCTCAACTGCCAAAGCTCGTCGATTGGAGGGTTGGGATTGTCAGACCCCAATATAGGCCGCTCGCACTTGTTCGTTGCCTCGCAGTTGTTGACCCGTTCCGGTCAGAACAAGTTTGCCATGCTCCAGCACTGCCGCCTTATTGCACAGCGCCAAAGCGACATTTGCATTCTGCTCAACTAACAAGACAGATTTCCCACTTAATTTGATACGTTTTATTACTTCCGCCATGATTGAAACCAGAATCGGAGATAGCCCCATGGATGGTTCATCCATGAGAATCAATTTTGGTGCCGCCATAATGGCACGCCCAATCGCCAGCATTTGCTGCTCCCCACCACTGAGCGTTCCTGCCCACTGCGTTCGGCGTTCCGCAAGCCGGGGAAACTCATCGCAGATTTGATCAAAATCGCGGTTTATAGCTATCCGGTCATTGCGAAGAAAAGCGCCGATCCTCAGGTTTTCTTCGACTGTAAGATCGGGAAACACCCTTCGACCTTCGGGTACATGAGCGATCCCGCGCAGAACAATTTGACGGGGATCCAGTTGGTCAATGCGTTCCCCCTCAAACCATATTTCGCCTGAAGATGGGTGTAGAAGACCAGAGATTGTACGTAGCGTGGTCGTCTTACCTGCACCGTTAGAGCCGATGATACTGTCAATATGACCAGACTCGAATTTCATAGAAATGTCGTCGACTGCGGCAACCAGGCCGTAATGAACGCTCAACCTACGAAGCTCAAGCATTTTCGCTTACTCCCAAGTATGCAGCAACAACTTCAGGATGCTGACGAACAAGATCGGGATTGCCCTCCGCCAGCACTTTGCCAAAATTTAACACAGTGATGCGATCACAAAGCCGCATAACTGCGCGCATGTCATGCTCGACCAAAACAAGAGTGACGCCATTTTCTCTAATTGAGCGAATAACCTGCATTAATTCGTCTTTCTCACCACCGGTCATTCCAGTGAACGGCTCATCGAGTAGTAGGATTTGTGGTTTAGCGGCAAGTGCGACTGCTATCCCTAAACGGCGTTGTTGACCATGTGAAAGCTCTTTGGCTTTAATCTCCTTCTTTTCCTCTAGACCGCAAAAGACAAGAATGGATTCCACTTCTTGTTCCGTTTCTTCCTTCCACTCACGTCGCTCGATTAACCAATCGAAGGCATGTCTTTTTTCTTTCGCGAGTGAGCCCTTGCGTACATTATTGATCACAGTGTCGTCGGAAAAGAGCAAATTGCTCTGGAATGTGCGTACTAGACCATTCCTGGCCCGAATGCTGGTGGACTGCGAGGTTATTTCTTTATCTGAGAAAACTACTCTGCCTCGATCGGGCTGGTAGAAACCGGTAATAAGGCTAAATAGCGTGGTCTTACCTGCTCCATTCGGTCCGATCAGACCATGAATGGCTCCCTTTTCTACTTCCATGCTGACATCATTGATGGCGATTAAGCCCCCGAATTTCTTGGTCAAGTTTTGAAGTTGGAGGATAGCCATCAAATCAATTCCGAGGCCCGAGGTTGTCTTTTCCTTTAATTCCCGAAATCGCCGCAGCAATTGGCTCGAACAATCTTTCGAGGCCCTGAGGCCAAAATAGCATAATTGCGATCAACACTAAGCCATATGCTCCCTGACGGTATTCTTCCGCAAAGCGAAGAGACTCGTCAAATACCATGAGAAGTATTCCACCGAGTATGACGCCGTAGAAGGTACGAACTCCCCCGACTATCGACCAAATCATAAGGTAGAGCGCAAACGTCAAATTGAATCGATTCGCTGATACTGTGCCAAATGCGTAGGCGAGCAGGACACCGGCCACTCCAGCAAAGGCGGCCGAAACGATGAACGCTATCCGCCGGTAGGCTCGAGTGTTAATGCCAACGGATTGAGCTAATGTATCTTGCTGGGCTAATGCACGCCAAATGTTGCCGAGGCGTGAATTTTCGAGGCGCCACATCACAAACAGGCAAAAAGCAACAATTGAGACACTTAGATAATAGAAATTGGCGGTGCTACCAAAGTCCACCGTCAGCCAGCCAAAATCAAAATAAGGTGCCTTTATTCCTGAAATACCTCGTGTGCCGCCAAAGAACTGCAGCTTACGCCACAAAAGGCGAATTGCTTCAGCTGCAGCGAAGCTACCCATAAGGAAGTAAAAGCCCTTCATCCTCAGTAGCGGAACGCTTAGAATTGCAGCAACGGAAGCCGTAGCAAGAGCACCCATCATTAGGGATAGGGGGAACGGCGCGCCAAGCTTTTTCGCGCATAGTGCGGCCGTATATGCACCAACTCCTTGAAGAACCACGTGGGCAAAAGACCACTCGCCGGTAAGGACGACTATTCTATAGCTGGAGAGTAGCAGAATTACGATTGTGATTTCCGTGGCAAACGAAATGTAGTAGTCGCCGGCAATGCTTGGAATTGATACCGCCGCAATGAGTGCAACAATCATCGCCGGCGCTACTTGACTTTGGCCGGGCCTCACGATGCTCACACTTTCTCTACCTTTCCTGCGATGCCTCGCGGCATAAACACAAGCACCAGCAACATAATGCACAGGCCAGCAATCGAGGCCCACGTACTATCGTAATAAGACGAAACAAAAGTAATAAAGGTTGCGTATAAAATTGATGCAATGACTGCACCTTCCATTGACCCAATGCCCCCAATTATAATGACAATAAAGGCTGTCATGATCACCGGCTGCCCCATGAAGGGTCCGATGCGCACAAGGGGTGCCATTAATGCTCCAGCAATTCCTGCAAGTCCAGCACTCAGCATCATTGCTGCTAACGACGCTCTGTTAATTGATATACCCTGAAGTAGCGATGCATCGCGGTCCTGCGCTACTGCACGAAGCGACCAACCAAACTTAGAAAAGCGCAGCATGGCCATCAGACCGATCATAATAATAACAGCAGCACCGATCACAAAAAGCCGATGCCACGGAATAGCTATTTCGCCGATCCTTGCTACGCCGGTGAAAGGCGGTTCAACCAACAATGTGCTATTGATTCCGCCCAGCCATATTGCTGCAGTCTGCAGAACGAGTAGCACTCCGACCGTAATGATAAGGCATCCAATTGGATTGCTTCGAAGCCGTCTAAAAAGGAGCAATTCCATGATTGCTCCGATAAACCCTGCCCCAATTGCCGCCCCAATCAAGCCGATCCAATAGGGAAATTCCAGATCGGTGCTGAGATACCAGGTCAGATAGGCACCTACCATGTAAAGTTCACCGTGAGCGAAGTTCTCAATTCGCATTATGCCAAATATAAGTGCTAAGCCCACGGCGACGAGCGCCGTAGCTGCGCTCGCCATAGCTGAGTTCACGAGAGTCTCAATTAGAAACTGCATGAGATTCTCGTGCCCTTATTCCTTCATACAATGAAACACATCAACCCTTTTGATGTGGAAGCAGCTTTTCTTCCTCGAACCGCTTAATGACATGATCACGATTTGCATCGTACCACGCTGCCTGATCGCCGAGCTCTACAATATCAACTTTACCGTCCTTAACTACAACAATTGGCCATTGACCGACGAGAGCATTATCGACGCCAAATAGGTCTTTCCCCCACCAAACAGCTTTACCAAACATATGAGCGGGCGCGGAAGCTTGCATGCTTGCAAGGAGGGCATCAGAATCCGTTGTACCGGCTTTTTCAACTGCGTCCTTCCACACCTCGAGACAGGCCGGGAACTCCCAAGACGTATTGTTCCAAGATCCGGGATCAGTCTTGTTGTATTCGTCATAGAATCCTGAGGGGTCGGGGTATCCTACTGCAAACTTACTAATGTTCGGATCATCGAAACGCGGGAAGAAAGTAATTGAGCCTTCCATGAATTCCTTACTTGTTTGCTTTATCATGTCAGGTAGCAATTCAAGCCCTGCGTGCAGAATAACACCCTTGAACCCTTGGATGAAAAGCTGTTCCACAAGTAAAAGGGCGAATGAGGGGTAAGCAGTATCAAGACTGACTGCTTCCGGTTTACCTGCCAATAATGAGCTCACAACGGGTGCAAAATCGGTTGTTGCCGCATCAAAATATTGGTCTGCCACGATCTCAAATCCATGAGCGTCGAAACCAGCGCGCCAATAGGCACAGGCGACGCGGCCTGTAGTATCATCCTGGGCGCATAAAGCGACTTTTTTCAGATCAGGTTTTGTTTTCCTTAGATATTCCGCGCCGTTACCAAAATACAGAGGGTGACTTTCAACGGGCGCGATCAAATACTGTCCTTGAGGATTTATGTCGGTCACATATAGAGTTGAGGTAAGCATCTTGCTTCTATTGGAAAAGTCCTGCATGGCAGACCAATCATCACCTCCGATCAACATAGTAAACTTGATATCTTGATCGAGAAATGAGCGCGCGCCCTGCAGTGTCTTTTCGGCAATATACTGACCGTCAAAGCTAACGACCTCAACTTCGTGTTTCGTACCACCAATATTGATTCCACCGGCTTTGTTGGTTCTCGCCGCCCAAATCTCTGCACCAATCTTTCCGGGCACACCCCAAACTGCTAGATCACCCGTCAAGGGCAATAATGCACCAACTCTTACTGTAGGATCAGCGGCACGAACAATATTTGGCATTGCTAGTGTCGTGACCGAAGCACCGGCGGCCACTATGGCCTGACGACGAGTTAGTGGTTTAATTAGCTTTGACATGGCGTTCTCCCTTTTTTGGCGTTTCTAGTGTCTCACACCGCGTTCATTGACGGCCTGGTAAAACCATACTATCTTTTTTTTTGACTGTATAGTATGTTTTAATTTATTGGAATTTGAGGATTTTGACATCGTGATTGGTGCTTTTGACTACATAGTTTTGGGCGCCGGATCTGCCGGATGCACCCTCGCGTCACGGCTCTCAGAGAATTCAAACACTTCTGTAGCGCTGATTGAAGCGGGTGGGTCCGATGGTAGTTGGATGATCCGTATGCCATTGGGAGTTGGAGAGTTGCTTCGTTCGGGGCGCCACAATTGGAACTACATGTCAGAGCCCGAAGCGGGACTGGGCGGGCGAAAGATATCACATCCCCGAGGTAAAGTTCTGGGTGGTTCGTCCTCGATCAATGGAATGGTTTACACGCGAGGACATGCGCTGGATTACGACAATTGGGTTAGCCAGTTTGGATGTGATGGATGGGGATATGCCGATGTCTTGCCGTATTTCAAACGTGCCGAGACTTCATCACGTGGCAGCAACTTGTATAGGGGGGGATCAGGACCCCTCCAAGTGTCTGTACCTAAATTTGCCGCTAATCCGTTAAATAGCGCATTCATCGCTGCGGGCAAAGAAGCGGGATATCCTGTTACACAAGACAGTAACGCCTATCAGTTCGAAGGTTTTGGACCAAATGAGTGCACTATTCATAATGGTGAAAGATGGAGTGCCGCCAAAAGCTATATCAAGCCAAATCTGAAACGACCTAATCTCAAAATAATAGCAGACAGTCACATTGATAAGATCTCGATTGAAGGGGCGCGCGCAACTCATGTTGTTATTAGCCGCGGTGGAAGGTTAGAAGTTGTTAAGGCAAAGCGAGAGATTGTCGTGTGCTGTGGCGCCATCGACTCTCCTAAGCTTTTATTGCTGTCAGGGCTCGGACCAGCCGACCATATTCGGAGCATGGGAATTGAAGTTATTTCGGATATTCCCGGAGTCGGTGCCAACTTGCAAGATCATCCTGACCTGGCCCTTCAGTACTGGTGCAAGCAACCCGTATCGTTGTATGCTACCACCCGGATTCATCAAAGATGGTTGACTGGGATACGATGGTTTTTATCAAGAAAAGGGCAGGCATCGATTAATCAATTTGAAGTAGCTGGTTATATTCGCACTCACGCCGGGATACAGTATCCGAACCTCAAACTTGAGTTTCTTCCCTTGGCTTTAATTCCTGATAGTTTCGATCCACAGCCAGGGCATTCATTTCAAATCCATATGACACTGCAACGGGCAGAAAGTCGCGGCAATGTAACACTTTCATCGCCCGACGCGTCTGTCGCTCCCAAAATTCGTTTTAACTACCTCTCACATCCCCAAGATTTAACTAATTTTCAAGCTGCTATTCGCTTAACTCGAGAGATCATTGCACAGCCTGCAATGAAAGAATTTGCAGGCGAAGAGATCGACCCAGGAAAGGACGTTCAATCGGACGCCGAACTAGACAAATGGATTCGAGAAAGAGTTATTACAGCATATCACGTTTCCGGGACTTGTCGTATGGGTCCGGTCAAAGACCCTTACTCTGTCGTAGATTCTCAGCTTCGAGTCAAAGGCATATCAGGTCTGCGGGTAGTTGATGCTTCAGTTATGCCACTTGTCGTGAGCTCAAACATTAATGCACCGACGATAATGATCGCCGAGCGAGCGGCAGATTTGATCCAAGGGAAGAAACCCTTGTTGGAATCAAAGGCCGACTTCTGGACAAACAGCAATTGGAGAACAAACCAACGGTAGACGACATTCCATAACCCCCGTTAGGCGAACAGCCTCTTAACTCT
Organism: Aestuariivirga sp.; assembly: GCA_035525875.1. Classification (GTDB taxonomy): domain Bacteria; phylum Pseudomonadota; class Alphaproteobacteria; order Rhizobiales; family Aestuariivirgaceae; genus Aestuariivirga. Next base: position 120,390 of record DATLDM010000059.1, read on the forward strand.
AGCAAATCGCACTTTTAGCTTTTCACTTTGCTCCCTTCAGACGGAGGCTTGATTTCACTCGTCGAAGATGCCTCTCTTGCATTCACCACAAAAGGTTTCTCAATGAATTCTCGTTTAATTGGATTTTTCGAAACAAACACTGGCTGACCGTTGTCTCGTTGCCAAAGTGAGTTTCTTTTCCAGTCACTCCTTGCAGGGGGGCGTTCAAGTTTTATCGGATAGACTGTTACGGATTGGTCCTTTATCCTTATTCTCAAAAAGTGGCGATAGGAATCCAGTCGCATCGCACTGAAAGCGTCGTTGTGCGATATATCGTACTTTTCGCAACCGAGTCTCAGACTCCAACCAAAGATAAGCCCAGCGAGTGGCGTGCCTACGACTCCCACTACGAGGATAAGAACGATAAACTGTAGTAGCCACCACCAATCCAGCCAGTGGGCGACATGCTCGTGTGCCCAGTAACCTATTGTTGCAAAAAGTGCTACTACACCAGCATGTACGAGACCGTGAAGAATAGACGGTTTTGTTGTCTTGGCCCACGATTTTTCCTGATACTTGGAGTAGCTCCAAATACCTCCGATGAACAAAGCTAATATCAAAAGTGCCGAATCCCAAAGTGGGAGGTTAAGCGCCACGAAGGTAGCAAAAACATACGCAGCTGCAATTACTCGTGCCAGACCTCTATTTAGTTTTCCAAAGTTCAAGTTTCCCGCCAGTAGGGCTTTGCTTTCCTCTTTGGTGGGATAGCAGCTCTGTAATTGAAGTTGTTCACTCGCACTTTGAAGCCATTTGGCCTCAATAACCGGTTTTAGCTCTAGGGTTCCATGTAGAAATGCCCCACCTCCACCTGACGTGATGTAATGTGAGCCGTCACCAAGGTACCGCGCATAGTGATGGGTGTCGCCCGACAAAATCAATGGTACTCTAAAGTTTTTCTTTGAACGCTTGGCAAGAAGTGCAGCGTAGCTGAGGCTCTTGTATGAATCGCTCTGCGACTCTGCAGTATACCAGCCTGGTTCGGCGCTACACAGAATGATGTTCGAATTCTCAGGCATGCTCGCCACTATTGTTTCAAAGTAGTCCGCTTGTGGTTGGTCCATGTCTTTGACGAGTGCGATGTCGATTCCCCACAGCCACCATTTGTCTGTCAGTTTGACAGCGAAGTAACTTCTACGCTGATACGTTTTCCATCCACCTATCGCAGTTCCATTTGCTCGACCGAATAGAGCCAAGAAGTTCACAAGGCCATCATACCAATCATGATTTCCGGGCAGTGCGTATAAAGGTGTTGCGGCGTTGTCTTTATGTACAGGCCACGCAAGGCTGTATGGCAGCCGGAACTTTACTCGGTAGTCTTCCCGTGTGGCTGTGGGATAAATCTGGTCTCCGCCCATGACCAGCAACGCACCCCGTTCAGTATTCTGGCCTTCTACTTCAAGCTTTCGTTCAGCGAGGCTAAGCGCAATTGCGTAAGTTGCATCGAAGCCATCTCCCAAATCGGAAACATAGTCGATCCAAACTGCACCCTCGGTATCGGGTATAAGGCTGTACGCCTCGGCTCGGCCCACCAACTCATCAGGAGTCGCTGGATCGAGCGCAGCTTCAATCAATCTTCTATCGGCGTATTGGCCAAAGAGATCAGAAACGATTACACGCAGCAAAAGTTTCAACAGCAGAACCGGCGCAAACCATCCGGTCATGCCAGGAAGGCGTTCCAGATCTCTATCTTCGATGTCGTTCGGCTTTAGATCAGCTAGTGGAATCTTATACGCTGGCTCTGGCCGGCAGCAGCTTGGGAAAAGCATGTCGTTCTCCACTTCACCGAAAGGCGCAACCCGTTTTAGAACAGAATGAGAACTTATGTCGAGCCATTTTGAGAGCAGCGAGATTCGGCGAAGAAGCAACCTCGGAATTCAATGGTGACGAGGTCGCATGTATGCCCGAGGCTGCCGATATTGGCCCCACTGGTCGGGCAACGAGTGTGCTGGGGAGTGAGGGACGACGTGTATCGAATAACGGTCCAATACAGCAAGAACGGGCTAACCGCTTATGACCTCCACGAGTTGAGTGCCATGGAAGCTTGCGATATTAAAAACAATTGCCACTCTGTATTTTGGCATTAACCGAACGCATCAACCTTTCATAGGTAAAGACACAATTCGGCCTTGGTATGCCGGTTGCTCATCAGTGATAGTTAAAGTGCCCTCATTGGAAGTCATCATTTCATAGGCATCCAAACCCGAGGCTTTTGTCATCATGTCCAACACGGCTCTAATTTCTTCGTATACTTTGAGAACATTTTCCACCTCACAAAAATCCTCCCAAGTTTTCTTCAAATCCGATGGCCGCTCTACCTTCTCTGGGTGTAAAAAAACTATAATGTCTTTCTGAGAAAATTCAGGTTTTCCATGTGCAAAAGTATCTCGAATTTTCTTAAGAGATTTGATAGTGCGAAACGGGGCTTGGCTCTCATCGTATGCGAGCTTGAGCATCCGAAAAACTGATTTCATTTTGTTGCGTGAAGTCAGTCGTACCTTGTTGTGGGTAACCCAGTTGGGATCAAGCTTTTCACCGAAAAAATTGAGAGCAGCTTCGAAAGTAAAGGCCAAAAACATCAAGCATGATATGCAGTCGAAGGTTATACCGGCGCGATCATCATTCTTGATGCGATCAAGAAGCCGCTTTTGATACCAAAAAGCTCCGTTCTCCAAATCGCGGTGTATGAGAACGGTCTTTTTTTCTTGATAACGAGCGCGTATCTTTCTGACTTTTACTCGGATCATATCGCAAATCCAAAATGGCTATCGCCTATTTCTTAACTTGGTCCAGTGCGGTTTTTGAGTAGGATTTCGTCTAGGCATAATAGAACCTGTAATTGTCACCGGTACTCTTCTCACCCCCGCAATTTGACCTCCGATCCTAATTACACAATCCATGTAGTGAGTTCCTACATATGCGGATCGTTCATCTGTACTAAACGCAGCTGTTCCCACGTGGCCAAGGTCATTCATATTTTCCGCTTCCCGTCCCTCATTTCTCACAGTCCATTGAACAGTGGCATAAGGAGGTAACTCATTTGCATTTACTATTCGGAAGTAAATGCTGCAATCCTTCGGAATGGGCCCAATTTTATTTCGTCCGGTGTAAGGCTTTACAAAGCGGTTATTTCTTGGTTGGGCTGTAACTTCAATCTCGGGAAAAAACACTTTAGTTGGGAGGGTGTTCTCGACCACTTCTTCGCTAATTTCAGGCATTGGGAACAAGTATGCAAACTCTTGTTGCCAATGGTCTATAGAGGTCGCAATGTTATCCGTAGCGCAGGCTGACTTGGCGTGAGCAGAAAAAGCGCTTAGCTTAGTTTTAAAGTCATCAAAATCTTCACGTTCCATCCGATTAAGATTTTCCGAGTCGTCCACTGGATTTTTTACAGCCGAGTTAGTCGAGAGCCTTGTGACAATTTTCGCCAAGACATCGCGCAGAAGTTCATCTTCGGGACCCAAATTCGGTGCGCCAATTGAATTTACCGCTTGAGCCACTAAGACCGTAAGAAGGATAGACGAGGGACGGCTGCTTTCTTTGAATTTTAGCGCAGCCCAAGCTTTAATATATTGGATTTGGCGTCTCACCTTCGGCCGTATTGCGCCGTCTATATAGTCCACAAACCAAGAATAAATTGCTTGAGGGTCACTGTCTTCCCACTTCAAATCTGTTGCAAGTGAGCGTTTGTCCTTTGCGGGCCACAAATGGTATGCAGGCACATCAATATGAAAATTGTGTACATAGCGAATTCTACAGCAGCGAGTTTTCTTCCCACCTACTTCTTTCACTGCATCCGGGTTGAGTCTTTGATAATTCTTCAAGGAGGTTTGCACAAAATCTCGAAGCTGTTTCGGACTGTAGTTACCTTTGTCCCGGTGGTCGTCCCATTCAAAATAGAGGCCCAAGTCTATGTCGAACTCTTCTTCGGGTGTTACAGGCCTGATCTGTGTTCCAAATTTGTATGAACCTTGTAGCCATGTGCTAATGTTGTAGCCCGCTAGCTCCTTCAATTCGCTTTGAAGATAGTCAGCGAGGAGATTCCAACGTTCTTGCTGGGCGTCAAACTGTTCATCAGTAGGGGAACTCCTGAGGTAAAGAGTTTGCTTTTGCGTGTCATTTGAATCATAAAAAAGATTTGATGCAACTGCCATTAGCCCGCCTGCCAGTTCCAATTCTATTTATAGAGTGTTGGTTTTGGCGCTGAGTACCTCAAAAAATCCAGTAGTATTGGATTACTGGCGTATGCTTGAGATGTTGCACTAGCCAGCCCTAGAATAGTCTTCTTGGCGTCGTCGGTAGCTACGTCTAACGCCAAATATCGTTCTTGTTCCTTAGATTGAGTAGCATCCAGCCGAAGATAACGATCGCCAAGTCGGTGCTTCGTCATATAATCCACACTAAGCTGCTGAGAGGATATCATTACGTTGACCAAGCGCTGCTCACTCATCCATTCATAGCTGCCAAGGTTTTTGCCGAGGGCATGCGAAAAAGAAAACTGTGAGGTAGTTGTTCCTATACTCAGCAAATGAATAGTATCTTCCTTGTTTTTAAGAAAGTACGTAGCTTCATGAATTGCGAGCAGATCAGGCGAGTTTGCGTAAAGTCCGCCGTCTGCAAAAAGTGAGTTGCCAATCTCTGCGACAGGGAAGTAAGTGGGGGCGGCTGAGGTTGCCAATGCGACATCCACTGCATTGAGCTTTAGGTCTTTTTTGTACGCCTCTAAATGGGGAGTCTTGAAAACTTGTGGCTGGCCCTTTGTGAGATTTACGGATGGCACGATTACCCGATGTTTTAAATCTCCAATAGTTGTGTTCTTCCCTATCAGTTTCGCAATTGTTTTCCGCAACAACTCGGATTTGTATTTTGCGCTAAACAAAGAGCGCGATAGATCTCTTAGAACTGCAAATTTCGACTGGGGTGCAGGAGTCTTGGAGAATATTTTTGGCCCATCTTTTTCAAACACCGTCTGCATTCTTGCAACCGGCACTTCTGCTGCTAAACCGAGCGCAATTATACCGCCGATTGAAGTACCAGCCATAAGGTCAAAACTATGTGCAATCGGCTTGCCGCTGGCCTTTTCGAGGTCGGCTAAAACCGCAATTGTGTAGAGACCAAGATATCCTCCGCCACTCAGACATAGGATGTTGAACCGTTTGGCCATAGCACACAGATACCGTTGGGACTTGGTCGCCGCAAGAGTGGTGTGCCAGTTATACAACTAAAAGTTTTCACGAAAACGCTACATATTCGGCTCACTAGTGAGGCTACATATCCGCTTCTGTGTCTCTTCCAAAAGTCAATAAAATAAGGGGTTTTTTCACTATCAAAAAAATTGGAGCGGGCGATGGGAATCGAACCCATAAAAGCGCTATTTTGGAAGCCAACTTCATCCTTTTTCATTTGAGACAATCCCCTCGACTTACTACGCAAAGGAAGCATTAGTGTTGCAAGTCCTGATGACGTCATGATTGTTGAAAGCCCGCCGAAAGGCGGGCTTGCGGTGGTAGGGAGGCCATTAGGGGCTCCCTAGTGGAGACCACCGATGACCAAGAAATTCCGTAAATCTACCAAGACTGCCGAACCGACTAAATTTGACATAATTAGAATGTTGCGGCGCAAAACAGGCGCTCAACGGCATTGTGTTCAGGGGCTCAAAACGGAGAAGCTAGGGCTAGAGGTCATAAGCACCAAAGACGAAGGTAAAGATCGTCACAACTTCGAAAGAAAAGCTCTATGAGTGGCGACCGGTTGGATACCGATCTCACGATACTTGAGTACAGCGATGCGGCTGAACTTGCGAAAATCTGGAGTGGGCACCTGAAGGACCGGGTGCCGGATCATCTTCCCAAATCCCTGCTTTACCGACTTTTGGCCTACAGCTTGCAGGTCGAGCAGCGTGGCGGTCTAACGAAAAATAATGTGTCCTATCTCAAGGCAATTGAGGATGACCTGAAGGCCAATCGCAAGCCGGAAACGCCCTGTGTCCAATTCCGGCAGCCGAAAGTGGGTTCCCAGCTCGTCCGAGAATATGAGGGAACGTTTCATCAGGTGATAGTCCTGGATGGCAGCTACGGATGGAACGGTAAAACCTTCCTAAGCCTCTCCGCTGTGGCCAAAGCAATCACAGGCACTAATTGGAACGGACCTCGTTTCTTCGGTGTGAAGTCCAAGTCCAAAGTGGGGGCTTCCGCATGACTCCAACCCGTTTGACAGGAGATCGACCTGCTCTCAAAAAGGTCCGTTGCGCCATTTACACCCGAGTCTCAACAGATCAGGGTTTGGATCAAGAGTTCAACTCCCTTGATGCGCAAAGGGAAGCCTCTGAAGCCTATATTAAAAGCCAGGCCCATGAAGGCTGGAGCTGTCTCAAGCAAGTCTATGATGATGGCGGCTACTCTGGTGGATCCTTGGAGCGTCCTGCCCTGCAGCGGCTCTTGGAAGACCTCAAATCCAAGATTTTGGATGTAATCATTGTCTACAAGGTGGACCGGCTGACTAGGTTGCTCACAGACTTTGCCAAGCTCGTGGAGCTCTTCGACGCTCACAACGTCTCCTTCGTCTCTGTCACTCAGTCCTTCAACACCACCAGCTCCATGGGCAGACTGACCCTCAATGTCCTTCTGTCCTTTGCTCAGTTCGAGCGCGAGGTCACTGGCGAGCGGATCAGGGACAAGGTTGCTGCTTCTAAGAAGAAGGGAATCTGGATGGGTGGCATTGTTCCCCATGGCTATAACCTGGCTAACCGCAAGCTACTGGTGAATTCGGAAGAGGCGCAAAAGGTCAGGCAAATCTTTGACCTATACCTTCATCTGAAGTCCCTGCCCAAACTTGCTGCTAGGCTTGCAGACTTAGGGATGGTGTCACGGCAGAGATTTTACGGAGATGGAAGATCCATTGGTGGCCAACCCTTTCGCACAGGCGCTTTGTCTCACCTACTTTCCAATAGGATCTATATTGGTGAGATCCAACATCATGAAACTCACTACCCCGGCGAACATGAGGCTATTGTTGACCGCTCGATCTTCGATGCCGTGCAGGCTGAGCTTGCCAGCAGACTCAACAGAAAGTCCACGGTGACTCACAAGTCGGGTGCTCTTCTGCAGGGAATGCTCTTCGACAGCAAGGGCAATCGCATGGTCCCAGTTCATGCAAGCAAGTCGGGCATCCGTTATCGCTACTATCAGTCTTGGGTTCTCAATCATGGCCAAAAAGAAAAGGCGGGGTTGGTAAGCCGAGTGCCCGCACACGAGATTGAGAGAGAAGTCGTGAAGGCGCTTCAAACCGGATCTGCCACAGCCAACGCCGGAGCAAATCGCAGCTCACTCTCCGACGTTATCGAACGTGTCGACGTCCTTGAGGGTCAATTGTATATTACGTTGAAACCTACAACTTCGTCATCCGAAGAATCTCAAGCCGCCAAGCCTAACACAAAGCTGATGATCCCCTGGTCAAAACAGTTGCGGCGCCGAAAACGGGAATTAATTGGACCAACCCAGGACGGACCAGCGCGTCGTCCCATGCGCGCAGAAGTCAGATCAAGGTTACTGACGGGGATTGCCCAGGGGCGAATCTGGTTTGAACAGCTCATCACCAACAAAAACTTTACAATCAATGATATCGCAAAGCGCCACGGGCGTTCTTCCCGGAGCGTTCGGTCGACTCTCACGCTTGCTCTCCTAGCCCCCGACATTGTCGACGCCGCAGTAAATGGTCGTTTGCCGCGCGGAATTACCGTCACTCAAATGACCGATCTGGTCCCTGATTGGACGGAGCAGAGGCGAGCACTGTCACTCGACTGAGCTCATGCATCTCACCCGCGGTTAACCACGGGTAGGCCAAAAATCCACACCAAGCCAAGTACGAACACGTCTCTTAACGGTGACGAACTAGTCTCGCCTGCGCTACAGCCCCAATCTCGGAAAATACCTGGAGTGGCCTGAGACGAGCAGCAAATTAATATTCGATCCCCGCCCTGAGACCAGTAAAGAGACTTGGTCGCCATCTCGAATGCGGAAAAGCCTCCCAAAAGCGAGCTATGCTTCGCAGATAAGAGAAAACGCGGCCGTCACAGAACTGGCTGGTGGAGCGAAGGGGGATCGAACCCCTGACCTCGGCATTGCGAACGCCGCGCTCTCCCAACTGAGCTACCGCCCCGGCCGGATGCTGTTCTAGAGACAGGCCCCAACCCCGTCAAGGCAGCGCCTTGCGCTTCGGGCCCTTCCGCCTTACATCTGGGTTGACCTTAACCAACCCTCGCAGGCATCATGGTAAATCCGTTCCTCTGGCTTATCCTCACTATCCTCGATATCTATTTCTGGATAATCCTGGCCATGGTGATCATGAGCTGGCTTATCGGCTTCAACGTCATCAACGGCTCCAACCCTTACGTGCGGCAGATCAGCTATGCCCTGCACCGGCTGACGGAGCCATTTCTGGGGCCCATCCGCCGGGTCCTGCCCGACCTCGGCGGGATTGATATTTCGCCCATCGTGCTGCTGCTCGCCCTGCAATTCCTGCGCTATCTCATCGTTTATTACGCCGCGCCCCTGCTGCTGTGAGCGGGCCGCTGAGGCGGAACCTGCTCGCCGTCAGGGTTACCCCCAAGGCTTCGTGTAACGAAATCACCGGGCTTTACCGGGCGGCCGACGGAGCCGTGTCGCTCAGCGTCAAAGTAACGGCGGCACCCGACAAGGGCCAGGCCAACGCGGCGGTTATCAAGGTGCTGGCCAAGGCCATGATGGTTTCCAAATCCACCTTCCATCTTGTCAAAGGCCAGACCGACCGCAATAAGACGTTTGAAATAACCGGCCCCCTCCACACCATTGAGGCCTTCATCGCCTCGCTCACAGAAACAGGACATCCAGATGGGAAAGATCATTGACGGCAAAGCCTATGCGGAAGGGTTGCGCGGCCGCATGGCGAAAACCGTGGCCGAACTCAAATCCAAGTACGGGCTGACGCCGGGGCTGGCGGTGGTGCTGGTGGGTGAAGATCCGGCGAGCAAGGTTTACGTGGCCAACAAGGCAAAACAGACGGTCGAGGTCGGCATGAATAGCTGGGAGCACAGGCTCGATGCGGCAACGCCGGAAGCGACACTGCTGGCATTGGTTGAAAAGCTGAATACGGATCCGGCCTGCCACGGCATTCTGGTGCAGTTGCCGCTGCCCAAGCATATTGATTCCGACAAGGTGCTGGGCGCCATCAATCCGGACAAGGATGTGGACGGCTTTCACGTGGTGAATGTGGGCCGGCTGTCGACGGGACAGGAATCGCTGGTGCCCTGTACGCCGGTAGGCTCGGTGATGCTGGCGAAAGATGTGCTGGGTTCGCTGGCAGGCCTTGAAGCGGTGGTTATCGGGCGCTCCAACATTGTGGGCAAGCCCGTGGCGCAATTGCTGCTGGCGGAAAACTGCACGGTTACCATCGCGCACTCGAAGACCAAGGATTTGCCGGCGGTGGTGCGCCGCGCCGATCTGGTCATCGCCGCGGTGGGCCGGGCTGAAATGGTGAAGGGCGACTGGCTGAAGCCCGGCGCCTGCGTCATCGACGTGGGCATCAACCGCATCGAGCGCGATGGCAAGGGCAAGCTGGTGGGCGACTGCGATTTCGCCAGCTGCGAAAAAGTGGCAGGTTCGATCACCCCGGTTCCCGGCGGCGTCGGCCCCATGACCATCGCCTGCCTGCTCCGCAACACGGTGCGCGCCGCCTGCGCGCAAAAGGGCATCGCCATTCCGGAGATGTGACGGCCCGCAGGAAACCGCATAAAATTTGACTTCCCCGGCGCCCGGCCTACAAAAGGCCACCGTCGTTTCATTCAGTTCTACGACGCAGAAAAACAATAGTGGAGGAACACATGTACGCATTTTCAACCCGGCGCCTGGCTCTGGTTTCAGGCCTCGCCCTGGCCCTTGGCTTCATGGGCGCTAGCGCTGTCCAGGCCGACGAGCTTGACGACATCACCAAGGCAGGGGTGATCAAGGTCGGCATTTTCGAGGACTTTCCGCCCTTCTCCTCGGCCGGCACCGACCTCAAGTCTCAGGGCTATGACATCGATGTGATCAACGCCCTGGCGAAAGCGCTGAACGTCACGCCGGAACTGACCGGCATCACCGGGCAGAACCGCATCCCCTCGCTCACCGAACACAAGCTCAACCTGCTGGTGAGCGTGGGCGTGAGCGACGAACGCAAGAAGGTGGTGGCCTTCACAGCACCCTATGCGCCCTATTCCATTGACGTGATGGGCCCCAAGGCACTCGCCGTGAAGGGGCCGGCCGATCTGGCGGGAAAATCGGTTGCGGTCAACCGCGGCACGCTGGAAGACACCTCGGTCACCGAAGTGGCACCGGCGGGCACCGACATCCAGCGCTTCAACGACTACAACGGCGTGATCTCGGCGTTTCTGTCAGGGCAGGTCCAGCTCATGGTGGTTGGCAACGACGTGGGTGCGGCGGTTCTTGCCAAGCAACCCGACATTGAACCGGAATCGAAATTCCAGCTCCTCAATTCACCCTCCGCCATGGCGATCAACAAGGGCGAAGACCGGCTGCTGGCCAAGATCGACGAGGCGCTGGCCACCATGAAGAAGGATGGAACGCTGGACGCCATTTCGAAGAAGTGGCTGTTCATTCCGCTGCCGCCGGAACTCTGAGTCCATCATGGGCTATGAGCTCGATTTTGGAGCCCTGCTCCAATATCTGGGTTTGTTTCTCGAAGGTACGGCGGTCACGCTTGGCTTGACCGCCGTAGCTTCGCTATTTGGAATTGCCTTGGGAATTGCCGGCGCCTGCGCCTTCCGGAGCAGGCACCTGTGGCTGCGGCGGGCGATTGCGGGTTATGTCGAACTGATCCGCAATACGCCCTTTATCGTGCAGATGTTTTTCCTGTTCTTCGGCTTGCCCAGCATCGGGCTTCGCCTCAGCGCGCTGCAGGCAGCGGCACTGGCGATGACCATCAACCTCACCGCCTATGCCATCGAGATCCTGCGCGCCGGGCTGGAAGCGGTGCCGCCGGGGCAAAGCGAGGCGGGCCGCAGCATGGGCCTGAACCCGCTGCTGATCTTCGGCTTCATCGTCCTGCCGCAGGCGCTTGCCAATGTTTATCCGGCGCTGGTTGGGCAAATCACCATCACGATGCTTGAATCCGCCGTGGTTTCGCAGATCGCCGTGGTCGATCTCACCCATGTCGCCGACTATATCCAGTCGCGCAATTTCCGCTCCTTCGAAACCTATCTGGTGATCACCCTGATTTATCTGGTGCTGGCGGTTCTGATGCGCCGCATGCTGGCGCTGGCCGGACGGCAGCTTTTCGCAGGGCGGGTACGATGACCGATTTCACCTTGTGGGACCTGGTGCGGAACCTGCTGCTGGCGGCGCGCTGGACCTTGCTGCTGTCGGCCATCGCCTTTGTGGGCGGCGGCATTGTCGGCCTGACCCTGCTGCTGGTCCGCATTGGCCGCAACAAATGGGGGCGCACCGCGGTGATGCTCTATGTCGAGCTCTTCCAAAGCACGCCGCTGCTGCTGCAATTGTTTCTGGTCTATTTCGGCCTGCCCAAGCTGGGGATTGATGTTTCAGCCTGGCTTGCCGCCGCCGTCTGCCTGACGCTCTATTCCAGCGCCTTTCTCACCGACATCTGGCGCGGCAGCGTGGAGGCAATCCCGCGCGGCCAGTGGGACGGAAGCGCCAGCCTGGGGCTGCATTATCTCTCGCAACTGCGCCTGGTGATCTTTCCGCAAGCCACGCGCATGGCCATTCCGCCCACTGTGGGCTTTCTCGTGCAGCTGGTAAAAAGCACCGCCCTTGCCTCAATCGTCGGCTACCACGAACTGACCAAGACGGCGCAAATCCTGACCAACGCCACCTTCCAGCCCTTTGTGATCTACGGACTCGTGGCGCTGATTTATTTTGCCATCTGCTTTCCGCTGACGAAATGGTCGCGCGGCCTGGAACGGCGCCTCGCCCACGTCACGCATTGAGGCGCTAACGCATGATGCCAGTCACAGGCCCGCACCGCTTTGCAGCATCATTAAAGCTTGCGGATATTTGCTGCTGTTTTTTCCCATCGGAAAATGCTGCAGGTGATCCTCGATGTCAGCGACTTTAACCAGGCGGCCGATCTTGTTCCGGCCGGCCCGTTTGACCAGATCCTCAAACGTCTCGCCGGGGGTTTTTGTCAAGGCTTCGACCGCCTCAAGGACATCGGCGCTGAACCCCTCCAGGCGAAGGCGCTCAAGGGTCCAATCGTCAGCCTTCTCCACGACATCGTGGAGAATGGCGGCAATCCGTGACTCCGGCGAGTGGAGCGTCAGCATCATGCGCAGGGGATGGAGAATGTAAGGTTCTCCGGCCGGATCAAATTGTCCGGCGTGGGCGCGCGCGGCAATTTCGATTGCTCTCTCGATGGTGCTCATCGCCGCACGATCTAATCGATGCGCACGAAGTTGTTGCTCTTGCACAAAATGCCGGCCACACAGCCCTTGACCTTCAGCGTGTTGCCGTCAACCCTGATGCTGGCACTATAGGTATTTCCATCATCGGGATTGTAGATGGCGCCCTGCCATTTGCCGTCGCCCGCCGGTTTCATGCCAATGAGAACGCCCAGCCCGATGAGCGGGCGCTTGCGCTTTGAAGCATCGGGGTTTTCGCGGTCAACCTTGGGCTTGCCATCGATCTTGCTGATTGGCTCCTTGAGGGCAACAATGGTGCCGCAAAGCCTGCCGCCGCACTCACTTACCTTTATCGTCACCTTGCCCATCGACCAGGTTCCATAGGGCTCGCCAACCCGGGCCAAAGCCTGCCCCAGCGGCACCGCCGCCACCAGCGCCGCCGCAAAAAAACCCAGTCGCATCATCTTCAGCATGACATCTCCATGAAACCCAAAAAGCGGGGATATAAATCATTAACCTAATGCAAGAAAGCCCCTGTTGGTTCCCACCCTGCCCGGCGTTCATTGCGCAAGAAAACTCCGTATTTCTGCAAGGAACCGGCTCCACGAGGGATCACCTTCCAGAATAACGTGATTGCGCCCTGCCAGCGCCACAAAGCGGGCACCGGGAATGCCTGCCGCGAGACGCCTGCCCTCCTCAAAGGGCTGCACCGCATCGTCACGGCAATGCATGACAAGGGTGGGAACGCTCACCCGCGACAGCATGTCGGAGATGTCGATATCGTCTACGGCGCGGCGCAGGCGCACGGCGTTTTCCGGCGAGGTGGTTTTGCGCTGCAGGTCATTCCACCACTGCATCTGTTCGGACGTCCCGTCCGGAATGAACAGCGAAGTAAAGATTTGCCGGAAGGCGGGATTCTCCTGGCCCCAGCCCTGCCGCATGAGGGTGAGCAGCGCGTCGGCCTGTTCGATGTCTTGGGGTGAACCGCGGCGGCGTTTTCCTTTTATGAAACCGCCGTAGAGGATGAGGTGGCTGACTTTCTCCGGGTGAAGCAGGCTATAGGCAACGGCCACGGCGCAGCCCTGCGACATTCCGTAGAGGGCAAACCGTTTCAAGCCCATGGCCCCGACCACGCATTCGAGGTCGGCGACAAAAGCCTGCAGCGAGAATTCCTCCACGTCCCAGTCGGACAGGCCGTTGCCGCGCGCATCATATCTGATGAGCTGATGATCGGACGCAAGGGCGCGGAGGAGATGGCTCCAGATTGGGCTTTCCCAGTCGAATTCGAGATGGTTGAGCCAGTTGGCGGTTTTTACCAGCGGCGGGCCGTGCCCCACCGCGGCATAGGCAATGCGCGCGCCATCCCCCGCGTTGCAGAAATGAACCTCCTGGCGCAGGCCTTGCGCAATCACTTGCGTTTCGGCGCGCGGCGCATCATCCGACAGCTCTCCCACAAAGCGGATTCCCTTGCGTGCAATCGTGCGGATCAGGCGCTGCTCTTCGCCGCTATCGCCCACCGCCTTGCGCACCGCATTGATATGGCTGGTCAGCGTGGAGTCGGAGACCGTGCGCCCGCCCCAGACGTCGGCGATCAGGTCGTCCTTGCTGACAACGTGCGCGCGGTTGCGCACCAGGAAGACGAGCAGATCGAAGACCTGGGGGCCGATGGAGACAAGCTCGGCCCCGCGACGGAGCTCACGCTTGTCGGTGTCAAGTTCATACCTGTCGAAGCGCATCAGCACGCCGGTTCTCCACGGAAGGACAGACGCAGGCACGTTTATGACGGTTTGGACGAATTTTGAAGGTATTTTCAAGGTGGGCGCAAAGTCTTTTTGCCGGGAGGCGGGCAGTCTGCAGCCGGTGGTCGCGAGAAACGCGATCCCCCCAGATGGAGAGCCCCATGACTGCCGACGATCAGGATATCCACCGCCATCTCGATGGCTCGATAGATTTCGATTACTACCGCGGCCAGGCAAGCCTGCATCGCAGTAACGCGTTTCGCCAAATTGTCTTTAGGATAAGAGCCATCGTCAGGCGGGCCACTGTTCACTTGCATTACATTTAACTGAGGAGACTTCCATGGGCCGTTTTATTGCATTTCTCTACGGACTGGCTGCCTACGCGGTATTTTTCGTCACGTTTCTTTACGCCGTCGGCTTCGTCACAGGGCTGGTGGTGCCCAAGACGATCGATAGCGGAACGGCCGTGTCCGCGATGGAAGCCATCTTCGTCAACCTCCTCCTGATGTCGGCCTTCGCCATCCAGCACAGTGTGATGGCGCGCCAGCCATTCAAGACGTGGTTCACGCAATATGTCCCGAAATCGATTGAACGCAGTACCTACGTAATGCTTGCCAGCCTTCTGCTCATTTTGCTCTTCTGGCAGTGGCGTCCGCTGCCCACGGTCGTCTGGCATATCGACCAGCCGCAGATCGCCATGGGACTCATGGCACTGTCGTTCGTGGGCTGGCTCACAGTATTGTCGAGCACCTTCCTGATCAACCACTTCGAATTGTTCGGGCTGCACCAGGTCGCCAACAATCTCACCGGCAAGCCAATGCCCGTCCAGCGTTTCCGCACCCCGCTATTCTACAAGTTCGTGCGCCATCCACTTTATCTCGGCTTCATCGTTGCCTTCTGGGCTACGCCGGCGATGACCCAAGGGCACCTGCTGTTTGCATTCGTTACCACGGCGTATATTTTCGTCGGCATTTTCCTGGAAGAGCGCGACCTGATCAGCTTTTTCGGCGATGATTACCGCCGCTACAAGGCCCGCGTCTCGATGCTCCTTCCCTGGCGCAGGTCAGCTTGAAACGGGCGGAAACGCTTTGTTCATGGTTAACAAATTTAGCAGGGCTTTCATAAAATTCTAAGCAAGCGGCTTAAGCGGTTTGCAAGCCGCCAGGCGCGAATCTCCTCCCCGGGACGACGGAAAAGGGAGATTTGACAATGAATGTAAAGATCCTTGCTTTGATGTTGAGTGTTGCGCTGACAGGTGCCGCAGAGGCCCGCAACGATTCCAAGTTTAGAGCGTCGGCAGAAGCGGTGGCGGAGGTCCAAAACAATGGGGCCCTGCCACCCGCAGCCGCCCGCGCCGATGTCGCCGCCAGGTTTACCGCCTGGAAGCACACGTTCAAAACCATGTTTGACCCGCATACCGTAGCAAAAAGCTGCCTGGCCCAGGCGGTCTATTTCGAGGCCCGCTCGGAATCGGAGCTGGGGCAGCTTGCGGTCGCCACGGTCATCCTCAACCGGGCCAAGACGGAGCATTATCCGTCGTCCATTTGCGGCGTGGTCTATCAGGGGGCAAGCCGCCTGACCGGCTGCCAGTTTTCATTTGCCTGCGACGGCCAGCCCAATCTCGCGCAAATTGACCGCGCCTGGGAAACGGCCCTGACGGTGACAACGCTTGCGCTTGCCAACGACAGCAAACCGCGGATTGGTGCCGCAGCCACCCATTACCACGCGGATTATGTTGATCCGTACTGGTCCAAGTCGATGCATCGCCTTACCAAGATCGGGCGCCACATCTTCTATTCGCAGGGTTAATGAAACCCTCACGGGGTTGCTTCGCGGCAGACAAGCGGTTACGCTCCCTTCAACCGATAAGGGGAACCCATCATGACGAACCTCCTGGCGTTGACTGCATCACGGCCAACCCGCACCCTTGCCGACGATGAGGTGCTTCTCGTCCAGGGCGAGGGCGGCGGCGATCTTTTCATTCTCCTGAGCGGCAAGCTCGTCGTGGTTCGCGACGGCGTCAACATTGCCACCATCTCCCAGCCGGGCACCTTGGTAGGAGAGATGTCGGTGCTGCTGGGCATCCGGAACAGCGCCACGGTCCGCGCCGAGCGGGAAACCAAAGTGCGGGTGATCCGCGATGCCAACAAGCTCCTGGAAAGTGAACCGGGTTTGGCGCGCCGTGTCGCCGCGATGGTCGCCGGCCGGCTGGACGCCACTTCGGCCCTGCTGGTTGAACTCTCCAAGCAGAACAAGGGCAAGGCGAGTGAACAAGGGCTGCTCAGCCGCATCCTCGCCACCGTGTACACGCCGTCACCCGGTGAAGCAGATAGATAGCACGATGCGCGCCCCACGGGGTTGCAGCAGTGGGAGTTGGCCATGGATGATTCACGATTTGGAAAAGAAGATTCACGCGGGTTCTGGACGCCGAAGGAACCGGTGAGCTATGGGCCGGCCTTTGATTGGCCGCCACGGCCCCAGGCGCTTTTCAAATGGTTCTTTGGCTTTCCCGGCTATCTGTGGCCGTGGAATGTTTTATATGCCGCGGCTGCAATCCTGATCTGGATGTATCTGACGCCGCCGCTTGATACACTCAAGACTTTTTCCTTCGCTTGGGCGGGGCTGATCCTGCTCCGCAACATCGTGCTGGCCCTCCTGGTCTACGGGGCCTGGCACCTGTGGCTCTATGTCTGGCGCAAGCAGGGCACCAGCTTCAAATACAACCGGCAGTGGCCGAAGGAGTCCGCGGCCTTCCTGTTCAAAAACCAGACCTACGACAACATGTTTTACACGCTTGCGAGCGGCGTGCCGATATGGACCGCCTATGAAGTGCTGCTGCTCTGGGCCTATGCCAACAACGTGGCCCCCATGATCAGCTACGCGGAACATCCGGTTGGCTTCGTAGCACTTTTCTTTCTGGTGCCCTTTATCCACGAGGTGGGATTTTACTGCGCGCACCGCCTGCTGCACTGGCCGCCGCTCTATGCGGTGGCGCACAAGCTGCATCACCGCAACACCAATCCGGGGCCGTGGTCGGGCCTTTCCATGCACCCCATTGAGCATGTGATCTATTTCTCCACGATCGCGCTGTTCTTCCTTATCCCGGCGCACCCCATCCACATGATCAATCTCGCCTCGCGCCTGGGCTTGGCTCCGGCGCAGGGGCATACGGGATTTCACCGGGTGGTAGTGGGCGAGAATGTGAGCATGGACGCGTCCTACTTTGCCCACTACCTGCACCACAAATATTTCGAAGTGAATTACTCCGATGGCATGGTGCCGCTCGACAAGTGGTTCGGCTCGTTCCACGACGGCACGCCGGAAGCCAGCGAGGCGATGAAGGCAAGGCGATTGCGGCGCGGGGTTTGAGGACTATTCTGCCGCTGGGCGGAAGCGCCATCGGCATTTGGCGTGCCGCTGGGGGTTCTCATGGGCCGCTCGGCGCTGGGGCTCACGCAACTGACCCATCATCTTATCAAGGATAAATTTTCCCATGGACTTCGTGATTGCCCAACCCGCCCAGGCCTTTGTTCCCGTGAAGGGGTCCAAAGCGGCATTCCCCGTGCACCGCATTTACTGCGTGGGGCGGAACTATGCCGCCCACACCGTGGAAATGGGCGGTGATCCGGATCGCGATCCGCCGTTTTTCTTCCAGAAGAATCCCGATAATCTAGTTCTCGACGGCGCGTTTCCCTATCCGACCGCCTCAAAGGATGTTCACCATGAAATCGAAATGATTGTTGCGCTGAAAAGCGGCGGCAACGACATTCCGCTCGAAAAGGCCATGGACTGCGTTTACGGCTACGGCGTCGCCCTCGACATGACGCGCCGCGACCTGCAGGGAAAGGCCAAGGATCTGGGCCGGCCGTGGGAAGTCGGCAAGGCCTTCGAAGCTTCGGCCCCCTGCAGCGCCCTGGTGCCGGCCAGCGAGATTGGCCACCCGTCCAAGGGTGCGATCTGGCTGGATGTGAACGGCCAGCGCAAGCAGACCGGCGATCTCAACCAGATGATCTGGAAGGTGCCGGAAATGATCAGCTATCTCTCCGGGCTCTTCACGCTGAAGCCAGGCGACCTTATTTTATCGGGAACGCCATCGGGCGTGGGGGCGGTCAACCGCGGCGACAAACTGCAGGGGTATATCGACGGCATCGGCGATCTTGAAGTGCGCGTCGTCTGAGCTGGCGCAAAGTCATTGAGCGGATTGCCAGCGGACGAGGATGAAAAAAACTTGCGCAAGAACAATTCATTCTTGCTTCTTACGTACCGCGAAGCCAATCTCGGAAAGCGTTCCCAGAGCGACAGAAAAGACGATTAAAAGTGCTCCCTTAGGATGATCATAGTTCCAAACCAGGCGACGTGAAACAAGATACAGTCACTCAATGACCCTCGAACAAACTCTTCCCTTCCTCATCTTCTCGCTGGTTGCGGCGATTACGCCGGGGCCGAGCAATGTGATGATCACGGCGACCGGCTCGGCGGCGGGGATTGTGCGGGGGTTGCCGTGCGTGGTGGGGGCAGCTGCTGGCATGGCGTCGCTGCTGTTCACGGCGGCGCTTGGCCTTGGCCAGCTTATTCTCGGCCATCCGGAAATCCTGCGCGTGATGAACTGGTGCGGGGCGGCTTTCCTGCTGTGGCTTGCCTGGAAGATTGCCAATGCGGGGGGCGCGGGTGAGGCCGGGGCAACACAGCCGGTGGGATTTTTCGGTGCGGCGTTTTTCCAGTGGGTGAACCCGAAGGGCTGGCTTGTCGCCGTCGGCGCCGCCGGGACCTATCTGCAGCCCGATGCAGGCAGCCAGTTAGTGCAGGCGCTGGTGTTTGCCGGATTGTTCTTCACGGTGGCGCTTCCCAGCGGCTTTGTCTGGCTGGTGCTCGGCGCTTCCATGCAAGGGCTGCTACGCGATGAGCGCTCGGCGCGCATATTCAACGGCGTCATGGCGCTGGCGCTGGCCGCCTCGGTGCTGATGATCTTCTGGTAGGCTGGATGATCTAGGAATACGGCCCTCGGCTTTCAAAAGCAAAAAGCCCAACCGGATGGTTGGGCTTTTCAAGCAGGGGAGAGGAAATCCTAGAAGCGGAGATTCAAGGAAGCCCGCACGATGTTGACAGTAAGATCGCTTTCGGCTTCTATACCCGAGGCCCCAAACTCAAAATCTTCGCTTCCTAGATCAGCGTACAGATATTCCGCACCAATCGTCATGTTTTCAGTAATCATGAACTCCGCACCCGCCCCGATCACCCAGCCGATTTGCGTATTGCTGTCGCTGTAGTTGTCGCCAAGCCCAGCGATATTAGTTACGGTAGCCTCGACGTCGGCGATAGCCAAACCGCCCGTTCCGTAGATCAGCATCGAACCGGTGGCAAATCCCGCGCGGGCCCGAATAGTGCCAAGCCAACCGATATCGGCCTCGACGTAGCTATCGTCGGGCGTGCCATCGCAAACGCCAGGGATACCGCCTTCAATACAGGTATCGCCATCCATGTCTGACCAGGACATATCTCCCACAACACCAAGGACAAAACCATTGCCCAGGTCAAAGTCATAGCCGAGTTGGCCACCCAAAAGAAAGCCTTCGACATCGATTGAACCATCATCTGGGTCCACATTAGATGAAAAATCCGCGTCGCCCCAGCCGTAGCCGCCGACCACGCCGATGTAAGCGCCGCTCCAGCTTGGAGCATCAGGAGCGACTTCCATGTCAGCCGCCTGTGCGGCACCCGCAAACATCGCCACTGCTGCAGCGGCGCTAAGCAATTTAATCATCTTCGTCATAGGTCAACCCCTCCGGTATAAAAGACTCGAGGACACAAGCTATCATAGGTTGCCGACAAGGCGTGTGACTCTAATGGCACAGGCGGCGGGATTTTTATTTCCGATAAGAGACCGCTCAGGCTCGGCCGGGCAATCGAGTCCAGCCCTGCCAATTTGACCGCTCGCTGGCTAAATTAATGGATTGATTCAGGAAATCGTTTTTTTGCCAACCGTTGACCGCAGACTCTCATGGCCAGATTGACCTGCCCGGCTTTTTGAATCGGGCGATATAAAGGTGTTGACCTGAAAAAAGGAGGAGCCAGATGCCGAGAAAGTGATTGGAGTGGGCATGCCTTCGCTAACGGCATGCGGAATTCGTTCGTTTAGGAGCGCAGCAGCCAGTCCTCAAAAATCAAAAAGCCCAACCGGATGGCTGGGCTTTTCAAGCAAGAGAGAGGAAATCCTAGAATCGGAGGTTCATAGAAGCCCTTACGATATCAGCCGTGAGATCGGCTTCTGACTCAATATCTTCCCCGGGGCCGTTGAATGTATAGTCTTCGCTTCCCAGGTCAACGTGGAGATATTCGGCGCCAAGCGACATGTTTTCGGTCACCATGAATTCCGCGCCGGCGCCAATCACCCAGCCGAAGTGCGTGCTGCTGTCGCTGCGGGTGGGATCACCGAGTCCGTCAACATTGGTGATGCTCGTCTCGGCGTCGGCAATTGCCAGGCCGCCCGTGCCATAAATCAACAGCGAACCGGTGGCAAATCCCGCCCTGCCGCGAATTGTCGCGAGCCAGTTAACGTTGACATCGGCGTAGCTATCGCTGGCCGCGCCGGTGCAGCCGCCAATTTCAACGCAATCTTCGCCGCTAAGGTCCGACCAGGACATATCGCCCGCAACGCCAAGGACAAAGCCATTGCCCAAGTCAAAGTCATAGCCGAGCTGGCCGCCTATCAGGAAGCCTTCAACATCGATTGAATTGTCTACAGTCAAGAGGACTACGGGGACGATGTCGTCACTCATAATATCACTGGAGGACTCCGTATCGCCCCAACCATAACCGCCGACCACACCAATATAAGGGCCGCTCCAGCTTGGAGCATCAGGAGCGACTTCCATGTCAGCTGCCTGTGCGGCACCCGCAAACATCGCCACTGCTGCCACAGCGCCAAGCAATTTTATCATCTTCGTCATAGGTCAACCCCTCAGGTATGGATTCAAGAACACATGCTACCATAACTTGCCGAAGACGTCTGTGGCACCAGAGAGACATGAGGGAAATTGCGTGCTCCCTGGTTTGTTGCGAATTTACGCTTCAATGGCAAAGCGATACTTCAATGCGAAATTTTAGGCCCGCAATAGGCCACTGCCGATGGCGATCACTGCCACCCATCAACAATTAAAAAGTCGTGAACTTTGAAAAATTTCTTACGGCTGGAAACCGGCTGTATGATCAGCGGCGCACGAAGGCAAAGTTTGAAGTGCTGCGCTTTTTTCCTTCAACTGTATCATGGACTGTCTGGGCGAAGGAGTTTGGCCCGGTGCGCACCAGCACCATCTGGGCCGTCCGGTCGCCATTCACCAGCCCGCCCCATCTTATGGTCATCACCAGGCGGTCGCCGCGAAGGGTTCCCTCAAGCTGGGCGGGGCCGGTCTTTGAGCCGGTGTAAGTGCCGACATAGCGGTTGCCGCCAGCATTCCTTATGGAGAGCCCAAGCGCCTGGCGGAATACAAGCATGCCGCAACTGCCATTCATGGCCACCTTGGTTTCCGCGCCGGTGATCGCCACCCGGCAATTGGCTGATATATCGCCGTACTTGGTCACATAGGCCTTGCCTGAGCCGGACCAGCTTCCGGAAAGATTGTCGAAAAACTTGGTGGGAGCCGCCTGGGCCGTCGACATCAAGAGGGCGCTGGAGAAGGCGGTGGCCAGGAAAATGCGGTTCATGGGGCTCACTTTCACGGAAACATTTGAATTATAACGGCTTTGTGACGATATTGTTCCGTCACATTCAAAACCATGGCCCGGCTCCTAATGACGCATCATGGCCCTTTTCTGGCAAATGCTTGGTTACAATGGCTGCTAAAAATAAGTTCAAAATATTCGGACGGCCATAAGAACACTTGACACTATATTCCTAGCATGCCATATGTGTTCCTGTTTTGTTCTTGAGGTAAGAAGCACATGGACTGGGACTTGGCCATCAAACGCAACAGCGAAGCCCTGAAAGGCATCATTGAAGTGCTTTTCGCCATGCTAGGCGACGCCACGGTTTCGCGGATTCCCAAGCCTCTCCATAGCGCCGTGCTGCGCGTCCTCCGGCCCGCCGAATCCGCCGTGCGCCGTCTTATCATCATTGCGGCGCGGGGATTGGTGGTGAAGGTGGCGCCTTCGCGCGCCATGCCCAAGGGGCAGATCATTGGAAAGGGCGGCGGGAGCAGGCTCCCCGCCTTCCAGCTCTACGATACGCGGAAAGATTTCCCGGGACTGCGCCAGCACCGCGTCAAGTACGCGAAGCATCCGCCACGCATCCATGTCTTCCCCTACGATACCCTGGTGCCAATACTCCGGCCCGCCGCCGTTCCCCCGCCGCCGCCCGACGGGCTTGTCAATGCCGGACGCCTCAGC
>DATLDM010000067.1:0-35564 GCA_035525875.1 Aestuariivirga sp.
ATCCATTCCACAGGAGAAAAAAATGGACGTTGAAGCAGCAAAGATGATCGGTGCAGGTATTGCAGCTATTGCCCTCGGTGGCGCTGGCGTTGGTATCGGCACAATTTTCGGCAACTACCTGGCAGGCGCCTTGCGCAATCCGGCCGCCGCCGCCAGCCAGCGCGGCACCCTGTTCCTGGGCTTTGCCTTCGCCGAAGCCACGGGCCTCATCGGCTTTGCCGTTGCCATGCTCATTCTGTTCGGCTGATACCGGACATTGACCTCTGACCGGCGCTGCATGGTGTGGCGCCGTTCACTATCTTTCATAGGGCCTGCCCATGCCGCAGCTTGATATGTCCACCTGGCCGCCACAGCTTTTCTGGCTCGCTGTCACCTTCCTGGCGCTCTATTTCGTCATCTCGCGCGTGGCTATCCCCCGCACGGGCGGGGTGATAGCGCTTCGCAAGTCAACCATTGACGGTGACCTGGCGAAAGCCAAGAACCTCAAGGACGAAACCGAAAATGCGGTGCGGTCCTATGAGGCTGCCCTGGCTGACGCCAAGGCGAAGGCCCAGGCCATAGCAATTGAAAACCGCAACAAGCTCAATGTTGAAATTGAAGCGGAGCGGGCCAAGCTGGATGCGGCCTTGGGCGCCAAGATTGCAACGGCTGAAAAGAAGGTTGCCGCCTCACGTGACAAGGCGCTGGAGGATATTTCAGCAATGGCCGCCGATATCGCCAGCGACATTGTCCAGCAATTGACGGGCAGCAAGATCACCAAAGCCGCGGCCACCGCCGCCGTATCCAAGTCGCTGGGCAAATAGGAGCAAGCCATGCTGCATCAAGCTGAAACCTGGGTTGCCGTTGCCTTTGTGCTTTTCGTAGGGCTTGGCATTTATCTCAAAGTGCCGGCCATGCTTGCCAAGATGCTGGACGAGCGGGCCGATAAGATCAGCAAGGAACTGACGGAAGCGCGGAAGCTCCGCGAGGAAGCCCAGGCGCTTTTGGCCGAGTACCAGAAGAAGCGCGCGGAGGCCGAAAAGGATGCGGCCAACATCGTGGCCCAGGCCAAGGTGGAAGCCGAATCCTACGGGGTTGAAACCCGCAAGAAGCTGGCTGAAACCATCGAGCGCCGCACCAAGCAGGCAGCCCAGAAAATCGCGCAAGCCGAAGCCGCGGCCATCAAGGAAGTGCGCACCACCGCAACCGAAGCCGCCATCGCCGCCGCCTCCAAGCTGGTTGGCGAAGCGGTTCAGGGCGCCAAGGGCGGAAAGCTCATTGACGAGTCAATCGCCGCGGTGAAGAGCCGGCTGAATTAAACGATCTTATATAGTGAATTGAAAACTCCGGCCCTCGCGCCGGAGTTTTTGTTTATTCAGCCGCTTCCATATAATTCGCCATGGGCGGGCAGGTGCAGACGAGGTTGCGGTCGCCGTAGACGTTGTCGACGCGGGCCACGGGGGGCCAATACTTGTCATTGGCGTAGCCCTTGAGCGGGAAGAAGGCTTTTTCCTTGGAATAGGGATGCTTCCAGTCGCCGAGCAGCAAACGATGGGTGTGGGGGGCGTTTTTCAGGACGTTGTCGAGCTTGTCGGCCCGGCCCTCCTCCACTTCGGCGATCTCCTTGCGGATTTCGATCATGGCATCGCAGAAACGGTCAAGCTCGCGCTTGCATTCGGATTCGGTAGGCTCGATCATCAGGGTATCGACGACGGGAAAAGACATGGTGGGGGCATGGAAGCCATAGTCCACCAGGCGCTTGGCCACATCTTCCACGCCGAGGCCGGTGCGTTCCTTCAGCCAGCGTAGATCAATGATGCATTCATGGGCCACAAAACCGCCCGGCCCGGTGTAGAGCACCGGAAAATGGGGGTTAAGGCGCTTGGCCATGTAGTTGGCATTGAGGATTGCGACAATCGTGGCCTTGCGCAGGCCCTCGCCGCCCATCATGGCGATGTAGGTCCAGGAGATCGGCAGGATCGAGGCGGAGCCCCAAGGGGCGGCCGAAACGGCACCCTGCGATTGATCGCGGCCAGCGGCAGGATTCACGCCATCCACCACGCTGTGGCCCGGCAGGAAGGGGGCGAGGTGGGCTCTCACGCCGATGGGACCCATGCCCGGTCCGCCGCCGCCATGGGGGATGCAGAAGGTCTTGTGCAGGTTCATGTGGCAGACATCGGCGCCGAGTTCAGCGGGGCGCACCACGCCCACCTGCGCGTTGAGATTGGCGCCATCCAAATAGACCTGGCCGCCATGGGAATGGATCACCGCGCAGATATCCTTCACGGCGGTTTCGAAGACGCCGTGGGTGGAGGGATAGGTGATCATCAGGGCGGCGAGATCGTTTTTGTGCTCTTCCGCCTTGGCCTTGAGATCGGCCAGATCGACATTGCCCTGCTCATCGCAGGCCACCACCACAACCTTGAATCCGGCCATCACCGATGAGGCGGGGTTCGTGCCATGGGCGGAGATGGGAATGAGGCAAATATCGCGATGAGATTCACCACGTGAGGCATGGTAGCCGCGGATGGCCAGCAGGCCCGCATATTCGCCCTGGCTGCCGGCATTGGGTTGCAATGACACGGCATCAAAGCCGGTAATTTCCGCCAGCATGGCTTCCAGTTCTTCAAAGAGCTGCTGATAGCCTTGCGTCTGTTCAAGGGGTGCAAAGGGATGGAGCAGCGAAAAATTGCGCCAGGTCACCGGAATCATCTCGGTGGTGGCGTTGAGTTTCATGGTGCAGGAGCCAAGCGCAATCATCGCTTGATCCAATGCTACATCTTTTGCCTGCAAGTGGCGGAGATACCTCAACATTTCGGTTTCGGAATGATACATCTCGAAGACCGGATGGGTGAGGTAACTTGAGGTGCGCTGCAGAGATTTTGGAATGGTTTCCTTGGTGTTCTTGTCGAGGGCATCGATATCCGCGCGTTCTGCCGCATCGGTTTTGAAGACGCTGAGAAGACGCGCCAGTTCTTCGCGGCGCGTTGACTGGTCAAAGCTGATGCCGAGATGATCGGCATCGACATAGCGCAGGTTGATGCGCTTTTCCTTGGCGCGGGCAAACAGGGCGTAGGCGCGGCCGGGGGCGTGAATGGTCACCGTATCGAAGAAGGATTTGGTGGCGACTTCATAGCCAAATGACGTGACGGCGCTGGCAAAAATTTCGGCAAGGCGATGGGTGCGCGCCGCCATTCTGCGGATGCCCTCGGGACCGTTGTAGACGGCGAACATGGAGGCGATGATGGAGAGCAGGACCTGCGCGGTGCAGATATTGCTGGTGGCCTTCTCGCGCCTGATATGCTGTTCGCGGGTTTGCATGGCCATGCGCAGCGCGCGGTGGCCTTGGGCGTCAATGGACACGCCGATAATGCGGCCCGGCATGGCGCGCTTGAACTCTTCGCGGGTGGCGAAGAAGGCCGCATGAGGCCCGCCATAACCCATGGGCACGCCGAAGCGCTGGGCCGAGCCCACGGCAATGTCGGCCCCCAGTTCGCCCGGCGAGGTGAGAAGCGCCAGCGCCAGCAGATCGGTTGCCATGATGGTCATGGCGCCGGCGCCGTGGAGCTTGTCAATCACGCCCCGGTAATCGCGCACTTCGCCGGAGGAGCCGGGATAGGATAGGAGCGCCGCAAAGACCGTTTCCGGCCTCAAATCCTTGGCGGGATCGCCAATGACGATGTCATAGCCAAAGGCGCGGGCCCGGGTCTGGATAACGCCGATGGTTTGCGGATGGGTGTCGCGGTCAACGAAGAAGGTGTTTGCCGTTGTCTTCACCAGGCGCTTCGCCATGGCCATGGCCTCGGCGGCAGCGGTTGCCTCATCGAGGAGCGAAGCATTGGCGAGTTCAAGGCCCGTGAGATCGACGATCACCTGCTGGAAATTGAGAAGGGCTTCAAGGCGGCCCTGGCTCACTTCGGCCTGGTAGGGCGTGTAGGCGGTGTACCAGCCGGGATTTTCCAGCACGTTGCGCAGGATGACCTTTGGCGTGACGGTGCCGTAGTAGCCCATGCCGATCATCGAGGTGAACACCTCATTGCGGTCCGCCATCTTGCGCAAATAGGACAGCGCGGTGCGCTCCGCCTTGGCCTTTGGCAAATCAAGGGGCCGCGCCATGCGGATTTCCTTCGGCACCACCCTGGCAATGAAATCCTCAAGCGACTTGGCGCCGACTTCACGCAGCATGTCGGCGGTTTCGGTATCGCTCGGGCCGATATGGCGGCGGATGAAATTGGCACCGGGTTCGAGATCGGCAAGGCTGGCACGGGACATCAATGAACTCCTCAGAGACTTGCAACAAATTTATCATAGGCGGCCTTGTCCATCAGCTCATTGAGCTCGGCTGGATTGGAGATTTTCACTTTCATGAACCAGCCATCGCCTTCAGCTCCGCGATTGACGAGGGCGGGATCGCCTTCGAGTTCCTTGTTGACGGCGACAACTTCGCCAGTGACGGGGGCATAGACTTCGCTGGCGGCTTTCACGCTTTCAACGACGGCGGCATCCCCGCCCTTGGCAACCTTCTTGCCGACGGCTGGCAATTCCACAAAAACCACATCGCCCAATTGCTCCTGGGCGTGATTGGTGATGCCGATGGTGGCGATATCGCCGGCAAGGCTTACCCACTCATGCTCTTTCGAAAACTTGACGGACATAGGAGATCTCCTCAGCGTTTATAATTATGGGGAACGAAGGGCAGGCTTATGATCTGCGCCGGCATAGGCTTCTCACGGACGATGAGATGAACCTCGGTGCCAGCCACTGCGAATACGGTTTCGACGTAGCCCATGGCCACAGGGCCATTGGCGGTGGGGCCGAAGCCGCCTGATGTAATAACGCCGATCTGCCGGCCAGCATTATCGGTGACAACAGTTCCTTCCCGGGCGGGGGCGCGGCCTTCGGGCTTGATGCCAACGCGCTTGCGTTTCGCGCCCGATGCGATTTCTTTCTCTACGCGGTTTGCGCCGATAAATCCGCCCTCGCTCCGGCGGCGCTTCTGGATTGACCAGAGAAGATCCGCTTCCACGGGGCTGGTGGTTTCATCAATGTCGTGGCCGTAAAGGCAGAGGCCAGCTTCAAGACGCAATGAGTCACGCGCGCCGAGTCCGATGGGCTTCACGTGCGGATTGGCCAGCAGCAGTTGCCAGAGCCGCACTGCGTCCTTGTCAAAGACTGAAATTTCAAAACCATCCTCGCCGGTATAGCCGGAGCGCGAGACATGGGCTTGAATGCCATCAATGGAAACTGCCGCGTAATACATGAAGGGAATGTCGCGCACGGCAGGAGCGAGTTTCGCGAGCGCTGCTTCTGCTTTCGGTCCTTGCAATGCGATAAGTGCCATTTCGGCACCGGGCTGGAGCTTCACATTGGCGGCAAGATTTTTTTCGATATGGGCAAAGTCCTCATCCTTGCGCGAGGCATTGCAGACGAGATAGAGCCAGCCTTCGTAACCGGCATAGGCGGAGCGGGTGATCATCAGATCATCGAGAATTCCGCCTTCGGGATTGAGGAATTGCGAATAGCGGATCTGGTGGGGCTTGAGGCTGGCGATATCGGCGGGTACCAGCTTTTCCATGGCGGCGGCGGTCGTCGCATGATCCGGGCCTACGAGAAAAGCCTGGCCCATATGGGAGACATCAAACAAGCCTGCGTTGGTTCTGGTCCAGTTATGCTCGGTGAGAATGCCGGTCGGGTATTGCACGGGCATTTCATAGCCGGCGAAGGGCACAAGCTTGGCGCCCAGAGCGGCATGCTCGTCGTAAAGGATTGTGCGCTTGAGGGCGGTTTCGTTCATCGGAACTCCTGACAATTGACGACAGGCCCAACGCTGACTTGCGCATGACCTGCCCCCTCTGTCAGAGAACCTGAGAGTTTTCGTCCAAACCGTCACTCCGACACGGCCAGACTTGCTCCTACGGTGAGGGGTGTAACTCCCCTGCTCTCCAGAGTTCCAAAACGCGGCGGTCCTTTTGCCTGAGAGTTTCCGGGGCGGTTGCTCCTTCGGCGCCGGGGCTTCCCCCGATCTCTCCCGCTTGGCGTTTTACGCGAACTGGGCGGAAGGTAGGAGGATGGCTGGCAAAAGGCAAGGGTCGCACAGCTTTAAGTGGATGACCGGCTTTTTCTGCAATAACCTTCTTTGGCGGGCGACTCTGCCATCCGCCGCTAGTTTTGTCGGGACCTCGTTACCTTAATTTCGTGAGATCAAACTCTATGCAATGGACACCCAGAAATCTTACTCTAACCATTCTAATTGTTTCATTGATTTCTTCGATGATTGCTTGGGAGATGCTTAGAGTCGTGAAATCCGCGGGTCCAGACGGTCTGGACTATTCGAAAGTTAAGCTGGGAACCAAAA
This sequence comes from Aestuariivirga sp., assembly GCA_035525875.1. Classification (GTDB taxonomy): domain Bacteria; phylum Pseudomonadota; class Alphaproteobacteria; order Rhizobiales; family Aestuariivirgaceae; genus Aestuariivirga. The sequence goes on from DATLDM010000067.1 coordinate 6,335, forward strand.
CTTTTGACCTTTCCGATATGAAAGACAGGCTTGTCGTCCAAAAATGGTATTCAGAGAACCCAAATGTACCCGGAGTGTCCAAACTCAGTCCGAAGATTATAGCTCACATATTGAAAGTGGACCCGTCAGGATTTTCTTGCGGGCAAGGATCACTGCGCGTCACACTTGACTGGGCAGGTCAATACAAAGGTAGATGGTCAGAAATCGCTGGAGTGGACTACAATCCAAAAATGCATTCCGTCATAGAGAACAGAATTTTCTCGTTTTTGAAAACATCGTACGTGGTTCATGGGGCTCACGAAATTGCAGAAATTAATCAAAAGTTGAGTCGGGTTTTTGGCAAGGGCAGCGACATAAGAGGCGTATCAAATTTGATAAATCAGCCACCCGCCAGCCAAGCGTCATCTGGCGCTACTCATACAGTTATGCGGGATGATCGGATTATAGCGACGTTCCAATACAAAGAAATTCTAGCAGATCAAAGTCTCGACAATGTGCCAACAGACATTGTTGACATCAGTTATCAGAATTTCAATGACGATTTCATTGTTGAATTCATCTTCATTTCCAAGGATTTGAATAAAGATGCCTCTATAGATTGTGCGTTTAGAATTGCAGAGTGGTTGAGAAATTCGATTAAAGAAAGGGAAATTTGAGGTTGGATTGGCAGTTGTCGAAGTGGCTCAATACTTGAATATCGAGGGAAAAAAGGGCAGTTTTGGAGCTTTCTTGACATTCCGCCCCGCCCCTCGCATGTAAGCCCCATGTTGAAGCCAAAGCTCACAGTTTTGCTGGCGGCGCCGCGCGGATTCTGCGCCGGGGTGGTGCGGGCCATTGATATTGTGGAGCGGGCCCTGGCGCTTTATGGCGCGCCGGTTTACGTGCGCCACGAGATTGTGCACAACAAGTTCGTGGTCGATGACCTCAAGTCCAAGGGCGCCATTTTTGTCGATGAGCTGGATGAGATTCCGGCGGGCGACAGGCCGGTGATTTTTTCGGCCCATGGGGTTCCCAAGGCCGTTCCCGCGGCTGCCAGCGCGCGCAAGCTTTTCCAGATTGATGCCACCTGCCCCCTGGTGACCAAGGTTCACATGGAAGCCCAGCGCCACTACGCAGAAGGTTTGGAAATCATCCTGATTGGCCACAAGCATCATCCGGAAGTAATTGGCACCATGGGGCAGCTGCCGGCGGGCGCCATCAGCCTCATCGAAACGGTGGCCGATGCGGAAACGCTTGCGGTGAAAAATCCGGATAAGCTTGCCTACGTGACGCAGACGACGCTTTCGGTGGATGACACGCGCGACATCATCATTGCCCTGCAGCGGCGCTTTCCGGGGATACGGGGACCGCTCCGCGAAGACATCTGCTATGCCACGACGAACCGGCAGGAAGCGGTGAAATCCATTGCCGGCAGGATTGAGCTTCTGCTTGTGGTAGGTGCGCCCAATTCCTCCAATTCAAAGCGCCTGGTGGAGGTGGGCGAGAACAACGGCTGCGCGCGGGCCATGTTGGTGCAGCGTGCTGCTGATCTGGATTGGGCGCAGCTTCAGGACCTTCACACAATCGGAATCACCGCAGGGGCTTCGGCCCCGGAAATTCTGGTGAATGAAATCATTGATGCGTTCCGTATGCATTATGATGTGACGGTGGAGAACGTGGTGTTGCGGGAAGAAAACGTGTCGTTCAAACTGCCGCGTGAGCTGCGCGCCGTTGCTGCCGCCTCATGACAGCAAACAAGGTCATCGTTCATACGGATGGCGCGTGCTCGGGAAATCCCGGCCCAGGCGGCTGGGGCGCCATTCTCGTTTATAACGGCACGCGCAAGGAGCTTTCCGGCGGCGAGGCGGAGACCACCAACAACCGCATGGAGCTCATGGGCGCCATCGCAGCGCTTGAATCGCTCAAGCGGCCTTGCAAGGTGGAGATGCATGTGGACTCCAACTATGTCAAAGACGGCATTACCAAATGGATTCACGGCTGGAAGCGCAATGGCTGGAAAACCGCCGACAAGAAACCGGTGAAGAATGTGGAGTTGTGGCAGAGGCTGGATGCGGCCCTCGCGACACACGACATCTCATGGCACTGGGTGAAAGGCCACGCGGGCCACAATGAAAACGAGCGGGCCGATGAACTGGCCCGAGAAGGCATGGCGCCGTTCAAGCGTTAGGTGTCCTAATTGAAACTCTTTATTTTCCTTCTCCCCAGCGGGGAGAAGGCGGGGCCCAAGCGAAGCTTGGGAGGATGAGGGGGAACAGGTGATGCAATTGCGAGACTTGCTCCCCCTCACCTTCCCATTGCTTCGCAATGGGCGCCTTCCTCTCCCCCATGGGGCGAGGAAAAAAATTATAACTGCTGCAGGATCGTATCCGCGCCGGACACGTTGACGCCGGGTTTGTCCTCGACATTCAGCTGGCGCACCACACCGTTGTCGACGATCATGGAATAGCGCCGCGAGCGTTCGCCCATGCCGTTTTCGGGGTAGAAGCGGTTCATTCCGACGGCCTTGGTGAAGGCACCATTGTCATCGGCGAGCATAGTGATCTTTCCCTTCGCACCAGTGTGTTCGGCCCAGGCGTCCACCACATGGGCGTCATTCACCGTCACGCAAACCACGGAATCAACGCCCTTGGCCTTGATGGCATCGAGATTGGCGAGGAACCCCGGCAGGTGATTTCTGCTGCAGGTGGGCGTGAAGGCTCCCGGCAAAGCAAAGAGCACGACCTTGCGGCCGGCGAAGATCACATCGGTTGAAAGCTTTTGCGTGCCGTCGCCGGTCTTCGACAAAAACTCCACCTGGGGCAGATGGTCTCCAACGGCAATGGTCATGGGATTTTCCTGAATGGGGGTGAACGCGGATGCTGATTTAGGTGATGACGAGGGTTTGTTCAATGCCGGAATCACCGGTGGAAAGCGTAAGTTTCAGGGGAACGCCCCGAAGCTTCGCGGTATCCTTCAGGTTCGCGATGGGCAGCCAGGCTTCTCCGGTAGCGGTGTCAAACTGGGGCTTTTCGAAATAGGCGGAGGTTTCGGATTCCACGAAAATATCCTGCGCCTGCCCGTTCAGGCTCACCACGAGCGCGGGCCGGTTTTCCCGGGTCTCAAAGCGCGCAGCGGTCACGAACGGGCTATCGTCCGCAGCCGCAAGGCGCGGCAGGCGCTTTTGCCACGCATTCACCAGCGGATTTGTGGCAGCGGCATCAAGCAACGCCGCGGCCTTGGCCCTGGCGGGAATGCAGACATCCTTGCACACCGCGAAAAACATGTTGAGTTGGAGGCTCACTGCCGCATCGGGCTTCTCAGGCTTTACGAAGACGGGAAACACGACGCGGTCATGATAGCCGATGGTTTCGCCCCCGGCATCATTGAAACGGCGGGGAACAGGAAAGCCAACCTCGATGGATGCGCTGTTTTTCGAGCCCGCCCAATCGAATTGCGGAGGAATTCCGGAATCGCCCGGCATACGCCAATAGGTTTTCCAGTCAGGCTCCAGTTCAACGAGAATGCCCGCCTGCCAGACGCCGCCTTCCAGCCCCGCTGAAATCAGGGAAACCCTGAAAGGTTCGGGGCTGTCGCTTCGCGCAGCTGCCGCCATGAGGGGAATCGCGGCGAAAGAAAGTAAGGCCTGTCTTCGGTTCATGGCTTCATTATGGCCCCGGGCCTGCTATTTCCCAATCAATTTCCTGTCACAATGCCATGCTTTTCTAATCCTCCAATTCCAGATAAATTGTGCGCATGACTGCTTCGCTTTACCTTGAAGGCCAAATCCTTATCGCCATGCCGGGCATTGGCGATCCGCGGTTTGAGCGGTCGCTTGTTTTCATGTGCGCCCACAGCAAAAGCGGGGCCATGGGGATCATCGTCAACAAGACCGCGCCCATGATGTTTTTTTCCGACCTTGTCGATCAGCTGAAAATCGTGCCGTCCGATGAAATCCGCGGTCTCGCGCCGCCGGTCCTGAACCTGCCGGTGCTCTTCGGCGGGCCGGTCGAGCAATTCCGCGGCTTTGTCCTGCACAGCACCGACTATCTTTCCAACAATACGAGTCTCCCCATCAACGATACGGTGGCGCTGACCGCTACGGTTGAAATCCTGCAGGCCATTGCCCGGGGCAACGGCCCCATCAAGGTCATGCTGGCTTTGGGCTATTCGGGCTGGGTTGCGGGCCAGCTTGAAAATGAAATCCAGCACAATGGCTGGCTGCATTGCGAGCCGGATGACGACCTCATTTTCGGCGCGGACAATGACGGAAAATACGGGCGCGCCCTCAAAAAAATCGGTGTCGATCCGCTGATGCTCTCATCCGAGTCAGGCCACGCCTGAAGCTTCCGGGCTTTCCTTTTTGGGCGCCAGCTTTTTCTTTGCAGGCGTTTTCTTTTTGGGTTTTTTTACCGGCTGGCTCTCGCTCAGGGGAATGCTTGGCAATTCTTCGGGTTCTGGTCTGAGCGGCCGTGGCCGTGGTGCCATGGGTGAAGAGCCGGGCGGCGGGAACATCCCGGCGGCCTTCTCCGCCTGAATGGCCAGCGCCACGGCCTTTACCGCCAGCCAATCAGGATCTTGGCGCTGCACCGCATCTAATTGGGGCTGCTCGGCACTCTCAATGGCATCAACGGTCAATTCCGTTTCAACCGGAACCGGCACCGGCTCATGGGTGGCGCGTTCCCACAGGTTCGACATGGCGGTGCGGCCGTGGCCCTTCGCATAGGGCATCGAGGTCAGGGACTCGCCCACCTGCTTGGCAGTCATCGGCTGGCCAATGAAAAATCCCTGGCCGTAATCGCACTCAAGGTCCACGAGGCGGTCAACCTGAGCCTGGTCTTCAATGCCTTCTGCGACAATGGTCAGGCCGAGATCATGGGCCAGCGAAACAATGGATTGCAGGATGATGGCGGCCTTCTCGTCCTCGGCTTCTGGCGAAACAAAGGAACGGTCCACTTTCAACGTATCAAAAGGCAAATGACGCAGGCTTGAAAGCGATGAATAGCCGGTGCCGAAGTCGTCGCAGGCGAGGCCCACACCCAGCTGCTTGACCATTTCCAGCAGGCTGGCGGATTTCTCCGGGTACTGCATCACGGCGGATTCGGTCACTTCGATTTTCAGGGTCTGGCGGTACACGGTTTCGCGGGTGACCGCGGCGCGGATGTCAGCCACAATATCGGTATCCAGGAGCTGGCTTGCCGAGACATTGACCGCCATGAAGACCGGCTCGGAGGGCCTGAAGGCGCGCTGCCAGATTCCAAGCCGGCGGGTGGCTTCGTTCAAGACAAAGCGGCCAATATCCTTGATCATGCCGGTCTGCTCGGCAAGACCCAGAAAACTTTCCGGCGCCAGAAGTCCAAGGCTGGGATGACGCCAGCGCACCAGGGCTTCAAAACCCGCCAGGTCCATGTCGCTCAACCTTGCGATCGGCTGGTAATGAACTTCGATTTCGTTGCGTTCCAGGGCGCGGCGCAGTTCGGCTTCAAGGGCCACGAGTTCACCGCGGTCATCGCGCATGGACGAGCGGAAGAACTCAATCATCTCCTTGCCGCGGCGCTTGGCTTCATAAAGGGCAATGGCCGCATCCTTCATGAGTTGCTCGGCGGTAGAGCCGCCCTCCCGGCGGCTGGCCGCACCCAGGCAGGCGGTCATGAAAATTTCCTGCTGGTTGACATTCACCGGCTTGGCAATCGCCAACCGCATGCTGTCGGTGAAACGTTTGATGTCGCGCCTTTGGCCTGAGTCTGAAAAGAGGATGGCAAACTGGTCACCGGGCAAGCGCGCTACCGTATCTTCCGCTCCGAGGAGGGATTCAATGCGGCGGCCGAGAACCGTCAACAGGCTGTCGCCGGCATCGTGGCCCAAGCCATCGTTCACCGTCTTGAAGCGATCAATGTCGACAAGAATGACATGAAGATGGTCGGAATTCGGTTTGGCAATCTCGCGTTTCAGCCGGTCCAGAAAGAGGGCACGATTGGGAAGGCCGGTGACCCGGTCATAAACCGCATCGCTGAGAAGGCGTTCCTCGGTTCTCTTTGCATTGGTTATGTCAGACAGGGTGCCGATGCTGCGCACCATGCGATTGTCGGAACCGGCCATGGCGCGGGCCCGCAATTCAAACCAGCGGTAGGTGCCGTCGGCCCGGCGCAGGCGCAGTTCCTGGCTGATGAGCCCGCGGCCGCGGCGTTCGGCGTTTTCCACGGTCGCCAGATAGGCGGCACGGTCCGCCGGGTGCATGATGTCAAGCAGGGACTCGGGGGATTCCTCGGTCAGCGTTCCCGGCGGATGACCCAGGGCCTGCTCCAGTTCCTCGCTCACAAACAGGTTCTGGTCGTCCGGCTGCCAATCCCAGACATATTGCTGGGCCCCGGCAAGCGCCAGGCCACGGCGGCCCGCCTCCTGGAACAGGCGCCGTGAAAGAACCCCGGTGCTGGCGGCACTTTGAGCGAAGCGGAACGTCATGAAAACAAGAACGGTGACGAGGCCCAGAAGAAGGGCGTGGGACGTGTAAGAGCCGCTGTTTTTGGTAAATGCGGCGATCGCCGCCATGAATGTCCAGATGACGACGGTGGACCACAGCAACAAGGCTGATTCCGCCGGCCGGAGCTGGCGCAGGCGGAACAGGATGACGAAGCCAATGATCGCGATAGCCGCAAAGGCAATGCGGGCTATGGCGGAGACAAGCAGCGGATCGACAAAGGCGTAAACCGGGAGTGCTGCTCCCACCAGCGCCCGCCCCACAAAAATATTCCGGAGAATGGGAACGGTCCGGCGGAGATCTGCCAGCGCCGTCAGGCACAGCAGGAGGCCCACGGCCATGAGGGATTCAATGATGGCGCGGGCTTCGGCTGGTGAAATTTCAAATCCCAGGAAGAGTTTTCTGGCCTGGGCAAAATAGCCGGCCTCCAGGGCGACAAAGGCCACGGAAGCCAGCGCAAATATGCCGCCGGACAGGAACGAGGCGCGGGCGCGGGTGGTGTAGAGCAGCAGCATGCTCAGCGTCAGCAATACGGCAACGCCGAGAATTGCCCCGCGGAAGAAAGCAATGGAGCGCGACAGTGAATCGAAGGAATCGCGCTCCCAGAGCATGGCGGCCGGAGCCTCACCGGTCATTTCCAGCGCCAGGCTCAGGGTTGTCGAAGGTTCCATGACAACGCTAAAGGCATCCTGGCCCAGGGCTGAAATTTTCGGCGGCGTGACGGTTCCTGTGGTGGCAAGGCTGGCAACAACGCTTCCGGGATTGAGCGGATAGATCACCCGGGAGCCGGCGAATTTCTGGTGGTCAATGGCCACGATCAGGTTTTTCTGCGCCTTGGTCGTGTTCACCAAGGTCAAAATCATCCATTGGTAAGACGGCGCCGGACGGGATGCCTTCAGGGCGATGACACCGACCTTACCCGTGGCATCGCGGGGCAGTTCCACCCGGACTTCAGGTTTTTCGGTCGTCAGCCGCTGCAAATAGGGCGCAAGATTCATGCTCGAGCCCATGGCACCCACGTCGAGACGGGTTTCGGCAAACGCAGGATTTGCAAAACTGAGAAAAATCAGAAGCAGAAACGAAGCAAACCGCAATAACATCCGTCCGTCCTAGCGCGCTTCCGGCGAAGTGATTTTACTTCGCCGAAAAGGAATCGCGCAAACTCTATATGTTGGAGCATGTCCTTGTCGATGAAGTCATACAACTTCATCGGGACATGCTCCGGTGGTGCCGGCCTCAATTGGTGGGCTACTACGTAACGTGCTGCGACCCGACTGGCAAGAACTGCCGCTAGCGGCCTTCCGATAGCTTCGCAAACAACAGATGATCCTGCCATTTTCCCGCTATATTGAGATATTTCAGGGCCATGCCCTCTTCAGAAAACCCGCAGCCGCGCAGGAGGGCAATTGAGGCCTGATTTGCCGGCAGGCAGGCGGCCTCGACGCGGTGCAGACTCAGGCCGTTGAAAGCATGGCCAACCAGGGCGTTCAGCGCATGGCTCATGTAGCCCTGGCGGGCATAGGGCTTGCCTATCCAGTACCCAACGGAACACATTTGGGCCGCACCGCGGCGGACATTTGAGGCGGTGATGGCCCCCAGGAGATGGTCCTGGTCGCGATGAAAAATAAAGAAGGCATAGGCCGCATCGTTTTTTGCCTGCGTCTGATAGTGCTTGATGCGCGAGCGGAAATTGAACTTGCTGAATTCATAGTTGGGCGCCAGGGGTTCCCAGGGGGCCAGAAAATTCTTGCTCTCCTGGCGCAGGCGCACCCAGCTTTCGAAATCGGCAAGCAGCGGCGGGCGCAGAAGCACCGGGCCGTGATGCAGTTGCGGCAGGGGATCGTTTGCAAAGGGTGATCTTAAAAAAACCATTTCGCCATCACGTCAGTGTTTGGAAAAATACCCGGAAATTTTCTTGTGGGCGGAAAGATGCGACAACTGGCCCACCGCGCTGACGGCCGGAACCTTGCCCTGGAACAGCTTCGCCGCCAAATCACGGACCTGGGCCGGCGTCACGGCCTCGATTTTTTCCACCAGCGTGGAAATTGCCGGAACCAGGCCAAAGGCCAGGAATTGCCGGGCGATCTGATCGGCGCGCGAAGACGCACTTTCCAAATTCATGACAAGGCTGGTTTTCAACTGGGCCTTGGCGCGGGCAACCTCCGCATCGGTGACAGCATTGGTGACCGACATCATCACGCTTGAGGTGACCTTGAGGAGCTCTTTGGTGTGTTCGGGCGAACTTGCGGCATAGACGCCGATCTGGCCCGCATCCTCATAGGCCGAACCAAAAGCGAAGACACTGTAACACAGCCCGCGCTTTTCACGGACCTCCTGAAACAGCCGTGAAGACATGCCGCCACCCAGAATATTCGAGAGGACCTGAAGCTGATAAATCTCAGGATCACGGTAACTTGGCGCGGCAAATGAAAGTACTACATGAGTTTGATCGAGCGGCTTTTGCGCCTTCTGCTCGGTTCCGGAAAAACTGGGCGGTTCACGCTGGGGCTGTTGCCCGCGCTCTATTTTGCCAAAAAGCTTTTTTGCCGCTTCGGCGAATTTTTCATGGTCGATGTTGCCGGCGGCGGCCACGACAATGCGCGAGGCCCAATAATTGCGGTTGCGCCAAGCCAGCATTTTTTCCCGGTCCACGGCGGCGATCAGTTCCGAGGTGCCGAGGATGGAGCGGCCCAGGGGATGGTCGCCGTAGCTGGCGCTTTGGGCGAGATCAAAAACCAGGTCATCAGGCTGGTCATTGGCGGCGGCAATTTCCTGCAGGATGACGTCACGCTCGCGTTCCAGCTCTTCATCATCGAGCGCCGATTCAGTGAAGATATCGGCCAGGATATCAAGGGCCAGGGCCCAGTCATCCTTCAGCACGCGGGCATAATAGGTGGTGGTTTCCATGCCGGTCGAGGCGTTGATTTCACCGCCGGCCGATTCAATTTCCTCGGCGATATCCTTGGCGGTGCGGCGCCTGGTGCCCTTGAAGGCCATGTGTTCGAGGAAATGGGCAATGCCGTTTTCTTCCGGCCTTTCATCCCTGGCGCCTGCCTTCACCCAAATGCCCAGCGCAACGGTCTCGATATGGGGCATGGCGTGGGTCAGCACGTTTAGGCCATTTTCCAGGCAGGTAATCTCAACACCCATACTCAATCCCATTTCAGGCCTTATTGAGCGACAGGACGAAATCCCTGACTGCCGTGGCGCTGTTGGGAAGTATAGTGAAACGTTCCTTCGCATTGAGCAAGTGGGATAGTCTTTGAGGCAAATGGGGCCTTATTCCACTGGCTTTTTCGACGGCTTCGGGGAATTTGGCTGGGTGGGCGGTGGCCAGGGTGACCATGGGGCTGTTGCCGGCTTTGGCGCGAAAGGCGGCGGCAAAACCGGTGGCGCTATGGGGGTCCAGTAGTTCGCCGGTTGATTTCAGGGTCCGGGCAATGGTTTTGGCGGTTTCGGCTTCACCCACGGCAAAGGAGTCAAATTCCTCCCGTATAACCGCCAATTCCTTCTGAGCGATGGTGAAGGCGCCGGATTGGGACAGGCCAGACATCAGGCCGCGGATGGCGGCGGCATCACGCCCATAGGCCTGATAAAGCAGGCGCTCGAAATTGCTTGAAATCTGGATATCCATGGAGGGGCTTGAGCTTGGTGTAACACCCTGCATTTCATAGCGGCCGGTTTTCAGGGTGCGGTCGAGGATGTCGTTGACGTTGGTGGCGATGACCAGGCGGTCAATGGGAACACCCATGCGCTTGGCGGTGTAGCCCGCGAAAATATCGCCAAAGTTGCCGGTGGGAACGCAGAAGCTCACCTTGCGATCGGGCGCGCCCAAGGCCACGGCGGATGACACGTAGTAAACTACCTGGGCCATGATGCGGGCCCAGTTTATGGAATTCACCCCTGCAAGGCCCACACGGTCCCGGAAAGCGTGGTCGTTGAACAGCGCTTTGAGAATGGCCTGGCAGTCATCGAAATTGCCTTCAATGGCGATGTTGTGAATGGCGGGGCTGTCCACCGTGGTCATCTGGCGGCGCTGGACTGCGCTCACCCGGCCGTGGGGATGCAGAATGATCGTGGTGGCGTTGCGGCTGTTCTTGAAGGCGTCAATGGCGGCCCCGCCGGTGTCGCCTGAGGTAGCACCGACAATGGTTGCGTGACTGCCGCGCTTCTTGAGCGACCAGTCCATCAGGCGGGCCAGCAACTGCATGGCGACATCCTTGAAGGCGAGCGTCGGTCCGTGGAAAAGTTCGAGCAGCCATTGATTGGCGTCGAGCTGTTTCAGGGGAACTACCGCGGGATGGCCAAAGGTGGCGTAGGCCTCGGCAATCATCCGCTTCATCTCGGCCTCGGGAATTGCGCTGCCGGTGAATTTTGAAACCACGTGGTAGGCAACATCCTGATAGGAACGGCCGCGCAGACCCCGCAATTCATCGGCAGAAATTTGCGGCCATGACTTGGGAACATAGAGGCCGCCGTCACGGGCAAGGCCGGTGAGGAGTACATCTTCAAAGCCAAGCTCCGGGGCCTCGCCCCTGGTAGACACATATTGCACGGAGGAACCTTTCAAACGGGACTGCAAACTAGCGGGGAGAACCCGTGGCTTCAAGCATCGGTTGTTTTCCGCTGTTTGCGGATGAAAAGGCCGGCGATCACCAGAAGCGTTGCGGCGAAGGAAAACCAGGTGATGGCATATTGCAGGTGATTGTTGCGCAGTTGGACTTCGGGGCCGGCGGGGCGCGGGAAACGGTTCGGGTCGCCGCCGGGAAGCTCCTGCAGGATGAAGGGGGCGACTTTCATGTCAGGGGCTATGGCCACGGATGACAGCATGGCGGGCACATCCCACCAATACCAGAGATTTGCATCGGCATCATTGTCAGGATCAAACATCCCGCGCTCATGGCCATGGGCGCGGACCACGGCGTTCAATTCCACCGGGGCCGGATTTTCGTTCCGTTTGGCGGTGTCCTTCAGGTCAGCGGGAACAACGCCGCGATCAACCAAGGCCACAATGCCCTCGTCACTCTTGAAAGGCGTAATGATCTGCCAGCCGGGGCTTCCCTCGAAGGAGGCAAGCTTGTGCCGTTCGGAGGCGTGGTCGAACACGCCTCGCACCTTAACCGCGTCGAATTCAATATCGCTGCCCCTGTCGCGGCGGGTGAGAACTTCATTGAGTGAAACCGGCGGGGCCTTGCTGCGTTCGGCAATTTCTGCAAGCAGCGCCTGCTTTTCGGCAAGGCGGAAGAGTTGCCATGTGCCGAGCGCCAGAAGCACGGCAATGCCCAGCCCCACCCACAGCACGATTGGCCAGATGCGCGGTTTCATTTCTGCACCTGGCCTTCACGGGCCCTGGTTTTCCATTGCTGGCAAAGGAGAAAGCCTTTTACCGGGCGCAGGAGAAGGAGGGGCATGACGATGAGAACGGGAATGGCCAGCAGAACTTGCACCCAGGAGGGCGGCGCATAGGCGATCTCAATCCCGAGAATTGAGCCCACACCCACAATGCAGGTAAAGAGCATGACGAACCATGCGGCGCCGTCGCCACTGTCGGCGAAGGCATAGGACAGGCCACAGCTCTGGCAGGATTTGGCGACGCTCAGGTAGCCATCAAACAGTTTTCCCCGCCCGCAACGGGGGCATTTGCCTGCAACGCCCGTCGTGAGTGGGGAAAGATCCGGATAGTAGTTGTCATCCATCCCGAAATTGCAATTACTCGTGCATGATCGCTACGCCGGACGAAGCCCAGACATAGATGCAGGCAAAGAGGAAAAGCCAGACAACGTCGACGAAATGCCAGTACCAGGCAGCAGCTTCGAAACCAAAATGCTGCTGCGGCGTGAAGTGGCCTTTGAGAGCGCGGAACAGGCAAACGAGCAGGAAGATGGTTCCGATGAGCACATGGAAACCATGGAAGCCCGTGGCCATGAAGAAGGTTGAACCATAGATATTGCCGCCGTTGTCGCGGCTGAAGGCGAATGCGGCATGGGCGTATTCATAGGCCTGCACGGAAGTGAAAAGTGCGCCCAGGGCCACGGTTGCGATGAGGCCCCATTTCAGGCCCTGGCGGTCATTGTTCAGAAGTGCGTGATGGGCCCAGGTGACTGTCGTGCCCGAGGTGAGGAGGATGAGGGTGTTGACCAGCGGCAGATGCCAGGGATCAAAGATGGCGGTGCCCTTCGGCGGCCAGACACCTTCCGTCACGGCCACACGCGAGGCCTGAATGGCTTCATCGGCAAACAGGCTGGCATCAAAGAAGGCCCAGAACCACGCCACGAAAAACATGACTTCCGAGGCAATGAACATGATCATGCCGTAGCGCAGGTGAAGGCTGACAACCGGCGTGTGATCGCCGGCATGGGCTTCATGGATCACGTCACGCCACCACATGAACATGGTGTAGAGCACGAGGGCAAAGCCCAGGGCCATGACAGCCCAATGGCCGCCATGCATCCAGTTTACCGCACCAACAGCCAGGATAAAGGCCGAGGCCCCGCCAACCGCCGGCCATGGGCTAGGATTGACCAGGTGATAGTCGTGGTGCTTTGCGTGGGCGTCGGCCATGTCCCTACTCCTCAATTCGTGTCTTGCTTCGGCGGTTGCTGCGCAACAGCGGAAACCGCATCAGGTTTATCTACTGGAAAAAATGTATAGGACAGCGTGATCTCGCTGATCGATTTTGCATCCGGGTCGTCGAGGATTGCCGGATCGACAAAGAAATCCACGGGCAAATCGGCTGACTCGCCGGGCTTCAGGGTCTGTTCGGTGAAGCAGAAGCACTGGATCTTGTTGAAGTAGGCGCCCGCTTCGGCGGGAGACACATTGAAAATGGCGCTGCCGGTCAGCACCTTGGCAGTAGTGTTGGTGGCGCTGTAGTGCGCCATGTTCTGTTCGCCGATCTTGACCTTCATGACGGACTGCACGGGATGGAAATTCCAGCCGAGGCTGCCTGCCGTGTTGGCGTCAAAGCGGATGGTGATGAATTTGCCGGTTGCGGTTTCAGGGGCTGCATCGGCGCGCTGGGTGGTTCCGCCAAAGCCGGTGGCCTTGCAGAACATGCTGTAGAGCGGCACCGAGGCATAGGCGAGGCCCACCATGGCAAGGGCGGCACATCCGGCGATTGCCGCCACCCGAAGATTTTTCCGTGGATTGGGAATGACTGGTGAACGCTTCACATCAGCCTCCCGACATCGCGGCGAAATTGCTGCCAATCCGCACAATGGTTGTGGCGAAGAACAAAACCACGAGCACGGCAAGAATGAGCGCCAAGACGAGAGAGCGCTTCCGGCGCCGCGCCAAGTCCGCCGGACTGAACGGCGGGTTGTTCACAACAGCACCGAGGGGAAGCTGGCAATTCCAAGCAGGCGCTCAACGGGAATGAGGGCAAAGACAAGGAACAGCCAGAGGATTGAAAAGCCGAAAAGTTTTTTGCAGGCGCGGTCAGCGGCGGCACCTTCACGGAGGCGGTAAACACTGATGGCGTAGTAAAGGAATATGGCTGAGAGCAATGCTGTGCCTGCGACGTAGAGGATGCCGCTGACGCCGAGAAGCGCGGGAAGAAATGTCAGGGGCAGCAGCACCAGCGTATAGAGCACGATTTGCTTGCGCGTCTCATCACGGCCCGCAACATTGGGCAGCATGGGAACGCCCGCCTTGGCGTAGTCATCCTCGCGAAAGAGGGCGAGGGCCCAGAAATGCGGCGGAGTCCAGATGAAGATAATCAGGAAAAGCGAAATGCTGCCAAGGTCGATTGTCCCCGTCACCGCGGCCCAGCCGATCATTGGCGGAAGAGCGCCAGCGGCGCCGCCGATCACAATGTTCTGCGGGGTCCAGCGCTTCAGCCACATGGTGTAAATCACTACATAGAAGAAAATGGTGAAGGCCAACAGGGCGGCCGCCACGAGATTGACAAAGAGGCCCAAGGCGATGACCGAAGCAACGGCAAGGAAAGCGCCAAAACCCAGTGCTTCACCGGGAAGGATGGCGCCACGCGGCACGGGGCGCGATCTGGTGCGCCGCATCACCGCATCAATATCGGCGTCATACCACATGTTGAGCGCACCGGAGGCGCCAGCGCCTATGGCGATGGCCAGGAGCGCCACGAGGGCCAGCAGGGGATGAAGCGTTCCGGGCGCGGCCACGATGCCGACAAAGGCGGTGAAGATCACCAGCGACATGACGCGCGGCTTGAGCAGCGCAAAATAATCGCCAGCCGTGCCCTGCCCACCAAGGGCCTGGTCGCTGGCGATATTTAGCTGCAGGTCACTCATCAACTTACTTTATAATGGGCAACGTGTTGAACTGATGGAACGGCGGCGGTGAAGACAGTGTCCATTCCAAAGTTGTGGCACCTTCGCCCCAGGGATTGTCAGCGGCGCGCTCCTTGCTGGTGAAGGCGCGGAAGATGCCATAAAAGAACAGGATCATCGCGACGGCGGAAAGATATGATCCGAGCGAGGAGATGAAGTTCCAGCCGGAGAAGACTTCCGGGTAATCGATGTAGCGTCGCGGCATTCCCGCCAGACCCAGGAAGTGCTGCGGGAAGAACACGATGTTGGCACTGATGAAGGCCACATAAAAATGCCAGCGGCCAATCCAGTCCGGGATCACGCGCCCGGTGATTTTCGGGAACCAGTAATACCAGGCAGCGAAGATGGCAAACACAGCACCTAGCGACAGCACATAGTGGAAGTGGGCCACCACATAGTAGGTGTCATGCAGGGAACGGTCGACGCCGGCATTGGCAAGCACGACGCCGGTGACACCACCAACGGTAAACAGGAAAATGAAGCCAATGGCCCAGAGCATGGGCGCCTTGAACTCGATGGAACCACCCCACATGGTGGCGATCCAGGAGAAAATCTTGACGCCGGTCGGCACCGCGATGATCATGGTTGCGGCGATAAAATAGGCCTGCGTATCGGCATCCATGCCCACCGTATACATGTGGTGGGCCCAGACGACGAAGCCCACAACGCCGATGGCAACCATGGCATAGGCCATGCCGAGATAGCCGAACACCGGCTTCTTCGAGAAGGTCGAAACGATCTGCGAAACAATGCCGAAGCCGGGAAGAATGAGAATGTAAACTTCCGGGTGGCCGAAGAACCAGAAGAGATGCTGAAACAGGATGGGATCGCCGCCCTTTGACGGCACAAAGAAGGATGTGCCGAAGTTGCGGTCGGTGAGCAGCATGGTGATGGCGCCGGCCAACACGGGCAGCGACAGCAGGAGCAGGAATACGGTGACCAGGATCGACCATACGAACAGCGGCATCTTGTGCAGAGTCATGCCGGGGGCGCGCATGTTGAAAATGGTGGTGATGAAGTTGATGGCGCCGAGAATGGATGAAGCGCCGGCAAGATGGATGGACAAAATGGCATAGTCCATGGCGGGGCCGGGCTGGCCCGTGGTGGAGAGCGGCGGATAGAGCGTCCAGCCGCCGCCTACGCCATTAGCGCCGGCCGGGCCTTCGGCAAACATCGAAATCAGGAGAAGGGCGAGGGCCGGAGGCAGGAGCCAGAAGGAAACGTTGTTCATGCGCGGGAACGCCATGTCCGGCGCGCCGATCATCAGCGGCACAAACCAGTTGCCGAAACCGCCGATCATGGCGGGCATGACCATGAAGAAGATCATGAGCAGGGCGTGGGCGGTAACAAACACATTGTACATGTGCTTGCCGGCATCGCAGGCGTCAGGGGTTGCCATATCGCAGCCAGCCCCATAGACCATGTTGGCAAGGCCATGGAAAATCTGGATGCCGGGCTCCTGCAGCTCCATGCGCATGACGATTGAGAGAAAGCCGCCGATCATTCCCGCGACGATTGCGAAAACAAGGTACATCGTGCCGATGTCCTTGTGGTTGGTTGAATAGACATAACGCCTCCAGCCGGAAGGCAGGGCGTGGTCATCGTGAGCGGCGGTTGCGTAGGACATGTTAATTAGCCTCTCAATGAAATCAGTTTTGCGCCAGCTGGCCCTTGGCCTTCAGCATGGCAAAGAGAAAATCGCGGGCTTCTTCAATGCTGGCCGTCTGGGCCTTTTGGGCCCAGGCTGCGAAGTCCGCCTCGGATACCACATGCACTTCGATGGGCATGAAGGCATGGTCCTTGCCGCACAGCTCGGAACACTGGCCATAGTATACACCTTCCCTGGTGGCCTTGAACCAGTCTTCGTTCAGGCGGCCGGGAACGGCATCGATCTTCACGCCGAAGGATTGAATGGTCCAGGCATGGATAATGCCTTCCGGGTCGGACGTGATGATGAGTTTCACGATCTTGTTGACGGGAACGACAACCGGCACGTCGGTTGCCAGCAAATAGGGAACATTGTCCCTCTCAGCATCCGCCCTCGGTTTCAGATAGGAGGTGAAGCTGACCTTGGCCGAGCCATCATCATTCAGCCCAAGGTCGGGATATTCGTAGGTCCAGTTCCAGCTTGGATTACCGATGACTTTCACGGTCATGTCGGCCACCGGAATATCGCGCTGCAAATAGAGCAAACGCAGGGAAGGAATGGCAATGACCACAAGAATGATAATGGGAACAACGGTCCAGGCCACTTCAAGTAAGGTATTGTGGGTGTTCCTGGAGGGAACCGGGTTCGCCTTGGCATTGAAGCGCGCGAAAATGTAAAGCATCAGGCCAAGGACGAAGAGGGTGATCACGGAGATAATCACCAACAGGAAGTTGTGCAGCGAGTGGATAAACTCGGCAACGGGGGTTACCGCATCCTGCAGGCCCATTTGCCATGGCTCCGGATGGCCAGCCGCGGCCCAAGCCGCACCTGATGCGAACAGGACAAACATCACCGCTACCGTTGCCGCCAGCCTGCTTGCGATTTTCATCGATAACCCTCTCAATTCGCCATCCCGCAGCCGGTTTACCCGGACTGTTCATTGCCATTGCGGTACTCCAAGTTTACCCCAATGGACGGCTGAATGTGAACCACATTCGCAACCCACCCGCAACTAAAGCGGGCGCGGCATAACGTCATTGTAATCAAGCGCTTCGCCCATTCGCAAGCAATGGCTTGGCGCAGTTCGAAATTCCGCCTCATTTATCGATGAAATGCAGCATCGAGCTTTTTACCCTATAAGCCAAATCGCTGTTGTTTTACACCCAACTCGGCTGTATTAGCCGCGCTTCGCATACGAAAGGTACCCTTCCCCGTGAGAATCACCACCTCCCTTTGCACTCTTGCTGTCGCTGGCCTGTTGGGTCTTTTTTATCCGGTTTCGGCGTATGCACAGGAGCAGCAACCCTCACCGCCGGGGAAGGCCTTTGGGCCCCGGGTAAAACCGGGCCAGGCCGCACCGGCCGGGCAACCGGCAGCAGCGGCGGCACCAGCATCGGCTGCAACCGTTGCGACCCATGGCGCCTGGCAAATACAATGCAGTGCTGCGCCAGCGAGCGGAGACCAGGCTGGAAAAAAATCTTGCGGCATGGTGCAGGTGACACGCAGCGAAAAAAATCCAAAGGTTGGTTTGTCGCTGGTTATCGTCAAGACGAAACAGGGCGACAAGAACGTTGTCATGATGCGCGTCATGGCACCGATTGGCGTTTACCTTCCAACGGGCGTTGCGCTGGAGGTTGATGGCGCGGCAGTTGGCCGGGTGCCTTTTACCCGGTGCAGGCCGCAGATTTGCGAAGCCCTGGCGGAGGCCTCGCCGGAAACCCTGGAAAAAATGAAAAAAGGCACGGCCGCCAATTTCATTGTTTATGAAGCCCCGGGACTGGGCGTGCCGATGAAAATCTCGCTGGAAGGATTCTCGGCCGGGCTGGAAAGTCTGAACACCCTCTAATTAATGGCTGGCAGCGGAGGTATCGGGCGCTTATCTAGGTGTGACACTATTGGATAAGGATATTTCCGTTGGCCCTCTCCCTTTTTGACAACTGCGATACCACCCAGACACAGGCGACCGATCTTGTTGCGCAAGCCCTGCAGGGCGCCGATGACGGCGAACTGTTTGTTGAAAAGCGCGAAACGCAGGGGTTCTCCTTCGACGACGGAAAACTGAAGGCCGCCAGTTTCGACGAATCGCAAGGCTTTGGCCTGCGCTTGGTGACGGGCGAAACGGCGGCCTATGCCCACTCGACCGAGATTTCGGCGGCGGCCCTCAAGCGCGCCGCCGCCCTGTGCAGATCAATGGCGAGGACGGGGGGCGGGCAACTTGCCGCCTCGCCGGAACGCACCAATCAAAAACTTTATTCGGCCCATAATCCGGTTGAGGCCATCGGCTTTGCCGAGAAAATCAGCCTTTTGCAAAAGGTGGATGCTTTTGCCCGCGCCCTGGGCCCGGAAGTTGCCCAGGTTTCGGTTTCACTGGCCAGCGACTGGCAATCCATTGAAATCATCCGGGGCGATGGCCGCATTTACCGGGATGTGCGGCCGCTGGTGCGCTTTGGCGTGTCCATAGTGTCGGCGCGTGACGGCATTCAGGGCCAGGGCAGCCATGGGCTGGGTGGCCGGGGCGACCCTTCCTCCTATTTGACCGAGGAGCTTTGGCAAGGGGCGGCGCGCGAGGCTTACCGGCAAAGCCTGGTGTCATTGGATGCCATACCGGCACCGGCGGGTGAAACAGATGTTCTGCTGGGGCCGGGCTGGCCCGGCATCCTGCTGCATGAGGCCATCGGCCATGGCCTGGAAGGCGATTTCAACCGCAAGGGCACATCGGCCTTTGCCGGGCTGATGGGCACACGCATCGCCGCCAAGGGGATTACGGTGGTGGATGACGGAACAATTCCTGACCGCCGGGGCTCACTCAGCATTGACGATGAAGGCACGCCCTCCAACTGCACGACGCTGATTGAAGACGGGGTGCTGGTGGGCTTCATGCAGGACCGGCTCAATGCCCGGCTCATGGGCGTTAAGCCCACCGGCAACGGCCGGCGGCAATCCTATGCCCATGCGCCCATGCCGCGGATGACCAACACCTATATGCTTTCGGGCGACAGGCACCCGGACGAAATTCTGAAATCCATCAAGAAGGGCCTGTTTGCCAAATCCTTCGGCGGCGGCCAGGTGGACATCACCTCGGGCAAGTTCGTGTTTTCCTGCACCGAGGCCTATCTGATCGAGGATGGAAAAATCACCGCACCGGTGAAAGGTGCAACCCTCATCGGTTCGGGTGCGGATGCCCTGACGCGCATTTCCATGGTGGGCAATGACATGGCGCTTGATCCGGGCATTGGCACCTGCGGCAAGCAGGGCCAGGGCGTTCCGGTCGGCGTCGGCCAGCCCACCCTGCGCATTGACCGGCTGACGGTTGGCGGAACGGCAGCTTGAGCCATGCCACCACGTCTTGTCATTTTTGATATGGATGACGTGCTGTGCCACTACGATCTCGGCCGCAGGCTTCGCGCCCTCTCGCAAATATCGGGCAAGACCCCGCGCGACATCAGGGCCGCCATCTGGGATTCAGGTTTTGAGGATGATGCGGATTCAGGCGGCTATCCGGATGCGAATGTTTACCTGGCCGAATTCAGCTACCGCATCGGCCATCCCGTCACGCGCCAGCAATGGATTGCGGCGCGGCGTGAATCGATGATCCCTTCCGGCGATGTGCTGGCGCTGGCGGAAGCCATTGGCAAAGTTTCGCGGCTGGCGATTTACACCAACAATGGCCCCATCGTTAAGTCTTCACTTGATGAGCTGTTCCCGGAGGCCGCCGCCATTTTCAAGGAGCGCTACTGTTCCTATGAATTTGGCACCAAGAAGCCTGACCCCAACAGTTTTACCAAATTGCTGTCACAGATTAAAATTTCTCCGGCGGATACCTGGTTCATCGACGACAAGCGCTCGAATGTGCAGGGGGCCCGGCTGGCGGGCCTGAAGGCCCATCATTTCCGCTCCTATGAGGCGCTGGAGAAAGACGTTAAAAGCATGGGCTTTGAAATTACTGGAATCGCATAATGACACTCATGTCCATTCTTGCAACGTCTGATAACGGAAATTACTTCGGCAACGTTGCACAGGCTTGCAATATGAGCGCGGCCATGGCGAAGTCCGCGCTTGAGCGGCTGTGCCCTGCCATTGCCACGCAACTCAAAGAAAAAATGCAAAGTGATAACAATGCGTTCGAAGCCTTGCTTGATCTTCTGGATGAAGGCGGCGATCTCGACGGACTCACGGATTCCGAGAGCATCGAAGATGGCAAGGCTGTGTTGCAAGACCTCTATGGTTCACCCGCCGCGGCTCTTGCTGAAATGAAACGGCTTGCGCCGGGGCTGGACGATTCACAATACGAAAACATTTCGGCCATCTCAGCCACAAGTGTATTGGCGGTGCTGGCGAAATCCTATGCAACTCCCGCAACGCTTGCCAGCAGTGAGGGTGAAGCGCCTCAGGGCGGTGGACTGTTGGCGACAATCATTGCGGCGATCATCAAGGGCCTGTTGCAGGGCGTCAGAAGCCAGCTTGCGCCCCGTCGGCGCAGGCGGCGGAGCTATACCAGCTACTTCGGCACGCGGCGCAAAACCACCCGCCGCAGACGGCGCGCAACAGCGCCGACGCTGGAAGATATTTTCGGGCAAATTCTGGGAACAAGAAAATAGAACTCGGTCAACTTTGTAAAATTCAGATTTCGTTGTTTTCCTTCTCCCCAGCGGGGAGAAGGCGGGGCCCAAGCAAAGCTTGGGAGGATGAGGGGGAACCGGTGATTCAATTGCGAGACCTGCGCCCCCTCACCTTCCCAACACTTGCGTGTTGGGCCCCTTCCTCTCCCCCAAGGGGCGAGGAAAAATGGAACCAATCGCTACGGATAAGTCTGATCGGACTCTAAAGCTTCCTCAGAAATACACTTCTCACCGCGTGATCCGCACCCTTGCGCAGCACGAGGTCGGCGCGGGGGCGGGTGGGCAGGACGTTTTCGCGGAGGTTCACCAGATTGATGGTTTCCCAGATGCGCGTGGCCGTTTCGCGGGCCTGGACGTCGGAATAGGAGGCATAGCGGTGAAAATAGGATTTGGGATCCTTGAACGCGCCATCGCGGAGCGAAAAGAAGCGGTCGATGTACCAGTCGCTGAGATCGGCAATTTCAGCATCGATATAGATTGAAAAATCGAAGAAATCCGAGACGTTCGGAATGCCGCGCCCATCCTTCGGCGGACGGCCGGTCTGCAGAACATTGATGCCTTCGACAATCAGGATATCCGGCTGGTCAATTGTGAGAGTTTCGCCGGCCAATACATCATAGGTGAGGTGGGAATAAAGCGGAGCCTTAACCCTCGGGGTTCCCGCCTTGATATCCGACATGAAATGCAAGAGTGAGGGCAGGTCATAGCTTTCCGGAAAGCCTTTTCGCGCCATCAGGCCTTCGCGCTCCAGCACGGCATTGGGCAGGAGAAAACCGTCGGTGGTGACAAGCTCAACTTTCGGATGATGGGGCCAGCGCGACAGGAGCCTCCGCAGAATACGCGCCGTGGTGCTTTTGCCCACCGCCACGCTTCCGGCAATGCCGATGACATAGGGCACCTTGCGGTCTTCACTGTGCAGGAAACTGTTGGTGGCGCGGAAAAGCTTCTGGGTCGCCGCCACATAGAGATTGAGCAGGCGCGACAGCGGCAGATAGATAGTCTCGACTTCCTGAAGATCGATCTTGTCGTTGAGGCCGCGCAGTTCATCGAGATCAATTTGGGTGAGCGTCATCGGCGTGTCGGCGCGGAGCTTCGACCACTCATCACGCTCAAAGCGGCGGAAGGGGGAGACTGCCCGGGCAAGCGTTTCCATCAGGTGTTTTTTCCCCGGCCGGCTTTTTCGGCAAGCCCGCTGGTGCCCTTGCGGCGTTCCAGTTCCTGCATCACATCGCCCAGCGGAACATTCGACGCCGCAAGCAGGACGAGGAGATGGTACAGCACGTCGGCGGCCTCGGCCGTCACATGGGCCTTGTCCTGTTTCATGCTGGCAAGGGCGAGTTCTACCGCTTCCTCGCCAAATTTCTTGGCGCATTTCTCCACCCCCTGCGACAGGAGCTTGGCCGTATAGGACTGATCGGGGCTTTCGCCGCGGCGCTTGGCAATCGCGTCGGCGAGGTCGGCCAAGGTTTGCAGATTATGACTCATTGTACTCCCCTGCTCCTCACACCAAGCGCATGGGAATGCCATGCCCTGCCATATGGGATTTTGCCTGTGCGATTGTATAGGTTCCGAAATGAAATATGGAGGCGGCCAGAACCGCCGTGGCATGGCCGTCACGGATGCCTTCCACGAGATGATCCAGAGTGCCGACGCCGCCCGAAGCGATCACCGGCACGGTCACCGCATCGGCAATGGCGCGGGTCAGCGCCAGGTTGAAGCCCTTGCCCGTGCCATCGCGGTCCATGGAGGTAAGGAGAATTTCGCCCGCGCCAAGTTCGACAACTTCCTTGGCAAAGCTTACGGCTTCGATGCCGGTTGGGTTGCGCCCGCCGTGAGTGAAAATTTCAAAGCGGCCGGGTGTTGCTTCCTTGGCATCGATGGCCACAACGATGCATTGGCTGCCGAATTTCTGCGCCGCTTCCCTGACGAACTGGCGGTTGCTGACGGCGGCAGAATTGATGGAGACCTTGTCGGCCCCGGCCAGCAGGAGCTGGCGAATATCCTCGGTCTTGCGCACGCCGCCGCCCACGGTGAGCGGCATGAAGCATTGCGCGGCGGTGCGCCTGACGACATCCAGCATGGTGCCCCGGTTTTCATGGGTAGCGGTGATATCGAGGAAGCACAGCTCATCGGCGCCTGCCGCATCATAGGCCTTGGCGGCCTCAACGGGATCACCGGCATCGCGCAGGTCGACGAAGTTCACGCCCTTCACCACGCGGCCATCCTTCACATCGAGGCAGGGAATGATGCGGGCTTTCAGCATTATGCGGCCTCGCGGATGAGTTTGAGCGCCGCCTTGGGATCAAGCCTGCCGTCATAGATGGCGCGGCCCGAAATGGCGCCTTCGAGAATGGCGCAATCGGGCTCCAGCAGGCGCTCAACATCCTTGATGGAAGCAAGGCCGCCGGAGGCGATAAGCGGAATGTTCACGCTGTTGGCGAGCTCAAGAGTCTTTTCGAAATTGATGCCTTTGAGAATGCCGTCACGGTCAATGTCGGTGAAGACAATGGCGCTGACGCCCACATCTTCGAAACGCTTGCCAAGCTCAATGGCGGTGAGCGATGAGCTCTTGCCCCAGCCCTCTACGGCCACGTGGCCGGCCTTGGCATCAATGCCAACAACGATTTCTCCCGGAAACTCCTTGCAGGCTTCGCGCACGATATCCGGGTTTCGCAGCGCTATGGTTCCGAGAATGACGCGGGTTACGCCCCGCGAAAGCCAGTGCTCGATGGTTGCCAGATCACGGATGCCGCCGCCGAGCTGCATCGGAATGGAAATGGTTTTCAGGATTTCTTCCACCGCCCTGCCATTGACGGGACGGCCCTCAAAGGCACCGTTGAGATCAACGAGGTGCAGCCATTCGAAGCCCTCCGCTTCAAAGCTTTTGGCCTGGGCCGCGGGATTGTCATTGAAAATGGTGGCCTGCTCCATGTCGCCTAATTTCAAGCGCACGCATTGGCCGTCCTTCAAATCAATGGCGGGAAAGAGGATCATGGTTTCCACCGCAGAAAATTTGCAATCAGCGCCAGGCCCAGGGCCTGACTTTTCTCCGGGTGAAACTGCGTGCCCGCAAGATTGTCGTAGCCCACCATGGCGGTGATCGGCCCGGCATAATCGGTCGTTGCCACCACATCCTCAGGAAGGGTTGCCTCAAGCTGATAGGAGTGAACGAAATAGGCGTGAAGACCCTTCTCCCCCAGCGCTATGCCGTCCAGCAAGGCGTGGCGGTTTTTTATGTCGAGCGTGTTCCAGCCCATGTGGGGAATTTTCAGATTTCCATCGGCGGGCGTTATGAGTTTTACATCCCCGGCAATCCAGCCCAGCCCCGGGGTTATCTCATGTTCAAGGCCGCGCGTCGCCATGAGTTGCATGCCCACGCAAATTCCGAGGAAGGGTTTGCCGCGGGCAATGACCTGTTCCTGCAATGTGTCGCGCATGCCGGGAACGGCCATGAGGCCTTCATAACAATCCTTGAAGGCGCCAACGCCGGGCAGGACAATGCGTTCGGCCTTGCGCACAATATCCGGATCAGCGGTCACGGTGATTTGTCCGCTTGCCCCCGCCGCGCGCTCGAATGCTTTCAGGGCGGAGTGAAGGTTGCCGGAACCATAATCGATAATTGCCACTTTCATGGCGTTCAGCTTTTGTGGCCGAAGAGGCCGAGCACATCGTGGTTGACTGGCATGGGCGATGCCGTCATCGGAGCATCGACTCCATCGGCATAGAATCGCAGTTCGGCTTCCTCAAGACTGCCGCCATTGCTCAGGCCAACTTCCGCATATTTGCGCCGCGTGAGCGACCAGCCCAGCAGATCATTGCCATGCAGGCCCATGACAATGTTGACGCCAAGCGCCAACAGATATTGCGGAACAGCCGGCAGGGCCGAGGCAATGAACATCACTGACAGCACAAGGACTGCCACAATCCACATGCGGTTCCACAGGGCCCAGACCCAGGTGAACACAAAGGCGCCCCACGAAAAACTGTCGGGCAAAAAAATCGCCTCGGCCGCCATGGCGTCATTCGGTTTGGCGTATATGGAATAAGTCGTCATCAGCCTTTGAGCGAACCCTTGGTGGATGGAATGCGATCCTTCTGGCGGGGATCAATTTCAACCGCGCCGCGCAGCACGCGGGCCAGCGCCTTGAAACAGGATTCCGCAATGTGATGGCAATTGTCGCCGTAAAGCGTTTGCACATGGAGCGTCACGCCGGCGTTCATGGCGAAGGCCTGGAACCATTCGCGCACCAGCTCCGTGTCGAACTCGCCGATTTTGGGGCGGGAGAATTCCACTTTCCAGATCAGATAGGGACGGCCTGAGACATCTATGGCGGCGCGGGTGAGCGCTTCATCCATGGGCAGAAAACAATCGGCATAGCGCCGGATGCCCTTGCGGTCGCCCAGTGCTTTCGCAAAAGCCTGACCTAGGGCGATGCCTGAATCCTCCGTGATGTGGTGAAGATCAATGTGGGTGTCGCCCTTGGCCCTAAGCTTGATGTCGATCAGGGAATGGCGCGACAGCAGCTCCAGCATGTGGTCGAGAAAGCCTACGCCGGACTTCACGTCATAGGCACCGGTGCCGTCCAGATTGATGGAAACGGCGATCTGGGTTTCCGTGGTTTTGCGGTCTAAACTGGCTTTGCGCATGGGAGGGTCCACTTTCGGACTGGCCTCTTAGCAGATGCAGCAAATAATGACTACATGGACCTGCCGGAATCGTTAAGTTTCTCAAAATAATGGCTTTTCTTTCATCGGGCGGGTGCCTACATGGAAGCCTTAAACACAGGAACACGCGATGGCTGAAATCCCCCAGTGGCACGGCACAACGATATTAACCGTGCGCAAGAACGGCAAGGTGGTGATCGCCGGGGATGGCCAGGTGAGCCTTGGGCAGACGGTGATCAAGAGCAATGCGCGGAAAGTCCGCCCGCTGGGCACGGGCCTGGTGATTGCCGGTTTTGCCGGGGCCACCGCTGACGCCATGACGCTGTTTGAACGGCTTGAGGCAAAGCTCGAGCAATATCCGGCGCAGCTGACGCGGGCCTGCGTTGAGATGGCCAAGGACTGGCGCACCGACCGCTATCTGCGCCGCCTTGAAGCGATGATGATCGTGGCTGACGTGAATGTCACGCTGGTGCTCACCGGCACGGGCGATGTTCTGGAACCGGAGCGGGGCGTCACCGCGATCGGCTCTGGCGGAAATTTCGCGCTGGCCGCGGCACGCGCCTTGATCGACACGGACATGGAAGCCGAGGCCATCGCGCGCAAGGCCATGGCGATTGCGGCTGAGATCTGCGTTTACACCAATGGCAATGTCACGGTTGAGAGCCTGTGATGACCAACCCCGGCGATTTCACCTTTGGCCGCGCCGAGCTTGAAGCCGCCGTTGCAAAGGGCGTGCTTGACCGCAGCGCTGCCGACAGCCTCACGGAATTTCTGATCCAGAACCGCAACGCGGCGAGTGACCCCGATGAAGAACGGCTGCGGCTGATCACCGGCTTCAACGACATCTTCGTCACCATCGGCATCGCCCTGTTCCTTGGGGCGCTGTATTACCTGATCGGCTATGGGCAATCGGGCAGCCTCGGTGTTGCCGTCGCCTCATGGGGTTTGGCCGAAGTCTTTACAAAACGAAAACGCATGGCCCTGCCAAGCATTGTGCTGCTGGTCACGTTTGTCTTGAGTTCGACAAATTCTGCCATGCATGTTTTTGCACCGGAACTCCTAATTTCGGATCCTTATGATGGCAGCCTGCAAGGACTGACTGTCGGGTTTGCAGCCATTGCAGCGTCTGCGCTTCATTGGTTCCGCTTTCATGTGCCGATTACGATTGCAGCATTTTCTGCGGGCCTTGTCGTCACAGCAATTACTTTGATTGCAATGTTGAATGAGAACATAATTCTCAACTATCCCGTGGCCGTATTCACGCCGCTTGGCATTGCCGCCTTCCTTACCGCCATGAAGTTTGACATGTCGGACCGCAACCGTTTGACGCAGCGCACCGACATTGCCTTCTGGCTGCATCTGCTGGCCGCACCGCTCATTGTGCATTCCATTGTCGCGCCGCTGCTCACCCAAAGTGCGGTTGGCCTCGGTGCGGCGGTGGCAATCGTCTCGCTCTTTGCGGTGCTGAGTTTGGTGGCACTGACGGTGGACCGCCGTGCACTGCTCGTTTCCTCGCTGCTCTATCTCGGCTATGCCAGTTCGCGGCTCTTGTCATGGTCCGGAGTGGCTTCGGAAAATGCCGGGCTTTCGATCCTGATTGTCGGCGGAACCGTGCTGGTGCTGTCGGTTGCCTGGCAGCCCCTGCGCCGGATTGTTCTCGGCGTTCTTCCGCAGAACCTGCGCAATCTGGTTCCGCCAGCGGCCGCATGACAACACGTGGGCACGAGGATGCAAAATAGCCAACCAAACGTCATTCCCGCGAAGGCGGGAACCCAACTTTGGCGGGAACATGACTGAAGAAAAATTCCCCGCTGTATACATCCTTGCGAATGGCCCGCGGGGAACCATTTATGTTGGTGTAACCTCGGCACTTTGGAACCGCGTTGCCACGCATAAGGATGGTACAATAGTCGGGTTCACTTCAAAGTATGATGTGAAGAGTCTGGTTTGGTATGAACACCATGTGAGCATGGATGCTGCAATCCGCAGGGAGAAGCAGATCAAGAAGTGGAACAGGGAATGGAAGATCAATATGATTGAAGCGTTCAATCCAAACTGGATCGACCTGCATGACGATATTGATCCAACTGTGTTCTACGATGAAAGCAAGTTGGGTTCCCGCCTTCGCGGGAATGACGGAACTGAAGTGAGATGAATGTGAATGACCGATTTTTCTCCCCGTGAAATTGTTTCCGAACTGGACCGCTATATCGTCGGGCAAGATGACGCCAAGCGGGCGGTGGCCGTGGCGCTGCGCAACCGCTGGCGGCGCAAGCAGCTCACCGGCGTGATGCGCGAGGAAGTGAGCCCCAAAAACATCCTGATGATCGGGCCTACCGGTGTCGGCAAAACCGAAATCGCAAGGCGGCTGGCGAAGCTGGCCAATGCGCCGTTCCTCAAAGTGGAAGCGACAAAGTTCACCGAGGTCGGCTATGTGGGCCGCGACGTGGACCAGATCATCCGCGACCTGGTGGAGACCGGCATCGGCATGGTGAAGGTGACGCGGCGCAAGGATGTGGAGGCGCAGGCCCATCTCAACGCCGAGTCGCGCGTGCTGGAAGCGCTGGTGGGCGCCAATGCTTCGGAAATAACCAAGGAAAATTTCCGCAAGAAGCTGCGCAGCAATTCGCTCGACGACAAGGAAATTGAAATCCAGGTGGCCGATACGGGCGGTGCTGCCTTCGACATTCCGGGAATGCCCGGCGGTTCCGCCAGCGTGATCAATATTTCCGAGATCATGGGCAAGGCTTTCGGCGGGCGCACCAAGACGCGGCGGATGACGGTGAAAGCGAGCTATGAACTTTTGATCGCCGAGGAAAGCGACAAGCTTCTGGACCCGGAACAGATCAACCAGGAGGCGATT
The DNA here is from genome assembly GCA_035525875.1 of Aestuariivirga sp. Classification (GTDB taxonomy): domain Bacteria; phylum Pseudomonadota; class Alphaproteobacteria; order Rhizobiales; family Aestuariivirgaceae; genus Aestuariivirga. The sequence goes on from DATLDM010000067.1 coordinate 34,890, forward strand.
GACCTCGTCGAAAACAACGGCATCGTCTTCCTCGACGAGATCGACAAGATCTGCGCCCGGGCCGAGCGCCAGGGCGGCGACGTGAGCCGCGAAGGGGTCCAGCGCGACCTCTTACCGCTCATCGAGGGCACCACGGTTTCGACGAAATATGGCCCGGTGAAAACCGACCACGTGCTGTTCATCGCCTCGGGCGCCTTCCACATCGCCAAGCCTTCCGACTTATTGCCGGAACTGCAGGGCCGTTTGCCCATCCGGGTTGAACTCAAGGCGCTGGGCCGCGAAGATTTCCGCCGCATCCTCACCGAGCCCGAATGCAGCCTGATCAAGCAGTACAAGGCGCTGCTGGGAACCGAGGGAATTGACCTTAACTTCACCGAGGAAAGCATTGTGGCCATTGCGAACATCGCCGCCGAGATCAACGCCTCCATCGAGAATATCGGGGCGCGGCGGCTGCACACGGTGCTGGAGCGGGTGCTCGATGACATCAGCTACACCGCCACCGACCGCTCCGGCGAAGCGGTGACAATCGACGCGGCCTATGTGCAAAAGCATGTGGGCGACCTGGCGAAGAACGCGGATTTGAGCAAGTTTATTTTGTGACCTTTCCCTCTTCCCGTTTACGGGGGTTATAGCTATCGCGGAATTGAGCCACACTTTGGTCCTCGCGTTGGCGAA
>DATLDM010000080.1:0-30822 GCA_035525875.1 Aestuariivirga sp.
TCGTCATCTGGTACACGCTCAATTATCACCATCTGCCACGTCCGGAGGACTGGCCTGTGCAGCCTTGCGTCTATGCGTCATTTCACTGGATGCCCTCGGGGTTCTTTGCCAGCAATCCGGCCCTTGATGTTCCAGCTTCACCGGCGGCGGCCTGTTGCTGATCAGCTTTAACTCAGCGCGTCCCTGATGCGGTAATACATCATCGCCGCTACCAGCATCGGCGTGCGCATGGGACCGCCGGGGAAGGGGAGATGCTTGATCCGCGCCAAAAGATCAAACCTTTCAGCGGTACCGCGAATGGCTTCCGCCATCAGCTTTCCGTAAAGGCCGGTAAGCGCAACACCCTGGCCGGAATAGCCATGGGCATAATAAACCGTGGGTGAAAGCCGCCCGCAATCCGGAATGCGGTTTGAGGTAATGGCAATATAGCCGCCCCAGGCGTGATCGATCTTCACGTCTTTCAACTGCGGGAAAACATGGGTCATACGCGGCCGCATGTATTCACCGAGATTGGTTGGCTCGAAAGTCGAATAACTCGCCCGCCCGCCAAACAGCATCCGGTGGTCGTTGGAGCGCCGGAAATAATCGACGATGAAATTGGTGTTGGCCACCGCTTCATTATTGGCGATGAGGGACTTAGCGCGGTTCTCGCCAAGCGGCTCCGTGGCAATGATGTAACTCGCAACCGGCATCACCCGGCCATAGAGGGCTTTCACCGTGCGCCCCAGATAGGCATTGCCCGCAATGACCATGAACTTGGCCTTGACCATTCCGTGTTCCGTCCGCGCCCAGGGATTGGCTCCCGAATTCACCTCCGTTACACGCGAGTTCTCGTAAATCACGGCGCCGCTTTTGATGGCGGCGCGGGCCAGGCCAAGACAATAGTTCAGGGGATGCAGATGCCCCGCTTCGCTTTCGCGCAGCGCCCCATGATAGATCGTTGTGCCCAGCCTCTGTTCCAACTCGGGCTTGGTGAACAGGCTTAAGCCTTTTACCCCAAGTTCCTCATACTCATCGCGCCAGGCCTTGAGCTCCTCCATCTGGTGGGCTTTCGGAATGGCATGCATATAGCCCCAGGTGAGATCACAATCGATCTTGTGCTGCTTGATGCGCTGTTGCAGAAGCGCCTGGGATTCTTCGGCGAGCGCGAAGCATTTCACCGCATCGGCCTTCCCAAGCTGGTTTTCGATTTTCTGCTGCCCGGAAGAAAAGCCGGTGCAGACTTGCCCGCCATTGCGCCCCGAAGCGCCGTATCCGGTCCGTTCCGCTTCAAGCACCACAACCTTGTAGCCTGCGTCCGCCAGCTCCAGGGCCGCTGAAAGTCCCGTATAGCCTGCGCCAATCACGCAGACATCGGCGGAAATCTCCCCCTTGAGGCTTTCGCACTCCAAATTAAGGTTAGCAGTTACTTGATAATAGGACCGGGCATCGATCGATTTAACCATGCCAAATGCTTTAGCTGACCCCCTTTTGCTTGGTCAAGAAGGCGCGCTACAATGGCCTGGATCAACAAATTCATGGATTGTCATGGCCCGCTCGACATTTGAGGAATTCATCACCGACAACAAGATCAGTGAGGTGGAATGCCTGGTGGCCGACATGTCGGGAACGGCACGGGGAAAAATCCTGCCGCCGAAGAAATTCATGCAAGGGCAAAGGTCGCGCGGGCTGCGGGTGCCTGAGGAAGTCTTTACCCTGACCATCAATGGCCGCTTCGTGTCGGAAACGACGGCGGTGAGCGACAGCGCCATTGACATCTACATGGAGCCGGACCCCGAGACCACGCGCATCGTACCGTGGTACACCGAGCCCACGGCCCAGGTGATTTGCGATGCCTTCCATTTGAATGATGAACCCGTTGAGATATCGCCGCGCCATGTGCTGAAGCGGGTTCTCGGGTTGTATAAGGCCAAGGGCTGGCGTCCCGTTGTTGCGCCGGAACTGGAATTTTATCTCTGCAAGAAAAATCTCGATCCGGATTATCCGATTGAAGCCGCCATTGGCCGCTCCGGCCGCAAGGAATCCGGCGGCCAGGCCTATGGCATCGATGCCGCCAATGACTTTGATCCCATCGTTGAGGATATTTTTGATTACTGCGAAGCCCAGGAACTGGATGTCGATACGCTGTCCCACGAAAGCGGCCCGGCCCAGCTCGAAATCAATTTCAATCATGGCGATCCCCTGGAACTCGCCGATCAGGTGTTCCTGTTCAAGCGCACTGTCAGGCAGGCAGCACTGAAGCATGACATGTATGCAACCTTCATGGCCAAACCCCATGAAAATGAACCGGGCTCGTCCATGCATATCCATCAGTCGGTGCTGGATAACAAAACCGGCAAGAATATTTTTGCGGGACGGGACGGCAAGCACTCCAAGCTTTTCCTCAATCATATCGGCGGCCTGCAGCGCTATCTCGCGGCGGCCTTGCCTTTCTGTGCGCCCAACGTGAATTCCTATCGCCGGCTGGTTCCAGAATCAGATGCGCCAACCAATGTCCACTGGGCCATCGACAACCGCACCGTGAGCCTGCGCGTTCCCAATTCGAGCCCGGCAAACCTGCGGGTGGAGAACCGCGTTCCGGGCGCCGATGCCAATCCCTATCTGGCTTTCGCGGCGTCCCTTGCTTGCGGCTATTTGGGAATGGTTGAGCGCATCAAGCCGTCAGAGGCCGTGACAGGTTCGGCCTATCGCTACGCCCATACCTTGCCCATCAATCTCGACGAGGCCTTGGATAAGTTGAACTACACCAAGTCGCTGAAACAGGTGCTGGGTGAGAAATTCGTCACCGCCTATCAGGACGTGAAGTTTGAGGAAATGCAGCACTACCGCAAGGTCATCAGCTCCTGGGAGCGGGAATTCCTGCTGCTTAATGTTTAACTGCAAGGCAGTGGAGATTTCATGCGCCTGATTTTACGGTCACTTTCCATCCTGCTTTTCCTGTTGGCCGGCCAGCAAACCTATGCCGGAAAAAACGACCGCGTGCCAAATTATGAGGATGTTTCGGCGGCACTGGCTGAAATCCTGAACTCTCCCGAACGCCAGCCCTTGCCGATTGAGCGCATCAGGGAGGCGCTGAAGGCGCATTATCTGGGCAATGGCGGCTCCATCTATTGGGTGGGCACCGGGCGCATGACGCCGTTTATACAGCGCCTGGAAGATGCCCAGTTTGACGGCCTCAATCCCGACGACTACCCCGTCGACACGCTCATCGATGTGCGCGACAGCGTTGACCCCGATGATCCCCGTTCCGCCGCCCAGGCCGAGCTCTATTATTCGGCCTTCTTCGTGGCCTATGCCGCCGATCTCAAAATCGGGCGCGTGGCGCCGCAGAAAGTTGACCCACGCCTGTTTCGCAGCCGCAAATCCATCGATGTGCTGCGCGTCCTCACCGAACTCAACAGGCAAAGAAATCCCGGCACGTTTTTATCAAGCTTTGAGCCCCATAACGAACACTACCAGGCGCTGAAAAAAATGATGCGGGTCTATTCGACCCAGGCCGATGAGGGCGGCTGGCCCGTGATCGAACAGGGGCCGGCGCTGAAGGCGGGGATGAGCGATCCGCGCGTTCCCAAGATAAGGTCGTTGCTGGCGCTCACCGGCGACTATGAATGGCAGGTCACCAACTCGCCGGTTTATGACGAGCGGCTTGTAATCGCCGTGCAAAGATTTCAGCAGCGCCACGGCCTTGAGGCAAAAGGGCTGATCGGCAAGCAATCCATCATTGCCATGGACGTGACGCCGGAAGACCGCATCAGCCAGATCATTCTGAACATGGAACGCTGGCGCTGGATGCCCGACACTCTCGGGCAGGATCATTTTCTGGTGAACCTTGCGGCCTTTGAATTGCAGCGCGTGCAATCCTCGGTCATCGTCGAGCGCATGGACGTGGTCGTGGGCGCCATCGCCACCCAGACGCCGGAATTTTCCGACGAGATGGAATATGTGGAGCTTAATCCAACCTGGACCGTGCCTTATTCCATTGCCACCCAGGAAATGCTTCCGAAGCTGCGCTCAAATCCCTTTGCCTACGCGGGAGACTTCGACGTCTTTGTAAACGGCGCGCTGTCCTCCTGGGGCTCCATCAACTGGGATGCCTATGGCCCCGGAAAATTCCCCTTCACCTTCCGGCAAAGGCCCGGACCGAAAAACGCGCTGGGCAAGGTGAAGTTCATGCTGCCCAACAAACACAATATCTATCTGCATGACACGCCCTCCAAGGACAAGTTTGCCTCAACCTCGCGGGCCTTCAGCCACGGCTGCATAAGGCTTTCCCGGCCCATCGAACTGGCCCACACGGTGATCAGGGAGGTTCCGGGCTGGAGTGACGCGCTGGTGGATGGCGTTCTGGCCAGCGGCAAGCTCACCCGCGTCAGCCTGCCCAATCACATACCGGTGCATCTCGTTTATTCCACCGCCTTCAAGGGCGAAAACGGCATCGAGTTCCGCCCCGATGTCTATGGCCGCGACCGCAAGCTTTACAGCGCCCTGTTTGGCCGGCCCACGTCCTAGAACGGCATGCTCATCCACAATTTGTCATCCCGGCGAAAGCCGGGACCCAGCCTTCAGTACAACGCCTCTTCAATTATCGAAGATCGCGCGAGTTGAACAATGGGTCACGGCTTCCGCCGGGATGACAGATTTAGAGTTAGTTGAGTGCACTTAATGTTGTAAATGCCGACAGGGCTTCCTTGCTGGATTTGACGTGCAGCACCGCGGCGCCGTCATGCGCCAGGAATTCCTTGACCTTCGCGTCGATGTCATCACCCAGGGTAATCGTCGCGGTAAACACGCCGAATGCTTTGGCCCATTGGGTGAAATCCGGATTGACCAGATCGGTGCCTGATACCCGGTGCGGGAAGTGTTTCTCCTGGTGGGTGCGGATGGTGCCGTAAATCCCATTGTCGGAAATGACGATCTTTGGCTTGGCCCCGTATTGGACCGCCGTTGCCAGTTCCTGGCCCGTCATCAGCATGCCGCCATCGCCCACAAAGGTGATCGCCATCCGCGTGGGGTCCACAATCGAGGCGGCCACCCCAGTGGGAACACCAAAGCCCATGGCCCCGGCAATTGCCCCAAGCAAGGTGTTCTTGGGTGTCATCACCCAATGCCGGTGCACCCATGTCGACATGTTGCCGGCATCCGTCGTGATCACCGCGTTGTCCGGCGCCTGCGCCGCAAGGGACACCACCACCTTGCCGAAATCCACCGCGTCATTAGGCTCCGGCGAGGTGAAGCGCTGGAACTCGCGCACGTACTCGTTGATCGATGAACGCCAGGATTCGCGCGCCGAGGAAACCACGCGGGGGTGCGCCGCAAGGTCGGTGAGGACCGCCGCGGGATCGGCGATCAGGCCCAAATCGGTCCTGAATATTTTTCCGATGGCTTCCCCGTCGGGATAGATGTGGACGAGCTTTTGCTTGGGCTGCGGCGCTGTTGGAAAGCTGTAGTTGAGGCTGGCAACATCGCCGAGCCGCGTTCCCACCGCAATGATGAGATCGGAATTGGCCAGCACCTGCCGGTGCTTCGGCGGATTTCCAAAGCCCAGGTGCCCGGCATAGAGCGGCGAGCCATTGTCAAAAATGTCCTGGTTTTTCCAGGTGACGGCAACCGGGATTCGCAGGGCTTCGGCAAAGCGTTGCAGGGCCGAAGCCCCCCTCGCGCCGCGCAGCATGGCGCCGGCAACAATGATGGGATGGGCGGCCTCGTCAATCATCGCCTGGATGGCGGCGATGTCCTGGGGCCCATGATGGGCGGCAGCGAGCGGGAAGGGGGCGGGGACGGTTTCGCCGGCCTCATCGCCCAGCATATCTTCGGGCAGCGAAATAATGACCGGGCCGGGCTTGCCTTCGCAGGCGAGGCGCAGCGAGCGGCTGACGATCTCGCCGATCTTGGCGCCTTCATGGACCTCATAGATGCCCTTGGCCATGCCGCCAAAGAATTGCCGGTAATCGACTTCCTGAAAGGCGCCGCGGGTAAGTTCAGTCCGCGAGACCTGGCCAATGAACAGCAGCACGGGCGTTGCATCCTGTTCGGCGACGTGGATGGCAATGGAGCCATTGGTGGCGCCGGGGCCGCGGCTGACCAGGAACACCGCGGGCTTTCCGGTGAGACGCGCCTCGGCAATGGCCATGAAGCCGGCGCCTGACTCATGCCTGCAAATGATGATTTCGATGGAGCTGCCGTAAAGCGCGTCAAGCAGGGTGAGGTAGCTTTCGCCCGGCACGCAATAGACCCTTTCAATGCCGTGGGCTTCCAAGCATTTGACGATCAGGTCTGCGGCACGCATGGCTCAACTCCGGAGGGGTTCAGAACATCCTGATAGATGCCTTGAACCTGCCGGGAAGTCGAGCCTGTTTCAGCAGGTTATGGCTGGGCTGCGGCAGACAGGGTGGTGAGCGCCGCCTGGGCCTCGGTAACGCCTGCCTGTTTGGCCTTTTCATACCATTCCGCGGCCTTTGCCGCGTCAGGCGTGATGCCCTGCACCTTCATTTCCGCGAAGACCGCCGGGTCATAGGTCCTGGCAACACCCATGGCGCCTTCGGCTGCTCCCATCTGGAAAGCGCGGCTGTAGAACTGCCGGGCGATGATCAGATCACCGGTCTTCATCAGCATGTCGCCCTTGCCCAGGAGTCCGGTCACTTCCGCCGAAAGCGCCGGCTTGATGGGCTGGAAAGACTCTGTGGCTAATGCCGCAGCCGCAATTGCCGGCACTGCAGACACAATGGTTTCCTGTGCTGGCGCTGCCGACACAATGGTCTCCTGCTGGGTCGACTTGACCGGAATGACGGTTTCCGGCGGCGCGCTCACTGGGGTTATCTGCAACGCCGTTTCGTTCTCAATCTTCACATCATCTATGGCAACGGTCATTTCCTTGACCGGAGCGGCCAGTTCACCCGTATTGGTTTCGATGGCCGCAACCGAAATATCAAACTTTGCCGTATCGGATTGCGGCACGAAAAGATTGATGCCGTCTTCCTCGCCATCCTTGAGGATCCAGGTATTGTCGGCAATCTTCTTTCCCGCCGTCAGGTAAGCCGAGGCGGGAAGCCCGGTGATCTTGATGGCCAGTTCCTGGTTCTCAAAGGCCGGTTCGGCGTTGAGTGCCAGGGGGATCATGCTGTTCAAGGTGCCCGTCACATCGGAAACGGCGAGCGAAGCGATGGCGATGGGCTTTTTCGAAATTGTTGTTTGCCCGGTTGAATTGAACATGGTCTCCGAATCGCTCGGCAGAAAGCCCGCCGCGAACGCGTAGAGGCCATTGGCCGAATTCGAAATGTGGTCGTATTTCGTGACCGCGAATCCGACAGCGCCGCCTGCCACAGCGGCAAATACGCCGGCAAACAGCAAGCTCTTCTTGAGCCGCGGCCGCTCGTAGGTTGAGGAATAGGAAACAGGCGCTTCATCCCTTTCCCGGTCATAGCGGCGGTGCTGAACTTCAAGTTCGCTCGCCGAAATTGTCGGCCGCGACGGAACCCGTGGCATCGGTGCACGATCCATCTGCAGGTCCAGCTGCTCACGCTGCCGCTCCATGATCCGGCGGCGGTAGTACTCGTAGGTCCGGTTTTCCGGTGGGGGAGATGCTGCCGGCTCCTCCTCCTGCTTGCGCCGGTATTGATTGACCAATAACTCCGCATCATCATCCCCGTAATGCTGGGTCAGCCATGATGGAACCGGCGTGCTTTCCGGGCTTTCGGAATCATTGTTGGCGGCATCATTGCTGGCGGCGCTGAGTTCGTTCTTTGAAAGGGGATGGTTCATGGTCAAATCCTCCTATTGAAGCGTCGTGATTGTAAGTGATTGTTGGGGCGCTTTGGTGTTGCCCATGAGGTCTTTTGCAGTCAGGTACTGTTTCCACCCTGGAACGGCCGCGGAGAAGTTGGTGCCTTGCTCGGCAGTGCGGGTGGCGAGATAGGTGGAGAGCAGGGCCTTGTTGAATTTTTTCAGCTTGTAGAAACGCTCACTGCGGTCAGGCCAGTCGAAGACCGCGAGAATCAACGCCGCTGCGACCGTTTCCACCGCGGTATCCTTGCTAATGAGGTTCGGAAAATCCGCGCTCTCAAGAATCGCCGGCGAATAGGTTTCCGCCAGACTCTCGGGCAGCGATAGGGGCAGAATATGCAGGCCGCTGTTGGCCTTGATTGAATTCAGCAGGCGGTAAGAGGGCGTTCCGACAAACACTGCCGCATCAATGCGGCCATCGAGCAGGGCCGCCACAGAGTTTTTGCCCGTGGTGGGGACCCGCTCGAATTTCGTTCCAAGCGCATCAAAAATTAATTCAGCGGCCACGAACTCGTCGCTGTTCGCAGGGCCCGTGGCAATTCTCATGTCTTCCAGACTGTTGACGCCGGCAATATCCTTGCGCGCCACGACCACGACATTGAGCGTTGCAAGCTTTGCGAGATAGGCGAGCTTGCCGGTTTCGTCCTTGTAGAGATTGTGTTTCTTGACAAAGGCAAGGCTGTCGGAGGAGAGGAGCGCCACATCGACGCCGCGCAGGAAGAGCAGGTCATTGATGGATTGGAGGCTGCCGCGGCCAAGTATGGGGAGAACCCGCAAGCCATCCGTATGGTCCATGGCGGCGGCCATTTCGAGGACATTTTCGGAAAGGCTGGGTTGGCTCGCAAGCAAACCCACAGTGCTCTGGTTGAGCTTAAGGCTGCGCAGGTCTTCTGACCGCACCCCTGTACTCAAAACTACGGCCAACAACGCGGCCACAAACATTACAAAGGCATTTTTCAATACCCAGATCCCCTCAATCGGTCACCGACCCGCCAAAACACATGTTTTTTCCGCCCATGTGTTAACTAATTTGAGGCGCGGATTGCCGCCAGAATGTGGCAAAGTACAGACAAGAATGTGATATTTGGCGTCGGTTCGTGGGTTTTATGGGGAATCAGCCGTGCAGGCAATCGATTATGCAAAGGCTCTAATTAAGGGTAAATTTTTACGAATTGTCATGCCGGAAGCGGGCGATGAGCGGATTCGGGCCGCTGCCACAATTCTCCAAACCCAAGAGCTGGCCGTTCCTGTATTGTTCGGTCCTGATGTGCCAGAGCCCACCCCAGCGCAGCTGAGTCTTGTTCGGGCTAGGCGGCCGAAAATGACCGAGGCCATGGCGGCCCGCCTTCTCCGCAAACCGCTTTATCTCGCAGCAGCCATGGTGGCGACGGGCGATGCGGCCGCCATGGTGGCGGGCGCCATCAACCCCACCGCCCGGGTGATCGAGGCAGGGGAAATGATGATCGGCTTGGCGCCGGGGTGCGTGACACCTTCCAGCTATTTTCTCATGCAATGGCCCGAGCGCCGCCTGATTTTCGCTGATTGCGCCGTGAACGTGCAGCCCACCGCCGAGCAACTGGCCGATATCGCCATTGCTTCCGCTGCAAGTGCCGCCAGAGTGTTGGGCGAGGTGCCGCGCCTGGCCATGCTGTCATTCTCGACCAAGGGCAGTGGCAATCACCCCGACGCCGACAAGGTGGTGGCCGCCTTGCGGTTCGTCCGCCAGCGCCGTCCCGATATTCTGATCGATGGCGAATTGCAGGGTGACGCGGCGCTTTCCTCCAGTATTGCCGAACGCAAAATGGCGGAGCTTGGAGATGTCGCAGGCCGCGCCAACGTGCTGATATTTCCCGATCTCGATGCCGGCAACATCGCCTACAAGCTCACCCAGCAGCTCTCCGGCTGCCGCGCCATCGGCCCCATACTGCAGGGCTTCGCCAAACCGATCTCTGACCTGTCACGCGGTGCTACTGTAGAAGATATCGTGGACACGGCAGCGCTGCTTCTGGCTATGAGTCTGCAACCAAAGCCATAAAAATATTCTGTCATCCCGGCGAACGCCGGGACCCAGACTTTCCGGATTCACGCCTGCTCGAAGCCTGGGTCCCGACTTTCGTCGGGATGACAGTTAGAGGGAAAGCAGCGTGCGCACATGCCGGGCAATGGTGAGCTCCTCGTTGGCCTTCACCACATGAACGTCCTTCGCTGAGACTCCCAGGAACGAAAGCTGCGCCAGTATTTTCTGGCGTACCGGTTCGGCATTCTCGCCAATGCCGCCGGTAAAGACAATTGCATCAATCCCGCCGATCGCCACGGCCAGCGACCCGGCGTAGCGCGCCGCCTGGTAGCAATAGGCATTGACCGCCTCTGCCGCCTCAGCCGCAGGGCTTGCCAGCAGCTCGCGCATGTCCGACGAGAGCCCGGAGATTCCCAGAAGGCCGCTGCGCCGGTAGAGCAGGTCTTCAAGCCCTTCCGCCTGCAGGCCCTCATCGCGCATCAGGGCAATCAAAACGCCGGGGTCAATGGCGCCGGTGCGCGTGCCCATGAGCAAGCCGTCCGCCGTGGAAAACCCCATGGTTGTTTCAACGCTTCTGCCATCGAGGATGGCGCACATGCTGGAGCCATTGCCGAGATGGGCCACCAGCAGGCGCCGCGGCAGCGGCTTTCCGGTTTGCCGCGGCAATTCCCGCACCACATGCTCGTAATTCAGACCGTGAAAACCATAACGCCGGTAACCCCGCTCATGATAGGCGCGCGGCAGTGGCAAGCGCGTGTGAAGATCGTCGCGTCCCGCATGGAACGCCGTATCGAAACAGGCGATGTGCGGCACGTCCGGCGCCAGCCTTCGCAACGCCGCCAGTGCCCCAAGCCCGTAGGGCAGGTGCAGGGGAGCAAGTTTGCGCAAGGCTTCAAGATCGTCCTGAATGGTCTGGTCAACGCGGACCGGCGCCGTATAGCGCGTGCCGCCATGCACGATTCGGTGGCCGATGCCGCCGCAGTGTTGCAATACAATGCCCTTGCCTTCGATTTCCGCCAAGGCCGCCTGCAGCGCCTCAGGGCCATAGCCCGCCACCTGTCCGGCCAACAGTTGAACAAGCCCAGCATCGAAAACGGCAAACTTCAGTGAGGAAGAACCGGCATTGAATGTGATGATGGGCTTCATCCCGTCGATTCTCTGTTGTCAGGCCGAGCCCTTTTGCGGGCGCATATCAGCCTTATTGATATGGGCAACGGGGACAGGCTTCTTCATCGCATCTCGGCGGAAGGGCTCGCCCAGCTCCTGGTTGAGAATAACTTCGATGAAGGTGGTGACACCCTTCGCCTGGTCCTCCGCCGCTTTCTTCAAGGCTGCCGTTGTTTCGCTTTGCGTGCGAACGGTAACACCCTTGAATCCGCAGGCCTCCGCAATCTTCGCGTAGCTGAGTTTCGGATCAAGCTCGGTGCCCACGAAATTGTTGTCATACCAGAGGATGGAGTTGCGCTTTTCCGCCCCCCACTGATAGTTGCGGAATATCACCATGGTAATGGCCGGCCACTGGTCGCGGCAGATGGACGTCATTTCATTCATCGAAATGCCGAATGCGCCATCGCCTGCAAAACCAAACACCGGCACTTCGGGCTTGCCGATTTTTGCACCTATGATGGAAGGGAACCCATAGCCGCAAGGGCCGAACAGGCCCGGAGCCAGGTATTTGCGCCCCTCTTCAAAGGTTGGATAGGCATTGCCGATGGCGCAGTTATTGCCGATATCCGAAGAGATCGTGGCATTTGCCGGCAGGCCCGCCTGGATGGCGCGCCAGGCCTGGCGGGGCGACATGCGCTCCTTGTCGCGCACCCGCGCATCGGTATTCCATGTGGTGCCTGGATCATCATCCTCATGATCCATGGACGAAAGTTTTTGCAGCCAGGCCGACTTGGTCTGATGGATGGTGGCCTTGCGGTCGGCGCGTCCCGCATCGCCCGCCTTGGGTGAAAGGCCTGCTAGAATCTGCTGGGCAACCTGTTTGGCGTCACCGCAAATACCGACCGTGACTTTCTTGGTGAGGCCAATCCGGTCCGCATTGATGTCGACCTGGATGATCTTGGCGTTCTTCGGCCAGTAATCAATGCCGTAGCCCGGCAGCGTCGAAAATGGATTGAGCCGCGTGCCAAGCGCCAGGACAACGTCAGCCTTCGAAATCAATTCCATTGCCGCCTTCGAGCCGTTGTAGCCGAGTGGCCCGACTGACAGGTAATGGCTGCCGGGAAACGCGTCGTTGTGCTGGTAGCCGCAAGCTACCGCCGCATCCAGCCGTTCGGCCAGCTTGATCGAATCCTTGATGGCACCACCGGTCACCACGCCCGCGCCATTCACGATGACCGGGAACTTGGCCTCCGAGAGAAGGGCCGCCGCTTGCGCAATTGCTTCCTTGCCGCCCGAGGCGCGCTCGAACTTCACGATCTGCGGCAACTCGATATCGATAACATGGGTCCAGTAATCGCGCGGCACATTAATTTGTGCCGGAGCACATCCGCGCCATGCCTTTTCAATCACCCGATTCAGCACCTCGGCAACGCGCGAAGGATCACGCACTTCTTCCTGATAGCAAACCATATCCTGGAACAGCGCCATCTGCGGCACTTCCTGGAAGCCGCCCTGGCCGATCGTTTTGTTGGCCGCCTGCGGGGTGACCAGCAGCATCGGTGTGTGGTTCCAATAGGCGGTTTTCACCGCCGTCACAAAGCCGGTGACACCCGGGCCGTTCTGCGCAATCGCCATGCCCATCTTGCCGGTGACGCGGGAATAGCCGTCGCAGATCAGCCCGGCATTGGTTTCGTGGGCGCAATCCCAGAAGGTGATGCCGGCTTTCGGAAACAGGTCGGACACCGGCATCATCGCCGATCCGATAATGCCAAAGGCATGTTCAATCCCGTGCATTTGCAGCACTTTTACAAATGCTTCCTCAGTGGTCATTTTCATGGGCAGATTCCTTTCAGGGCAGGGCGCTTTTCTAGCAGGAATCTGGCACCATGACAGGTCCAGTTACGATAAGCCCACCCCACCAGTGGGAGTCGAATAATTGAGGAAATTACGACCTGCCTTATCGATAAACGGGAATGACCCGACCAGCGCGCTGGTGTCCGTTTCTGGATTTGAAGCGGCCTTTGTTTGCCCCCCACGCCATGTCACAGAAGGGCCAGAAGCAGAAGCGGTTCTGCATACCACTTAGATTGCAAGATACTGATAATTCTGAATCCTTGCGAATCATTATTCATCTTGCCACCGTAGGAGCGGCATGATCTATTGATCGCACTTTACCGTGCCAAACTTCGATAAGCCTAGAAGAACTCGGCAATTTTGCGGGGCAGGATGGCTATGTTACAGTTCCTTCGAACTCTTGCGCGTGTTTTATTGCCAATGTCCACGGCTGTGTTTTTCATATTTGGTATTGGCCTTTCGCGGCCCGCGCCCGCCCAGGACTTTCAGTCGGAAATGGACCTGCTATTCAATATTGTCTGTCAACAAGGTGGGCCAGGCTGTAACAGCTTAGGTGCCGCCGGTGGGCCGGGCGGGCAGTTCGAAGTTCAGAACATTGGCCTACCACCCGCAATCGGGCAGCATCTGCAAAACCTGCGGTGCGACGCCTACTGTGATCAAATCGGCGGGACAGCTGCTGACAGAATGGCGTTCGAGAGTTTGAACGTGTTTTTCTCTCCCGACTATCAGAACAAGGACAAGGAGGAAGCTGTTGAGGCGGGCTTCGAATCCAACCTCGTGGGTTTCACCGCCGGTATAGAAAGGTCAATGGAGCGGGGTGTCATTGGTGGTGCCCTGAATCTTAGCCGCCTGACCGGCGATTTCGATCACAACGGGGGCGATTTCAAGCAGGAGTCCATCGGTGGGCTCCTGTATGGCTCTTACTATCCCACCCACAACAGCTTTATCGACGGCGTGATCGGACTTGCGCACGAGGGCTACGATCTCGACCGAACTGTTGTAGCTATCGGTCAAACTTTTGGCTCGGCAACGGGCGATACATCGGGCTTAGAGTTCCAGGGCAGCCTCAGCGCCGGATACGACTTCCGCATTGACAACTTCTCCATTGGTCCACGGGTCGGCATTCAATATCTCCGGACAGAACTCAGTGACTTCGCCGAAACTGGCAGTCCTCTTGCGCTTCACTATGAAGACCAGGTCAAGGACTCCCTAAAGAGCACTTTGGGTTTCGAAGCTTCGGTCGCCCTCTGCACCGACTTCGGAATGGTGGTGCCACAGGTGAACGCGGCGTATGTGCACGAATTCCTAAACGATCGTCGCACGATCCACGTCACTGCGACCGACGGTTCGCCGTTGGACTTCGTGACCGATCCGCCCGACCGCGACTATTTCAAAGTCGGCGGCGGCGTAGTGTTGGTGCTTCCCAACGGTATTTCCCCCTACCTCAACTACTCTGCCGAATTCGGTAACCGGTACGAAGAAGTGCAAACCGTTTCGGCGGGTGTTTCGTTCGAGCTCTAAGCATCTCTAGCGGAAACGATAACACCCCACCGCGCTTGCTGCGCAACTGGTCCGGTCTTTTTCATTGTTGTTACCCCGGGGTATGAAGCCACAATATCAAACCCTTTGGTATACTCAGCGCCTAAGTGAGAGGACCCTTCAGGTCCAGAGCGAGCGCAGGCCGAAAAAGGCCGTGTCTTTCACCCGCCGCGCCACGCCCTGAAAGGCGGAATTCCGCGGGTCCGTGCAATAGGTCATGCTCCATACGGCCCGTCGCTCACCCTCGCTGATGGGAGTAACCTTGTGCCGGACCTTGGCGCCCTCAAAAAGGATGAGCCGGTTGGGCGGTGTCGCCACTTCCACATCGCGCCCGCCCTGCTTGGCCAGCAAACGCGCTGCCGAAAGGCCGCCATTGCGGCCCCGGTTTACCACCGGAATGAGCACGGTGAAATGGCGGCCGCGATAGAAATTATGGTCATAGTGCCAGTTGATGTGGTCGCCGGGCTTTTCGTAGAAAAGCACCGAGCAGGAACTCTCGTCGTGCAAGGGCGTTGGCTGCACCTCTACCCCGGCGATGCGCGACACAAGACGGCGCATGGCGGCGGAACGATAATGGCTGACGAGCGCCGGCGCCTTTTCGCGGAGGACCGAATAGGCCACAGTGCCGCCCTTCTTGTGGGCCGGCAAATAGCTGCGCTCGGTTTCGATGAGCGCATTCACTTCTTCGACCACTTGAGTGAAGAGATCAGCCGTCAGCACATGATCCAGCGTGGCGAGCTTTCCGGCGAAGGATGGCGTTTCAAACGCGTCGAGAGTCGTGACAGACATATGTCAGCGGATAGGCGAGGATTTTGAACATTCGATGACAGTATTGCGCGCCACCTTAGGCTCAGGATTTATTGATTGAAGCCCGAAGATGCCATATGTCTATCCGCCGAATCTAATTGTTGGAGGCGCGCTCCCCAATCCCGCATGTTCAGCAGAACAGGGGCGAGCGACTGGCCAAGTACTGTGAGCTCGTATTCCACTTTCGGGGGAACTTCGGGAAACACGGTTCTCTTGACGATCCCGTCCGCTTCAAGCTCACGCAGCTGCAAGGTAATCATTCGCGGTGTGGCCGAGGAAATGGCGCGGCACAGGGCGTTGAAGCGCAACTTGCCGTTCAGCAGATGAAAAACCAGGACCGGCTTCCACACGCCGCCGATCACGGAAAGCGTGGCTTCGACCGCGCAGCCGGTACGACCAGCCTTCCTCTGCCTAGATCGTCTGGGTGCACTATCATCCATGATACTACATGTCCTGTTTGTACGTACTGCCCATGTGCATACTATACCGCTATCGTCGGGACCGAAAGATCAAATTCCGTGAGGAAGACCCGCAATGGACAGCATTGAATATCTAGGCTTTGTGGCCAGCAGCCTGGCAACACTCGCGTTCCTGCCGCAGGTTGTGAAGACGTGGCGCACCGGCAGCGCGAATGATTTCAGCCTGACTACACTGCTTATGATTTTGGCCGGTACAAGCCTCTGGATTTTTTACGGCGTGTTGCGGGGTGCCCCGGCTATTTGGCTTGGCAACGGCGTCACATTCGCACTCGTCGGTTTAATACTATCGGTGAAAATAAAAAACCTTCTGTTTTACAATAAAAGCTCCAAAATCTAGGATTAAGACTCATATATCAGAGTCGGAAGAATCAGGATACCAACTGATCCGCAAGCAATTTAATAGGTCCTAAGCCTAGTAAACTTTTACAGCCTTGCGGCTCAGCGAAAATCCATGGCTTCCCCGTGTGCAGGTAAGGCCCGTGGTGGAGGAGATGCAGCTGAAGGGGCCTTCCGACCAGACTTCACCATATTCGAATATATTGTCACCCCCGCAGCAGGAAGCATCGCCCACATCGGTGATGCGTTCGGCCTTGCCCGATTCTCCCAGCATCACGCGCACATAGGATGGCTCAACCCGGTCGCAGGAAAGCTCCGCGCCGCCATCGGACGTTTTGTAAACGTCGGTGCCGCCAGCGGGCACGTAGAAGCAGCCGATGTTGCCCGAAGGCATGTTGAACTCAGTAAAGCCTTGGTCATTTGGCTCGAATTCAACCGCCTGGGCAGGGGCGGCCAACATTAAAAAAGCAAACGAGACAAAAGCAAAACGGATCATGGCGAGAATCCTTTGTAGGCGGTGTACTTGACCCACGCTCTATCAGTTTCAAGATGAACACCGCTTGAACGCTATTTCAGCTCAATCTCGATAAAAGCATAATCCGTGTCATTGGCGTTGATCACGTCATGCTCAACGCCTTCATTGCGGAAATAGGGAACGCCCTTTTTCATCTCGGCAAAGTTGGCGCCATCCTTGGTTTCAAGCTTCACCTTCCCGTCCATCAGCGGCACGATCACATAATCATGGCCATGCCGGTGCCAGCCCGTATTGGCCCCCGGCGCAAAGCGGTATTCGGTGACAATCACCCTGGCATTATCGATATGGACGATGGCTTTGGCACTTCCGGTCATGGGGACTCCTCAATTTAACCCCATGTAGACGGGGAACTAGCAATTCCCGCAAGTATGTTATATTATAACAATATGACCTTTCTTGACCCCCACCATGACCATGCCCATTGCACCGCCGACCTGATTGCCCGGGCCGAGCGCACCTGCGAGCGGCGCGGCAGCAAATTGACCGGCCAGCGCCGCGAAATCCTCAGTTCCGTGGCCCAAAGCCATTCCGCCGTCGGCGCCTATGACATTATCGAGCGCATGGCCGAGCATGGCCCGCGCCCGGCGCCGATCACGGTTTACCGCGCCCTGGATTTTCTGCTCGCCCACGGCCTCGTCCACAAGATCGAAAGCCGCAATGCCTTTGTCGCCTGTTCCCATTCCCATGAGGGCCAGCCTGCGGCCCTGCTGATTTGCGAAACCTGCGGCACCGTGGCGGAACTCGATGCGCCGGAAATCTTCGAGCGCATCGCCGAGAAGGCCAAGGCGCGGAAATTTTCCCCGGCCCATACCATGGTGGAAATCTCGGGCACCTGCGGCGCCTGCGCGAGGGCCGCCTGACATGCTGAAAGCCAATGACGCGTTGTTGAGCGCCCGCGACGTGACGCTCAATCTCAATGGCCGCCTGATCCTTGACCGCGTGAACCTGGATGTGCGCCGGGGCGAGATCGTCACCGTGATCGGCCCCAATGGCGCGGGCAAATCAACTCTGGTGCGCGTGATGCTCGGCCTTCGCCCATTGACCTCAGGACGCATCGAACGGTTGGCCAACCTGAACGTGGGCTACGTGCCGCAGCAGTTTCCGCAAACCGCCAACGTGCCGATGGATGTGAAGCGGTTGCTGTCGCTCACTTTAAAACCAAGCGACAAGGACATTGAGCGCGCTCTGGATGAAACCGGAATTTTGCATTTGAAGGAAGCCCGTGTTGCTTCCCTTTCTGGCGGTGAATTGCAGCGCGCACTTCTGGCCCGCGCTCTGCTGCGCAAGCCCGATCTGCTGGTTCTCGATGAACCGGTACAGTCCGTGGATTTCATCGGCGAAATGAAGCTTTACGAACTGATTTCGGGCATTCGCAAAACCCATGGCTGCGGCATTCTCATGGTGAGCCATGACCTGCATATGGTGATGGCTGAAAGCGATCACGTGGTCTGCCTCAATGGCCATGTCTGCTGCGAAGGCGGGCCGGAGAAGGTGCAGCAGGACCCGGAATTCGCCAAGCTCTTTGGCCCCTCGGCCGCACGGATGATCGCGGCTTACGCCCATCACCATGACCATGACCACGAACCCCATGAGCATCACCACCACCATGATCACAAGCATTGAGATGAATCAAAAACATCTTGCAATTTTCCTCTCCCCGAGGGGGAGAGGAAGGGGCCCAACACGCAAGTGTTGGGAAGGTGAGGGGGCGTTGGCGCTTCAATTTCAAGGCCTGTTCCCCCTCACCCTCCCATCGCTGTCGCGACGGGCCCCTCCCTCTCCCCCAAGGGGAGAGGAAAAGGGAATGGCAGGGCTACCCCAGCCATGACCTCCATCCTCACTGAGCCCTTTTTCCAGCGCGCCCTGCTTGCCGGCCTGGCGGTGGCCCTCGTGTCCGGCCCCGTCGGCTGTTTCATCGTCTGGCGGCGCATGGCGTACTTCGGCGAATCGCTCGCCCATTCCGGCCTGCTCGGCGTGGGGCTGGGATTGCTCTTCAGCTTTAACGTGACGCTTGGCGCCGTAGCCACCGCCATTGTCTTCGCTCTGCTTCTCCTCGCCTTGCGCCGCCAGCAGGGCCTGGCCACCGACACGCTTCTTGGCATTCTGTCTTACACCTCCCTGGCGCTTGGCTTGATCGTGGTTGGCCTTGCAACGGGCGCCGCCTCCGATCACATGGATATTCTGTTTGGCGATGTGCTGACGGTTTCGAGCAATGATGTTTTTGCCGTTTGGATCGGCGCCGGTATCGTGCTGGCAAGCCTTGCCCTGATGTGGCGCGACTTAATCGCAAGCTCCGTGCATGAGGAATTGGCCCGCGCCGAAGGCGTCAGGGTTGAGCGGGTGGAGCTTGGCTTTGTTCTGCTCATTGCCATGATGACCGCCATTGCCATGAAAATTGTCGGCCTCCTGCTGATTACCGCTCTCATGGTCATTCCCGCCGCCGCCGCCCGCCGCCTGGCAACCACGCCGGAACGCATGGCTTTTATTGCCGCAGCAATCGCCGGTCTTTCGGTGATCAGCGGGCTTCTCGCCTCCGCCTTTATTGGCGGCGCTTCCGGCCCCTGCGTTGTTTTGGCGGCAAGCTGTTTCTTCGCCTTGACCTTGCTGGTTCCGCAGGCCAGTTAGGGGGCAGGGAGCAACGATGTCCTATTCAGCTAGAGAAACGAGGCGAAAATCCCATGGCGTCATGGTGGGTCAGGTCCAGGTGGGGGGCGGCGCGCCCATCGTCGTGCAGTCCATGACCAATACGGATACGGCCGACATCGAAGGCACCGCAAGGCAGACGGCAGACCTCGCAAGGGCCGGCTCCGAACTTGTCCGCGTCACCGTGGACCGTGATGAATCGGCCAAGGCCGTGCCCCATATCAGGGACAGGCTGGACCAGATGGGCGTCTCCGTGCCGCTGGTGGGAGACTTCCATTACAACGGCCACACGCTTCTCGATGACCATCCGGCCTGTGCCGAGGCGCTGGCGAAATACCGCATCAATCCCGGCAATGTGGGTTTCAAGGAGAAGAAGGACCGCAACTTCTCCAGCATGATTGAAACCGCGCTGAAGTTCCGCCGCCCCGTGCGCATCGGCGTAAACTGGGGTTCACTCGATCAGGCGCTGCTGACCACGCTGATGGATGAAAACCACCGCTCCGCCAACCCCATCGACGCGCGTGCCGTCATGCATGAAGCCGTGGTTCAATCGGGCATCCTGTCAGCCGCCCGCGCCGAGGAATTGGGGATGCCCGCAAACCAGATCGTGATTTCGGCCAAGTGTTCGGAAGTTCAGGATCTGATCGCCGTCTACCGCCTGCTCGCAACACGCAGCGAACATGCCCTCCATCTGGGCCTTACCGAAGCGGGCATGGGCTCAAAAGGCATCGTCGCTTCAACCGCAGCCCTTGGTGTTTTACTGCAGGAAGGCATCGGCGACACCATCCGCATTTCGCTCACCCCGGAACCGGGCGGCGACCGCACCCGTGAAGTGCTTGTCGCCCAGGAAATTCTGCAGACCATGGGGCTTCGCGCCTTCGCCCCCATGGTCATCGCCTGTCCCGGCTGCGGCCGCACCACGTCCACAACTTTTCAGGAGTTGGCTCAGGATATTCAATTCTATGTGCGAGACCGCATGGGCGATTGGCGCAAGGATTACCCGGGTTTTGAAAACCTGTCGCTCGCCGTAATGGGCTGCATCGTGAACGGCCCCGGCGAATCCAAGCATGCCGACATCGGAATTTCGCTGCCCGGCACCGGTGAACTGCCAACCGCGCCCGTCTACATCGATGGCAAGAAAACCACCACGCTGCGCGGCGAAAACATTTCGCAGCAGTTCAAGGACATCGTCGAGAATTACGTCAAAACCCGCTGGGGTTGAAAATTATTTCTTCCGTAAAACAATGAAGCGGGCTGCAGCGCGAAGCGTGTCAGCGGCACTCCCGTAAGGGGTAAGGGCTGCAATTGCCGACGCCACCAATTCCTGTGCTTTCCGTTGCGCCGCGTCGCGCCCCATAAGCGAGGCAATCGTCGCTTTGCCTTTCCCCGAATCCTTCTGGGTCGCCTTGCCGAGCTGTTGCGGCGTTGATTCCAGGTCAAGCAGGTCGTCGGTGATTTGAAAGGCAAGGCCGACATCATCGGCGTAGCGGCGAAGCGGAGCACGATCAACGCCGGCCATGATGGCTCCGGCCTCGCAGGCAAAGCGGAAGAGGGCGCCCGTCTTGTGGCTCTGGATGCGGATGATGTGTTCAAGCGAAGAAGAGGTTTCTGCTTCGGCCTCGATATCAAGCATCTGTCCGCCGGCCATGCCGTTCAGGCCGGAAGCTTGCGCCAATTCCAAAACAAGATCGCTGCGCACCGCCGCATCTGCATGGGTTTCACCATCGGCCAAAATCTCAAAGGCCAGCGTGAGCAGTGAGTCTCCTGCAAGGATCGCCGTCGCATCGTCAAACTTCCTGTGCGCCGTGGGTTTGCCGCGCCGCAGGTCATCATCATCCATCGCGGGCAAATCATCATGCACCAGCGAATAGCAATGCACGCATTCGAGTGCCGCCCCCACCCGCAAGGCGCTGGCAGCAGGCACATTGAACAGCCGCGCCGATTCAATCACCAGGAATGGCCGCAGGCGCTTTCCCGCTCCCAATGCCGCATAGCGCATGGCGCTCAGCAAGCGCGGCGATGCGCTCTCGGATAGCAACTGCTCCAGCAGAGCATCTGTTGCCGCTGCCGCTTCTCTTAAGGCTGTTTCAAATTGTGTTTCGGGTGTTGACGCCAAGGCCTGACCTGTGTGTTAAGACCCCCTGTGTACTGTCATGACCATTGAAACTCAATTAGGCATGGTTGCCTCGTCCAGACGCTATCTCGACGGGCTGAAGCCGTGGCAGAGACGGCTGGTCTATGCTCTCGCCTTTATCATCGCCTGGCCGATCGTCATGACGCTGGTTTACACCGCCGTGCCGCCGCCCTTTTCCAACCTGATGATTCTCCGCCTCTTCACCGGCAACGGCATTCACAAGGATTGGGTGAGCCTCAACGAAATGTCGCCGCAACTCGCCAATGCCGTCATCTCCTCGGAAGACGCCCGCTTTTGCGAGCATAACGGGGTGGATTGGGTAGAATTTCAGGGCGTGGTGGGCGATGTCTTCGATGATGATGAAGGCCCGATCCGCGGCGCCAGCACCATTTCCATGCAAACCGCCAAGAACCTGTTTCTCTGGGACGGCCGCAGTTTTGTTAGAAAAGGCCTCGAGATTCCAATAGCTTACTGGATGGATTTGGTCCTTTCAAAACGCCGCATGATCGAGATTTACCTCAACATTGTGGAATGGGCTCCCGGTGTCTATGGCGCCGAGGCCGCCTCCCAGTTCCATTTCAGGAAGCCTGCCGCCAAGCTGACAAAGCGCGAGGCTGCTCTTCTCGCCGCCGTCCTGCCAAACCCCATCAAACGCAAGGCGGGAAAGCCCTCAAGACGCGTGTCCTCCATCGCCAACCGCATTATGTCGCGGATGAATGGCATGGGCTCCTATCTCGCTTGTCTTGGGCCACAAGCTTCGCTATAAGCCGCCCAACCGTGGTGGGCTTAAGCCCGCCTGATATGGAGTAAGTTATGGCCGTTCCACGCAGAAAAATGTCAAAAAGCCGTATCGGCATGCGCCGTTCAGGCCAGAAGATGCAGACGATTACTTGGATTGAGGACAAGAAATCCGGCGAATTGCGCCGTCCTCATCACATTGACCTGAAAACCGGCATGTATCGCGGCCGCCAGGTTCTGGCCGTTAAGGCCGACGTTTAATCATTGCTTTTTGAAGCTTTGGGACCGGTCGTTTGACCGGTCTTTTTCTTTGTAAATCAACGCTTGACGGTCTGGCCCATGTCTTGCAGCGTGAGCCCTATGTTGGCAGGTAACTGGCGGATGGTGACGGCGGCCATTCTGCGCGAAAGCGTGGATATTGATGCCGTTTTGCCCGCTTGGAGACGCCTCGCGGACCATAGTCTGGCGCCCGCAGGGCTCAATGCCCCGGAGTTGGTCATGCCCCTTCTGAGGGGCCTGCCGGGAGCAGAACTCGCCGTTGTGAAACAAGGCAATGACCTGCTTTTTGCCCTTCCAATTAAGAGATGGCGCTACTTTCCGAGGCTCCTTTCCAACTGGATGACCGCGCTCACCATAATCGGCGAGCCTCACCTCGACCGCGAGTTTCCGGAAGTTGCTTTAACTTCGTTCATTAATCATTTGAAACATCCCATTGTGCTGCACTCGCTTGAGGTGAACGGTCCATTTTGGAACGTCCTCGCCAAGCAAAACGCCCAAGTCTCAATTCTGACGACCTGGCAGCGCGCGGCGCTGCATCTGACAGGAACCTATGAAAGCTGGGCCGAATCGAACTTTGGCGCCAAGCGCCGCCGAGAATATCGTCGCCTCACCAACCGTCTGGCGGAATTGGGCAAGCTTGAATTCCTTTCCCTTGAAACCGGCCGCGACTATCGGCCTTGGGCGGCGGAACTGCTGGCCCTTGAGGCGGCGGGCTGGAAAGGCAAGCGTGGCACAGCGATGGCGGCTGACCCCGCCCTGAGCGCCACATTCAAGGAGGTCTGCCAGTTCCTCGGGGTTGCCGGAAAACTTCGCGTTTGGAAACTGTCCCTTGATGGAAAACCTATTGCCATGATGTATGCCATTGTAGAAGGCGACCGCGCTTGGCTTCACAAGATGACCTATAACGAGGACTACGCCAAATTCTCACCCGGGATATTGGTCGCGCTTTACGCAATGGAAAGGCTCTATGCCGAAGGCGGCGTCAGATTGGTGGATAGCTGTGCGATACCCGGCCATCAGATGATGGAAAGCTTCCTGCGTGATCGCCTGCACATGGCTGACGTCATGGTCGCCCCCCACTCGGTTGGCACCAGGCGCTTTGACTTCACTCGCCGCGCAGAAAGCGGGCGCCGGGCCTCCCGGAGCTTCGCCCGTGACACCTACTACCGCCTGAGGGGAAAAAAGCGGTCGTAAGCCTGTGGGGCGATCACATAGGCCACGATGAAATTGTGGAGGGTACCTTACCCCGCAATAACCTTGTCAGCCGCCACATAGGCATAGCCCAGGTCATCGGCCACGGCCTTGTAGGTTACCTTGCCATGGGCAACGTTCAGGCCGTTCTTCAAATGCGCGTCATCGGCAAGCGCCTTCTTCCAGCCCTTGTTGGCAATGGCCATGGCAAACGGAAGTGTGACATTGTTCAAGGCGAAGGTGGAGGTGCGCGCCACTCCGCCCGGCATGTTGGCCACGCAATAATGGATGACGCCGTCCACGACATAAGTTGGATCCGCATGGGTCGTGGCCTTTGAGGTTTCAGCACAGCCCCCCTGGTCGATGGCCACGTCAACGAACACCGAACCGGGCTTCCAGTCCTTCAGCATCTTCCTGGTCACCAGCTTCGGCGCCGCGGCGCCGGGAATGAGCACCCCGCCGATGACGAGATCAGCGGTCGCGCATTCATCTTCAATGGCGCCCTGGGTGGAGTAAAGCGTTTTGGTGTTGATGCCGAAACGGGCCACCAGTTCTTCCATGCGGTCCGTGCTGCGCTCGATGATGGTGACATCCGCGCCCATGCCGATGGCAATCGCCGCCGCATTGGTGCCGACAACTCCGCCGCCGAGGATCACCACCTTCGCCGGAGAAACACCGGGGACGCCGCCCAATAGCATGCCACGCCCGCCCTGGGCCTTTTCGAGGCAGTGCGCGCCCGACTGAACCGACATGCGGCCTGCAACCTGGCTCATGGGGGCGAGCAGGGGAAGCCCGCCACGTGCCGCGGTAACGGTCTCATAGGCAATGCATACCGCACCTGACTTCACCAGGTCCTTGGTTTGCTCCGGATCGGGAGCGAGATGGAGATAGGTGTAAAGGATCTGGCCCTCGCGCAGCATGGCGCGCTCGCCCGCCTGCGGTTCCTTGACCTTCACGATCATGTCGGCCTTGGCGAAAATGTCTTCGGCCGATTTCACGATCTCTCCGCCAGCCGTCGTGTAATCCGCATCCGACGCACCAATCCCGTCGCCGGCACTCGCCTGCACCCAAACCTTATGGCCGTTGCGCACCGCTTCACGCACCGAAATGGGCGTCATGCCGACGCGGTATTCATGATTCTTGATTTCCTTGGGTACGCCGATGAGCATTGCCGTTCCTCCAGTTGCCTGCGCCCAAAATATCCCACTTCCATTCGAATGAATTTCCAAAAACCGGCAAGGGGAGACACGTGATTGAATTAAAATTCGAATTATTGTAAGAATAATGGAATGAAATACCGGGAATTTGACAAGACCGATAAAATCATTCTGGCCGAGCTGCAAAAAAATGCCCGGCAGTCCATCAATGAGCTCGCCGGCAAGGCGGGGCTTTCCGCCTCTTCATGCCATCGCCGCGTGAAGCTTCTGGAAGAGGCGGGGACTATCACCCGCTACACCGCAACGCTCGACCGCACGGCGCTGGGGCTTGCCAATGAATTCTTCGTTGAAGTGTCGCTGTCGGCGCAAACCGAAGAGGCTTTCGAAAAATTTGAGAAGGCGGTTCAGCGCGTGCCCGAAATTCTCGAATGCCATTTGATGAGCGGCCAGTTCGATTATCTCCTGCGTGTTGTGGCGAGCGACGCGGCCGACTATGAGCGCATCCACCGCTCGCACATTTCGCGCCTGCCCGGCATCCAGCGCATCCAGTCCTCGCTGGCGCTGCGCACCGTGAAAGCCTGGGCCGGCTATCCCGTTTGAAGCCTGGCGCGGCGGTCCATGAGCAGCATGAAGAAGCCGGCGCCGGCCACAATTGCCATGCCGCTCCAGGTCCAGAAATCCGGAAAGTCATTGAAGAACAGCAGGCCGAATAAAACCGCCCAGATCATGCCGGAATATTCGAAGGGCGCGACGAAATTTGATTCCGCCAGCTTGTAGGCGGAAATGAAACTCATCATGGCGAAGGCCGCCAACGCCCCGACGGCGCTCAGCAGCAGAAAATCCGGAAGCGTCGGCCACACGAAAGGCCGTGTGAGAAAGGCGAGACTCTTATGGCTCTCGCCCGCAAACCCGCTGCCTTGCGCGAAAAGGCCGACAACCGCCGCAAAGATGAAATAAACCGCATTCTGCCAGTTGGCGATCACCAGCGGCGCCACGCGCTGTGCCAGGTCGCGGCCCATCATTTGCCCGATGGCATAACCAAAAGCCGAATAGAGGGCCAATAGCGAGGCGGGTTCAAAGGCCTGTATGCCTGGCCGCACCATGACGATCACCCCGGCAAAGCCTGCAACGATGGCAATCCAGCGGTAGTAGGGAACGCGCTCACCGAGGAACGGTCCGGCAAGGCTCGCCACGAAAAACGGCATGGTGAAATAAATCGCCACCATGTTGGCCATCGGCATCGCCGCAATCGCAAGAATGAAGGCGAGATAGGCCGAGCACAGGATCAGGGCGCGGATTAGAATCCGCGGCCACAGCGGTGTGACGAGCGTATGAAGTCCGTGAGTATGCGCCAGCCACACGCCCAGTATTGGCAATGACGTAAATCCCCGGATCAGCATGGTTTCATAGACCGGATAAGTGCCGGACATGGCCTTGATGATCGCATCCTGCGTTGACGCCAGCCCAATGGCCACAAGCACCAGCATGGCCGCCCGCGCCTTGTTGTCGCCCGGACTATGGCTTGGCATCATGGATCGTTTCGGCCAGCAGTTTCACGCCCTGGGCAATTTTCTTTTCGTCGATGGAGGAGAAGGCCAGGCGGAAGTAATTCCGTGGTGGATTTTTCCTGCCAAAGTTTATCCGTCCCGGCTCAATGAGGATGCTCTTTGCTGCGGTCGCCTTCGCCAATACTTCGCTGTCGAGCTCGGCTGGACCCTTCACCCAGAAACTGGTGCCGCCAAAACTTGGCAGGCGCGATGCGGCGGGGAAGTACTGCTCCAGCGCCTTGCCCATGATTTCCCAGCGCGTCCGGTAAGCCCGGTGCAGGCGGCGGATCAGGGTGTCATGATGGCCCAGCGAGAGAAACAGGGCGGCGGTGCGCTGGTTGTTGTTGGGTGCATGGCGCACCATCAGGCGGCGCAGCGCGCGGGCTTCCGCAATGAGCTTCTTCGGCCCCACCATGAAGCCAAGCCGCAGGCCGGGGAACAGCGATTTCGACAGCGAGCCCACGTAAATCACATGGCCCTTGTCATCGAGTGATTTGAGCGCCGGGCAGGGCTCGTTCACATAATTTGTTTCAAACTCATAATCGTCCTCGATGATGATGAAGTCGCGCGCTGCCGCGAGCTTCAACAACGCCATGCGCCGTTCGATGGGCATCGTTGCCGTGGTCGGGAACTGGTGGCTGGGCGTGGTGAAAACCACCTGCGAGTTGTTGAGATCGGCATTCAGCGTCAAGCCATGGTCATCAACCGGCACCAGCGCCACATGCTTTGATTTAAGCTGGAAGATGTTGCGCACATCCGGATAGCCCGGCTCCTCCATCGCCACGCGGGTGTCTTCATCAACCAAAAGACTCGTCAGAAGATAAAGAGCGTTCTGCGCCCCCAGCGTAATGAGGATTTCATCGTCGGTGGCCATGATACCCCGGCGCGGCAATATCCGCCGCCGGATATGCTCAACCAGCATGGGATCGTCATGGGCCCAGGTGTCATTGGTCCAGGTGCCGAGCCATTTTTTGCCCAGCGCCTGCCGCGTGCAGTCGCGCCATTCGGCCACCGGAAACAGCGTGTGGTCAACCTGCCCATAGATGAAGGGATAGGTGTAGCTCTGCCAGTTCAGGGCCTTTGAAATGTTTTCCTGGGCCGCCGGATGTTTCTTGAGGCGGCTCGCCCAGTCAACCGCGTCGCCGCCGCCATTGGCCTTTGCCGCAGGGCTGCGTTTCGGCAGGATCGTGTCGAGCCCGGCTTTCTCCGCCACATAGTAACCGGAGCGCTCCTTGGCCACCAGGAAGCCGTCATCAAGCAATCCCTGATAGGCCAGAACCACCGTATTGCGCGAAACGCTGAGCGACTTTGCCATTTTGCGGGTGGAAGGAATGGGCTCCTCGCGCGCCAGCTGCTGGTCAAGGATGGCCGAAACCAGGGCCTCGCGGATTTGCATTTGCAGGCTTGAGTTTTCTGAACGCTTGATATGGACGAGCCAGTCGCGCAAATGATTTGGTCCCTTGGAATAAACCGTCTGGACCTATCATAGTACCAACCCGCGCCCTAATGTAGTCCGGAATCGTCGCATCCTGGAACCCAATGACCGAACCCGTGATCGATACATCGCCAAAAACCTGGGACGAGGTGAAAACCACCACCTGTTACATGTGCGCCTGCCGCTGCGGGATTAAGGTTTACCTGAAGGATGGCACCGTCAAATACATCGAGGGAAACCGCGATCATCCGGTGAACAAGGGGGTGATCTGTGGCAAGGGTGCCTCCGGCATCAAGCAGCACTATTCGCCAGCCCGCCTGTCAAAACCCCTGATGCGGGTGGGCGAGCGCGGCTCCGGCGAGTTCCGCGAAGTTGAATGGGAAGAGGCGCTTCGCACCGCCACCTTGTGGCTCTCGGAAATCCGCAACAAGGACCCGCGCAAGCTCGCCTTCTTCACCGGCCGCGACCAGTCCCAGGGCCTCACCGGCTGGTGGGCCACGCAATTCGGCACCCCCAACTATGCGGCCCATGGCGGCTTCTGTTCGGTAAACATGGCCGCCGCCGGACTCTACACTTTCGGCGGCTCGTTCTGGGAATTCGGCGAACCCGACTGGAAACACACTAAATACTTCCTGCTCTTCGGCGTGGCCGAAGATCACGCCTCGAACCCGATCAAGACCGGCCTTGGCAAATTGAAAGCCAAAGGGGCCAAATTCATCTCCATCAATCCGGTGAAGACCGGCTATTCCGCAATTGCCGACGAATGGGTGGGGCTCAAGCCCGGCACCGATGGTTTGTTTGTGGGCGCCCTCATTCATGAATTATTGGGCGCCCAGAAAATCGACGGCGAATACCTCCAGCGCTACACCAATGCCCCGTGGCTGGTGCTTGAAAATCCCGGCGGGGCCGATGACGGCCTTTTCCTGCGCGAAGCATCCGGCACAGCCCAGGTCTGGGATTCACACACCAATTCGCCCATGTCTTCCGCCTCAAGCGATGCCTCGCCAAAGCTCATGGGGCGCTTTGTTCTGCCCGACGGCCGCAAGGTGGTGACCAGCTTCACCCTGATCGCCGAACGTTTCCTCTCCAATGACTACGCCCCGGAAACTGTGGCGGCGCGCTGCGCCATTCCCGCCAGCACCATCAAACGCATTGCCGCCGAAATTGCCGACGCAGCCTTCGAGCAGCAGATCGAGCTTGATGTTCCGTGGACAGATTATACCGGCAGGCGCCATGAAAAAATGATCGGCCGCCCCGTTTCCATGCATGCCATGCGGGGCATCTCTGCCCATGCCAATGGCTTCCAGACCTGCCGCATCTTGCACATCCTGCAAATCATCCTGGGCACCATCGATGTGCCCGGCGGCTTCCGCTACAAGCCGCCGTTCCCAAAACCAATTCCGCCGCCGATCAGGCCTGCTGGCAAGCTGGGGCAGGTGAGGCCCAACACGCCCATGCCCGGCCCGCCTTTGGGTTTCGTCATCAGTCCCAATGATTTGCTGGTTGATGACGACGGCAAACCCTTGCGCATCGACAAGGCCTATTCCTGGGATGCGCCGCTCGCCGCCCACGGCCTCATGCACATGGTGATCAACAATGCGGCCAAGGGCGATCCCTACAATATTGATTTGCTCTTCATGTACATGGCCAACATGAGCTGGAACTCAGCCATGAATGTGCCCGACACGTTGAAGGCGCTCACCGCCAAGCGCGACGATGGGGAGTATGTCATCCCACGCATCATCTATTCCGATGCCTATGATTCCGAGATGGTGCATTACGCCGATCTCATCCTTCCCGATACAACTTATCTCGAACGCTGGGATTGCATCTCGATGCTCGACCGGCCGATTTCCGAAGCTGATGGTCCAGCCGATTCCATCCGCCAGCCCGTGGTGGAGCCGGAACGCGATGTGCGGGCTTTTCAATCCGTCCTGCTGGACTTGGGCGCAAGACTTGGCCTTCCCGGCATGACGTTGCCCGATGGCACCGCGCGCTATCCCGGCGGCTATCCCGATTACATTGTGAACCACGAGCGCGCTCCGGGCTTAGGTCCACTCGCCGGATTTCGGGGCAAGGACGGCAAATCCAAGGGCAGGGGGGCGGTCAATCCTGATCAGCTCAAGGCCTATATCGATAATGGCTGCCACTGGTTTTACGAACTGCCGGACCACATGAAGTATTATCGCCATGTGAATTGGGATTATCTGGATTGGTCCACGTTTATGGGCTTCATGGGAAAGCCGGAGCCCATCATTCACCAGCTCTATTGCGAACCCCTGCAGAAGTTTCGCTTGGCCGCGCAAGGCCACGGAAAAATCCTGCCGCCCGCCGGACACGCCAAGCGCATATCAACCTATTTTGATCCCGTGCCCTTCTGGTATCCGCCCTTCGAAGGCGACATGGTTTCCGGCACGGAATTTCCCATGCACGCTATCACCCAGCGCCCCATGGCCATGTATCACTCCTGGGGCTCGCAGAACGCCTGGCTCCGCCAAATCCTCGGCCGTAACTGGCTCTACATGAACAAGGACCGCGCCGCCACGCTTGGCATCGCCGAAGGTGACTGGGTGACGATCACCTCCCACCAGGGCCAGATCAAATCTCAAGTCAAGCTCATGAGCGGCGTGAATGCCGATACGGTCTGGACCTGGAACGCCATCGGCAAAAGATCCGGCACCTGGGGCCTCTCCGCCGATGCGCCGGAAGCAAAAAAAGGATTCTTGCTCAATCACTTGATCTCCGATCTTCTCCCCGAACGTGAAGGCGGCTACCGCTTTTCCAACAGCGATCCCGTCACCGGGCAGGCGGCATGGTATGATCTTAAAGTGCGCGTCGAAAAGGCGGCGGACCAGTCGGCCGAAAGCCAGCCGCAGTTCCCGGTTTTGAAAAAATTGCGGGGGCAGAAATGACTTCGCTGCCAACCCCGCAACCCAATCAAAAGAAACTCGGCCTCGTCATCGATCTCGATACCTGCGTCGGCTGCCAGGCCTGCGTGACGTCGTGCAAGGAATGGAACACGCAGGGCTACTCGGCTCCTCTCAGCGATGAGAACCCCTACGGCGCCGATCCCTCGGGCGCCTGGCTGAACCGCGTGCACGGCTACGAGGTCAAGGAGCAGGGGCAGGAGCAGTCGCGGATCGTGCACTTCCCGCGCTCTTGCCTGCATTGCGAAACTCCGGCCTGCGTAACCGTCTGTCCGACCGGTGCTTCCTACAAGCGCGCCGAGGACGGCATCGTGCTGG
>DATLDM010000007.1:0-12342 GCA_035525875.1 Aestuariivirga sp.
ATTTTTGGCGGCGCCACCCAATATGTCCTGAACCACCTCACCCGACCGGTGCTGATGTCGCATTAAAACTTGCGTTGCGGCCTAGGGACGGCTACCCATCCCCGCGAAATTAGCCTCGCGAAACGGATATCCCATGGCCTCCCATAATCTCTTCCTCCTCCCCGGTGACGGTATCGGCCCCGAAGTCATGGCCGAAGTTGAAGCCGTCATTGCCTGGATGGACGGAAAAGGCATCGCCAAATTCAGGACTGACCGCGGCC
This sequence comes from Aestuariivirga sp., assembly GCA_035525875.1. Taxonomy (GTDB): domain Bacteria; phylum Pseudomonadota; class Alphaproteobacteria; order Rhizobiales; family Aestuariivirgaceae; genus Aestuariivirga. Next base: position 261 of record DATLDM010000007.1, read on the forward strand.
TTGTCGGCGGCTGCGCCTATGATGCCCATGGCAAAGCCATTTCCGAAGAGGATATGGAGAAAGCCCAGGCCGCCGATGCGGTGCTCTTCGGCGCCGTGGGAGGCCCCCGCTGGGACAAGGTGGCCTATGTCCACCGCCCCGAAGCCGGCCTCCTGCGCCTGCGCAAGGATCTCGGTCTCTTTGCCAATTTGCGCCCTGCCATCTGCTACCCGGCGCTTGCCGAAGCCTCATCCCTCAAGCGCGAACTCGTCGACGGCCTTGATATCCTCATCGTGCGCGAATTGACCGGCGGGGTTTATTTCGGCGAACCAAAAACCATCACCGATCTCGGCAATGGCCAGAAGCGCGCCATCGACACGCAAATTTATGACACCTATGAAATCGAGCGCATCTCCCGCGTTGCTTTTGAACTCGCCCGCACCCGCAAGAACCGCGTGGCCTCAGCCGAAAAGCGCAATGTGATGAAGACCGGGGTCTTGTGGAACGAAGTTGTCACCCGCCTTCAAGCCGAAAGCTATTCCGACGTGGCCCTTGAACATGTGCTCGCCGACAATTGCGCCATGCAGCTCGTGCGCTGGCCCAAACAATATGACGTGATCGTCACCGACAATTTGTTCGGCGATATCCTCTCCGACGTCGCCGCCATGCTGACCGGTTCTTTGGGCATGCTGCCCTCCGCCTCGCTCGGCGCCGAAGATCCCAAGACCAAACGCCGCAAAGCTCTCTACGAACCCGTGCATGGTTCAGCGCCCGACATCGCCGGAAAGGCGTTGGCCAATCCCATCGCCATGATCGCCAGCTTCGGCATGTGCCTGCGCTATTCCTTCGGGCTCATTGATTGGGCCGATAATGTCGACACGGCCATTGCCAATGTCCTGGCCAAAGGCCTCCGCACCAAGGACATCGCCGCGAAAGACGAAAAAACCGTCACCACCAAGGAAATGGGCGCGGCTATTTTGGAAGAGTTGAAGGCTCTCCCCTAACTTTCCTTCTCCCATAGGGAGAAGGCGGGGCCCGCCGCGGAACGCGGTGGGAGGATGAGGGGTTACGGTTTTGGATCATTGGCACCGTAACCCCTCACCTTCCCAAGCTTCGCTTGGGCCCCTTCCTCTCCCTATGGGAGAGGAAAAACTGATTAGCTGTTCCGCTTCCGCGCCGCCAGCGTCCGCAATCTCAACGCGTTCAGGCGGATGAATCCTGCCGCATCCTTCTGGTCATAGGCCCCGCGGTCATCCTCAAAGGTCACCAGTGCATCTTTGTAAAGCGACTTCGGCGACTTCCTGCCAACTACGATCACATTGCCCTTGTAGAGCTTGAGGCGGACAATACCCTCCACATGCTCCTGCGACTTGTCCACCATGGCCTGCAGCATCTCGCGTTCCGGCGAATACCAGAAGCCGTAATAAACCAGTTCCGCATAGCGCGGCATGAAGCTATCCTTGAGATGGGCCGCCTCCCGGTCAAGTGTCAGGCTTTCCATGGCCCGGTGCGCCACCGACAGGATCGTGCCGCCCGGCGTTTCATAGACGCCCCGTGATTTCATCCCGACGAAACGGTTTTCCACCAGATCAAGCCGGCCAATGCCGTTGTCATGACCAAGCTCGTTGAGCTGGGTGAACAGCGTGGCGGGCGACATGGCCTTGCCGTCAATGGCGATGGGGTCGCCCTTCTTGAATTCAATCTCAATGTAGGTCGCCTTGTCCGGCGCATCTTCCGGCGCAATGGTGCGCTGATACACGTAAGGCGGCGCTTCCACCCACGGGTCTTCCAGAACTTTCCCTTCCGAAGAGGAATGCAGCAGATTGGCATCCACCGAGAACGGCGCTTCACCGCGCTTGTCCTTGGACACCGGAATCTGGTGTTTCTCGGCGAAATTGATCAGGTCCGTGCGGCTCTTGAATTCCCATTCGCGCCACGGTGCAATGATCTTGATATCCGGGTTGAGCGCGTAAGCCGTAAGCTCAAAGCGCACCTGGTCATTGCCCTTGCCGGTCGCTCCATGGGCGATAGCGTCGGCCCCGGTTTCCTTGGCAATCTCGATGAGCCGCTTAGAAATCAAAGGCCGCGCAATGGAAGTGCCGAGGAGATAAACACCTTCATAAAGGGCATTGGCGCGGAACATCGGGAAAACGAAATCCCGGATGAATTCCTCCCGCACGTCTTCCACATAGATCTGCTTGATCCCCAGCATCTCGGCCTTCTTGCGCGCCGGTTCCAGCTCGCCGCCCTGGCCCAGATCGGCGGTAAAGGTCACCACTTCCGCCCCATACTCGGTCTGCAGCCATTTCAGGATGATCGAGGTATCAAGCCCGCCGGAATAGGCGAGAACAACTTTTTTAACCTGGCCGCGCTTCGACATAAAATGACTTCTCTCTGCTTTCACTTATTCACGCGTCAGGAATTAGCCGCCCGCGCCAAATCGCTCGCCCTGATCTTCTGGCTCTCACTTTTCAACTGCCCGCAGGCCGCCATGATATCGCGGCCTCGCGGTGTGCGAACCGGCGAGGCATAGCCGGCCTTGTTCAAAATCTCGGCGAAAACTTCGATCACATCCCAGTCCGAGGACTCATATTTCGTGCCGGGCCAGGGGTTGAATGGAATGAGATTGACCTTGGCAGGCATGCCTTCCAGCAGTTTCACCAAACGCTTGGCATCCGCCACACTGTCATTCACGCCCTTGAGCATCACATATTCAAAGGTGACGCGCTTGGCGTTGGAAGCGCCTGGGTAAGCCCGGCAGGCCGCCAGCAATTCGGCGATCGGATACTTCTTGTTGAGTGGCACCAGCTTGTCGCGGATTTCATCCGTCGTGCCGTGCAGCGAAATGGCAAGCCCCGTGCCGATCTCTTCGCCCGCACGGATGATTTCCGGAACCACGCCCGAAGTCGACAGGGTAATGCGCCGCTTCGACAGCGAAATGCCCTCGCCATCGCTGACGATATCCATGGCGGTTTTCACATTGTCAAAATTATAGAGCGGCTCGCCCATGCCCATCAGCACCACATTGGTGAGATAACGCCCGCTTTCCGGCGCGTGCGGGTTGCCTTCCATCTGGTGCGGCCATTCTTCCAGCTTGTCGCGCGCCAGCATCACCTGGCCCACGATTTCATTGGCGGTCAAATTGCGCACCAGTTTCTGCGTGCCCGTATGGCAGAAGGTGCAGGTCAGCGTGCAGCCCACCTGGCTCGAGATGCACAAGGTTCCGCGATCCTCTTCGGGGATGTAAACCATCTCGATTTCATGGCGCTGGCCCCGTTCATCGGGCGCCAGTTTCAGCAGCCACTTCCGCGTGCCGTCGCTGGATTTCTGCTCGGTCACCACATCGGGCCGGCCGATGGAAAACGCCTCTTCCAAAACCACCCGCAGGTTTTGCGAAATATCCGTCATCTCGGCAAAGCTTGCAGCACCGCGATGATATATCCAGTGCCAGATCTGCCGCATGCGCATGCGCCGCTGCTTTTCCGGAACGCCGACCCGGCCCAGAATTTGGGCCAAGTCTTCCCGCGACAGGCCCATCAATGATGGGCGCAGGTCATTCGGCAAATACACCGGTGGCGCAGGAGCCTTGGATTGCAGCAGGGTTGTCATGGCGCGCCTCTTACTTCACTTTGACCGCGCCGACCATAGGCCCCAAGGCCGCAAATCCATCATTCCGGCCAAGTTCCGGGCTGTAAAGGCTGGACACTGTGCCGTCAAAAAACAGGGCATTGGCGCATTTCAGCCCATCCCGGAAGAGGAGGGCGAATTCATGGAAATTAACCGCGTTTTCCGAGATCACGAAAATCGCCGTGTGGGCGTCCAGAACACCCACCCCGTTGCGCATTTTATAGGACATGCCGCCCGGCGAAAACTTGGGGTGGATTTTCCCGTCGATCACCAGCATGGGGCCTGATTGGGTAGCAAAATCCGGCTTTTCGTTGAGTTTCACGTAGGCGTCCGTGGCGGCCACCCCCACCCGGTCTCCCATGATGTAAAACACCCCATTGGGCTTTACGTGGAAATTGCCGTAGCCGTCCCGCCGGTTCAGCTTCTTGGCTTGGGTGCCGTTTTCAACATAGAGGCCAATGGGCTTGAGCCCCTCGTCAAACATGCCCGCATTCATGGCAAAGGCGAGTTCCTTGCCTTCCAGGCGCAGGTCTTCGGCAAGGGCCGTAAAGGAACCGAGTGGCGCGCCTTGATCATCAAGATTGAAAAGCTCAAGCCGGGTTTCGCGGAGGTCAATGCGGCAGACGCTAAAGGCATTGCCCCCATAGCTCAGCGGCGAACACAAGGGACCCGCCGCAACCCAAACGGATTGCAGGCACAGAAACAGTACAATGGGGAAAAACCGCCGCATGGCCCACTTATTTGCAGGAGCTGTCGATCTTGTCCATGGCTGCGGAAAAACCATTTAAAGAATAGTTATCGGTGGTTTCGGTGCCCTTCCAGGAGGTGCCCCGGACCGAAAACTTTTGCCCCATCTTCATGGCCGTCACGATTTTTTTCTCTTTTTCCGTTGTATCGGCCCAGGCTCCGTCACCATTGGTGAAAAGCTCAAATTCAGCTTCGCCAACCTTGAGCTGAACCATGGTCGCTTCCTTGAAGGGATAGCCAATGATGGTGGAAACCTCGCCGTTGATCTTGCGCCCCGGCATATTGGTGACGATAAAGAAAATCGGGTCGCGCTTGACTTTCCGGGCCGCGTCACTCGATTTGGGCTGGGACACGATATAGCAAACCGTTGTGTCAGGGGCCTTGTAGGTATAGGCCGTCCAATCGGTAAAAATCCCAAGCGATACGGGTTCAGCGCTCCAGGCGCTGCCCGTCATGCCAATCGTCAGTGTCAAGAGGGCCAGCCCGCCCATTCGCCCCAGTGGAATCATGTCTACTTACATAGCCTCAACAAATAAAAAAATCTATTGTCACGAATTGGCGGAGAATTCCGGCCCAATTGCGGCACCTGATGTTGCGTTGCACAAATACCTGCGATAGCGTCCAATTTTTGGGCAGCGAGGGCCGAAAATTGTGATTGAAGCAGTGGACGAAGCGGTAAACGCTGCCGGAGGGGCGCTTGAAAAAGCCACGCTGGCCGTTGGCGCGCTGCTGCTTTCGGATGGCAGGCTTTCCGCCGCAGCCCTTGACCAGCACCAGCATGAAACCCACGGCCTGGCCTGGCTTGCAACCTATGTGGATACGCTGAACGCCCTGGCTGCCTACGCCGCCAAACTCTCCGCCCAAGGCAAGTTTGGCGAAATCGAACAGCTTCTGCTGAACATCGCCTGCGGCGAATACCTGCAGCAGATCGCAGGCGGAATTCCCATGAACCAGACGGAGATTTTCCGTGCCGAAAATCTCGGAATTGATCTGAAAGATCTGCGCGCCTGCACTCTCTATGCCCAAGGCAACACCCGCGAAAACCGCGCCCGCCTCGTGGACCTGATGCATGAGCAGCAGGGTGAATTGACCTTCGGCAATTGCGGCCTCGATGACGCCAGCAATGAAATGCGCAGCACCATGCAGCGCTTTGTCGCCAGCAAGGTCGCCCCCCATGCCCACCGTTGGCATTTGAAAAATTCCTATGTGCCTCTGGAGATTATCCAGGAACTGGCGGAGCTCGGCGTTTTCGCCCTCACCCTTCCGGAAAATTTTGGCGGCCTTGCCCTGCCCAAGGAAGCCATGTGCGTGGTTTCCGAGGAACTGTCGCGCGGCTGGATAGCCGTGGGTTCCCTTGGCACCCGGGCCGAAATCGCCTGCGAGCTCATTCTCGGCGGCGGCACCGAAGAACAGAAAACTAAATGGCTGCCCAAAATCGCCAGCGGTGAAATACTCCCCACTGCCGTCTTCACCGAACCCGATACGGGCTCCGACCTGGGCTCCCTCAAAACCCGCGCCGTGAAAGCCGGCGATGTCTACAGGGTGACGGGCAACAAGACCTGGATCACCCACCCGGTGCGCGCCGATCTGATGGCCCTTCTTGTACGGAGCATTCCCGAGGAAAAAGGCTACAAGGGGCTTTCCATGCTCCTGGCCGAGAAGCCAAGGGGCAGCGATGCGGAGCCTTTTCCGGCAAAGGGCATGAGCGGCAGCGAAATCGAAGTCCTGGGCTACCGCGGCATGAAGGAATTCGAAATCCGCTTCGAGGATTTTGAGGTGAAGGCCGAAAATCTTCTGGGCGGAATTGAAGGCCAGGGTTTCAAGCAACTGATGCAGACCTTTGAAAGCGCCCGCATCCAGACTGCCTCCCGCGCCGTCGGTGTGGCGCAAAATGCCCTCGACCTTGGCTTGAAATACGCCAGTGACCGCAAGCAATTCGGCAAGCCCATCATCAGGTTCCCGCGCGTCGCCGACAAGCTCGCCCTCATGGCCGCCGAAATCATGGCGGCCCGCCAGCTCTGCTATGCGGCGGCGCGCAAAAAGGATGCGGGCCGCCGCTGTGACCTGGAAGCGGGCATGGCAAAACTTCTGGGCGCCCGCGTCGCCTGGTCCGCCGCCGACAGCGCCTTGCAGATTCATGGCGGCAATGGCTTCGCCCTGGAATTTGAAATCAGCCGCGTCCTCTGCGATGCCCGCATCCTGAACATCTTTGAGGGTGCCGCCGAAATCCAGGCCCAGGTCATCGCACGGCGCATTCTCGAAGGCGCGAATTAACGCGCCCTCACTCACTTCTGTCACCCCGGTGAAAGCCGGGGCCTGGACTTTTGGCAATGGTGACTGTTGAAAGCCTGGTTCCCGGCTTTCGCCGGGATGACAGAGTTAAAGAAATTAGCGCGCGATGATTTTCAGGCCCGCGATGGCACCGTCCTGAAACAGTTGCGCCACGGCCCCATAGAAATCATCGAGATCATCGACAATCTCCTGCCCGTGAACCTCAATGTTTCTGGGCCGCGCGCCCCGGAACATGGCAAGTCGCGAAGCGGTAAAATCTTTCCATAGGCCTGTCACATCACTTGTGCTCACTTCGGGAAAGCCCGCCGCCAGCAGATGCGTTTCATACTCAGCCCTGCCCGGCAGCGCCGCGCACTGGACTTTCACCGACAACGCCTTGGCTTCATCGGCTGACAAGAGCCGCGACTTTCCAAAATCCTCAATATACATGACGCCTTCAGGTTTCAGCGCCGCGCGGCAGGCCGCAAACAGTTTCGCCCGGTCCGGGATATGCAGGAAACACAGGAACGAAATGATCGCGTCGTAATTTTCAGCCACCGCACCATCAAGAATATTGCCGCAGACATGCTCAACCCGCGATGACAGGCCGCAGCGCGCCGTAAGTTCACGCGCCACCTCATGCAGGTCCGGCTGCAGTTCAAGCGCCGTGACATGGGCCCCGGTATTTGCCGCGATATAGCGCGCCGGTCCGCCGATGCCGGAACCCACGTCAAGAACCCGCGAACCCGGCTGCAGTTGCAGAACCTCCAGAGCCTCATCAACCGCATCGGTCCCATAATAATGATACTGGTCAAAAGGCGTGAGCTGATCCACCCGCAGTGCGGCATCAGGCCCGATGCCAAGGGCCGCCAATTCATTGTGAATGCGCTGCACATTGGTGTAAAGTTTCATGGATTTCATGTGGGCGGGCGCTCCAAAACGCCATTATCCCCACAACTTGCAGCAAAGGGCAACAGGACTCCCCGCCAATGAATATTTTCAACTATCTCGTCCCGCTCGCCGTCGCAGCCGTTGCCGTTGTCTTGCTCCTCGGCCTGTGGAACATGATGCGCGGCGGTTCCGCCAGCCGCTCGCAAAACCTCATGCGCTGGCGCGTCCTGCTGCAGTTTGCCGCCATTATCATCATGATGGCGGGCCTCTGGCTGACCACCCGATAGGCATTGAATTTGGCGCTTTGAATTCCCATATCGCGTTCCGATCGGAGGGAAACCATGTCTCGCACATCCAATGAAACCACGGTTACCAAGGATTTCTGGCCAAAACTGAAGAAATCCCTGGCCAGCGTTCCTTTTGCCGAAGAGGTGATCGCCGCCTATTACTGCGCCTTTGATCCCGCCACGCCGCTGAAGGTAAAAGGCATCCTGCTGGGCGCCCTTGTCTATTTCATCATGCCGTTTGACGTCATCCCGGACCTTCTCCTGGGCCTTGGCTTCACTGATGACATGGCGGTTCTTTACACCGCCATCAGCCTGATCCGCAGCCACATGACGCAAGCCCATCGCGACAAGGCAAAAGTGACCTTGGAAAAACTCAAGGCTGAAACTATTTAGGCCTTCCGGGTAACGATGAATACCGCGCCGGCGCACAGCACCACGAAGAGCGCTGGCCAAGCTTTGGAACCACACGCGAGTGTTATCTTGAGAACCTTCGCGCATATCGGCTATGCCTAGGTTCATGACCCAAAAGCAGCCGACCATCATCAGTCTTGGCCTTGAAGCGCTGCGCCGTCTCTTCGCCGACGAGGCCATTCCGCTGGCGGGCAACATCGCCTTCCGAACCCTGTTCTCGATCTTTCCTTTTTTGATTTTTCTGACGGCCCTTGCCGGTTTTTTTGGCAACGCTGATTTGGCCGAGAAGGTCGTCTCCTTTCTGCTGAGTGTTGCCCCCGAACAGCTGGTGCACCCGCTGGCGTCGGAAATCCGTTCCATCCTCACCGTGCCGCGCACCGGGCTGCTCAGCCTCGCCGCCTTGCTCACCATCTGGAGCGCCATGGGCGGCGTCGACAGTATCCGCGTCGGCTTGAACCGCGCCTACGACCTGAAGGAACATCGCAATTTGTTTTGGCTTTATGGCCAAAGCGTTCTCTTCGTGATTGGCTCCGCCATCGGTCTTCTGGTGATCGCCCTGCTGATTGTATTTGCCCCGGTGGGGCTTGCAGCCCTCGACCGCTTCGCCCCCGACCTGCGGCACAATTTCATAGTGCTGAACCAGTTGCGCTATCCCATTGCCATTGTCATCCTCATTGGAGGCCTGCAACTCTGCCACCACATCCTGCCGGCAAAACGGCTCAAAACTCTGGACGTTTTGCCGGGGGTTCTGCTTACCGTCATCGTGTGGATCGTACTCGCCAGCGCCTTCTCCGCCTATCTCGTGAATTTCAATTCTTTTGCATCCACCTACGCCTCGCTCTCGGGCCTCTTTGCCGCGATGTTTTTTCTCTATCTCGCGGCCCTGGTGTTGATCCTCGGAGGTGAAGTGAACCGCGTCTTGCAGGCGCACCGGACATTGCATTCAGTCAAGAAGGCTTTGGATCTAAACAGCGACGATGCTAAATCGTCCTGACCCGAGATTCATTTCGCCGCAGCTTCGAGAACATCCTCAAACGTCTTCAATCCCGTGCGTGGCGCTGAAACCAGAACCGCCATGTTTCCCGGCCGGTGCTCGTTCTTCCACATTTTCATGTGTGCCTTCGGAATGTCATGCCAGCTATAGACCTCCGACATGCAAGGGTCGATGCGCTGCGCCACAACCAGGCGGTTGGCGTTCGACGCCTGCAGGAGATTGGCGAAATGCGACCCCTGCACCCGCTTTTGGTGCATCCACAAATAGCGCGCATCCATGGTGAGATTGTAGCCCGTGGTGCCGGCGCAGATCACCACCATGCCGCCGCGCTTCACCACCAGCACCGAAACCGGAAAGGTGGATTCGCCGGGATGCTCGAACACGATATCCGGACTGTTGCCCTTGCCGGTGAATGTCCAGATGGCCTTGCCAAACTCCCGTGCCGCCTTGAGCCAGTCATTGTATTCCGGCGTGCCGACTTTCGGCATCTGCCCCCAGCAGGTGAAATTCTTGCGGTTGATCACGCCGCGGGCGCCCAGTTGCATCACGAAATCGCGCTTGTCATCTTCCGAGATCACGCCGATGGCATTGCCGCCCGCCGTGGCGATGAGCTGGACGGCCATTGAACCCAGGCCGCCCGAAGCCCCCCACACCAGGACATTCTGTCCCGGCTTCAGCGTGTGCGGCCGGTGGCCGAACAGCATGCGATAGGCGGTGGCAAGGGTAAGCGTGTAGCAGGCCGAGGCCTCCCAGGTCAGATGCTGCGGCCGTGGCAAAAGCTGGCGCGCCTGCACCCGGGCAAATTGCGCGAACGAGCCATCGGGCGTCTCATATCCCCAGATGCGCTGCGAATTGGAAAACATGGGGTCGCCGCCATTGCATTCCTCATCATCGCCGTCATCCTGGTTGCAATGAACCACAACCTCATCGCCCACCTTCCAGCGCTTCACCTTTTCGCCCACCGCATAGACGATGCCGGAGGCATCGGAACCCGCCACGTGGAACGGATTCTTGTGGCCATCAATGGGCGAAATGGGCGTGCCAAGGGCAGCCCAGACACCGTTGTAGTTAACCCCCGCCGCCATCACCAGAATGAGCACCTCGTCCTGGCCGATTTTCCAAGTGGGCACGACCTCAACTTGCATGGCGCTATCCGGCGCCCCATGGCGCTCCTGCCGGATGCACCAGGCATACATCGACAGCGGCACATGCCCCAGCGGCGGAATTTCACCGATCTCGTAAAGCTCCTTAAAAGGGGGAGAAACCGTCGCCGTCATACTGCTGCTCCTAAAAATCAGGCAGCACCTTAACCAATTCCTGTTGCAGTGCAATATAGGCCGCGCAAGGCATTCGCGTAAGGATTGGTTTACCCTGCTTTCCGGCGTTCATAGGAAAACAACCCATTCCGAGTCATACTCACCAGACCCTTAAAATATTGGGGAGAAAATGATGCTGAGTAACATGCTGTATTCCAACTTTTACGACACCATTGAACAGCTGGTCCGGCTTGATATGTCAAGGGAGGCCCTGCTCGCGTCGCTGCTTTTCAGCGCCGCTGGAGCCCTTCTGTTAGCCAGATTCACCGGAGCGATTGGCCATCTCACATTGCCTTTGAATTTTTCAGCCCTGTTCGTCGGCACCGGCCTGGCCAACATCCTGCTCGACGGCATCGATATTCCAGCCATCCAGTATGAGCAGGAAGTGATGCTCTTCACCCTGATCGGTCTCCTCATGGGCTCCTTCGCCATGCTCTGGTGCATCAGGCCCGAACACGGCCAGTAACTGCTGAACGCCGGCAGGGTTGCGCCGCGAAATCAACCGTGCTTCCATATTGCATCGCAAAATGGAAGCCTGAATGCTGTCTCCCCCAACACCCGACAAGCCCTGGCTGTTTCGCACCTATGCTGGCCATTCCACGGCTGCTGAAAGCAACCGGCTCTTCCACGCCAATCTCGAAAAAGGCCAAACCGGCCTCTCCGTAGCCTTCGACCTGCCAACCCAGACCGGCTATGATCCTGATCATCCGCTGGCTCGCGGCGAAGTTGGCAAGGTGGGTGTCCCCGTCTCCCATATCGGCGACATGCGGGTCCTCTTCGATGGCATCCCGCTTGCTACCATGAACACCTCCATGACCATCAACGCGACCGCCGCCTGGCTCCTCGCGTTGTATGTGGCCGTGGCCGACGAACAGGGAATTCCGCGCGACCAACTGTCCGGCACGACCCAGAACGACATCATCAAGGAATATCTTTCGCGCGGCACCCACGTGTTTCCGCCCCGGCCTTCCCTCAAACTCACCACCGACACGATTTCATTTTCGGCCAGCGACCTGCCGAAATGGAATCCCATGAATGTCTGCTCCTATCATCTGCAGGAAGCAGGGGCCACGCCCGTGCAGGAACTGGCCTACGCGCTGGCCACGGCCGTCGCCGTGCTTGACGCCGCAAAAATTGAAGTCAGCCCCGCAGCCTTTCCGGAGGTGGTGGGGCGCATGTCATTCTTTGTGAATGCCGGCATCCGCTTCATCACCGAAATGTGCAAGATGCGGGCCTTCACCGAACTCTGGGATGAAATCTGCCGCGAGCGTTACGCCATCGCCGATGAGAAGCAGCGCCGCTTCCGTTATGGCGTGCAGGTGAATTCGCTGGGCCTCACCGAGCAGCAGCCGGAAAACAACGTCGCGCGCATCCTGATCGAGATGCTGGCCGTAACCTTATCAAAGAAGGCGCGTGCCCGCGCAGTACAGCTTCCCGCCTGGAATGAGGCACTTGGGTTGCCGCGGCCCTGGGATCAGCAATGGTCGCTACGTCTGCAGCAAATCCTTGCGTATGAGACCGACGTTCTGGAGTTCGGGGACATCTTTGACGGCTCCCAT
>DATLDM010000084.1:0-11473 GCA_035525875.1 Aestuariivirga sp.
CGGTGATGGAGGCAGCCTCAAAAGAATTCTCCTGGAATCTGCCGATGGCCACCATCGCCCGCATCTGGCGCGCCGGCTGCATCATCCGCTCGCAATTCCTGGATACCATCGCCTCAGCCTTCGAACAGAACAAGGGCCTCACCAATCTTTTGCTCGCTCCTGATTTCGTCACCATGATGCAGGGCGCCACTCCGGCACTCCGCCATATCGTGGCCCGCGGCGCGCAGGAAGGCTTGCCGCTTCCGGCTCTTTCCTCAGCGCTTGCCTATTTCGACAGCTACCGCCAGGCCCGCGGCACCGCCAATCTCATCCAGGCCCAGCGCGATTTCTTCGGCGCCCACGGCTTCAAGCGCTTGGACGCGGAGGGCGATTTCCACGGCCCTTGGGGTCAACAGCAATAATTCAGCTTGCTTGACTTCGAGTTTTTTCGACAAGGGCGCGCGCACACGTATTCCATGCATCAAACTGCTTGACCCGCTCTTCCTTGCTAATGACAAGCCGGCCAGGTGCGGCATGACGGGACGAGAACTGCCAGGTGTTTCCACCGCCATTGATCTCTAAAGCGAACAGTTCTCCAGTCTTGCTATGTCTGATGGTATCGATTCCTAAGAGGGGAAGGCCTGGAAATATCCCCGCAATCCTGGTGGAGAAAGTCATGATCTCATCATCAATGACAAGTTCACGGGCGGCGAAATTGTTCTCGCCGGGAGCCTCATGGTTTGAATCAATGTTTAACTCCCCGATACTTGTATTCGCCAAATCAGGTATCGGAACGTTGGAGCGCTTCTTCATCATGTGAATAACGCGGCCGAGGAAGATGCCGGCACGGTAGCTGGTTGGATAGTCGCCCGTGGGTACGAATTCTTGTACCAGAACGCTATTGGATTTGATCCTTTCTTTTAACGAATCGGCAGCGATGAAAAATCGTTCAGATGTTTCAATTGCACAAGTGAAGCTGATTGTCCCTGTGAAGTCTGTTTTAAATTATTGGGTTTGACGACAACGACAGACCCCCATTCTTTTTCGTCCAGAACCATTCCGGCGCTATAGGCAATTGTCCTTGGTGTGCGAATGCCGTCACTCGTGAACAGCTCAACCTGCCTTTCTTTCGAGATTTGGCGGTTGTAGAAAAACCGCCCCCGTCTGGGCCTAAAGTTTCCCATGTTGCCCAAAGTAACAGTCAAAGTGGGATTCCGCCAGTCTTCGCGCTTGATGTCATCGCTCGTGTTTTTTGTAGTAAAGACAAAAACCTTAATGTATCGGTCAAGCTTCCTGACGCGCGCCGCAATCTCTTCGAAGTCTTTGGGGTCTTGTCTTCCCGGCTGAGTTATCAGAATAAGATTACGCATTTAAATTCCCAAAAGAACGAAGCTGTGATGGTTGATCCAGCCAAAAGGCTTTGTCCCCCTGATAGATTAATCTCGCTTTCCAATCAATGCTTTGAGGTATGATAAACGGCTTGATGCAGAGGGTGTTTTCCGAGGCCGCTGGGGCAGCGGCAATTGACAGGCTAAACCGCCTCGTTCAAGACGTGGCCACAGTTCCGGAGTGATGAATGTCCCTGCCAACACGGCTTCTCGAAGGCTATGCGAATTTCCGCAAAGGGCGTTACGCGTCCGAATCGGAGCGTTATCTCAAGTTGGGCGAGGGCCAGCAGAAACCCACGATCATGATGATCGCCTGCTGCGATTCCCGCGCCGCCCCTGAAACCATCTTCGATGCCGGCCCCGGCGAAATGTTCGTGGTGCGCAACGTGGCCAATCTCGTGCCGCCCTATACGCCCGATGGCGGTCACCACGCCACCAGCGCGGCGCTGGAATTCGCCGTCCTCTCGCTCGGCGTCAGGCATCTCGTGGTGATGGGTCATGGCCGCTGCGGCGGCATCCGCGCCGCCGTGGGCGATGCCGGGCCTCTGAGCCATACGGATTTCATCGGCAGCTGGATGCGCCCGATCAAGGACGTGGCCCGCGCCGTTCCCCATAGCGACGATGCAGCCCTGCATGAACGCCATATCGAGCGCGCCTCCATCGAACATTCCATCGCCAATCTCCGCACGTTCCCGTGGATCCGCATGAAGGAAACCCGCAAGGAACTTTCGCTGCATGGCAGCTGGTTCGACGTGAGCATGGGCGAACTCCACGCCTATGACCAGAACGAGGCGACCTGGCAGTTGATCGAGGTCTAAGGCCTACCTGATCATGTAAACCTTGCGGATGGTTTCATGCACTTTGCAGGTGCCGCGCCAATCCTTCGGGAAAAACGCGACGGTATCCGGCACGATCTCGATCACCTCGCCCGACTCATGCGTATAGGTGCAGCGGCCCAGCAGGAAGTGGCAGAATTCGTCGCTGGTCACATGGCAGTTCCAGGTGCCCGGCGTGCAGATCCAGATGCCGCTTTCGCTTTGCCCATTGGGACCCTTGAAGATCACTACGCCGCTGGTGCGCGATTCCCCTTCGATCATGGTGGGGATCACCCCCCAGTCCTTGAACGGGCCATTATAGCTTGCGGGATTTTTTAAGTGCGGTGCGGAAGATGTCAGGTTCATTTTATCTCAACATGTAAACATTGCGCATGGTCTGGTGAACGGTGCAGGTGCCTTTCCAGCCCGCTGGAAATAGCACCATTGTCCCCGGTCCGACATCGATAATGTCGCCGGAAACATGGGTGTAAGTAGCGCGGCCCGAAACGAAGTGGCACAATTCATCGCGCGGAATTTCCAGCGGCCATGAACCTTCCGTGCATTGCCACAGGCCCACTTCCGGCTGGCCGTCCGGACCCTTGTGCAGCAGCACCCCGTCATTCTTCGAGTTTCCGGCAATCGGATTGGGCTGATGGCCCCAATCTTTCAGCGGGCCTGCGAATGTTGCAGGCGCGTGCAAGTGCGGCGCCGAACTGTCCAGCTTTGTCGGCATCAGGCGATCTTCCGGCGCGTCAGGCCATCGATAATCTTGGCGGCCTTCGTTGGTCCGTGCTCTGCCCGCATGGTTTTCGAAGTCTTCTGCAGCTTTGCTTTCATCTTCTTGTCCGTCAGCATGGTCATGATCTTGGCCGCCAGTTCATCGTCTGTCCAGGTGTAGCGGTCAACCTTGAAGCCATGGCCGGTTTCCTCAACCCGCGTGGCATTGTCATGGCCATCCCAGACATAGGGCATGATGATGGCGGGCTTGCCGAAATACAGGCATTCGGTGAAGGAATTGTTGCCGCCGTGGTGGATCACGCCATCAATCTTCGGGATCACCGACGGCTGCGGATACCACTTGTCGATCAGCACGTTGGGCGGAATATCCGTATACTGATCAAGATAGTCGCCGACATTCACCAGCGCCCGCACCGGCATTTTGGCCAGAACCTTGATCACCCGCTTGAGCAATTCCGTGTCGCCCGAACCCAGCGAACCATAGCTCACATAGAGCAGGGGCTTGTCATTATTCACCTGGAATTGCGGCACCTTGTAGGGCGCATCTTTCCGCACACAGCCCTCGAGATACTGGAATTGCTTGGGTGAAAGCTTGTGCCGCCGCTTGAATTTGGCAGCCGTGGGGTAAAGCAGGATGTTCATGTGCGGGCTGGCTTCGAAGAATTGCCCCAGCGGATATTTCTTCTCGCCCACCGATTTCAGAAAGGCATTGAACGCCTCATGGATCGGCTTGATCGTGGCATTGAAATGCTTGCGGTATTTGGCAAAACCTTTTTTATCCTTCTCGCCGCAGCCCGAGAGATGGGGCGGAATATCCGGATCCTCGATCTCGTTTTCTGAGCATGAAATGACCCGCACCCAGGGCTTCTTGTTGTCGCGGCCATAGCGCTTGATCGCCGGAAACAGGATGACATTGTCAACGCAGATGACATCGGGCTTCACCTTGGCGAGCACGCCAGGCAAATCCTTCTCGGCCCATTTCGCCGTCTCGACGATCATCTCCCAGCAGCCCTTCACATAATTGTCGATCTGCTCGTAAGGCGATTTGCGGAAATTCGGAATGTGGCCATTGATGAAATCCACCCAGAACTTTGCCATTTCCTCAGGCGGCATTGGCGCCGAAAGATTAACCGCATGGGCCTCGAAGCCATAACCCTTATAAACATCGAGAAAGCCGGGATCCGACAGGAACACCACCTTGTGGCCGAGCTTCTTCAGCGCCTGGCCGATGCCCACCGAATTCAGCGCCGGCCCGAAGGCCGCTTCCGGAAAAAGCGCAATCACTTTTTTGGCTTTTTTCCCCGCTATGGATTTTTTGACGGGTTTTTTCAGTTTTGGCGTATTCGCCATTGCAGTCTCCCTTGAATTGAAACACTTCTAGCCCCCTGTCTCTTGGCTTGACAAGCCACAAGCTAAAAAGCGAACTTGGCGGCCGAACAGGAATGAGCGCATCATGCTGGAACTTTTTTCCCTGACTGACCTGGCCGGCACGCTGTCCTATGCCGTCATTGCGCTGTCCTATCTGATGACCAGGATTTTCTGGCTGCGCGTTGCCGCCGTAATTGGCCTGTTTCTCGAGATCGCCTATTTCCGCATGTCCGGTGGCGATCTGAAAATCGGCATCGGCTGGGACGCCATCTTCATCGCCATCAATCTCGTCATGATTTTCCTGCTGGTGCGCGAGCGCGCCAGCCTCACGCTGCCGGAGAAAGATGCGCCGATGCTGCGCCAGTCGTTTACGGGCCTTGATGACGCGCAGATCGCCAGGCTGCTCAAGGCCGCCGACTGGCGCGACGCCCAGCCGGGCGAAACCCTGACCAAGCAGGATCATGCGGTCGACTCGCTGTTTTTTCTCTGCTCCGGCCGCGCCAGCGTTGAGGTGAACGGCTCGTTCGAAACCTACCTGGAAAAAGGCTCGTTCATCGGCGAAATCGCCTATCTCACCGGAAATCTGGCAACCGCCACCGTGGTAATCGACGAGCCAAGCCGCGTGCTTGCCTTCTCGAAACAGCGCATGGCCAAGGTCACTAATCAGGATAGCCGGATTGCCGGCATCATCTACGAGCTCTTGGGCCGCGACCTCGCCCAGAAAATGCGCCGCTCCAACACCCGCCGCGTTCTCCTGCAGGACGAATCCGACGTGCTTTGAAGAATATGGTAATTCAACGAGCTTTAGGCGCGCTCCGTCCAAACACATAGAGCCCGGCGCCGACGATCAGGGCGATACCGACGAATGTCCAGATGTCCGGGATGTCGCCGAAAACCAGGAAGCCGAAGACCAGCGCTGACAGGATTTGAAAATAGGTAAAGGGCGTCAGCAGGTTTGCCGGTGCCAGCGAAAAGGCCTTTGCCATCAGCAATTGCGCGAGCCCGAAAATGACGCCCAGGAAAAAGCTCAAGATCCATGTCTCCATCGTTTGCGGCGTCCAACTCGTGAGCGCCAGCGGCAGCCCGACGATGATTCCAACCAGCAGAGTCCAGGCAAGCGTTGTTGTCGGCGGTTCGCCCGCCGTGCCGAGGTGGCGAGTCAGCAGTTGAAACCCCGCATAGAACACGGCGGCAATCAACGGAAATATCGTGTACTGCGAGAGTTCGGAAAACCCCGGCCGGGCGACGACAAGAACGGCAATGAAGCCAACCACAACGCCGACCCAGCTCGCCGCCCCCACCTTTTCGCCCAGCAGCCAGCCCGAAAGCGCCAGCACCAGAAATGGGCCCGCGAATAAAATGACCGTGGCTTCCGCAAGCGGCAGGTACCAGACGGCGATAACCATCGACCCGCCGATGACGACCGGAACGATGCCCCGGACAATTTGCAGGAACACCAGTTTGGTATGAAACAGGTTCTTCCATTGGCTTGGGGCCGTTGCCAGCAGCAGGATGGGCAGGGCCAGCACATAGCGCGCCAGCATGACTTGGCCGAAGGACTGGGTTTCAATGAGCATTTTGCTGATGCCGTCGACCACGCCAAAACAGGTGACCGAGGCGACCAGAAGCAGGATGCCCCACATGTTGTCCGTCAGGCCGGCCGGTTTCTTCATGGAAAATTCTGTCCCGTAAACGATATGCCCGGCATCATTTACATTTGCCCGGGCATTGTGCAAAACCTAGCCTCTTTCACCAGCCAAATGTCAGAAAAAATGAATTCATACAAAGATTTTATTGCCTTGAGCCCGGAAACGCTGCCGGGAAGGCTGGGCAGCCTTGCCGCCGTGAAGGACCGGATCGGCGCTGATGCCAAGGCCTGGAAAGTGCGCGAAGTGGGCGACGGCAATCTCAACCTTGTCTTCATCGTCGAAGGCCCCAAGGGCGCCGTGGTCGTCAAGCAGGCGCTGCCCTACGTCCGCCTCGTGGGCGATAGCTGGCCACTCCCCCTGAAGCGCTCCTTCTTTGAATACCATGCCCTGTCTAGACAGGCTGAGCGCGATCCCGGACTGGTGCCGAAGATTTTCCATTTCGATGCGGGCCAGGCGATCATCGTCATGGAGTTCCTTTCGCCCCATATCATTTTGCGCCGCGCCCTTATCGCGGGACAAGAGCTGCCCAAAATTGCAAAGGATCTGGGACTCTTTCTGGCGCGCACCCTGTTTCGCGGTTCTGACCTGTGCCTAGACACCAAGCTGCGCAAGGCTGACCTCGCACTCTTTGCCGACAATGTGGCCCTGTGTGACATCACTGAAAGCCTGGTCTTCAGCGATCCCTATTATGACGCGAAGCTCAACCGCCACACCTCGCCGCAACTCGATGGCATTGTGAAGGAACTGCGCGCCGACCGCGATTTGAAAGTTGCGGCCCAGCGCCTGAAACATATTTTCGCCGCCACGCCGGAAACGCTTTTGCACGGCGATTTCCACACGGGCTCGGTGATGGTGACGGCCGAGCAAACTCGCGTCATCGATCCCGAGTTTGCCTTCTATGGCCCCATGGCTTTTGATGTCGGCATGCTGCTGGCCAATTTCTGGATGAGCTATTTCTCGCAATCCGGCCATGAAACGGCGGGCAACCGCTCTGGCATGCGGCGCTATCTGCTGAATGTGACTGTGGACATCTGGGAAATTTTCCGCGCCGAATTTTCCAGGCTCTGGCACAGCGAACGCAACGGCATTCTCTACCAGCGTTCGCTTTTCGAGGATCAGGGCGACATGCTGGCCTCCGAGCAGGCGCTTGACCTTGTGCTGCAGGGAATCTGGGTCGATATGCTGGGCTTTGCCGGCGTCGAGATGCACCGCCGCATTCTGGGCCTGGCCCATAACGCGGATTTCGAAACCATCGCAGACGCAGACCTCCGCGCCCGCTGCGAAACCAAGGCCCTGAAACTGGGCCGCCATCTCGCAGTGAACCGCGACCACATTCACAGCATTATGGAAGTCAATAAACTGGCCGAACGGCTTGAGAAGGAAATCGTCACGTGAAAGTCGGCCCCCGTCATTACCACACCATCTGGCTCAACCCCGATGGCCGCTCCGTCGATATCATCGACCAGCGCTGGCTGCCCCATGAGTTCCGCGTCGTTACGCTGAAAACCGTTGACGACGTCGCCACCGCCATTCGTGACATGTGGGTGAGGGGCGCACCCCTCATCGGCGTCACTGCCGCCTATGGCGTGGCCATTGCCATGGCGGGCGATGCCAGCAACGCTGGCCTGGACAAGGTTTGGGAAACACTGCACGAAACCCGCCCCACCGCCATCAATTTGAAATGGGCGCTCGATGACATGCGGGGCTTCCTGCGTGGCCTGCCGGAAGCCAAGCGGCAGGAAGCAGCCTATGCCCGCGCTGCTGCGATTGCCGAGGAAGACGTGCTGCTCAACCGCGCCATCGGCCAGCATGGCCTCGAGGTCATCAAGCAGATCGCCGCCCGCAAGAAGCCCGGCGAGCCGGTGAATGTGCTGACCCATTGCAACGCCGGCTGGCTCGCCACCGTGGATTACGGAACAGCCACCGCGCCGATCTATCTGGCCAGCGAAGAAGGCATTCCGGTCCATGTCTATGTCGACGAAACGCGGCCGCGCAACCAGGGGGCCCAGCTCACCGCTTGGGAGCTTAACAACCACGGCGTTCCCCACACGCTGATCGTCGACAATGCCGGTGGCCATCTCATGCAGCATGGCCAGGTGGACATGGTGATTGTGGGCACCGACCGCACCACCGCCGATGGCGATGTCTGCAACAAGATTGGCACTTATCTCAAGGCACTCGCCGCCAAGGACAACAATGTTCCCTTCTATGTGGCCCTGCCGTCACCCACCATTGACTGGACGGTTCGTGATGGCATGAAGGAAATTCCCATTGAGGAGCGCAACGCCGATGAAGTCTCCTTCGTCCAGGGCCTTGCAGAGGATGGCTCGACCGTGCGGGTGCGCATTTCGCCCGAGGGCAGTCCCGCTGCCAATCCCGCCTTCGATGTGACGCCCGCCCGCCTCATCACCGGCCTGATCACCGAACGCGGCATCGCCAAGGCTTCAGCCCAAGGCCTGAAGGCGCTCTTTCCCGAACGGAAATAGCTCTCCTATTCGGATTCCTTCAGCCGCTGGGCATAGACGTTGATGATCAGCGCGCTGAGCAGGATCAGGCCGCGGATCAATATTTTCAGGAAACTGTCGATCTGCACATGGTCGAGCCCGTTGTTCAAAACGCCAAGCACCAGCAGCCCGATGATCGTATTGCCGATGCCGCCGCGCCCGCCGAACAGGCTTGTGCCGCCCACCACCACGGCGGCGATGGCGTCCAGCAGGTAACTGTCGAACTGGTTCTGCTGGGCCGAGCCGAAATAGGCGACTGCCAGCATGCCGGCGATGCCGGAACACATGGCGGAAATCACCATGACCGAGCCGATGATGAACTTCACGTTGACGCCGGAATATTCCGCCGCCTCGCGGTTGCCGCCGGTCATGTAAATGTAGCGGCCAAAACGCGTGTAAGTGAGCACCAGATGGCCGATGCCGAGGAAGAGAATGGCGACAATGATGGTCCAGCGGATGCCGAACACCGAGCCCGAGCCAAGCGTGGTGATCAGTTCCGGATAGGAATAGGCGATCTGGCCGCGCACCAGCAGGGCCGACACGCCATTGGCGATCTGCATGATGGCCAGCGTCATGATGAAGGAGGGAATGCCGATCCAGGTGACGCCGAAAGCGGTGATGAGGCCAAAGCACAGGGCGGTGAGCAGGGTGAGCACAATGGCGATGATGCCGGGCAGCGGCAGGTTGGCGATGTTCACATAATCGGGTTGCAGGGTGAAATAGGCAATCGTGATGCCCACCGCATTGGCAACGGCGGCGACCGAAAGATCAATCTCGGCAGTCAGGATCACATAGGTGAGCCCCACCGCGATGATCGAGGTGATCGAAATTTGCGACAGGATGTTCATGAAATTGACGACGCTGAAAAACGACGAACTCGCCACCGAGAAGAAGATCACCAGCGCCAGCAGCGTGAACACCGGCGCGATATTGCGGAGCTGGTCCTTGAGAAAGCTCTTGAGCCGGCTGGTTGGTTGTACGTCAGTCATGCTCATCTGTGCTGTCCCTATGCCGCCGCCAGAAGGTCGGCCTTGTGGATTGTCCCGCTATTGAATTCTTTTGCAACCCGCCCCTTGCGCAATACGCTCACCCGGTCGGCCAGTGTCAGGATGGTTTCCGGTTCAGTTGAGAGCACCAGGATGGCAACGCCCCTGTCGCGCAGGTCCTTGACGATGCGGATCACGTCTTCCTTGGCGCCCACATCCATGCCGCGCGTCGGTTCCGAGAGGATGAGCACCTTGGGAAGATGCGTCAGCCATTTGGCCAGCGCCACCTTCTGCTGGTTGCCGCCCGAGAGCGAGCCCAGCATCATGTTGGGGTTGGGCGGCCTGATCTGCAAATCCTTGGCTCGCGTGCCGGCAATGGCGCGTTCGGCTTTGGGCTTGAGCAGCAGCCGGTGTATGCGGTCGAGAATGGCAATCGAGATGTTCTTGTAAACCGGCTCCGTGCGAAACAGCATCATGCCCCGGCTCTCGGAAACGAAGGCAATGCCCTCGCCCCGCGCCGCCGCCGTTGACTTGAAGGACTTCTGCGACCCGTCGAGCAGGAAGCGGCCATGCTTGATCGGGATTTTCCCGAACAGGGCGCGGGCCAGCTCGATCTGCCCGCAGCCCATGAAACCATAGACACCGGTAATTTCCCCGGCCCGCAGCTTGAGCGAAACATCGCGCAGCTGCCTGCCATCGCCGATGGCTTCGGCCGCCAGCACCACAGGCTTGCTGTCATCGCCCGTGAGATCGGCGCTTTCGCCCATGTGCATGTCAATCGAGCCGCGCCCGATCATGTGGGAGATCACCGCATCCTTGCTGAGCGTGGCGGCGGCTTCGGTCACAACCTTCTTGCCGTTGCGGAAAACCGTCACCGTATCGGAAATTTCCAGCACGTCGTCGAGGAAGTGCGAGATAAAAATGATGCCGCGGCCATCCGCCTTGATCTTGCGCAGCACATCAAACAGCCGCTTCACCTCCGGCGGCGACAGCGCCGAGGTAGGCTCGTCGAGAATAATGATCCGCGCCCCTGAAAACAGAACGCGCGACAGTTCCACCAGCTGCTGGAGGCCCACGGGCAGCGAACCCATCCGGGTCTTGGGATCAATATCAAGGCCGAGGCTGGCGATGAGCCGTTTTGCTTCCTTGTTGATCCGCGCCCAATCCACCGTGCCCAGCTTGGTCAGGGGCTGGTGGCCCAGAAAAACATTCTCGGCAACCGTCAGGTCTGGAATGGTCGACAGCTCCTGATGCACCATGCCGATGCCTGCGGCCAGCGCTTCGCGGGCCGAGCGGAAGTGAACTTTGGTGCCGTCAATGCGCATTTCGCCGTCATAATCGGCATAAACACCGGCAATGATTTTCATCGTAGTGGATTTGCCGGCCCCGTTTTCACCGACGAGGCCGTGAATTTCGCCGGCCTGCAGCGTCATGTCGACATCCTTCAGCGCCGCGATGCCGCCGAATGATTTCGAGACATTGGATAATTCAAGCAGGGGCGGCAAGCCGCCCCCGCTGTCAGTTTGAGCCGTCATGGACAGGTCAGATCAGGAAGTTCTTCTGCAGCCAGAGATGGCCAGGAGCCGTTTCCTTGGTGATGACTGGTCCGTCCGCCAGGATATAGTTTGGAATATCCGTGCCGGCTTTCTCGCCGCCCCGAACTGCAGCAACACCAGCGGCCACCGACCAGCCGTGAATACGGCAGGACGGATTGCGCACCGTTGCCAGCATGACACCATCAAGCACCGCCTGCACCGCAGGAGGCATGGCATCCACGCCGCCGATGATGATGCCTTCGCGGCCCTTCTGCTTCATGACCTGATGCGCGGCAAGCGCCATGTCGTCATTGTGGAAGAAAGCGCCGGCGATATCGGCGTTCTGTGTCAGGATTGAATCCCAGATGCGGGCAACCTTGGTCACATCCCAGTCGGCCGGCTCCTCATTGATCACTTTCACGTCCGGGAAATTGGCCAGCACCTGCTTGAAGCCCGTGGCGCGGCCTTGTGCGCCGGAATGGCCCAGCGCACCTTGCGTCATCACCACATT
>DATLDM010000097.1:0-4295 GCA_035525875.1 Aestuariivirga sp.
GCCCATTGCTTTAGCAATGGGAGGGTGAGGGGGATCAGCTCTGTAAATTGAATCACCTAATCCCCCTCACCTTCCCATCCTGCTTAGCTTCGCATCGCAGGACGGGCCCCTTCCTCTCTCCACTGGAGAGAGGAAAAAAAGCTTACCGCTTGCTTGGATCATAGGGCCTGAAATGCTTCGACAGCTTCAGCCCCTGCCGTTGGTAGTTTGAGCCAATGCCCTGTCCATAAACCTGCGATGGCACTTCCGTCAGTGGCTCATAGACCAGCCGGCCGATGATCTGCCCATCCTCCAGAATGAACGGCACCTCGTGCGAGCGCACTTCGAGAACGGCGCGCGCCCCCTCGCCATGGCCCGAGCTGTGGCCGAAGCCGGGATCAAAAAATCCGGCGTAGTGCACGCGGAATTCGCCCACCAATGGATTGAACGGAACCATCTCCGCCGCATGCGTTGGAGGCACCCGCACCGCTTCCTTGGAAGCGAGGATATAAAACTGGTCGGGATCAAGCACCAGGAAACCGCGCTGCCAGATGGGCTCCCAGAAATCGGACGCCTCAAGCCCCGCCTTCTTGTCCACATCGACAAGGCCCGAATGGCGCTTGGCCCGGAAGCCGACCGGGTTGTCCTTGTCGGCTCCCGAGAGATCAATGGTGAGCGCCAAGCCATTGTCGATATTGACCTGGCCTTGCGAGATCAGGCCCTCATTGGCATGCAGCGCCCGGATGATGTCATCGGACGCCAGCGAAGCCCCGGCGCGAAAGCGGATCTGCGAAAGGCGCGACCCCGCGCGCGCCAGAATGGAAAAAGTGCGCGGGGATATTTCCGCATAAAGCGGCCCTTCATAGGCCTCCGGCACCTTGTCGAATTCCTGGGCGTAGTCGGCAATCACCCGGGTGAAAATATCAAGCCGGCCCGTGGAGCTTTTCGGGTTGGCCGCCGCCGAAACGCCCTTAGGCAGCTTCAGCGATTCAAGCAGGGGCACAATGTAAACACAGCCCGTTTCCAGCACCGCCCCTTCGCTCAGATTGACCCGGTGCAGGACAAGCGACTGCAGCCGCTGCTCCACCGTTGACTTGGGGCCGGGCAGGAAAGAGGCCCGCACCCTGTAAGCCCATTCGCCCAGCCGGAGATCGAGGCTGGCCGGTTGAATCTGGTCATCATCAAGCGCCGGGCCCGGCTTGATCAGGCCTTTGCTGCAATAATCAGCAATGAGCCGGGCGGGCAGGATGCCTTGCGGGGTGGTTAAGGTGCGTGTCATAGGTCTATTGGCGGATTTCCATCATATTTCGCAAGGGGGTAACTCATATAGTGGAAAACCGCGCCCAGTGAGCTACATTATGGTCCATGTATAACCGCACGACCCGCAATATCCGCATTCACGTGCAGCCGCAATTTCTTGAAGGCCAGTCACGGCCCGACGAAGCAAAATTCGTCTGGGCCTATACCATCACCGTTGAAAACCAGGGGGCGGAAATCGTCACACTTCTTTCGCGCTATTGGAAAATCACCGATGCCTTCGGGCGCATTCAGGAAGTGCGCGGCGACGGCGTGGTGGGCGAGCAGCCGACCCTCAAGCCCGGCGAGAATTTCCAATATACCTCGGGCTGCCCGCTTTCCACCCCCAACGGCTTCATGGTGGGCAGCTACCACATGAAAAACCAGCACGGCGAAACCTTCGAGGTCGATGTGCCGGCCTTCTCCCTCGACAGCCCCTATGGCGAGCACAGCGTGAATTGAAAAAAATGAAAAATGATTATTCGGCGCAGGCCATGCTGGCAGAGCTCGTGCGCTTTGACACCACCAGCCGGGATGGCAACATTCCCCTGATCAAATTTGTCGAGGACTATCTCGACAGCTGGCATGTCCC
This sequence comes from Aestuariivirga sp., assembly GCA_035525875.1. Lineage (GTDB taxonomy): Bacteria > Pseudomonadota > Alphaproteobacteria > Rhizobiales > Aestuariivirgaceae > Aestuariivirga. The sequence goes on from DATLDM010000097.1 coordinate 1,868, forward strand.
CCATTTCCGCGTGGATTATGAGGCGGGAAAGAAAACCAATCTCTTCGCTACCATCGGCCCCGACATCGCCGGCGGCATCGTGCTGTCGGGCCACACCGACGTGGTGCCGGTTGACGGCCAGGCATGGGCCAGCAACCCCTTTGAACTCAGCGAGCGCGACGGCCGCCTCTATGGCCGCGGCACCTGTGACATGAAGGGCTTTATCGCCGTGTCCCTTGCCCTGGTGCCGCAATTCAAGGCCGCCAATCTGAAAACACCCATCCATCTGGCGCTCTCCTGCGATGAGGAAGTGGGCTGCAAAGGCGTGCGCCCGCTTGTGGCCCATATCCGCGACCACATGAAAAAGCCCCGCGCGGTAATTGTGGGCGAACCAACCTCCATGCAGGTGGTAAACGCGCACAAGGCGGCACTCACCTTTTCAACCGAAGTGACGGGCCATGAGGCCCATTCAAGCCTCACTGACCAAGGCGTGAACGCCATCATGGTGGCAGGCGAGCTGCTGGGCGAGATCGGCCGCATCCGCGAAGACTTGACGGCGCGCGGCGATCCCTCGCACCGCTTCAATCCGCCCTATTCAACCATCCATGTCGGCGTCATTGAAGGCGGCACCGCCAAGAACATCATTCCGCGCAAATGTTCCTTTCAGTGGGAAACCCGATTGCTGCCGCTGGCTGATCCCGCCGAGGTGCCGGCCCGCTTTGAAAAATATGCGGCAAGCCTCGAGCCCGCGATGAAGAAAATCGCTGGTGATGCGGGCATCAACAACCAGCAAACCAATATCGTGCCGGGCCTGGCGCCCGAGGATAATTCGCCGGCCGAACATCTGGCGCTCCATCTCGCCGGCGCCAATGGCACCCATGCGGTATCCTATTGCACCGAGGCGGGCCTCTTCCAGCAGATCGGCATTCCCGCCATCATCTGCGGCCCCGGCTCCATCGAACAGGCCCACAAGCCCGATGAATACATCGACATTTCGGAAATGCAGAAATGCGAGGTGTTTATGAAGCGGCTCTTGGAGCATTGCCGCTCGTGAGCGGTTCCAAGGTTTCCGGGTCAAAGCGGTAGGCCGTCGAACAGAATTCGCAGATGACCTTGATCTCGCCGTTCTCGATCATGTCCTTGCGGTCCTCATCGGAAAAACCTTTCAGCATCTTCTGCACCGCATCCGGCGAACAGGTGCAGTGCCGGATGATGGCGCTGGCCGGATAAACCGTAACCCCGTCCTCGTGATACAGCCGGTACAGCAATTCTTCCGTGGTGAGCGTCGGGTCAAGCAACTCATGGTCCTCGACCGTGTCGAGCAGCAGCTTGGCTTTCACCCAGTTATCGTCTTCCGGAACCTGCTCCTCGCCTTCCGGGTTGTCGCCCGATGAAAACGGAATGGGGCTGATGCCGCCCTCGGCTGGCAGGTGCTGCACCATGATGGCCCCGGCCCGCCAATGGGTGGTTTTCTCGCCCCGCGCCAGCAGCGGCCCGGAAACGAGACGCAGCCGCGTCGGGATCTGCTCCGATTGCTTGAAATAGGTATCTGCCGCCGAAGCAAGCGTTGTCCCGTCAAGCGGCACGATGCCCTGATAGCGTTCCATATCCGAACCCTGGTCCACCGTCATCGCCAGATAGCCCTTGCCCAGCAGGTCCTGCTGGGTAGGCGATGTGAGTGCCTCCAGTTTCTTCCGGTTGAAGCGGGCATAGCCCCGCACCCCGTCAGGCGACATGAAATCCGCCACGATCATGTCGACCGGACCATCCGTCTTCGTCTGCAGGATAAACTTGCCCTCGAACTTCAGTGTGGCACCTAGCATGGCGGTGAGCGCGATGACCTCGGCGAGAAGGGCGGAAACCACCGGCGGATAATCATGGCGCTGCACGATGTCGTCGATCACCGCGCCAAGCCTGACAACGCGCCCGCGAACCCCAAGAGGCTTGATCTCAAAGGGCATGACCGTGTCCTGTGCCCGCGTCATGTCAGGCCGAAACAATGCAGGAGAATGGCTTTCTGCGCATGCAGGCGGTTCTCGGCCTCGTCGAACACGACAGACTGCGGCCCATCCATGACATCTGAGGTCACTTCCTCGCCGCGGTGGGCCGGCAGGCAATGCATGAAGACGGCATTTTCGGCAGCCTTCTTCATCAGGGCCGCGTTGACCTGATAGGGTTTCAAAAGATTGTGGCGGTTGGCAGAATCGGCGTCATGCATGGACACCCAGGCATCGGTCACCACGCAGGTGGCGCCGGCGACGGCAACGTCGGCGGAGGTTGTGACCGTAATGTCGGCGCCATTGGTGCGCGCCCATTTCAGCAGGTCCGGGCTCAGGGAAAGCGCATTTGGCGTGGCCACACGCAGCTTGCCGCCAAGTTTTGTAACCGCATGAACGAATGAGGCCGCAACGTTGTTGCCGTCGCCAACCCAGGCAATGGTCTGCTCATC
>DATLDM010000008.1:0-30650 GCA_035525875.1 Aestuariivirga sp.
GCGAGATGGGTGGCGATGGTCTGGCCGATGTCGGCGAAGGTTTCCCGGTTTCCGATTGTAGACAATTTCATATCGATCGCGTAGGCAAGGACAGGGATTCGTTCGCGGGTGTGATCGGTGCCTTTCCAGGTGGGATCGTTGCCGTGGTCGGCGGTGATGATGAGAAGATCGCCCTGGCGTAATTTCGCGAATATCTGGGGCAACAGCGCGTCGAAACGTTCAAGGGCGGCGCCATAGCCCTGCACGTCGCGGCGATGGCCGTATTCCATGTCGAAATCGACGAAGTTGGTCATGAGGAACCCGCCGTCCTTCAAGTGATCCATGTTATCCAAAGTGGTCTGGAACAGCAGATCATTGCCCGCCACCTTGATTTCGCGGCCGGTGCCGGAATGGGCATAGATATCGCCGATCTTGCCGATGGAGATGACATCGCGGCCGGCTTTCGACAGAACATCGAGCAAGGTGGGTGACGGCGGCAGCACGGCAAAATCTTTCCGGTTGCCGGTGCGCTTGAAGTTTTCGGGCGCTGTGCCCACGAAGGGACGCGCGATGACACGGCCGATGTTCAATTCATAGGTGAGCTCGCGGGCAATTCTGCAGATATCATAAAGATGCTGCAGACCAAAAATTTCTTCGTGGGCGGCGATCTGGATGACGCTATCGGCGCTTGTATAGACAATCGGCTTTCCCGACTGCATGTGTTCAACGCCGAGCTCTTCCATGATCACGGTGCCGGAGGCGTGCTTGTTACCCAGAATGCCGGGAAGTTTTGCCCGCTGGATGAATTCATCAGTGAAGGATTTCGGGAATGCCGGAACAGTATCGGGGAAGTAACCCCACGCGAATTTCAAAGGCACGCCGGCAATTTCCCAATGGCCGGTGATTGTATCCTTGCCGTGAGAAACTTCGGTGGCAAATCCCCAACTGCCCTTCACCGGCGCTTCAACATCAAGACCATGAGCCGAACCGCTGGCCGCTTGCAAAGCCTTGGCGGCGCCCAACGAAACAAGATTGGGAATCTTGAGTTTCCGGTGATCGGCGATATGGCCCAGCGTGTTGGCTCCTTCATCACCGAACTTGGCGGCATCGGGCGCACCACCGATGCCGACGGAATCAAGGACGAAGAGAAAGACGCGGCTCATTTGGAGATGCGCTCGATGATGCAAGGAGTGGTACGTTTTGGTTTTCCCAACACATAAGCAGCGCGGATGATTTTCTGGGCGCGCTCGAAGCCGGCTTCATCGCGGGCATGGATGATGGCGAGGGGTTTTGATTTATCCACGGCGGCGGCTTTGCCGGCGAGCGCTGAGAGGCCTACGGCATGATCAATTTTATCTGCGGCAATCCGCCTGCCCCCGCCCAATTCAATGACAGCAAGACCCAGGGCGCGGGTATCGATGGATTCAACCTTGCCGGATTTTGCCGCATGAACAGCGCGGATGATGGGAGCCTTTGGCAGATGCTTTTCTGAATTCTCGACAAAGTCATGGGGGCCGCCGAGGCCTGAGACCATGCGCTGGAAACGTTCGGCGGCCTGGCCTGTGCTCAAGGTCTTTTCCAGTTGGGCGCGGGCGGTTTTGGCGGTGGCGATTTTTGCCAGCACGAGAAGTTCGGCGCCAAGTGCCAATGTGACCTCATGCAGGCGCGCATCCCGGTGGGCTCCAGTCAGGTAATCCACGGCGTTCCTGATTTCCACGGCATTGCCCGCGGCAGAAGCGAGCGGCTCATCCATATCGGTGATGAGGGCCGAGGTTTTGAGGCCCGCGCCATTGGCAACTTTCACCAGACTGTTGGCAAGGGTGACCGCGTCCTTCTTCTTCGCCATGAAGGCGCCGGAACCGGTTTTCACGTCCAGCACCAGCATTTGCAGGCCCGCTGCGAGTTTCTTTGAGAGGATCGAGGCGGTGATCAGCGGCACGGATTCGACGGTGGCGGTCACATCCCGGATGCCATAGAGGCGCTTGTCGGCGGGAGCCAAATCGGTGGTCTGGCCGATGATGGCGGCACCGGTTTCCCGCACGGTTTTGCGGAAGAGCGTGAGATCGGGCTGGGTGGTGTAGCCCGGAATGGAATCGAGCTTGTCTAGGGTGCCGCCCGTATGACCCAAACCACGTCCGGAAATCATCGGCACGTAGCAGCCGCAAGCCGCCAGCATGGGCGCGAGCATGAGGGAGACATTGTCGCCGATGCCGCCGGTTGAATGCTTGTCCACCAGGGGGCCGGGCATATCCCATTTCAGCACCATGCCGGAATCGCGCATGGCGAGGGTGAGGCCGACGGCTTCCTGCGGCTCCATGCCGTTAAAGAACACGGCCATGGCGAAGGCCGCCACCTGGCCTTCGGAAATTTCGCCGGTGGTCAGGCCAGCGATGAAATCCTTCACCTCATCGCGGGTGAGCGACAGGCCATCGCGCTTCTTGCGGATGAGTTCTTGCGGCAGCATTATTTCAAATCTTTGAAAAAGCGCGTGAGCAAGGTTTTCATGCGCAGGGCGGCCTTGGCGCCTTCGCGCTTGGTTTCCTCGTGGCTTGGCGAGGCGCCCTCGATGCCGGCGGCCAGATTGGTGATGACCGACAGGGCGGCGACGCGCAGGCCGAAGCGCCGGGCCAGAATCGTTTCCGGCACGGTGGACATGCCAACGGCGGTGCCGCCCACAAGGCGGAACATTTTTATTTCAGCCGGTGTTTCGAAGGACGGGCCGGAGTACCAGACGTAGACGCCCTGGTGCAGTTTCAGTTTTTCCTTTTTCGCGGCGGCCTTCAGGGCCTTCTGCAATTTGGGATCATAGGCATCGGTCATCGGCACGAAGTTTTCATCGCCATGGCTGCCGATCAACGGGTTCATGCCGGCCTGGTTGATATGGTCGGTGAGCATCATGATGGAACCGGGGCGCATTTTCGGCGTGAGCGAACCGGCGGCATTGGTGAGGACAAGGATTTCAATGCCAGCTGCTTTCAGGGCTTCGATGACGGGGCGCATGACAGCAGGGTTGCCGCTTTCATAGGCGTGGGCTCTGCCCGCCAGCACGGCAATTTCCTTGCCGCCTACTTGGCCGACAACGAGCTCTGCGGCATGGCCGGAAATTTTCGGAACGGGAAAGCCTTTGAGATCGCCGTAGGGAATGCGGATCGCGTCTTTCACCGCATCAGCGAAGGAACCGAGGCTTGATCCCAGGATGATGGCGATTTTGGGCGCGCGTCCCTCTAGGCGCTTGAGGAGCTCGCTCATGCGAGGTTCTCCGGGCCGAAGGAAGCGGGCAGCAGTTCATCGAGCGTCATGGTCTGTTTCAGGTTTCCATCCTCGCCGCACATGTGGATTTTGACGTTGCCCTTGGCGAATTCTCGGATTTTCTGGCGGCAGCCGCCGCAGGGGGTGCAGAGCAAGTCTCCGGTGCCGATCACCGCCATCTCGGCGATGCCGCGGCCTCCCGACATGACCATGGCGGCGATGGCGGAGGTTTCGGCGCACCAGCCCTGGGGATAGGCGGCGTTTTCAACGTTGCAGCCGCCGTGAATTTGGCCGCGCTCGTCGCGCACGGCAGCACCTACCAGGAACTTCGAATAGGGAGCATAGGCCTTGAGGCGGGCTGATTTTGCCGCGGCGATCAGATCATTCATGTCATCGGTCCTTGGTATAAGGGATGCCGCTGGCCCTGGGTGGAATGGATTTGCCGATAAAGCCCGCGAGCAGGACGACGGTCAGCACATAGGGCGCCATGATGATGAACTGCACAGGCACTTCAAAGCTGCCGATGTGGGCGCCTTGCATGTAGTTGCCGCCGGCCTGGAGGAAACCAAACAGCAGGCAGGCATAGAGCGCCGGCCAGGCACGCCAATTGGCGAAGATCAGGGCGGCCAAAGCCATGAATCCGCGGCCTGCCGTCATGTCACGCACAAAGCTGGCGGAGAGCGAGGTGGAAATGAAGGCGCCGGCGATGCCGCAGAGGATGCCGGCAATGATCACCGCCTGATAACGGAGAAGAGCCACGGAAATGCCGGCGGTGTCCACCGCCTGGGGATTTTCACCCACGGCGCGGAGCCGCAAGCCAAAGCGCGTTTTGGCCAGGGCCCAGGCGGTCAAGGGCACGAGCAGGATCGTGAGATAGGTCAGGATAGAATGACCGGAAATAATTTTAGCAAGGTCGCCGAGAAACGGCACGCCGGCAAGGGCCCTTGCACCGGGGAGCTCAATCGGCATGAAGCGGGCATCGAATGGCAAGGCCGGAGTGCGGCCACCTTCCTTGAACCAGGTATTGCCCAGCACAACGGCAAGGCCGGCGGCGAGCATGTTGACGGCAACGCCGGAGACAACCTGGTTGCCGCGCTGATTGATTGCCGCGTAACCGTGGACAAGGGAAAAGCCGAGCGAGACGAAAATGGCAATGATCAGCCCAAGCCAGGCAGACTGGAAATAGGCAGCGGAAGCTGCCGCGGCAAAGGCCGCCGCCAGCATTTTTCCCTCTAGGCCGATATCGACAATGCCGGATTTTTCAGACCACAAGCCGGCAAGACAGGCGAGAACCAAAGGTACCGAAAGCCTGATGGTGGAGGCGAGTATTTCCGGGAGCAGCGAGAAGTCCATGGCCTAATCCTCCACCTGCACAAAGATCCGGGCAAGGGCCGGACGGAAGGCATATTCAAGGGCGCCCATGAACAGGATGACGAGGCCCTGGATCACCACGATCATGTCGCGCGAGATCAGGGGTTTTGCAAAGGAAAGTTCGGTGCCGCCTTGGTAGAGCAAGCCAAAGAGCATGGCCGACAACACAATTCCTATGGGATGCGAGCGTCCCATGAGGGCTACCGCGATGCCGACGAAGCCGGCGCCGCCGACAAACTCCAAAAGCAGGCGGTGCTGCACGCCAAGCACTTCATTGACGGCCATCAATCCGGCAAGCCCGCCCGAGATGGCCATGGTGATCATGATGATGCGGTCGGTCTTGATGCCGGCATAGATGGCGGCGGCCGGATTGGCGCCGACGGCACGGATTTCGTAACCAAGCTCGGTGCGCCAGAGAAGATACCAGACGGCCCAGGCGGCAAGTGCAGCGAGAAAAACCGTGAGGTTCAACGGCGTTGAGGGCAGGCGCAGACTAAAAAACTGCATGGCAATTTCACGGAAACTCAGGATATAGGCACCGGTAATTTCGCGGCTTTCCACCGCCATCCGGGTGACGGGGCGGAGATAATTGTTGATCAGATAGATCATCAGGCTGGCGGCAATGAAATTGAACATGATGGTGGTGATCACGATGTGGCTGCCACGCTTGGCCTGCAGGTAGCCCGGCACCCAGGCCCAGAAGGCGCCGAAGATGGCGCTGGCCAAAATGGCAAGCGGGATCACGATGGGCCAGGGCAGGAACTCCAGCCCGAGGCCGACCATCGCCGCACCCAGGCCGGCAATATAGGCCTGGCCTTCACAGCCGATGTTGAACAGCCCGGCATGAAAGGCCACGGCGACGGCAAGGCCGGTGAAGATAAAGTTGGTGGCGTAGTAAAGCAGATAGCTCCAGCCCTTGATGGAGCCCAGGGCGCCGTTGAGCATGATGCCCAGCGCCTCAAACGGATTTTCGCCGATGATGATGACGACGAGGCCGGCCACGAGAAGCGCCACGGTCAGGTTGAGGAGCGGGATCAGCGCCACATCAACCCAGGTTGGAAGTTCGCCGCGCCCGCCCGCCATTACGCCGCATCCCTGGAAACGCCGGCCATCAGCAGGCCAAGCTCGCGCTCATCGGCAGAGGAATCGCGCTCGCCCATGATGCGGCCGGCAAACATCACGAGAATACGGTCCGACAGGGAACGGACTTCATCAAGTTCCACCGAGACCAGCAGAATGGCCTTGCCTTGATCCCGCAGGGCAATGAGGCGCTTGTGAATGAACTCGATGGCGCCGATATCAACACCGCGAGTGGGCTGGCCGACAATCAGCAAATCGGGATCGCGCTCGATCTCACGGGCGAGAATGATTTTCTGCTGGTTGCCGCCGGAAAATTTTGAACTGAGGAGAAGCGGATCGGCAGGACGCACGTCAAATTCCTGCATTTCCTTTTTGCTGCGGGCAACAACGGCCTGGCGGTCTAGACGAAAGCCGCGGCCGAGCGACTCGTCGTAGTGCCAGCCAAGAATGCCAGACTCCGACGCATCAAAAGACGAGATGAGGCCGCGGTGCTGGCGGTCCTCCGGCACATGGGCAAGGCCTTCCTCGCGCACATGGCGCGGGTCGCCGAGAATGCCGATATCCTTGCCTTCAAAAATAATCTGGCCCGAGGCGGGCCGTGAAATGCCGCTGATCAATTCGAGGAGTTCCGACTGGCCATTGCCCGAGACCCCGGCGATGCCGACGATTTCTCCGCTGCGCACGGTAAAGGACACATCGTCAACGCGCGGCGTTCCCTTGCGGTCTTTCCAGGTGAGGTTCTTGACCTCGAGCACCACATTGCCGGGCTTGGCCGGGCCTTTTTTCACGCGCAGCAGCACGCGGCGGCCCACCATCAGCTCGGCCAGTTCTTCAACCGAGGTTTCCTTTGTTTCCTTGGTGGCCACCAATTCGCCACGCCGCATGACCGATACGCGATCGGTGATGGCCATGATCTCGCGCAGCTTGTGAGTTATCAGAATAACGGTTTTGCCCTGGTCGCGGAGCTGGCCAAGAATGCGGAACAGGTGATCGGCTTCATCGGGGGTGAGCACGCCGGTTGGTTCATCAAGGATCAGGGTTTCGGCACCCTTGAACAGCGCTTTCAAAATTTCGACACGCTGCTGCAGGCCGACCGGCAATTCACCGACGATCGCTTCGGGATCAACATCAAGCTCGTAATCGCGCGCCAGCCGTGTGAGCTCGTCGCGGGCCTTGGCAAGGGCGGGGCCAATCAGCCTTCCGCCTTCGGCGCCGAGCACAACATTTTCAAGGACGGTGAAGGGATCAACCAGCATGAAGTGCTGGTGGACCATGCCAATGCCATGGCTGATGGCATCGGCCGATGATTTGATCTTAACGGGCTCGCCCCTGATTCTGATCTCGCCCTTGTCGGCGGCATAAAAGCCGAAGAGGATCGACATCAGGGTGGATTTCCCCGCGCCATTCTCGCCGATAATGCCATGAATTGAACCCTGCGCGATCTCAAGGGTCACGTCCTTGTTGGCGTGAACGGCGCCAAAGCGTTTGTCGATACCGATGAGCTCGATGGCTGGGGTCATGGCTGTTTCAATTCAACCCACTCCCCGGTTAAGGGAAGCGGGTCAAATCATCACATGTTCGGATTATTCAACGGGGCACTTGTTGTCGGCCATGTAGTCGTGGACCTTCACGGTGCCCGCGATAATGTCAGCCTTGGCCTTTTCAACTGCGGTTGCCATTTCGGGGGTGATGAGCGCCTTGTTGTTGTCATCAACGGCATAACCCACACCATCCTCAGCCAGACCAAGTTCCTGGATGCCGGCCTTGAAGGTTCCGTCCTTGCCGGACTTCATGACGTTGTAAACGGCAACGTCCACGCGCTTGAGCATGGAGGTCAAAACCTTGCCGGGATGGAGATGGTTCTGGTTGGCGTCAACGCCGATCGAAAGCGCTCCGCCGTCGGCGGCTGCCTGCAGCACGCCGAGGCCGGTGCCCCCAGCTGCCGCGAATACGACATCCGCACCTTGCGACATCTGGCCCTTGGTGATTTCGCCACCCTTGACCGGATCGTTCCAGGCCGCACCGGTGTCACCGGTCATGTTCTGGAAAACCGTGGCGTCCGGCTTGGCAGCTTTCACGCCTTGCACATAGCCGCAGCCGAAGCGGCGGATCAGCGGAATGTCCATGCCGCCGACGAAGCCAACCTTGCCGGACTTGGACGCCATGGCAGCCAGCATGCCAACGAGGTAGGAGCCTTCCTGCTCCTTGAACACGATGGACTGCACGTTTGGCAGTTCGACAACCATGTCGACAATGGCAAACTTCAGATCGGGATATTCCTTGGCCACCTTTTCAACGGCAGCGGCCTGAGCGAAGCCCGCGGCGATGATCGGGCTATAGCCCTGGTCAGCGAAGTTGCGGATGGCCTGTTCGCGCTGGGCTTCGTTGGCGATTTCAAACTCGCCATAAGCGGTACCCGATTCAGCCTTGAACTTTTCCGAGCCGTTGTACATGCTTTCATTGAAGGACTTGTCGAACTTGCCGCCGATGTCGAAGACGATGGCGGGCTTGTCGTCGGCGGCGAATGCGGATGCCGCCATCATTGCTGTCATCGCAGCGGTCGCGAGTAATTTCCTGATCATAAATATCTCCCTTATTTTTTTGACCGGCTGATCAAGCCTTGCGGGCAATTGACGCCAAATTCCTGTCATTTGCAAGTGGCGAACCCTCATCTTCCGGCAGTGGTTCCGAAGTCGATTGGCAGTGCGGCACCGGTTATGGGGGCCAAGCGCGGCGAGGCGATGGCAAAGATAAAAGCCGCTATTTCGTCAGCTTTTGCGAAGCGCTGGCGCGGCCCTTGGGGGTAGATGGAGCGCAATTTGGCGATGTAGGCGTTGGGGTCGCCGCCACCGAATGCCTGTGCCTGAAATTCCAGCATGGGGGTTTCCACATCGCAGGGGCAAATGGCATTCACCCTGACACCTTTTGGCGCGAGTTCGAGGGCCAGGGCCTTGGTCAGCAAGACGACGCCGCCCTTGGAGGCGCAGTAAATCGCCGCTTCCGCGCCGCCCATCAGCCCCGCGTCAGAGGCGATGTTGATGATCTGGCCGCCGGTTTTTTCGAGTTCCGGAATGGCATAGCGGCAGGTGAAGAAGGTGCCTTTCAGATTGATGTCGATGGTGCGGTCCCACTGGGCCTCGGACATGGTGGAACTTTCGCCTTCGACCCAGACGCCTGCCGCATTGACGAGGAGATCGAGCCGGCCAAAATGCGCCACGGTTTTGGAAACCATCGCGTTACAATCGGAAACTTTGGTGACGTCGCCTTGGATGGCGAGAAATTGCGATGGCAGGTTTTCGATGCTGATATCGGCAATGGCAAGGTTTGCGCCGGCTTCGGCAAACTCCTGCGCCGCGGCGCGGCCCATGCCGCCGCTGCCACCGACAATGAGGACAGTTTTGCCTGACCAGTCATCAATACCAGTCATCGCCTGCCCCCTTGAACTCGACGATGGAGTTCGCGCCATCAACCACCAGCATGGCGCCGTTGACGTAGCTTGCCTCTTCGCTGGCCAGGAACAGGCAAGCCGCGGCCACCTCGGACGCCGTGCCCGGCCTTTTGGACGGGGTGGCCTTGCCCGCCAGAATTTCTTCCTTGCTTGACGAGGCCGTTTCGATCCATCCCGGCAGCACCGCGTTGCAGGTGATATTGCGGCTGGCGTTTTCGATGGCCGTCACCCGGGTAAGGCCGGTCATGGCGGCCTTGGCCGAGGAATAACCGGCGGCTTTTGGGTTGGTGACCAGGGGGCCCGTTACCGAGGCCACGTTGACGATGCGTCCGTATTTTCGTTTTTGCATGAGCGGCAACACGGCGCGGGTGATGTTGAAAGCGGTTGTGACATTGAGTGCCAAATGGCGCTGCCATTCCGCATCGGTGATTTTCTCGATTCGCGAACTCTTGAAGTTCGTGCCCTGCTGCACCATGCCGGCATTGTTCACGACAATATCGATGCGGCCAAATTTTTCCTTCACGGCGTTGATCAGGTCACTGACGTCGTCAACCACGGTTAAATCGGCGGTGAAAGCGGCATGGCCTTCACCCAGGGTTTCGAGGCGCTCGAAGATGCGCTTGGTGGTCGAGGTGAGCGCCACCCGCGCCCCGCCCGCGGCCAAAGCCTTGGCGCACGCAAAACCGATGCCTTCGGCACTTCCAGCGCCAGTTACCAGTGCGACGCGATGCAAAACCCCGGCCATGACAATCCCTTGAAAACAGTTTCCGGCACTCTCATATTAGCAATCAGGCTGCGGTGCCAGATGGGCCGTAGCATTCCTGACGCCGCTTTAGCGAGGGCAAAAGTCCGATGAGCAAGATATCCATGTTTTCCTCGCCCCTTTTGCTGGGGTTTGATGATCTGGAGCGCCTGCTTGACCGGGCTGTCAAAACCTCCGGCGAAGGCTACCCGCCTTACAACATTGAACGATTGACTGAAGGCGGCAGCGAGGTGTTGCGCATTACCATCGCGGTTGCCGGATTCCGCCGCCAGGACCTGGAAATCACCATCGAGGACAACCAACTGAACATCCGGGGACGGATAAAAGACGATGGCCCCCGCGATTATCTGCACCGCGGCATTGCCGGACGGCAGTTCGACCGGGCTTTTGTGCTGGCCGACGGCATGGATGTGATCGATGCCACCCTTGTAAACGGTCTTTTAATTATTAACTTAAGGAGACCAGAACCAAGCAGTGTTATACGCCGTATTGAGATTAAGGAGTAGGATCATGAACGCCAGCAACAACAAGGAAGCCTTTGAGTTGAGCCCGGAAGAGCTCGCGCAATTGGGCAACGGTGCGCTGTCCTATATTCGTGAAATCGAAGGCCGGGACGTCATCCGCCTGGTGGGGCCGCAGGCGCGGGTTGCACCGGACGCCAAGCTCTTTTGCCTGTTCAACGCCAACGGTTCGCCAATCTCGATTTCGGGAACCCGTGAAGCAGCCGCCGACAGTGCCGCTGAGCACGAGCTGGTGGCCATCAGTTTGCATTAACGGGATCATCGCTTTTCCATTTTTACTTTGTCATCCCGGCGAAAGCCGGGACCCAGGCTTTCAGCGATTACACCTGTTCAAAGTCTGGGCCCCGACTTCCGTCGGGGTGACAGAATAATTTTTAGGCCGCCGAAGCGGTGGCTGATGGTTCGGTCAGGATTGAGTAGAGGCCTTCGGCGGTATCGGTGCCGCGCAGCTTTGCGATGGTGTCATTCTCACGCAGCAATCTTGAAATGCGGGCGAGCGCTTTAAGATGATCGGCGCCGGCATGATCGGGAGCGAGCAGGACAAACACCAGGTCCACCGGCTGGCCATCAAGCGAATCATAGGCGATGGGCGTGCTCAGCCGCGCGAATAATCCATAGACGCGATTGATGGAGGCAAGCTTGCCGTGGGGAATGGCGATGCCCTGGCCAATTCCGGTCGAGCCGAGTTTTTCGCGGGTCAGCAGGGTTTCAAAAATGATGCGGTGATCAACCGCCACAAATTTTGCGATGGCCTGCGAGAGGTCGGCCAGTAGCTGCTTCTTGCCTTGCGCCTTCACGCTCGGCAATACGGCGCGGGCGTCAATGATGTCAGCGAGATCTGTCATTTTTTCTTTTCCACCTACGCGGCAGGCCGGGGGTCAACCCAGCCGATGTTGCCGTCGCTGCGCCGGTAAACCACGTTGGTCTGGCCGCCCTTGCTGTTTCTGAAAAGGACAAAGGGAACAGTGGAAATTTCAAGCTGCATGACGGCTTCTCCGACGGAAAGTTCCGGTACGCTGGTGGATGATTCGGCAATGACCACGGGATTGAGGCTGGCAGGCTCTTCACCCTCGTCATCGCCCGACTGAATGACATAGCTTGCGGCTTCGGACTGGCGCACCGGTTCGCGGCGCTCCTTGTGATGGTCCTTCAGGCGCTGCTTGTAGCGCTTCAACTGTTTTTCAAGATGCTGGGCGGCCGCATCAAAACTTGGAAACGCGTCCGCCGCCGTGCCGTGCGATTGCAGGACGAGGCCGGTGGCCAGATGCAAACTGCAATCCGTCTGGAAACTGGAGCGCTGCTTCTCAACGGTCACGTGGGCATGCACAGTGCCTTCAAAATATTTCTGGCGGAACTGTTGCAGGCGCTCATCAACATGGATCCTGAGTGCCTCACCGATATCGAGGTTCTTGCCGGTGACCTTGATCTGCATGGCTTTCGAAAATCCTTCTCCGCCACCTCTTCTTATAAGACATGGGCGCGCGAAATGCTAACGTCAACTAATTTGAAAATGTTCCTTGTGGAAATTAAGGCCAGCCTTGTTACACATCAGGACACAGGGTCCGGACCTCAAAACGGGGCGGAAACTAGTCCCGTGCAAGCTTCAAGTCAATCGCTTAACGGGCTTCCGACTGGGCCATCCGGCGGCGCTGGATAGACGAAGGAATATTCAGTGATTCCCGATATTTAGCGACCGTCCGCCGGGCAATTTCAATGCCCTCGGCGCGAAGATTTTCAACGATGGTATCATCGGACAGGATGCTTTTCGGGGCTTCAGCGGCGATCATGTCCTTGATACGCTGGCGCACTGATTCTGCCGAGTGGCTGTCACCACCCGCAGTTGACGAGGCAATGGCGGTGGTAAAGAAATATTTCAGTTCATATGTACCGCGCGGTGTTGCCATATACTTGTTGGAGGTCACGCGGCTCACCGTCGACTCATGCATCTCGATGGCTTCGGCCACGGTCTTGAGATTGATCGGGCGCAGGTGCTGAACTCCCAAAACCAGAAAGGCATCCTGCTGGCGGACGATTTCGCGGGCCACTTTCAGAATGGTCTTCGCCCGCTGATCAAGGCTCTTGATGAGCCATGTGGCATTGGCCTGGCATTCGTTGAGATAATTCTTGTCGGCTTCGCGCGAGGCGGTTCGTGACACCTTGCTCAAATACTGGTTGCTGAAAAGCACGCGCGGCAGGGTATCATTGTTGAGCTCCACCAGCCATGAGCCATCCTGGGCGGCGCGCACATAGACATCGGGCACCACGGGCTGAACCGGCTCGGAGCCGAAAGCATGGCCCGGCTTGGGATTGAGAACCTTGAGCTCGGCAATCATTTCCTTGATGTCGTCAAGGTCGACTTTGCAGAGCGCCTTCAAGGCGGAAAAATCACGCTTGGCGACAAGGTTGAGATTGGCAATCAACGTCGCCATGGCCGGATCCAGGCGATTGCGTTCGCGCAACTGCAGGCCGAGGCAATCCTGCAAATCGGTGGCGAAGACGCCGATGGGATCAAAAGTCTTGAGCGTTTCGAGAACGCGCGCCACATGCTCACGGCTGGTGCCGAGAGTGTTTGCAATGTCGGCAATATCGCCGGTGAGATAGCCGGCCTCATTCACCATGCCGATGAGGTTTTGCCCAATGATGCGATCAGTGGGGGCCGCGATATTGAGATTGAGCTGGTCGGTGAGATGTTCGGCCAGGGTTTGCGTCCTGGTGAGCGAGGCGCTGAAATCATACTCGTCACTGTCGAGCGAAATTCCTCCGGTTGGGCGGAGCGAGGCCCAACCCGATTCGGCAGGCGCCTGGCTTTCACGGCTGCTCGCATCGGCGCGGGCCTCGTGGGTGTAGACATTTTCCAGGTCCGTATCGAGGGTGCGCAGCTTGTCTTCCTGGGAGGTGCTGGAATTCAGCGCCGAAACGGTATCCGCATCAAGTTCGCGGGTTTCGGATTTCTGGACATCGGCGCCGCGCTCATCGCGTTCAAGCAGCGGGTTGCGCTCAAGTTCGCCTTCGACATAGGCCTGCAATTCCAGATTGGACATCTGCAGCAGCTTGATGGCCTGCTGCAACTGCGGGGTCATGACCAGGGACTGGCCCTGGCGCAAATCCATCCGCTGCATCAATGCCATGGCTGACCACCAATCCTAGAGCGAAAATTCTTCGCCGAGATAATAGCGGCGCACATCGGGATTGTTAACAATCTCATTGGGCGTGCCTTCGGTCAGGACTTGGCCCTCATGGATGATGAGCGCCCGGTCGATGAGCTCGAGGGTTTCTCGAACGTTGTGATCCGTAATAAGCACCCCGATTCCCCGAGCGGTGAGCTGTCGCACCATGTTGCGAATATCACCGATCGCAATCGGGTCAATTCCGGCGAAGGGCTCATCGAGGAGCATGAATTTTGGTTTTGCGGCAAGGGCGCGGGCGATTTCCACGCGGCGACGCTCTCCGCCAGAGAGTGCAACAGCCGGCGAATGCCGGATATGGGTGATCGAGAACTCATCTAGCAACTCACGCAACACACGCTCGCGGCTGGATTTCTCGGGCTCGACGAGCTCAAGTACAGCGCGGATATTGTCTTCAACCGACAGTCCGCGGAAGATCGAGCTTTCCTGGGGCAGGTAGCCGATTCCCAGCCTTGCGCGCTGGTACATCGGCAGATGGGTTATGTCTGCCCCGTCAAGACTGATCGTGCCCTGGTCGGCGGCAATCAGGCCGGTGATCATGTAGAACACCGTCGTCTTGCCGGCGCCATTGGGTCCGAGAAGACCTACGGCTTCGCCACGCCTGACGGTGAGTGTCACTCCGCGCACGACGGGACGGCGCTTGTAGCTCTTGGCGAGCAAACGGGCGACAATCCCTTCGCGCGCAGGCTGGCCATGGAACCTCGCGTCTCCACCGGGCTTTTGGCCCATGGGACGCATACTCTTTGCCCGAGTTGGCGCATCTATCGCCACACCCGGACGCCGAATACGTCCAACTTCACCGTTCTGCGCCACCTGATTACCGCCTATTTGTGTTAATATAAAATGAAGCCCGCTATTGTGGAACAAAACTGCCCTTAACGCGGCCGCCGGACATGAGGGTTCGCTCCGTAGTGAGATCAACGGTGAGCTTTTCGCCCTGCAGCGTGGTTTTCCCCTCGGTGAGCTTTACCCCGCCGCCAACCAGCAGGGTATTGGCCAGAATATCCATTTTAGCCCAATCGCCGGTAATCACCTGCTTGCTGGTGGTGATGGTGACGTTGCCCGTGGCGTCCAGCTTGCTGGCTTGCGATTTGCTGGTGCCATCGGGCTGCTTTACGGCGGCATAAAAGACTGTCATGACATCGCTCCGGATGCGCTGGCCGCCGCGCACCGCATTGACCTTGCCCCGGAAAATGGCCTGCTTGTCGGCATCGATGATTTCCATCTCATTGGCTTCCACCTCAACGGGTGTCGAGATTTTCTCGGCGGCATGCAAGGGGGCGGCCAAGAGGCCAAGAACGAAGGCTGAGGCCGCTAACTTCCGGATCATTGGGGGTTGTCTCCTTTAGTCATTGTCTGATTGAATCGGGCTTTTACCCCATTCAGGAATTTTATGTTGTTTCCGTCATTGCTAACTTGCAAGCCGTTGGCATTAATCGTTCCGGCCTCCATTTCAACCACAACCGGCACATCGGACACCAGATTTTTATTCTGAAGCTCCACATGGGCCTTTGCCATGGTTGCGGTAAAGCGGCCCTTCTCGACGATCCTTACATTGCCTTCCAGGTCCATCTTTTTTGCCTTCGAGTGATACAGGCCGGTCTTTGAAAACAGCTCAAAAGGCTGGCTTGATTTTCTATGGAACGTGCCGGTCAGGTCTTCCAAGTGGACCAGTTCCGCCGATTCCTTGTCTTGATAGCCTTTTTTGGCGGTTATCACATAGGGCTGATTTTCGCGGTCAAAACCGCCGATGCGGGCAAACGCGCCGGCAATCTGATCTGGCATTTCAACCGTCAGGGGAGCGGATTTGGGTTTGGGGCCCAGGGCCGAAAAAAAACCGGCTTCGACGAGAAACACGATGACCAGCCCGAGGCCGAAAGCCAGAGCCGCCCAGCTTAATATGGGGGCGAGGCGCGCCCGGCGGGCCGCGGCGAGCAACAGTTCATCCGTGTCGTCGGGTTGAATTTCAGTGCGCGAAGACATCTTCTTCGGTCCAGCCCGCCAGATCGAGCGAGGCCCGGGTGGGTACAAAGTCAAAACAGGCCTTGGCCAGGGCAGTGCGGCCTTCACGCTCCAGCATCTGGTCGAGGCGGGCCTTCAATTCATGGAGATAGAGCACGTCCTGGGCCGCATACTGCTTTTGCGCATCGCTCAGCACATGGGCCCCCCAATCGGAGCTCTGCTGCTGCTTGTTCAGTTCGATGCCGAGCAATTCCTTCACCAGGTCCTTGAGGCCATGGCGATCCGTATAGGTCCGGGTCAGCCTCGAGGCCAGCTTGGTGCAGTAGAGGGGGAATGTGTCGACAGCGAGGTAGTGCCTGAGCATGGCCACATCAAAGCGGGCGAAATGAAAAATCTTGACGGTCTTGGGATCGGTCAACAGCGCCTTGAGATTGGGCGCGTCATAGGTAGAGCGGTCAAGCTGCACGAGATGGGCATTGCCATCACCGGAAGAAAGCTGCACCAGGCAGAGTTTGTCGCGGCGCGGCAGCAGCCCCAGGGTTTCCGTATCAATGGCGACGGAAGCGCCCAAATCCAATCCGGCGGGCAGGTCGCCCTTGTAGAGTTTAATCGCCATTCCGCAGCCTTAGCCTCGTCTGTTTGACAAGTGCCGAGGCTTACAAGACTGGGGGAAAATACTCAAGGCTTGGCGGAAACGACAATTTTCCGTTTGAGTCTATTGGCTTTTCTGGCGATGAATTGTACGCGTCTCGCCGCCATGGTCCTTGTTGGGCCCGAAGGAGCCTTCCGCCTGATCTTGCAAAAGTTTCACGTAACGTCCATCGCCCCGGTTCATATACTGTGCATAATTCCTGTCCTGAAATTCCTGGCCGTCATCGGTTCGTTCAGAAACAGCGTCATCCGCCCGTTCGAGCGGTTCCGGAACACTGCCGGGACTTACGCCCGGGTTGTTTTCTTCCTCGATTCCCTCATGATCCTCGAACGCTTCCCGCCCACGGGCATTCCCATAGTTCGGAGCGCCGGGGCGCAAGGGCGAATCTGGCAGCTTTTTTCCCGTCATCATTGCCCCTGCGGACGAGGGTGCCGCGGGGCCGTCCTGTCGGGCAGCCGGTCAATGGCTTCCTCAGCACCCTGGTCCTGCTTTAATACGCCTTCCCGCAATACCCTTGTGGCCGCATCCTGCTTTTGCGCGGGGTCTGTCGGGATTGGAGCTGTCTGCTCGTTTGCTTCAGTGCCGTTCCGCACCGGCTTGCCATCGTCGTTGCGCGCCACCTCGGCAAACTTGGCGAGGGCTTCCGGCCGTTCGCCCTCAACTGTTTCCTGATCAGCGGAGTCTTCGTCGAGCTCATCGTCAGACTCCGACTCCTCATTATCGGGATCGGCAGCTTTCATTCTTGGCACCGTGGCGTTTACATCCACCGATGTTGGCACGGTGGAGCCGTCATCCTCGGCGGCCATTTCCTGGGGCAGATCGTCTTCCTCGCCGACAGTTGAACTATCGTCATCGCCGAATTCAATGCCCTGGTTATCCTCATCCGTCAGAGGCAGGGATTCTGCGTCGGCTTTGTGGGTATTGTCCGCATCTATGGGAAGGACGGGCCTTCCGGTGCGCGGATCGCGGGTTGCGTCGTAGGTGTGTTCAACAGGATTGGCCATGATTTTGTCCTTTCGAAGCGGTGTAAGCCATAACCAATCGCGCTTCAGATGGTTCCGAGCAGTTTGAAATTTTAAGGAATTGTGGGCGCAACAAAAAGGCCGGGCTTCGAATAGTTCCTGCGCAAATTATGTACGCTAACGCACGTCCGGAACCTGGTTTCGTTACGACAGAAGGTTGCGCTACAAACCTTTTGAAATTTCCGAATTTCACTGGAACCAACGGGGGTGACACTCGTTCGGGCGATGCAGATAGCTTCGACGTAGTGTCCCAGCAAATGACTGCAATTGTCCTCCACTTGGAAGGATTACGACAATGGCGAACAACAACCAACGCAACGGAAACCGCGATGACGATAACGACACCAAGAAGGGTGGCGGCACGGGGAAGTCGGGCTCGCATCAAGGGGGCAAAGGCGGTTCCGGAACGACCCGTGCGGGCGAAGAGAAACGCGAATCCAAAGGCCGGTGATGCGCGCCGATAGTTTCCCGCTTATCAGGAAGGAGATGGTCTTTCGACTGTCTCCTTTTTTAGCTAAATGCTTTCCATGGAAATTACCGATGATGGTTTTTTTGAGCGGCCGGCTCTGGATGTTGCCCGGGATCTGATCGGCAATACCCTTCTTTTTAACGGCGTGGGCGGCATCATCACCGAAACCGAGGCCTATTCACTGGATGACGCCGCCTCACATAGCTTCCAGGGCCCGACCAAAAGAAATTCCAGCATGTTCGGGCCGGCGGGCCATGCTTATATCTATCGCTCGTATGGCATACATTGGTGCCTCAATGCGGTTTGTTTGCCGGGCTCAGCGGTATTGATCAGGGCTTTGGAGCCTATCAGCGGAATATCGCTCATGCGGGCCAGGCGGGGCCTAGATGCTGATCGCCTTCTTTGTTCCGGCCCGGGCCGGTTATGCCAGGCGCTGGCAATTCACGGTATCCACGATGGGCTCCGGCTCACTGAAAATCCATTTCAGGCATGGGCCCGGCAGAACTCCCCTCCCATCCAAACCGGAAAACGCATTGGCATCAGCAAGGCGGTGGAAGAGCCTTGGCGGTTTGGCCTGAGCGGTTCCGATTTTCTCAGTAAAAAATTCTAAGATACTTTCGGATCATGGCTTCCGGACAAATTTTTTGTCCAAATCCGAGATTACTTTTGGGGCATGTTTGGGATCAACGGCCCGGAAAATTGCAGCGAACCGGTCAGTGTTTAGGAGTCTGATGACCCGCTCAAAAAGAAACGGAGCATTTCTTTCGAGGCGTCGGGGCCAGCATCGTCGGTAAAACTCCCATGCGGATTACCTCCAGACCAAGCATGGCCGGCACCCTGAATCAGCCAATTTTCCGCAACCGACACGCCGTTTTTATCTTCAAAGACCTGGCGCGTATATTTTCTACCGGCGTCCGACACTCCCTGGTGGGTGTGCTCCCTAGAAAAACTTTTTTCCCTGATAATTTCCCTGGCATTCAACGGAACCACTGTCGTATCGGCGTCGCCATGAAAAACGAGGGTTCTTATTGATCTTGAACCGGCCGGAGTTGGCAAGTCACCACGCATTGCGGCAAAGGCCGATACCACGTCACTTGCAGACTTGTAGGGAAGCCCGGAGTGAACGCCCACCGCTGAAAAAAGCTCGGGATAGGTTTCTCCCATTACCACAGCCATGGCGCCACCGGCGGAGAGACCCGCCACAAAAACCCGCTTAACGTCAATATCGTAGTGGTTGATTACTTGAGAGGTCAGGCCGGCGATGATTGCGGGTTCGCCGATCCCCCTGTGCTGATGGCCCGGATTAAACCAATTCCAGCAGCCAGACGGATTATAAATCTGGGTCTGAGCGGGGTACGCCACGAGCATTCCATGAGCTTCAGCTAACGTATTCATTCCAGTTCCAATTGCAAAATCTGAAGGGTTCTGTTTGCAGCCATGGAGCATGACCAAAAGGGGCCGGCGTTCAGCTGGCTTATATTTGGGAACGTAGAGTTTGTAATGGCGAACACCTGCATCACATGAAAAGGACATATTCAGGAATTGAGCGCCGTCGATAATTTCAGGTTCTATGGGGGACGGCCTGGGGACTCCCTTTCCCAAAGGAAACGAAGCCTTTTTCAGCTTCTGCAGAGTCTGAATGACTTCGCCCAATGGTCGTGCAGCCTTGCTTGCATATTTTGGCGACACAAAGGGTTGGGACGAGTTGGGTGGTTTTTGCTTTCCCTGCGAAAGACTCTCCTGAATGCGCCGGGTGGCTTCCATCAATCGTTGAGAACGCGTAAGGGCCAATGCGTCTTTTATCGCAGTCATGAGTTTCATAGTGCGTTGATCCTTGTGCAATGTTGGGCAGGTCAGAATGAGCTGCAATTTTATAGGGCGTGCAAACCCAATTCCTTATTTCGGAACAAAGTTCACCATTTCCACGTGAGGCCAGAGATCAGAGAATCCGGGCTCGTTTGCCTCTTCGCGCGGTTCGTTCAATGAAATCCATTTGCGAAAGCTGCCAACAGGAAGAGCGCCCTTCAACTCCTCTTCGGAAAGAGGACGGAAATCCGCCACAGCGCTCCCAGGCTTATACTGCTGCAACGCCGACGCCTTCGCCTGCGAGAAGTCTGGAATCATGACATCAATGACGTGCATTGAGCCTTCATCCTCGTGAATGGTGAAATTCCAACCGGCAAGATGCATCGTCATTTGGCGAACAGCTCTTCCCGCTTCCAAAGCCTCAGTTGGCCCAAGAGAGAAGCAAATTCGGCGACGTTTTTGCTCTTCTCCAGATTGATCACGCCTTCGTCGAGTGAATCGGAAATTCCAACTTTTTTTGCCAACGGCAAAGCTTCAGGGGTTAGGGCAATAAATTTACAGTGAGCGAAGGCATCTGCCAGGAAGTCACCGGCTTCCGGCCTTTGCAGCAACTCTCCCCCAGTTCCTTCACCAAAAAGGAGGGCTACCGCGTCATAGAGCACCGAAGGACCGCCGCCGATCATCTGGTCACCCGGCACGGCGCTGCCATCGCCGAGATTCACCCCGCCGATTTCAGGCGTGATGATTTCACAAACGCCACCGGCTTTTTTGACCGCCGCTTTCAAAGCATTAAAGGTGGCGGCGTCAGCTCCCTCGGTAAGCATTATTCCAAGTTTCCGGCCTTCAAACCGGTTGGGCCCATTTTCAATAATGCTGAGGGCGGGAGAGGGCTTCAGGTCGGTGCGGGTTCGCAAGGCGGCCTCTGCCGCCGCGGGCATCTCCTCAATTCCAAGATCCCGGGCAACCTTGCCGGCCAAATCCTCGTGAATGTTAACAAGATGAGACACCATGCGGTCCCTGATCACCGGGGTTTTCACTTTGCTCAGTTCAAAGGTCAGGGCGGCAGCGATATGATTTTGCTCGGTTTCAGTCTGGCTGATGTAGAATTGCCTGGCCTGGCTATAATGATCCGCAAATGTTTCGGACCTAACCCGTTGCTTTGTCCCATCGCCTGACTCGTCGAAGGATGGAAAGCCTTTAACGGGAGATTCCCGCGGGCCAAGCTCCCATGAGTTGGGCTGATAGTTGGCGCGACCGGTGGGATTGCGCATCGCCATATGGCCATCCTGCTGGAAATGATGGAACGGACATTGGGGGGCGTTGATCGGGATATGAGTAAAATTAGGCCCGCCAAGCCGCTTTAGCTGCGTGTCGAGGTAGGAAAAATTCCGTCCTTGCAAGAGAGGATCATTTGAGAAGTCTATGCCTGGGGGGACATTCTGGGTCATGAATGCCACTTGCTCGGTTTCGGCAAAGAAGTTGTCGGGCATGCGGTCAAGAACAAGGCGGCCTACCGGAACTGGCGGCAAGACCTCTTCCGGAATCAGCTTGGTCGGATCCAAAACGTCAAACTCAAACTTATCGGCAAACTTGTCGTCGAACAGCTGCACCTGCAGCTCCCACTCGGGGAAATTGCCCGCTTTGATGGCGTCCCACAGATCACGCCGGTGAAAATCCGGATCGGCACCGTTGATTTTCACCGCCTCATTCCAGACAACCGACTGGAGGCCAAGCTTTGGTTTCCAGAGGAACTTTACAAAGGTTGACGCGCCATCGGCGTTTACAAAACGGAAGGTGTGGACGCCAAATCCCTCCATGAAGCGGAATGACCGTGGGAGGGCCCGGTCGGACATGACCCACATGATCATGTGCATGCTCTCGGGTGTAAGACTTATGAAATCCCAGAAATTGTCATGGGCTGACTGGGCCTGTGGAAAGGCGGAATCGGGCTCTTCCTTCACCGCGTGAACGAGATCGGGAAACCTGATGGCATCCTGGATGAAGAATACTGGGATGTTATTGCCTACCAGGTCCCAATTGCATTCCTTGGTGTAGAGCTTGACCGCGAATCCCCGAACGTCGCGGGCGAGATCAACCGAGCCCTTGCTTCCGGCGACCGTCGAAAAGCGGACAAAGGCTGGGGTTTTTTCACCCGGGCGCTGAAACAGGTCGGCGCGCGTGTGTTTTGCGATCGAATGATAGTTCTCAAAATAGCCATGCGCGCCGTAACCCCGCGCATGAACCACGCGCTCAGGAATGCGCTCGTGGTCGAAATGGAAGATTTTCTCGCGAAAATGGAAATCTTCCAGGGCTGTTGGTCCCCGGGCACCGATTTTGAGCGAATTGTGATCGTCGACAACCGGTCCGCCTTGGGCAGTGGTCAGGACGGGGTAGCCATCTTCAGCGGTTTGATGCAGTTCACCGCCTTCACCCCTTCGAACACGCTGATCATGGATTTTGGCGGCATTCTTGGGGGTCTTCTTCGCTGATTTCGCCATGATGGAGACCTATCGGCAGGTGAGGAGCGGAGACAGGGAAATGGGGCGGCGGCTTGGCACCGCACGCCCCACCTCTTTTATTCAGCAGCCATCTGGGCTTTTTGATTGACGGAAGCATCAGCCAGCGCCGACAGGTCAACATCGGTCTGTTCTTCTTCTTCCAGGGTTTCGTTCAAGAGCTCGGCCGCGTCGGCATGGCCAAGCATTTCCGCCCAGCGCTTCAATGTGCCGTAGCGGCCTATTTCATAGTGTTCCACAGCCTGGGCCGCACCAATCAGGCCGGCGTCAAGAGCGGCGGTGCCCTTGTAGTCCTTCATGATTTCGGCGCCTTCTTCAATGATGCCGTCGATTGCCGGGCAGGTTTTGCCCTGGGGCTTTTTGTCGATTATTCCGAATACCTCGACCAGGCGTTCCACCTGGGTTTCGGTTTGGTCACGGTGTTTTTCGAAGGCGGCCTTCAATTCCGCGCTTTCGGCAGCCTTGGCCATTTTGGGCAAGGCGGCCAGAATTTTGCGCTCGGCGTAGTAGATGTCCTTGAGGGTGTCGTGAAACAGGTCGTCCAAGTTTTTGTCGGCCATGATGTTCTCCTAAATCTGTTGTGGCGATAAGGAGGAGAGTGATCCCCTTCTTGAACCTCTTCAATCTGCGGCCAATGATTTGGTTCCCGTCCTGGAAAGTTTTCTTTGGGTTTGGACACGGCGAGGCTTCTTGCCGTTCCGGGCTTTTGCTGCGAGCTGCGCATAATCACCCTTGATCTCGTCCAGCTCCTCCTGGGACCGATCCTCCAGGTCGATGAGGCTATTTTGCGCCGTGCCGACTGCGCGGATAATCTCATCCAACTTGATCTGCAGGGCCAGGCCGTCACGGTTCTGGCTGTTTTGGATAACGAAGACCATGAGAAATGTGCCAATGGTTGTTCCGGTATTGACCACCATTTGCCAGTTTGGGGAAAAACCGAAATAGGGCCCGCTTATGGCCCAACCCAAAATCAGAAATGCCGCAATAATGAATGCGGCAGAGCTTCCGGTCCATTTGGACACCTTCGAAGCAAAGAGAGCAAAAGACTTTTCAAACTC
This sequence comes from Aestuariivirga sp., assembly GCA_035525875.1. Taxonomy (GTDB): domain Bacteria; phylum Pseudomonadota; class Alphaproteobacteria; order Rhizobiales; family Aestuariivirgaceae; genus Aestuariivirga. The sequence goes on from DATLDM010000008.1 coordinate 23,082, forward strand.
TATAATTCCCATGATTTCCTCCCGGGACATGCGGACTCCTCAACTGGCAGTGCGGGCGGAAGTTCCGGAAACCGGGAAAAAGTCAAAAAATAAAAGCCCCGCCACAGGTAGATGCCGGTGTCTCCATGGGGGCAATTTTGATGGAACCTTTATTCTCCGGTACGGTTACGTACATCGGGGGAAAAGGTCAGACCGCCATGAATTTTAAGGAAAATGGTGATGAAATTCCCACGGCAAAATGCAGTGAGAAGAAGGCTCAGTTAGCCAAAGACGAGAAGATCAAGAGTTTTTGGGATACTCTGGTCAATGATTGGCTGAAACTGAGAGCCAAGCCGCGAGAGAAAGACAGTTCCAAAGATTAAGTCAGAAGCCGCTGGTATTCCCTCTCAGGGACACCGTAGGTCGCTCCAGCCATCTCCTCTAGACCTTTACGGTCGGTGATAAGTATGTGGCCTCTCATGGCACGGATGCATTTCTTCCCTTCCAGGAAGCTCAATGCGTCCGTAATCCCTGCACGCCTTACAGCAAGCATGTTTGCCAGAAATTTGTGAGTCATCGGAAACTCATGCGAATCCACCCGGTCTTGGCACATCAGCAGCCAGCGGGCGAGCCGCTCATATATTTTGTTGCGACCATTGGCCAAAGCGGTTTGAGCTATCTGCACCGAAAACGTGTGGGCAAATCGCAACAACACTTTCAAGAGCGAGGGACTTTCCTGAATAGCCTTCAGAAGCTTGCCGCGACTTATGCGCAAGGCACGCCCGGAGGCCTGCACAATGACTTGCGATGGGGCGCTCTCGGCAAACAAAACTATGGGGATGCCAACAAAGCCTTCCCGGCCAATCAGACCTGTCTCTATTTTTACGCCTTCGGCGTTCTGGGCTATTACGGAGCAAATGCCCGATGTCGGGAAGTAGGCATAATCTACCGACTTGTGGGCCTCATAAAGCAAGTCCCCAATATTGAGGTCGGTCCATTCAAGCTTTGATTTCAACAGTTCAGAATCAGGCTTTGTAAGAGCAGCAAGCAGAGTATTCTCGATAACGGACTTGGAATCATCGGGCATGGCTTTCGTCCTAACTGGGGCGAAAGTCTTGATGCTCTCAGCCGTTTGCGCCCTTACATGAGCAAACGATATGCCTTCATAGCACGCTTTCGTCCACCAAAGTACGAAAACGGACCCGGCCTTTTCGCGCACCCAAAAACCGCCATACATTTGGGCCAAAAATTAGCTTTGGTGAGGTCAGTCATGCTTACAGCCAGCGCTTCGGTGCTCCCGGAAACCTACAACTACAGTCCCGACGATTTGGAATCCATGCGCCACGCCTACAGGCGGGCTTGCGACGAAAATCCTACAGTCGCTCAGTCGGAAGCCGAGCGATACAGCTTGGCAAAGGCAATTGTGAATCGCTTTCGGCGCGGCATTAGTGAGACTGAACTCATCGCGCTTGCCTTGCGAAAGGCTCATTAAGTGCACCAGCGTATCTGGCAATTTCGATTGGCTGATGAAAACGTAATTGACTGCGCTTCCTATTTCGGAAAGCGGGCAAGTGAAGTGGCGGCTGCCCTTAACTGCCAAGTGGTTGCTTCCAATGTAGTCAGGGTTGAGAACTTGCGCGGTAACGTGCGTAAGGTGACTGGCACCGCTTTACTGCAAAATGTTATTGAGTTTCCACGAGAACCTAAACGCTATCGCTGATGATTCCCTTCGAGCGATGGTGCTGCCGCATGCGTATCTTGCGGCAATACTGCGAGGCTCCCCAGCCCCTGCAATGAAAAGTCCCCGCTGCTGCAATGCCGCGGGGACTTTTTGCCCGATTGGTGCCCTGAAGAGGACTCGAACCTCCACGACTTTCATCGCTAGTACCTGAAACTAGTGCGTCTACCAATTCCGCCATCAGGGCAATGGGGCGTCTCTTAACGGGAGGCGCGATATAATGTCAATGCAAGGCTCTTTGCATTGCCGCCCGCGGGGGGCTAAAAGCGGCCCGGACCCCTGAAACAACTGGATGTGGCTTCGTGACTGCGGAAAATTCGGAGAAGATTGTAACCCTGATCGGCGGCTCGGGCTTTATCGGCCGCCATATTGTGCGGGCGCTCGCCAAGCGCGGCTACCGCATCCGGGTGGCCTGCCGCAGGCCCGATCTGGCGGGCCATGTGCAGCCTCTGGGCACGCCCGGACAGGTGATGCCGGTGCAGGCCAATGTGCGTTACCCTGCCTCGCTGGCCGCCGTCTGTGACGGGGCTTACGCGGTGGTCAATTTGACGGGGGTTCTGGCCAGCCGCGGGGCCCAGAGTTTTGACGCCATCCATGTTTTCGGCGCCGAGGCTTTGGCGAAAGCGGCTAAAGCAGCCAAGGCCCAGGTTTTTATCCAGATGTCGGCGCTTGGCGCTAGCGCTGAATCAACCAGCGAATATGCGCGCACGAAGGCTATGGGCGAGGCAAAGGCCAGGGCGGCGTTTCCCGGCGCCGTTGTGCTGCGGCCTTCCATCGTGTTCGGGCCGGAAGATAATTTCTTTAACCAGTTTGCGGCGCTCAGCCGCCTGGCCCCGGCCCTGCCGCTGATCGGGGGCGGGCATACAAAATTCACGCCGCTCTTCGTGGGCGATCTGGCCGAGGCCATTGCCCGTCTCATCGACACTGGCGAGGCCAGCGGAAAGACTTTGGAACTCGGCGGGCCGGAAGTTTTCACCTTCAAGCAGATACTGGAATTCACCCTTGAGACCATCGGACGGAAACGCCTGCTGGTTCCGATACCCTGGCCCATTGCCAGGGCGCTTGGCACCGTGATGGGCATTTTACCTTTCGCGCCGCTCACGGCCGACCAGGTCGAGCTACTGAAAACGGATAATGTGGGGAGCGAGGCGGCGACGCGCGAAGGCCGCGATCTCGCCGGGCTGGGCATCACAGGCCATGGCATTCAGGGCATTGTGCCGAGCTACCTTTACCGCTACCGGCGAGCCGGTCAGTTCACGGCCTCCAAGGGTATTCCTGAGTAGTAAATCAACCACAGTATAACACCACCCAGCAACATCCGGTAAATCACAAAAGGCAGGAAGCTTATGGTCCGGATCATGCGCATGAGCACGGTCATGGTCCCAAGGGCGATGAAGAACGTGAGGATGCCCGTGACAATCACCGGGCCCGAAATGGATTCACCACTCTCCAGGGCGTTGCCGATTATCAGCAGCGAGGCGGCGCCATTGGCCGGAATGGAGAGCAGGAAGGAAAAGCGGGCGGCCTCGGTCCGGGTAAAGCCAAGGCCACGGGCGGCGGTCATGGTGACGCCGGAACGACTTGTCCCGGGGCTCAGGGACAGGGCCTGGGCCCCGCCAATGATGAGCGATGATTTCCAGTTCATGTCAACAATCGTGCGGCGCAGCAGGCCGTAAGTGTCTGCCGCATAGAGCAGGATGCCGAAAACTATGGCGTTGATGGCCACCAGCGTGGCGCTGCGGATGTGCTCATCGAGATGGGTGAGCTTCAGCAGCAGGCCGACAATGATGATCGGGATCGTGCCAATGAGGACATGAAAGGCGAGATCGGCGTTTTGCGAGGTGCGGCGCCTGACAAGATCGATGGCGCCCCAGAACATGTGGACGACATCGCGCCAGAAATAGATGATCACGGCGGCGAGGGTTCCGAGATTGGTGACCATGTCGGTGACCACGCCCTGATCGCGCCAGCCGGTGAAGGCGGGAACCAGAATCAAATGGCCGGACGAGGAAATGGGGAGAAATTCGGTGATCCCCTGAATGAGGGCAAGCACGACAATCTGCTCAAGTGACATTCCGCAAAACCCTTGAAAACCGCCTACGCGAATCGCTTACGGTTAGACAATTGCGTCTTATAGGGTTAGTTTAAATGCAGCAACGACACTGACTTTTAGCGGCGGTTTCCAAAATTCATGCCCAAATTGCTTCACTTTCCACTGGATCCGTTCAGCCGCAGGGTGCGCCTGGCTTTGGTGGAATATGGCGTAGCCTTTGAGCTGGTGGAGGAGCGGCCATGGACGCCGAGCGAAACGCTTTTCAATCTCAATCCGGCGGGCATTGTGCCGGTCTTTGTGGAAGACGACGGGGCCGCCATCAACGGCATCGAGGCGATCACCGAATATCTGGAAGAGACGCGGGCCGGAAAAGCAAAGCTCATTCCGGGGCAGGCGGCAGCGCGGGCCGAGGTGCGGAGACTCACGGGCTGGTTTGACACGAAATTCTACGCGGAGGTTTCCGAACCGATTATCACCGAAAAAATCATCCGGCGTTTCATGACGCGCGAAACCGGCGGGGGCGCACCTGATATGGCGCGGGTGCGCTACGGACTTTCACGGCTGCGGGACCATCTCGATTACATGGGAACCCTGGCTGACCACCGCTCGTGGCTGGCGGGCGATGAGCTTTCCATCGCCGATCTTTCGGCGGCGGCGCATCTCTCGGTCATCGACTATCTCGGCGATATTCCGTGGACGGACTTTCCGGTGGCCAAGCGCTGGTACCAGAGAATCAAATCGCGCCCGTCATTCCGCCCCCTGCTCGGCGATTCGCTGCGCGGCATGCCGGCGTCTGCTTCCTATGCCGACCTCGATTTCTGAAAGCCTGCGCGGCCTGGCCAGGCAGGAAGGCTTCAGCGGCATCAGGATCACCTCAGCCGATGCCGCGCCTGAGCAGGCGGAAAGATTGAACAGCTTCGTTGGGCAGAATTATCACGGCGACATGGATTGGCTTGCTGAAACGGCGGCACGGCGCGCGGCACCCAAGGCCCTGTGGCCGGAAGCGCAATCGGCCATCGTGTTTGCCATGAGCTATGGGCAAGGGCTTGATGCTTTTGAACGGCTGGAGCGGACATCCGAAGGGGTGATTTCAACCTATGCGCTGAACCGCGACTATCATGATGTGGTCAAGGGCAAGCTCAAGAAAATTGCCACGTGGTTTGCAAGCACCGCCAAGGCCGAGGTCAAGGTTTTTGTGGATACGGCCCCGCTGATGGAAAAGCCGCTGGCCCAAGTGGCGGGTTTGGGTTGGCAGGGCAAGCACACAAATCTGGTTTCGCGGGAGTTGGGGTCATGGTTCTTTATCGGGACGATCCTGACGGATATGGTTCTTCCTTGGGATGAGCCAGAGGTGGATCACTGCGGCAGCTGCCAAGCCTGTCTTGATATCTGCCCGACCAGGGCGTTTCCGGCGCCCTACCAGCTGGATGCGCGGCGCTGCATTTCCTATCTCACCATCGAGCACAAGGGCCATATCGACCGTGAATTCCGCAAGCCCATGGGGAACCGCATCTATGGCTGCGATGATTGCCTGGCGGTGTGCCCGTGGAACAAGTTCGCCAGTGAAGCGAGCGAGGCGAAGCTGCGGGCCCGCGAAGATCTGATTTCTCCTGGCCTCGATGACTTGGCTGGACTTGATGATGCGGGTTTTCGGAAATTGTTTGTAGGCTCCCCGGTGAAACGTGTGGGACGCGACCGTTTCTTGCGCAATGTGCTGATTGCGATTGGCAACAGCGGCAATCCGGGTTTCATTTCGGTTGCGGAACGTCTCTTGAATGATCCCTCTCCGCTGGTCCGCGCCATGGCAGTGTGGGCCCTGGCGCAGCTCATGCCTGCCGAAGATTTTCAGCATGCGCGCGATGTGCATTCAATTGCTGAACCTGATCTGGCGGTGAAAGCCGAATGGAGCTCACCGTGAACCATCTCCTATGTTTCGGTTTTGGTTTTTCGGCGCGCATTTTTGCGGCACGGTTGGACAAGCGCGAGTGGAGAATTTCCGCAACCAGTCGTGATGCAGAGGGCATTGCCGGGATTGAGGCGCAGGGATTTCACGGACTGCCGTTTGACAGCACATTGCGGATTGCGACCGATGTGACGCATCTTCTGATTTCGGCGCCGCCCGATGAACATGGTGATCCCATTCTGCGCTTGTTTCAGGCACAGTTATCGAGACTTTCAAAACAATTGAAGTGGGTGGGCTACCTATCGACCACGGGGGTTTATGGCGACCGGGGCGGTGACTGGGTTGATGAGGACAGCCCGCTCGAACCCACTACGGCGCGGGGCCAGAGGCGATTGGAGGCGGAGCGGAGCTGGCTCAGGCTCCACAGTGATTTTGGTCTGCCGGTTCATTTGTTTCGCCTCGCGGGGATTTATGGGCCAGGGCGAAACCAGCTTCTCAATCTCCGGGATGGCAGCGCCAAACGCATCATCAAGCCGGGGCAGATTTTTAGCCGCATCCATGTGGAGGATATTGCGGGCGTGCTTTCGGCCTCCATCGCAAAGCCAAATCCGGGCCAGGCTTACAATGTCTGCGATGACGAGCCCTGCCAGCCGCAGGAGGTGGTGGAATTTGCGGCTGATTTGCTGGGCTTGCCGCTGCCGCCGGAAATTCCATTTGAGGAGGCAGAGCTTTCACCCATGGCCAAGAGTTTCTATGCGGACTCGAAGCGGGTTTCCAACCGGCGCATCAAGACAGAGCTGGGTTATAAATTGCTCTATCCGAATTATCGCGATGGCTTGCGCGCCCTTTTAACCACACTCACGGTATAATGCCGTCAGCCCGTTCGGCGAGTTGTAACGCGGTTTCACGGATGAGTTTCAATTGCCCCGGTGTCGACAGGCGGTGATCGCCACCCTTGATCAGGGTCATGGTGATGTCGGGGCCGGACAAGGCTTCGAAAACTTTCAGCGCATGGGAGGGCGGAACATCGGGGTCGCTGCTGCCCTGCAGGATACGCACCGGACAGGGCAATTCCAGCCCGGTTTTCAGCAGCAGGTGCTTGGCGCCGTCCTCCAAAAGCCTGAGCGTGATCGGCATGGGATCACCATATTCGGAGGGGCGCTCGAAGAGACCGCGCGTTTCCAGTTGCTGGCGGGCTTCGGGCGAAAACGCATCCCACATCAAATCATTGGTCATGTCGGCGGCGGGCGCAATCAGCACGATGCCGGCCATGCGCTTTGCGGCGCGGGGATCATCACGCAGCAACACCTTGGCGAGGAGAAGTGCCAGCCAGCCGCCCATGCTGGAGCCGACGATGATGCGTTTGGAGCGGGTTTTCTCGATGAACATGTGAATGGACTGTTCAAGCCAGTCGGAAATGGTGCCGTCGGTGAACAGGCCTCCGGACTGGCCATGGCCGGAATAGTCAAAGCGCAGGCCGGGCCTTCGGGTTTCGCGGGCAAGAGCCGCCAAGGCTTCGGCCTTGGTGCCCAGCATATCCGACATGAAGCCGCCCAGCCAGAAGAAGCCGCAGCGGCCCAAATCATCGCCAGAACCATCCTGGAGAAAAGCCAGTTTTACGCCGCCCGGCCCTTGCTCAAAATCCACACCCGCCATCAAAATTACCCAATCCTTTCAGCCCTCCTTGACGGCAACCCCGCTTCAAGGTCTAAAGCGGGGTTCTTAACCGGCCGGTCGCGGAACCGCTACGGCCCTAACATGGAGAAGCATAGAGCTTGAGTATACCCCCCCGGAGGCCAACGATTGTACGCGGTGCCGCCCCCCCGCAAAAAGAAGAAGGTAACAAGATTAACCACCGCATTGATGCGCGCGAAGTGCGCCTCATCGGAGCCGACG
>DATLDM010000001.1:0-37523 GCA_035525875.1 Aestuariivirga sp.
CCCCATGGACTCGTCGGCAATTCGGTGCTCATTTAATCGCCAGGTCCTGTATGAGCTGCTTTTGCATTTCATGGAGAGCCTCACGATAACCCAACTGAAGGACCATTCCATGGCAACCGGTACTGTAAAGTGGTATAATGATCAAAAGGGCTACGGCTTTGTTCAACCGGACGACGGAAGCAAGGACGTTTTTGTCCATGTTTCAGCTGTAGAAGGCGCTGGTCTGCGCTCTCTCAAAGAAGGCCAGAAGATTTCATTTGACGTCGTTGCCGATAAGCGCACGGGCAAGAGCTCAGCTAGTAATCTGAAGGCTACTTAAAAATCAAATCTGGAATATGACGCAACAATATGCAGCGCTGACTTGGCTACCGCAAGCGTCTGTTTCCCTTGTAAATGCTTTGTTCATGCAAGCTTGTTCCAAGCGAGTCCGTGGTCAACTAACCCTACCCCATTCTGAGATAGTTCCAATAAAAAGCCCCGGCGATTTTGGAAGGTAAACACCGGGGCTAGACGCTTGGATAAGGTAGGTTGAGGGGGAGACGAATATCCAAGCTGCGTTGAGGTAATAATTCTGGGGTTTAAGATTAGTTCCCGGCATCCCTTGGAATCTCCGCCCTGGGCGAGTGGATCTTGGCTTCCAGTTCATCAGACATGCGCGTCCAGTCGGCGGCAACCTTGAGCCAGCGCGCAGAGGTGGATTTATTGGAGTCCGCATTTGCACGCGAGATGCATGTGGCCGCCTCGGCGCGATACTGGGCGATTTTGATTTCATGCATGGCACTCTCCTGACCCAGCAACGCGGCTCAGCAGCAAAAGTTGCTGCGCTCTGAACGCAATCACTTATCGGGGCTTCCAAGCCATGCGGCGTCGTTGGGGTGTTGGTGAAGGTAGCGGCGGGCTGAAACGCGATGGCCGCGCATCTTCCGATGCCGCAGCTAGGTCAAAATCAGCCCCCTTGCCCGCATCGGTGGAACCCCAGTGGAACCCCAAACTTTAGTCCAAGCAATAACAGTCTAAGTAATTGAAATAATTGGCGCGCCCGAAGAGATTTGAACTCCTGACCCCAGATTCGTAGTCGGCGGGTTTTTCGAACCTGCGACCCCTGACTAACCGCCGTGTCGATGAGAAAAAACAAAGTGGACAGACCACTTGTGACTGCAATATTCTGCTTTCATGGAGCAGCAAGAAAACTTGGAACACTTGATGATGGACGGCGATTACGGGAGCGAGACAAAATGATCAAGAAAACGAATGTGGAATTCCTTCCGATAGAGGTGGATCTGCAATTCGGCGAAAAAAAAGGAGTGGCCCAATCTGTCGTGAATCGCGTTCTCGATCTGATCAGAACCGGCATGCTTCGGGCTGGCGACAGGCTGCCGTCAGAACGGAACCTGATCGAGATTCTGGACATCAGCCGCCCCAGCCTTCGTGAGGCGCTTCGCGCTCTTTCCATACTGGGTGTCGTGGATACGCGCCACGGCGGCGGTGCCTATGTTACAAACCTCGAAGCACGCACGTTGCTGGCGCCACTCGATTTCTTTTTGGCCCTGTCGGAAGCAAATTTGGCCGACTCATTTGATAGCCGTCGCCTTGTTGAACTTGAGATTGTTCGGAAAGCGGCAGAAAGGGCGACAGCCGAGGACATAGACGACCTACACGGCATGCTGGCTGCTCATGAGAAGGTTTTAAGTGATCCTGTTGCTTTCCGCATGCTCGATAGCCGCTTTCATGCACGGCTTTCAGCTACTGCCGGTAACGTTGTGCTCGAGCGAATTGCTTACGGACTTTACAACATGGGGCTCGACGTACGCAGGCGGGCAACCCAGGACCTCTCATTGATACTACGAAGCCTTGGCGAACATACGACCATAGTGCGCGCGATCGAAGCTCATGATCCAGCTCAGGCCGTTGAGGCTATGAGTCTTCATCTCGACCACATCGAATCAAGCACACGCCGCGTGATCGAAGAGGAACGCGCCGCGTTCGAAGGCTCATCGGCCCAACGTCGAAATGGCGGGCAATCACCTTCGCCGAAGCAGAAACGCGGGGGCAAGCCTGGATAGTAACTTGACTTGAAGCTCAAACCGAGCGTACAAAAGTGGTCTGTCCACTTTTGCAACGATGGACATAGAAAATAATTTACAATGGGAGGAATACAATGCGTTCACTTTCAAGAAGAACCGTCCTGAAGTCAGCCGCCGCAGGAACTTTTACACTTCTCAGTCCACTTGGTGCCAAGGCCGCTAACAATCCTCCGCAGATTGGCATTGTAGGCAAAATACGCATTCCCTGGTTCGACAATGTCGAGAAAGGAGTTCTTAAAGCAGGCCAAGAACTCGGCGTAGACGCTACCATGATCATCCCGACTGAAGCCGATGCAGCTCAGCAAGTTCGCGCCGTCGAGGATCTCATCGCCAAGAAAGTCGATGTCATCGGTGTCATACCGAATGACGGCGCGGCTCTGGAACCAGTCTTCAAGCGAGCTCAGGACGCAGGAATCAAGGTCATCGTCCACGAACAGCCGGGCCAAAAGAATGCGGATTGGGACATTGAACTTATCCAAGACAAGCAGTTTGGCGAAGCACATCTCGAGGCTTTCGCTGAAGCAATCGGCGGCGAAGGAAAATACGTGGTTTATGTCGGGGGCCTCACGGTTACTTTGCACAATGTCTGGGCGGACGCCGCGGTGGCCCTCCAGAAGTCGAAATATCCAAACATGCAACAGGTTGGCGATCGCTATGGCGTTTCTAACAGCGTGGAAGACAGCCAGAAGACCGCAGCGGACGTGATGCGTGCCAATCCGGACCTCAAAGGCTTTCTGATCTTCGGCGCCAACGGCCCCATTGGCGCGGGCCAGGCGGTTTCTGATGCCGACAAGATCGGCAAGGTGATCGTCGTAGGTCCGTTTATCCCCAGCCAGGGGCAGAAACTGATGAAATCGGGAGCTATCACCCGCGGCTTCCTCTGGAATCCGATCGACGCCGGCTATGCCATGGTTCAACTGGGGAATCTTCTTGCCACCGGCAAGACACCAGTCGACGGCATGGATATCCCGGGCCTCGGACCGGTTCAATTGGGGCCGGAGGAACGGACAATCCGGGCAAACAAGATGCTCGACATCAACCCCCAAACAATCGATGAACTAGCAAAGCTGATCTAGTGATTGGGTCAAGCCGTCGAGCAGTGAGCGTCGTCGGCCACAAACGAAATCGCGCTCTGGCTAGCCTCCCAGCTGGAACGCGGTTTCCGCTTTCGTCTTTAAAAACACCGTTGTTTATCAAGCCAAGTCGATGACAGGACCGGTCCCACCCATTGTTCCATTTCTCAAGCTTGAAAACATCGGCAAGCGTTTCGGCGGGACGGTCGCTCTCGACGGCGTCGAATGGTCGGTAAACCGTGGCGAAATTCATTGTCTGGTGGGTGAGAACGGCTCCGGCAAGTCGACACTCATAAAAATCGTATCAGGCGTCCATAAGCCCGACCCAGGCGGCAACATTGTAATTGATGGTACGGCCTTTGATGGCCTTTCACCTCATCAGGCCAAGCAGCTCGGTGTTCAGGTGATCTATCAGGACCTCTCTCTATTCCCGAACCTGAGCGTATGGGAAAACATCGCCATCGACCAGGAACTCGGTGCGCCGTTCATGGCTGTTCGGCGTAAGGAAATGCGGGCAACGGCGACCAAAGTCCTGGCTGATCTTGAAGCCCACCTTCCCCTTGAGGCAATCGTAGGTCAGCTTTCCGTGGCCGAGAGACAGCTTGTAGCTATTTGCCGTGGACTTGCTGCCAAGGCCAAGCTGCTGGTCATGGACGAACCGACTGCATCGCTCACGCATCATGAGGTCGTGCGCCTCCTTGAGATCATCCAGCGCCTCAAGAGCATGGGCTTGGCGGTTGTTTTTGTTAGCCATCGGCTGGAAGAAGTCATGGCGCTTGCTGAACGCGTCACCGTTCTACGCGACGGACGTAAGGTGGGTACGCTGCCCGTATCTGAACTGGACGACCAACGGCTGGCCGAACTGATGACTGGAAGTCGGATCGCACATGTCATCAAAACAAGAAGCCCCACCCGTCGCGGTCCAGTTCTAGAAATGAAAAACGGTGGCCGAAAAGGCGAATTTAACGATGTTTCATTCGATGTACACGCCGGCGAAGTCCTCGGAATTATAGGGTTGATGGGGTCTGGAAGGACTGAGCTTGCCCTTGCGCTTTTCGGAATGACACAGTTAGACAATGGCAAAATGCACATTGAAGGCAATGCTCTGGAACTGCGCACAAACCAGGACGCAATTCGGGCCGGCATAGCCTATGTTTCCGAAGACCGACTATTGCTTGGACTGAACCTGAGGCAGTCTCTTGCCGATAACACGGCGATCACAATGCTCGAACGGCTCGCGAACAGAATTGGACTGGTTTCCCCCCGCAGTAAGACAAGCCTCGCATTTGATTGGGTGACGAGACTCGGTATCAAGGCTGCAAACACAGGTGCTGCCGTACAAACCTTGTCTGGCGGCAATCAACAGCGAGTTGTATTGGCCAAGTGGCTCGCCACCAATCCGAGAATTCTCATCCTTGATACACCAACGGCAGGAGTCGATATTCGCAACAAACAGGGCATTTATGACATTATCCGCAAACTTGCCGAAGAAGGCGTTGCAATCATCATGATTTCCGACGAAATACCGGAAGCCTATTTCAATTCAGACCGAATTTTACATATGCGTGAGGGGCGAATAATCAATGAATATGTGCCGGGCCTGATTGACGAAAAGTTACTCGCGGAGGCCGTCTTTGCATAGAGCGATTGCCGCAATGTTCAAGCGCAATGAAACTTCGCTCGCGGTGGCGATCATCATTGTGTCGCTTATCTTCTCGTCTTCCTCGCCATATTTCCTGACCCTGTCCAATGCTTCAGATCTCATTGAGGCCTATTCGGTTACTACTATTCTGGCGGCAGGCGTTTTTGTCGTCCTGGTGTCCGGTGGCATTGACATTTCATTCGCGGCAGTAGCATCGGTAACCCAGTATCTCGCCGCCATTGCTGCCACGAAATACGGTGTGCCAGCAATTCCAGCCATCGCCATGGCCTGTGCACTGGGAGCAGTTCTTGGCTGCCTTAATGCCCTTCTGACCTACTATCTCAAGGTTGTTTCAATCATAATAACTATCGCCACATCAAGCATCTTCTATGCCCTGCTCATCTATTTCACCGGGGGGAGTGAGATTTACAATCTTCCGGACTGGTGGACCGATCGTATCGTATTCTTCCGTTATGAAACCGCGAGCGGCGACTTCGCGCGGCTCACCCTACCCGTGGTCATAATGGTTGTCGTTGTGATCATTACGCATTTTTTGATGTCGCGCTCGCACGCTGGCCGTCAGATCTATGCGCTGGGCGGCAATCCCGACGCAGCGAGCCGTGTTGGTATCCGTATCCTGCGGCTCCAACTTCTTATCTATGGATATCTCGGTTTTCTTGCCGGTCTGGCAGGGTTCGTCCAGGCACACCGGGTTCACCAAGTGGTACCTACCGCCATGTTTGGCACCGAATTAAGTGTATTAGCCGTTGCCATACTCGGTGGCGCCAGCCTTGTGGGAGGTCTTGGATCAATGACGGGAGTGGTTCTCGGCGTCCTGCTCCTCGCAATTCTGCAGAACGGCCTCAATCTTCTTGGCGTATCGCCTTATTTCTTTGACGTTGTCATTGGACTGGCAATACTCATTTCTGTGAGTGTCACTGCGATTAACGACAGACGGACAAAAAGTCGAAGGCAAATTGTCGGGGCAGCTTCATGATAGATTCCGATCAGCCATTGCCGCCTCGGATGGATACCAGCGTTGCCCCCCTAGACCGAGTAGTCGCGGCAATCCGGGAAAGCGCCGGCACAAATCTGGGTGGTTTGCTTTTGCTATTTCTGGGACTGTTCACGGTCTACAGCATCCTCTTGCCGGGGACATTCCTGCAGACAGCAACAATGCAGTCAATGATGTTCCAATTGCCCGAGTTGGGTTTGCTGTCACTGGCGATGGCTATTCCCTTGGTTTCCGGCGGTCTGAATCTTGCAATTATAGCCACCGCCAATCAGGCCGCGCTGTTAATGGCCTGGATATTGACGAAGCAGATGCCCCCGGATGCCGCAGGTGGTGAAGTCTGGCTATGGATCTTACTCGCTTTCGCTGCAGGGTTTATGCTTTGCCTAATCATCGGCCTGATAACCGGGCTAATCGTTGCAGTAGTCGGCGTTCATCCGATCCTGGTTACGTTGGGCACGCAAACCTTGATTGGCGGAATCAGCATCTGGCTCACCCGCGGTCAAACGCTTTCTGGATTTCCTGATGCCCTTATCCATGTCTCGAACGAAACCATTGCCGGCATTCCAATTTCATTTGGTATTTTTGTAATTGTCGCAATAGGCGTGCACATTTTACTGACCCGCACGGTACTCGGCATTCAGATGCATATGATTGGGTCCAACCTCGAGTCGACGCGGTTTTCAGGAGTGAACACAAGACGGGTACAAATTTGGGTTTATGTCCTGTCGAGCTTGCTGTGTTGGCTCGCCGCAATCGTAATGATGGCGCGTTTCAATTCCGCAGGAGCGGATATTGCCCAATCCTACTTGCTCATTACCATTCTTGCCGCAATTCTCGGCGGAATCGATCCTTACGGGGGGTTTGGTCGGATCACTGGCCTTGTTGTGGCGCTACTAATCCTGCAAACGATTTCCAGTGGATTCAACCTACTCGGCTTCAGTCAACACCTGACTCTCGCCTTATGGGGTTTTACACTCATTGTCGCAATGGCGACAAAGAGGCTAACGGGCGCGCTTGCCACACGCAATCACTCGCGGTCCTGACCCCCCGGGCCGCGCAATGGTTCTGGACGGAACAACCCCCGATAATCGAATACAAACGTTTATTCCTATAGCTTCGGCGTGCGATACAGGACTTTGCCCTTGACCGCAATTTCGGCGTCGACGACGTATTTTGCGATGCCTGCGGGGTTCATCGTGATGCCGAGGCCCGGCGTGGACGGCAGGTTTATCTCGCCCTTGGCATCAGGCAGGAGATGGGTTTCGCTCATGTCCCAGGCCACTGACTTGGGGGTAAATGGATATTCGCATATCACGTGGTCTTTCAACCCGGCATAGGGTTGCAGCGATGCAGCAAGCGCCAGATGCGAGGTGAAGGTGTGATTGACGTAGGTTACGCCGCTCGTCACGGCATAATCGGCGACCCGTTTGGCCGGTCCTATGCCGCCGATGCGGCCGCAATCAATCTGCACGTAGGAAACCTTGCCGTAGTCGATGAGCTGGCGGGCCATGTGGAAATTATGCGAAGCTTCGCCGCCGGCAACGCGCACCTTGCCGCTGCGGGCGGCAAGTGCGCCATAGGCGTCATAGGCGCCGCCGAGAAACGGCTCTTCAAACCAAACGGTGCCGACGGCTTCAAGCAGGGGGATGCGGGCTGCGGCGCGCTCCACATCCTCACGGAATATCTGGCCCGCATCGATAAGCAGGGTTCCGTCCTTGCCCAGCCCCTCGCGCGCCGCCTGAAGATGATCCCGGTCATCTTGCAACGTGCCGCGGCCGAAGGGCCCCCAGCCGCATTTGACGGCCCGAAAACCTTTCTGGCGGGCTTGTTTGCAGCCGGCCAGCGTCTCCGCCGGCGTATCGCCGAAGAGCTGCGAGGCATAGGGCAGCTTCGGATAGGCCTTCTTGTATCCCAGGAGTTCGTGGACCGGCGCTTCGCGCTTGCGACCAAGCAGATCCCAGAGCGCCATTTCAATGCCGGAGAAGGTATGGGCGGCCTGCAGCAGGTCCATGCATTCCATCTCAACCGTTGCCGCCAGCGCGGCGATATCGGCAGGACTGCCCAGCGGTTTGCCGAGTACCACATCGCGCACCGGTTTGCAGGCGCCATGTGACATGGGGCAGACATAGGCGGCAATCGAGGTGAGCGGTGAGGCTTCGCATTCACCCCAGCCCACCAGTCCTCCCGCCGCCACGCGCACCAGAAGGGCGTCCTGGCTGCCATCGCCCGCGTCGGTCACCACGGGCATCGAGAGATAGAAAAAATCAACGGCTTCGATATTCACGAAATCCTCATTTGCTAGAAATCTTTTGAGCAACTTCCCGTTGAGTACGGCGGTTGGGCTAATTTTGCTTAGGAGGTTAGAAAAGAATGCGCAAGACATGTCAATGAATTCAAGCTAGCCGCCTGCAACACCAAGTTCTCGTGATAGCACACTCAGGAACACATTCGTTTTGGCGCCCATTGAAACGGATATTGATTCTTGCCAACATCAGTTTTTTGAAAGGTGTGATTAGATGCTCCCTGAACCAATTCCGTTCGATGACGTCAAGCCTCTTCGTGGACGGCCAAAGATAAAGGAAGTGCGCGCACTTGTTTCCAGAGCCGATGGCTACGGAGCAAGCGACATGCACGACACGCCGGACACCCATTGGATCCTAGGGCAGACCGCAGCCGACCAAAGCTGGAACTTTGAAGACACCCACCCACCAATCACCAATCCAATGTCACGATTTCCCAAATACTCCGGCTCCAGGAAGTCTTGGGGCGTCGCCAATGTTCCTTCTGTCATTGTAGAAATCGAGAATGAGAAAGGTCTTGTAGGAATTGGACTCAGCACGGGAGGAGAAGCGGCCGCCTTCATCATCGAAAAGCATTTGTCTATGTTCGTCGAGGGGCAATGTGCCAGCGATCGCTCTTACATTTGGGACCAGCTATGGAGAGCGTCGATCCACTACGGTCGCAAGGGACTGGCTTTGCATGCAATAAGTGCGATAGATCTTGCCCTGTGGGACCTCTACGGCAAGGAAGTCAATGAGCCGGTCTATAATCTGATGGGCGGCAGAACCATGGAGCGTGTACCCGTCTATGGGACGACATCGCGCCCGGATATAGCGAAAACCCTAGGTTTTCTCGGCGCAAAAGTTCCGCTTCCATACGGGCCCAGCGCCGGTGTTCCCGGGATGAAGGGCAACATTTCATATATGGAAAACTGGCGGAAGAAAGTTGGGGATGATTTCCCGCTAATGCTCGATTGCTATATGGCACTTGATGTCGATTACGCGGCGGAATTGGCGTACTCGTTGAAGCCCTACAACATACGGTGGATCGAAGAGCCCTTAATGCCCGACGACTATGCGGGGCACGCAAAGCTCGGAAAGAAATTTGAAAGTATGAGGGGGTGCGCTTCATTCGCAACGGGTGAACACGAATACACCCAATTTGGCTTTCAACAGCTCATCAATTCTGGAGTAGAGCTTTTGCAACCGGATGTCATGTGGATGGGCGGGCCTACCGAGTTTTCGAAGGTAGTTGCACTGGCAAGCGCCCAATCGGTTGCATTGGTGCCCCACGGCTGCGGTGTCTACGGATACTATATGGCGATGGCTTTCGAGCATATCAGAATGGCAGAGTTTATCATGATGAGCGAAAGGGCCGACAAGATTGAGCCTAACTTTGGCGCGATGTTTAAAAGCGAGCCATTGCCGGATTGTGGTTATATTGAACTTCCAGCAAAGCCGGGATTTGGACTTGAATTAAATCGCGAAAAAGTGAATCTGATCCGACCGTACGATCGAAGTCGCTAGCAAGCCTAAGAATTTGATGGACATCCGAGAAGGAGCCGAAATTTTGAATTCCAGTCGGTCCAATAGCAGAACGGCTTTCACCACGGTAGATTTCGATCAAAAGGGAAAGCAAGTGGGATGCTTGATGATCCCTCACTCTCCACACGACGATGCGTGGGGAGTTACGCAAGTTCCGATCGCAGTTATTGCCAATGGCAAAGGTCCAACATTAATAATTGAAGGTGGCAATCATGGCGACGAATATGAGGGGCAGATCGCCATTTGTGACCTTATCCGCACAGTTGATCCTGGCCAAGTGCAAGGCCGTCTCATCCTAATGCCTACGATCAATGTTCACGCGGTAATATCGGGCACGCGCACTTCGCCGGTCGATGGATTAAATTTGAACCGCACATTTCCCGGCGATGCGCATGGATCGATTACCCAGCAGATTTCAGAATTCACTACGAACGTGATATTCCCACTCGGAAACGCTTTTTTGGATTTGCATTCGGGCGGCTCGTCGCTTGACATTTTACCGAGTGCCATTATCGAGCCTTCGAGCGATCCCGATTTGCATCTCCGAAACATTAGAGCCGCGCGAGCTTTCGATGCACCGCTTATCGTTGTGATAGGGAACTATGGCGACCAGCGCACGGCAACTGCCGCCGCATGCGCGGCCGGCTTGACCACAGTGGGTACAGAAATGGGTGGTGGAGGGACTGTCAGGCCTGAAGTGCTTTCCATGTGCCGCCGAGGCATCGACAATGTACTTGCACACTTGAGTATAATTGAGAGTTACACGAAAACGGTCAAGTCTACCGTTGAAACGCCACTGTATGAGTTGCCTGGGAAGAAAGCCTTCGTCTATGCAACCAGCGACGGAATTTTTGAGCCCTACCATGCTAATGGCACGAACGTGCGTGCAGGCCAAGAGGCTGGTCGCATCCATTGTACGTGGGATCCCGGGCTCGAACCCCAAATACTTCACTACCTGGCGGACGGCATAGTTTATGGACGTCGCCAACCCGGACGAGTGCGCCCTGGAAGCTGCTGCATTGCAGTCGCAGCACCTACAACGGTGAGTTGAACTTATTGGGCTTTTAGGCTCGTCTGGACGATTATCAACTTTGCGTATAGCCTCTTTGCAGCGCCACACTTCAAACAGCGCATTCGGGAGGAAAAAACAATGAAGATTTTGAAAATCGGAACTGCGATCGCAGCATTAATGCTGTCGATTCAAGTTGACGGATCAGTCGCACAGGCGGCAGAAAAATGTCCAGTTCTCATAGGACCTGATTGGAGCGGCGAAACTCTTTCGCCTGATCCAGCGCGGTTGCTCAGTATCTCAGATGTTTACCACGCACGAATGGTGTATGAACCTTTCGTTGCCGCCGATTCAACGATGCAACCAATTCCATGGTTGGCGGAATCATGGGAGTCAAATGATAAGGCCACTGAATGGACCTTCAAGGTTAGGCAAGGTGTAAAATTTCATGATGGTTCACCGCTGACGGCGGACGATGTAGTTTACACATTCCGCCGCCTGCTCGATCCGAAAACGGAATCGGCTGGTGCAAGCGAACTCGGGGCGATAAAACCAGACGCGTTTAAGTCGGTGGATGCCAACACAGTCAAGGTCACGCTTGAGTCTCCTATCGCGGAGCTTCCCTCCATCTTGGCCACGAAACACGGTATGGTTGTAAAGAACGGCGCGTCTTCTGAAGATATTCGCCTCCGTCCAAATGGCACCGGGCCGTTCACGTTAAAGGAGCTAAAACTTGGGTTACTCAAGACGACGTTTACAAAAAACGCGGATTACTGGCGCCAAGGCTTACCTAAATCCGACTGCCTGACGGTAACCGCGATCACCGAGCCGCTGAGCCGAATTGCCGCCTTGCAATCAGGCGAGGCCGATGTCGTGCTAGTGGTTGATCCCGCGACGATTTCGGCCGTCAAAGCCGATCCCAACATCACGCTGACAAAAGCGCCGGGCGGCACTGCGGTGACGATCGGCATGTGGATCGACACGCCTCCATTCGATAACCCCAAAGTGCGTCAGGCGATGAAACTGGTTATTGATCGCCAGGCCATCGTCGACACGGCATTGCTTGGATTTGGCGTTCCAGGAAATGATAATCCTATCATGCCGGCCTCACCCGATGCTTACCGCCCCGACGTCATGCAACGCGATGTAGCCAAAGCGAAACAGCTTCTCACTGAGGCTGGTCATCCCGACGGTATTTCCGTCGACCTTCACGCCGCAGATCTCATGCCAGGAACCATGGCAATGGTGCAGGCCTATCAGCAGATGGCTTCGGAAGCTGGAATCAAGGTCAACATCGTAAATGAATCGGCTGGCGAATATTGGGATACGATATGGCTGAAGAAAGCGTTCTCGGTCTCGAACTGGGGCATGCGTACAACACCGGCTGCCTTGTCAGTAGCTTATCGCAAGGCGGCACCATGGAACGAAACGCACTGGTTTTCGGACAAGTATGACGGGCTGCTCGATGAAGCTGCAAAGACAATCGATGCGGACGCCAGGCGCAAGCTGTATCAGGAAGCCCAGCGGATGTTGGCAGAGGATGGTGGCGTTCTTATTCCCATGTTCGCCAACATTGTAGCCGCGACGCGGAAGGGCTGCTCTGGTTATACACCAGCTTCCGATCATAACCGTCCTGACTTCACTGAAATTGTTTGCGAAAATTAGACTAACTGCACCGAACGACTGATGGGGGAGCGCTTTTTGCAGCGCTCCCCTATTCCATTGTGCTATTGAGGTTGCTCATCATCACGCGTAGGCCACATCAATTTGCCGATTCGGTAAACACGGTTGATGTCTCTCAGTGCCCTTAGATCAAGCAATGGATTGCTGTTCAAAACGACAAGATCTGCACTCTGCCCATTACGCAATTTCCCAAAATGATTCTCGACGTGAAGTGCTTTTGCGCAACCGCCCGTTGCGGATGTGATGACTTCGAGCCTTGACATGCCTATGGACTCAAGATTTCGAAGTTCGTGGTGCAGCATGATGCCGCCAAACTGCATGTCAGTTCCGGCCAGAAGAACGCCCCCCATTTCCCGAAAACACCGCAGCCATTCCAGGCGCTTGTCGTTGGCCACCCGCGCAAAATAGAGGTCTTCATTGTTCCAACCTCCCTGCAGGCGTCGATTGAATTCCCGAAACGCCTGGCGCTCGGGTTGCCCAAAGAAGTTTTCAAAATCCGCATCAGCTTCCAATTCAGGGACGCCCTCCCCGACTTGAAACTGAGTGATCACGTGCATCCCGCAATAGCTGACTTTGCACTCAATCATGGTCTCCATAATCGACTTCGTTGTGTCCCAATCTATCGATGCCCAGGCTCGCGACGCAAGTGAAAGCCGCTCTGGAATAGTCTCGTACTTTAAAAGATCTTCAGGCGAGTATTGGCTGCTGGCGTAGACTCTTGAACTGGTGTGCAATTCGTCAATTCCGAGAATTGAGGCATCTTTGCCGTCGACCGCCCACGTCTGGCCTACGACAGACCGCCCATGGCGATGTGCAGTCTCCACAACAGCGCGCATTACTGGCCCAGTAACACGCTGAGTCACAATGAGCGCCTGAAGATCATGCTCAACAATAAGATTTTCGGCCACGATAGCAGCGCCGTCGGGGGTGTCGACAGCTATTGACCACTCAGGATATGCAACCGGTGGCTGATCAATCATCGGACCACACGACAGTATTCGAGGAGCGGGCAGATTGCTTGATGCAATGCTGTTTTTCAGCTGTAACTCCGTCGTCGGATGCAACCCGGCAAAGCGAACTGTCGTGATGCCATTCTTAATGTAAGCCATCATGTCCGCTTCAAAGGCGGCATGGGTATGCGCTTCGATCAATCCCGGAGTGATAAATTTTCCAAAAAGCTTCTGACGTACGGCCGGAACGTTCTTGAATCGAGCGGTACGAGGACCGGCATGAGCAATTGTGGGTCCATCGATCACAACCATCGCCTCGTCAATGACTGGACCTCCTGTACCATCGATCAAAGTGGCCCCTTCAAGTATAATCAAGTTGGTCATTCCTATTCGGCTTGCGCGGCCAACTGGTGTTTACTTCCTTCGTTCTGGTTCAAATAATCCAAATCGCCCATTACACGTGCCGACAGCTCGTGAAGTGGAATATGACAACGGATCTTGTGCTTTGGACCCGTTTGCCTCCAAGGAGGCGGTTGCTCCTCGCAGATCTTGCCAACCTGCCACGCACAACGTCCCGCAAATGCGCAGCCCTGATGCGTAGGTGGCTTTACCTCCTGCGTCTTCGCCTTCGTCGGCCTGCGAAGACGTCCGATACTGGGAACGGCCATCAGTAATTCATAAGTATAAGGATGGAATGGCGGCTTGAAAACATCCTCCACATCACCCAGTTCCATGAGTTGGCCACGATACAATACTCCGATGCGATCAGCTAAGTTCCTGACCACCGCAAGATCGTGCGATATGAATAGCATTGAAAGGCGATGTTCCATCCTGAGACGCTGCAGAAGTTTCATGACGTTTGCTTGCACTGACACGTCAAGGCCGGATAGAATTTCGTCACATAACAGCAGCTTGGATTCCGCGACAATGGCGCGCGCTATGGCGACGCGTTGACGTTCGCCGCCCGAAAGTTGATCGGAATAGCGGTCTGCGTAACCAGCTGCCAGCCTCACATCGTCAAGTGCAATAGTGACACGTTTTTCAACGTCAGTCCGCGCAAGCCTGAAAAACATTTGGATTGGGCGTGCTAAAATCGAGCCGATCGGCACGCGAGGATTAAGTGATGCATCGGGGTTTTGGAAGATGTACTGAATCCACTGACGAAGCTCGCGTGATCGGGCGGAAACCAGACCAGGCATCATTTTATTCTCAAACTTTATCGTGCCTTCGAACGCGGAAATTAGCCCTCCAATTGCTCTCGCGATGGTGGACTTTCCGCTCCCGGATTCACCCACCAAAGCAAAAATTTCACCTTCTTCGATCGTAAAGGACAGATCTTTCACGACGTAAGGTCGGCCAGTGCCCCAGCGGCGGCGGGCGCCATAACCAAGGCTCACGTTTTCGACAAGAAGAATTGGTTGTTCGGCAACAACTGCACGTGAATATTCCAAATCATCTCTCGCTGTAGATAAAACTATTTCCAAATCTTTCCACCGCTTACAGGCAACCTGATGACTGGCATTGACGCTATCCAATAGTTGAACCTCGGAGGCGCAGCCCTCAATTGAATAATCGCACCGCGGTTGAAAAGGGCAGCCTGCAGGGAGTTCGTCCCGTTTGAGAAGTCCGCGCAACACGGGAGAACCGGCAGGTTTGACTTTACTGATATCGGGAACAGACGCTATGAGGCCACGGGTATAGGGATGTCTTGGGTCGGAAAAGAGCTCTGTTGAGGGTGCAATTTCCACCATGCGCCCCGCATACATGACACCGACGCGATCAGCGATTTGAGCAAGCACACCCAAGTCGTGAGTGACGTATAGCATCGACATGTCGAGACGCCCACGAAGTTCGGCGAGCAATTCAATGATTTGGTGCTGGGTTGTAACGTCAAGTCCCGTGGTGGGTTCGTCGAGTACAACCAAATCCGGCTCGCAGGCCAGAGCCATGGCGATGCAAACACGCTGTTGCTGACCACCAGAGAGCTCGTGCGGATACCGCTGCAATATGGAGTAAGGTTCAGGCAATCGGACCATTTGCAAAAGTTCTGTGGCTCGTCCTTCTTCCATACCAACGCTCGCACCATGAAATTCCAAGACTTCCATAAGCTGCCGGCCAATGCGCATAGCAGGACTTAACGCAGTTGTCGGGTTTTGGGGAACTAGGCTAATGCGATTTCCACGCAACTTGTCCAAGGCGGAACGGGAGAGTTCATGCAATTCCAATCCCGCGAAGCTAATTCGTCCACCTTCAATGCGCGTAAATTCACGTCTGTAGCCCAAGAGTTGATAAGCCAAAGTTGACTTGCCACACCCCGATTCTCCCACCAGTCCGAATACCTCGCCCCGACGTATTGTAAAGCTCACACCATGCAATACACGCAACCATCCTTCGCCATGGCGGTAGGCGAAGTCCAAGTCAGTAACTTCAACGAGCGGTGTCACTTGGCTCATTTGTCTACCAGCCGAACAGTGCGACCCAAAATGCGGGCCAGTCCTTCCGTAAAAAGATTTAAACCGACGACAAGCAGCGCGAGCATGAAACCAGGACCAAGGACAGTAATCGGTGCAAAAGTGATAAGCGACCGATTCTCGCTCATGATAAGACCCCATTCAGGTGTAGGCGGCCTGACGCCAAAGCCCAGGAATCCCAGAGAGCCAATAAGTACGGGCGCATAACCTGCACGCAAGGCAAACTCAACCAGCAGTACGCTCGTGGCATTGGGCAGTAATTCACGACGTACTATTGACCAAGCGCTTTCACCGCGAAGTTTGGCAGCAGTAACAAAATCTCGGGTGACTATGTCGAGCGCCGCAGCCCGCGCCATGCGTGCAACCCGTGGAGCATAAATCAATGCAATTACCAGCACGAGCAAAATGGGATTGCCAGAAAAAGCCGGGCCGGCAGCAACAATAGCTATCAGCGCAAGAACCAGAAATGGAATACTGATCATCGCTTCGAGGAATCGCTGCAGAACGTCATCGGTCCAGCCGCGGACGTATCCCGAAAAAAGTCCCACAGCAGAGCCAACGGCGGTGCCAAGAAGTGTGCCCGACAATGAAAGGAGTATAACTATGTGCGCCCCGTGCACTACGCGACTGAATACGTCCCGGCCTAGCTGATCGACACCAAATGGATGGGCCCAACTCATGCCAGACAGGGGCGGCCCGGTACCAATCTGAGATGGCCCATATGGCGCCCAAAATGGGCCGGTGGCCGCCAAAATGAACTGAGACAGTAAAATGATGGCGCCAATGCGAAGGCTCATCGGCGAGCGACGCCAAGATTGCAACAGACGGCGGATTTCCCAGCCACTTTCAGTGAAAGTTGGTTTCACAGATACCGGCTCATGGTGGAGATCCTCAACCACTGCGCAACCGCGGATTTAACAGTACCGAGCCAAGGTCAGCAAGCAGGTTAGCTCCAACATAGACTGCCGCAGCGACTACCACAGTAGCTTCGATCAGAGGGACGTCACGAAGTTGAAGCGAATCCACAAGCAACCTTCCAAATCCAGGGTACGAATAAACTTTTTCAACAATTACAACGCCCCCAATGAGATAGCCCAAATTAATTGCCGTGACATTGAGGGTCGGAACCAAGGCATTCGGGAGCGCGTGACGCAGCAGTACCGCGCGCTCAGGCAATCCCTTCATTTCGGCCATACGGACATACTCCGAATCTAGAACTTCGATAAGGTTATCCCGGAGCATGCGAATCGCAGGAATTGCCATGGCTATGGCCAAAGTGACTGCCGGCAGGGTCATGGCACGGAGATAGTGTAGCGCCGAGGAACTTTCATCCACCATCGAGATCGCCGGAAAAATTGGTATGGCAACGCAAAAGGTTACTAACAGCAGCGTGCCGAGGAGGAAATCCGGTAAAGAGAGGAAAACGAGATTTACAACTGAGATGATATGATCGGTTTTTCGATCGCGTTGACCCGCTTGAATGAGCGCGGGAATGAGAGCTAACGGGATGTAAATGAGGAAGGCATACGCCGCCAACAACATAGAATTGAAAAGCCGCGGCCCAAGTATATCGCTTATCGGACGTGAACTGCTGAGGGCTTTGCCAAAGTCGCCTTGCAGGATACCCGCGAGCCACCGAAAATAACGCAAATATGAAGGATCATCGAGGCTTAGCCTTTCCCGCAGAAGGGCAAGCGCTTGTGGGGTCGCGTCGCGCCCCAAGATACGGGAGGCAACGTCACCTGGCAGGATTTCGATTATGGCGAAGATAATGATGGAAACGAGTAACAGCGTAAGAATTGAGAGCAATATTCGCACTCCAAGCATACGCCAAATATTCACCTGTTTAGCTCCACTTCCGTCATGCCTAAACCATAAGAAGGATTAAGGAATTAGTCCACTGCCTATACTCTAACAAGGCATTTAGCGGCCGTGTCGATCATCTTCCCTGCTACGATACTCCGGTGGTGCCGAAACGCTCTTCGGACCGCTGAAATAGCCCTGGCACCCAATGGCAATTTGCAGCACTCAGGAGACGTATATCCACACCGAAAACAGCATGATGTTGCCCCAGCATCAAACAGCCGATTATTCACCAAGATGTTAAGGCGTAACTTATTGGTTTTGTTGGTGGGCGCAGTAGGACTCGAACCTACGACCCGCTGATTAAGAGTCAGCTGCTCTACCACCTGAGCTATGCGCCCGCCCCGTGAAGGACGTATGGCCCCGCGATGCAGGGCCAACTGCGGGGTCTATACGTCCCCTGCCCGCCCTTGTCCAGCGCCTTTCGCCCCTGAGATTGCGGGCCTTTCCACATAGACTTTGGGCGGCGGCTTGAGCAGCACGCCCTTGGGCGTGTAGGCGCCATAGAGTTGGTCAAATTCGCCCGCTTTCCAGCGCGCCACCATCTTTTCGAAATGGGCATGACGGATTTCCCGCCCGCGAATGATGCGGTCCGTGCGGCCCTCAAGGTCATCACGGTCGGCCACAGGCAATGCCGCCAGCGCCCGCCCCAACGGGCTTTCCGTCCACAGCTTCCGGATCTTGGCCGGCGAGAAATGCGTGCGCTGGCAATAGAGGTTGTCATGGGCCGCAAGGCAGGCCTTGGCGCGGCGGCAATGCTTCGACGGGCACGCTGGCAGCGGCTGATCGCGCGGGCGGTCATGCTTGGTGAAGCCGGCCCAGGGATTCTGGGAGAGATAGGGGCGCGGGAGCTCGGCCGCCGGATTGCTCCGCTCGCGGATGTTTTTGTGATTGGGAGGATGTTTCATGGTGGGGCTCGTGGCGTATTGGAGGAAGAGGGTGGAGGGGATGTCCCCGCCCTGGCTTCAAGCCTGCATATGCTGGTAAAAAGTGGAGTTTGGTTGGTTAGGCTTAAAGCCCGGCCTTGAGACGCAGCGGTTTTTGCCTCAGGTTCGCTCTGACAGAGCCCTAGATCGTACGGTTTCCTAAGTTTGCCGCTAGGGTTGTTTTGCCACTGAAGACGCATGGGCCGTAGTGCCCACGGGTCTAGCCCTCGGCTCCCGACGGAGCGGGGCGCTATCTTTCCCCTCTCCTGCAGGCGCTGCACATGGAACCGGCAATTTCGAGACGCTGTCGACACTGTCCCCTCCTTTCCGGAACCATCAACAATGCTTATAGTCCTACAATAGGAACGTGTCAAGAGGCCTAGGAAAATAAATCTGAACTTCTGTGGTACAATGGCCTCCTGCCCCGGGCTGATGGCGAAGATATGCACAGAGTACACGACGGCGAAACGACCGGTGAGAGGCGCATGAACTGAACCATGGGGAACTCAAGCGCAGAGATAGCTCAATTCTACAAAGGGATCCCCCCGTAATTCCCGTGAAAGATGTAGTATTTCCCTTACCATGGAACTTTAATCGATCTGAAACGTTGCAGTTTAGCAGATTTTCCTTGACGATCTCTCTGCACGTTTCGACTCGAACGGGGTAATGCAACTGTATAATGTGAACTAAGATTGAAAGTTTGAATTGGGCCTTACATGCCAAAAGGGACACAGTCCGAAGCGCTGAGCAACCGGGCAAAAAGGTCTAAAGCTGAGGGCGTTCCAGTGGCAGCGCCCGGGCGAAAACCCCTGATCGTCGGCATTGGAGCTTCGGCCGGTGGCTTGGAGGCTTTCACTCTCTTGCTTGAGCACTTGCCTGCAGACACCGGCATGGTCTTCGTCCTGGTACAGCATCTAGATCCCGTGAGGGAAAGCGCCCTGCCGGATATTTTGTCAAGAGCAACCGCGCTACCAGTGCACGAGGTGACGAATGACCTGCGAGTTCAGCCAAACCACATCTATGTCATTCCGCCGAACACCAGCTTAACTATCGAAGATTCTATTTTGAAGCTGCAACCGCGTGAGCTGGCGGCCAAAGTACATCGATCAATCGATTTCTTTTTTGAATCTTTGGCGCAAGACCAGCGTGAGCGAGCGATTGGCGTGGTTTTGTCGGGGACCGCGAGCGATGGCACAATGGGATTGGAGGCGATAAAGGCCGAGGGCGGAATAACCTTTGCCCAAGATCATTCAGCGCGCTACGATTCGATGCCGCGGAGCGCCATCGCGGCCGGGTGCGTGGACTACGTTTGCAACCCCGAGGACATCGCCAAAGAACTTGACTATATTGCAAAACATCCTTTTGCCGCCGTAGACCCGGCCCTGCACACCGCTTCCCCGGAAGGCGACCGGGCGTCTGCTACGGCTCACGAGGATGACGATACCCCCCTGCCGTCGGGGGGGTACGGTTCTCCGCCCACGGGAGCCCGCGCTGCCCGTGACGAAGCGGCGGGGCGCATTCACGCCGGTGACAGCAGTTTCAAAAAGATTCTATTGCTCCTCTACAGGCATTGCGGGGTGGACTTTTCGCTTTACAAATCCCCCACTATTCAGCGCCGCATTTCTCGCCGCATGGTGCTCAATAAGCAGGAGTCTCTGGAAGACTACGCCCGTATCCTTCGGGGAAACACCAAGGAACTCGACGCCCTTTACTCGGACGTACTCATCAGCGTGACGAGTTTTTTCCGTAACCCTGAGGCATTCGATGTAATCAAGCAGCGGATTCTACCGGGTCTACTTCAGCAGCAGGGCAATGACCCAGTCCGGGTTTGGGTAATTGGCTGTTCTACGGGACAGGAGGCGTATTCTATCGCCATGGCATTCGTTGAGGTATCGGAAGAAACGCCACGAATCCGTAAGCTCCAGGTCTTTGCTACGGACCTCCATGAAGCACTACTCGAAAAGGCCCGCCGAGGGTTGTATTCAAAAAGCCTTGTGCACGATCTTTCACCGGAACGGCTACGACGATTTTTTGTCGAAGAGGAAGGCGGTTACCGGGTCAACAAGTCGCTGCGCGAAATGGTTGTCTTCGCCAGACAGAATCTCGTTAGTGATCCGCCGTTCTCGCGCATGGACCTCGTCAGTTGCCGCAACCTGCTGATTTATCTTGAACCAAGTCTGCAAAAGAAGGCACTGCCGATGTTCCATTATGCGCTGAAACCTGATGGATATTTGTTTTTGGGCGGCTCAGAGTCAGTGAGTGGATTTACCCACTTGTTTGAGCCGCTGGATCGCAAGCATAAGATTTTTTCCAGGAAGGCCGCGCCAACAGCCGCTTATCATATATTGACCAAGAAAGCGCGGGAAGAACAAACTTCGCAATCGCCGGCGCATCAAGCTGAACACATTGGCAGAGAGACGAATCGCAATAGTGAGACACAGGGCTTTCGCAGCGAACTGGACTCACAGCGCGAAGCTGACCGCCTCATGGTCAACAAATACGCGCCTCCCGCAGTATTGGTGAACGCCGATTTGCAAATCCTTCAATTCCGCGGGCCAACGGGCACCTATTTGGAACCGCCCAAAGGCAAAGCAACTTTCGATGTATTGAAAATGGCGCGCGAGGGGTTACTCGTTCCGCTACGCGCCGTCATCGACAAGGCGAAGAAGGAGAATCTTACCGCCCGGAGGGAAAACGTGAATTTCCGGCTAAACGGCGAGATCCTTTCAGTAAACCTGGAAGTCATCCCGCTCAAGAATTTGCGCGAGCGCTGCTTTCTGATTCTGTTTGATGAAACCGACCCCGAGGGACCCAAAAACGCCACATCTGATTCAGAAAAGCCCAGGCGAACCCCGAAGAAAATTGGGAAGCCTGATACGAAGGAGAGCGGCCGTCGTATAGCAAAGCTGGAGCGGGAGCTTACTGAACTTCGCGACTATATGCTATCGGTCCAGGAACAAGGGGAAGCAGCGAACGAGGAGTTGCAGGCGTCCAACGAAGAAGTGCAGTCAGCCAACGAAGAATTGCAGAGCATCAATGAAGAATTAGAAACTTCCAAGGAAGAACTGGAGTCAACGAACGAAGAGCTGATCACAGTTAACGAAGAAATGAGTAATCGCAATATCGAACTCAGCCAAATCTACAGTGACCTAAACAATCTCCAAAGCTCCACCCCCCTGGCGGTATTGTTGCTTAGCCGCGATCTGGTTATTCGACGTTTCAATACGCGCGCCGAAAAGCCATTCAACTTGCTGCCCACAGACGTGGGCCGACCGATCGGAAATGTCCGTCATAATCTTGACCTGACCGATCTTGACAAATTCGCCGCTGGCGTCATCGAAACGTTACGGGAAGACACGCGCGATGTGCGTGATAACGAAGGTTGCTACCATTCATTGCGGGCGCGTCCCTATGTGACCCAGGACGGCAAAGTTGATGGTGTCGTGCTTATGCTGGTGGACACCGACGCGGCGAAACGTGCCGAGGAACAACAGAAGCTCATGATCAACGAACTTAATCACCGTGTAAAAAACACATTGGCGACAGTGCAGGCCCTGGCGAGGCAAACTATTCGCAATCATGACACTGATGCAGGCCAAACCTTCGAGGCAAGGCTTGCCGCATTGTCCAGAGCACACGACATGCTGAATGTTGAGCGTTGGCAAGGGGCAAGTTTGCGGGATGCTCTTCTTCGAGCTCTTGAACCGTTTCGTACAGCAAATCACCGCATGGACCTGGAAGGGCCGGACGTGCGCCTTTCACCCAAGCAAGCATTGGCGCTGTCCATGGCGCTGCATGAGCTTGCAACCAATGCAGTGAAGTATGGGGCGCTGTCCAATGATCGGGGTCGGGTCAGTGTGAGATGGGCGATTGCGCCACTGGATGGATCGGGAGAATTGCACTTGACCTGGACAGAGGAAGGCGGACCACCCGTTGCACCGCCGAAAACCAAAGGCTTTGGGAGCCGCCTAATTGAGCGCAGCTTGGCGAATGATCTTGGTGGCGACGCCAGTATTGAATTTAGACCCGAAGGCGTAGTTGCAACGATCAAGTCCCCCCTTGAATCTCTCTCAGGAGTTTAGAAGGTGAATGCCCTGAAGCAGGATCAGCTTAAACTCAAGGTTCTCGTTGTCGAGGACGAGGCCATCATCGCCATGATGCTTGAGGACATGCTAACGGATTTAGGGCACGAGGTCGCAGCTACTGCGGGCCGGCTAGACCAGGCCATGAAATTGGTGGCCATTCAGCTTTTCGATTTTGCCATACTAGATGTGAATCTTAACGGAGAAGAGACCTATCCGCTAGCGGCACGTCTCAAAGAGCTTGGCGTGCCGTTCATCTTTTCGACGGGTTATGGCGCAACCGGCTTAAACAAGGAGTGGAGGGCAGTGCCGCTACTTCAAAAACCGTTTGAGGTCCAAAGCCTCGCTGACGCCATTTCGAGACTGGCAATCCCAGGGGGCGACAAAAGGGACCAAAGTCTGGCTCATTTCCCCGATAGCTAAACCCCCAACAAATCGGGAGAGGGAAATTCCGCACTCACATTCAATAAATGGACTTCGCCGCCTCGATGAACGTAACCACAATCCCCGGCTTCACCAGCTTCGCCAATTCCGCCGCGTCCCAGTTGGTGAGCCTCACGCAGCCGTGCGATGCGGTTTTGGAAATCTTCGAGGGGTCCGGCGTTCCGTGAATGCCATAGGTGGGCTCCGACAGGTCTATCCAGGTTCCTCCCACCGGACCATTGGGTCCGGCCGGAATGGTGAGCTTTTCTGTATTTTCGGCTTGCTGGAAGTTGAGGTCCGGGTTGTAGGCGTAGGTGGGAAACTCTGCCACGCCCTTGACCTCATGGGTTCCCTTTGGCGAAGGGTTGGAATCGCTGCCGATGGTTGCTGGATAGAAGATCACCGGACTGTCGTTTTCCCCATAGATCACGATGCGCTCATTCGCTTTGTCGGCGACAATGCGGCTGACCATAACCGGGGCCTGTTCTCCCGGATTGATCACCACGATATTTTCCCCCGCCACGAAACTGGCAAGGGGATTGAGGGCAACGAGAAAGTTCTGGTCCATATGAAACTTCTCGGCCAGCGCCTCCGCCCCTGAAGTGTATCCCAGCCACTCCATCTTGGCCATCTCAGCATAATCGGTGGGAATGCTCTCGACTATTTTTTCAAGGTCCTGGGGCGTGATGGTGTAGGTCATGGAGACAGGCTCCGGCGAACGCAGCCGTTCCCACAAAGCCGGGGTCATGATGCCGTCGACTTCAAGCCCGTTGATTTCTTCAAAGCCGCGGATGGCCCTGGTCACATTTTCACCGGCAACCCCATCAATCACCCCGGGATTGGCGCCCGCCCGGTCCAGCAGCACCTGCAGCTTTACCGTCAGGGGGCTCACCCCTTCCGGCAGGGCATCGATAAACTCCGCCGCGTTGATCTCGTCGGGGGTCAGGGGTGTTTGGCCAAAACTGGCAGGGGAAGCGAGGAAAGACAGGACCAAAAAGCTGAAAGCGGTGAATTTTTTCATGCCTATCAACGGGATAGGCCGGGTTTTGTTCCGGGAACGTCTTCTCCCGTGAAACGGGAGAAGAAAGGGGCCCATGGCACGAAGTGACATGGGATAGATGAGGGCACCTTTACCTCATTTCCCTCACCTCCCCATTGCTTTGCAACGGGTCCCTTCCTCTCCCGTTTCACGGGAGAGGACAAAAGGTCAGGCTTTGGCCAGCTTCGGAACGGACCGCAATTTCCGGCCTGAAACCTTAATCCCAACGACCGGCGCAGTGGCGGCAACGGTGCTTGGCGCAAGCGTGTCGCCTATGGTATCAGTCAGCACCCCGGCCTGGGCGACCTTTTCCGCCAGTTTCCGGTTCATCGCCGCGCTCAGGGCATTCTTGAGTTCGGAATTGCCGCTGAGGACACTGCGCAAGGCCGTCGAGTCCCACACACAGTAATGGCAGCCGGGTTCCAGGGTCACGGTGGCGGTGGCGGGCCGCGCCAGCAGAAAGGCAATTTCCCCGATGAAGGTCGTGGCTCCGGAAACCACCCGGTGCCCGCCCTTCTCAATGATCACCCTGCCCTCGGTGATAAAATAGAGATGATGCAGCGGCTCATTCTCCCGGGTGATGACCAGCGGCGCGGCCGTCACCTCCTGCCGGCCGGCCTTCACGAACTTGCGGAACTGGCCGGGGGTCAGATCCACCAGCAGGTCAAACAATTTCCGCTCGCTGGCGGGCAGGCTGGAGTGCATTTCGTCCATGAAGATGCGCCAGATCATCACAATGTTCACGACGGTGAACATGGTGCTCCAGAAGATCGCGCCCCACAGCGGAATCTCCGGGGCAAAATAATAATACAGGATGTAGACACAGTCTCCGCCCAGGACCAGCAGGCGCAGGATGAGCTGGTTGCGGAACAGGAAGCCGAGCAGGCAGAGCAGCGCCCCGATATGCACAATGTTCTGACTGACAAACAAACTCTCGAAAATCGTGGAAGACACGTGCGCGGCCCCTGAACCCATGGCGGAAGGGGAGACTGACGCGTTCGAGGCGGCTTGTCCAGAGGACCCTATGGCAGCGGAACCGGCATGTCGCTGAGAGTGCGCAGATAGGCGATTAGATCCGCCCGCGAATTTTCGTCCGGAATGCTTGGCACTTCCATGAGTCCGCCGGGTTTGGTGAAGGTGGGACCATAGAGATACGTATTCAGGTCCTCGTAGGTCCAAGTGCCGCCCCAATCCCGCAATACCTTGGATGTGGGGACGTCTTTCATCGAGGCCTTTTCGCGGCCCACGACGCCCCAGAGGTTTGGGCCGTGATTTCGGGCCTTATTTGGTTCGCCGTAATGGCAGCCGGTGCAGTTCTCATTGAAAAATATCCGGCCCTTTTCAGGATCGGCCGCCGCCAGTTTGGCGGTAACCGGCGCGGGCGTCGGCACCACCACGCCATGCGCCATCAGATAGTCGGCAACCTCGGGATATCCGTAGCGTATGGCAATGTGAATGGGCGTCCGGGAAGAAGAGTGGGTGTCATAGGTCGGCGCGTTGACATCCGCGCCTGCCTCGACAAGCGCCTTGACGCAGGCAAGACAGCGATACTTTACCGCGACATGAAGCACGCTCTCGCCCTGAAAAGTCGAGTTGGGATTTGCGCCATGCGCCAGAAGCAGTGTCATGAGATCGACACGGAGCTTGGCGGTCGCAATCGTCAAGACGTCGCCCGAGTAATTCGACCCGACGATGACGTCGGCGCCGCGCTCCAAGAGAAGCTTTGCCGCCGCAAGGTGCCCCCTCCTGACCGCAAAATAGAGCGGCGTTCCGCCCCCTTCGCTCGCCTCGATGTCGGCGCCGGCGTCGAGGGCGGCAGTGATGGCCGCGACATCGCCTGCCTTGGCCGCGTCGTGAAGGGGAGCGGCGAGCGACATCGATGGTTCGAGACAGATCATCAGGATGAAGAGCAAAAACTTGCGCATCGGTCATCTCCCCGACAAGTCAACGGGCGAGGCACGGCACTTCTTGATCGGAGCTAAACTGCTTCCGCCGGTTGACCGGACTGATGTGGCTGAGACTGCCGCGAATGGCAGTTTTTGGCAAGATCATTCAGGGTTCGCGCAGAGGCAAACCCGTTGTGACCACCAAATAGTTTGATGGCCAGACTGGCGTTATCCAATGGCAGAATTGCCGGGGAAAGGTTGAGTGTCACTTTTATGCATCAGTCACACATCCGACATGGCCGACTCTGGAAAATCGCCTGATTCTGGTATAGTTTACTCACAGGCAACATATTAGACGGCTAATATTTCAGCGTTATAGTATTGCTTTTGTTTGTCTTTCCGCCCGGAGGCCGGAGTTGGCGCGGGATGTTGGACATTCCCCGCGCGCATGCGATGCGTCCGGAATTACTTAGTGGCTGGGGACTTTCATATGAGCTTCATGGCAAGGGTGCTGTTCAGCATCGCGGTTCTAACTATTGCAACACCGGCCCTGGCCAGGGGCGACAGGGACGACGACCGCGCCTTGTCCGCCGAGATTCTGAACCCGAAAATGGCGGCTTTCTATTATAACCGCGGCACCGTCCGTTACTATATGGATCGATATGACGATGCCATTACGGACTATGATCTGGCAATCAGGCTGCGCCGCAATTATGCCGACGCCTATTACAACCGCGGGCTCGCCTATGACGGCAAGGGCCTTCTGCGGCAAGCGCTGGGCGATCTTCGCAAGGCGCTGACCTGCAACGCCTTTTCGATTCCGGCCGGCAAATGGACGAGCGAAGCGCGGGCCAAGATCATCGAAATCGAGGCAAAGCTCTCCACCGTCGGGAATCTCCAAGCGCAAACAGCGGAAGTTGGCCCGGACATCACCGTGGTAAAATGACGGCGAGGCCTTGCGGCCCCGCCCGGACGTTCAGAATGGACATCCTGATAAAACTGCCACTTATTGAGTGGTGGTTTTGGTGTCCATGTTCTTGCCGGTGTCGCCGATGCGCGCATTGCACTCATCAAGATTGTTGGCCTTGAACGCGGCTTCTGCGGCAGTCCAGCTTTCCACAGCCTTAGCTTGCCGTTCCTTGTCCGTCATGGCATCGATGTCTTTTCTCATCTGGGTGAGAGAGGGTTCGTCGCACGGCACGACCGCCTGTTGGGCATAGGCTGGAACTACAAAGGCGAGACCAATGGCGGTGGCCAATAGAGCTGACTTAATCATGGTAATCTCCTGAGATTGGACTGGATTGTCCATGGATAAAAAGCACAGCTTCCGAAAAAGTTGCAAAATTACATCGCATCCCTTCAACTTATTTGTGATCATTTAATCTGGGAACCAAATGGAATCCGGAGCGTTTGCAAAAACTGGGCGGTCCACGGGACGCGCCCGAGAACCGCCTCATACTCAGTTTTTTATCGATTCAGCGCCCGGTTCACGCCGGAGACAACCGCCTTGAGCGAGGCCACGACAATGTTCTTGTCGATGCCGACTCCGAACAGCGTCGAGCCGTCGGCCAGCCGCAGTTCCACATAGGCGATCGCCGCCGCGTTGGCGCCGTGGCCCATGGCGTGCTCGCGGTAATCGGCGACGTCGAAGGCAAGCCCCGACTCTTTCCGCATGGCGTCGACAAAGCCATCGACCGGGCCGTTGCCGTGGCCATGAATGGTCTTGTGCTTGTCGTCATCGCTGATCCGCGCCGTGAGATTCTGGTCGCCATGGTCGGAGGCCGCCGTGTGCTCGATGAAGCCGAAGCGGCCGTTGCCGTCGAGATACTCGCTCTCGAAGCTGCGCCATAACCGCTCGGCGCTAAGCTCCACGCCCTCGCCATCGGCGATGGCCTGCACCACCTTGGAGAATTCGATCTGCAAGCGCCGCGGCAGGTCAATGCCGTGCTCGGTTTCGAGGATATAGGCAATGCCGCCCTTGCCGCTTTGCGAATTGATCCGCACCACGGCTTCGTAAGAGCGGCCCAGATCCATGGGATCGATCGGCAGATAGGGCACCTCCCACAATGGCTTGTTCGAAGCCTTCATGGCCTTGAAGCCCTTGTTGATGGCGTCCTGATGCGAGCCGCTGAATGCCGTGAACACCAGTTCGCCCGCATAGGGATGGCGCGGATGCACCGGCAATTGCGTGCAGTATTCCGCCATGCGGATGAGATCATTGATGTTGGAGATGTCGAGGCCGGGATCAACGCCTTGTGTGTAAATGTTCATGGCGAGGGTGACGAGGCAAACATTGCCGGTGCGCTCGCCATTGCCGAAGAGCGTTCCTTCCACACGGTCGGCACCCGCCATCAAGGCGAGTTCCGTGGCGGCGACGGCTGAACCCCGGTCATTATGCGGATGGAGCGAAATGATGACGGATGTGCGGTTCTTGATCTTGCGGCAGAACCACTCGATCTGGTCCGCATGGATATTGGGCGTGGACATTTCCACCGTGGCGGGCAGATTGAGGATCAGCCGCCTTTGCGGCGTGGGGCGGATTTCATCCATCACCGCTTCACAGATTTCCACCGCATAATCGAGCTCGGTGCCGGTGAAGCTTTCCGGCGAATACTGGAAACGGATGGCCTCCGCCATGCCGCTTTCCTGCGTGAGCTTCTTGATGAGGCGGGCGGCGCCTGCGGCGATCTCGGTAATGCCGGCCTTATCCTTGTTGAAGACGACGCGGCGCTGCAGTTCGCTGGTGGAGTTGTAGAAGTGGACGATCACCGATTTGGCGCCGCGAATGCCTTCAAAAGTGCGGGTGATCAGGTCCTCGCGGCATTGCACGAGCACCTGCACGGTGACGTCATCGGGAATCTTTTTGTTGTCGATGAGGAAGCGGCAGAAATCGAAATCCGTTTGTGAAGCGGAGGGAAAGCCGATCTCGATTTCCTTGAAGCCCATTTTTACCAGCGCATTCCACATGCGGAGCTTGCGCTCATGGCCCATCGGTTCGATCAGTGATTGGTTGCCGTCACGGAGGTCAACGCTGCACCAGATGGGGGGTTTGGTATTCGCTTTTTCCGGCCAGGTGCGGTCCGGCAAGGCTACGGGCGGATAGGCTCGGTACTTTTCTTTGGGCGAAATCATCATGATCTTTGTCTCTCTTAGCTGGGAATGTTTTTATGTTCTTTTCCCCAAAGAGCCAAGGCAAAGCCCAGCCGGCCCTCAGGGGGAGCTAAGAAGGAGAAGCCGGTTCAGCTTGCGAGACATGGCGCTTCCATAGACGATGAATAGCCAAAGCGCAACAGGAGCATGTCCCACCAAAGTGTGAAGCGGTTTGGCGGCAAAGGCATGCTCCAAGACATTAACTCGCCACGGGTCCTTTTCGACGGGATGAAATCATCCCGCCGGGACGCGCGGTGTGGCTTTTACGCCGCATTAAGGATGTTTTTTTGGCCAGCCAGAATCAGGCCAAGTTCGGTCATTATTGGCTGTCAGAAGCGTCACATACAGTTGGGGACCTGCATATTATGAAGACCTTGATTCTTGCCGTCTCGCTTGCGCTTGCCTTCTCGACGGCCGCCTTTGCCGGGCAATGCCAGGACGACATCGAAAAAATTGACGCGGCCCTGGCCGGCGGCGATGTCGGCCCCGACCAGCGGGCTCAATTGGAAGACATGCGCAACCAGGCGGTTCAGCTCTGCGGCGCCGGCAATGAAGCTGAAGGCCTCGACGTTACCGCCGAAGCCAAGGCCATACTGAATATCCAGTAGCGCTAAATCTCCAGTGTTCCCTGCATGACCTTCACGGCCTGCCCCGCCACGCGCACGGCTTTAAGCGCGCCGCCTGCCACATCTGCCTCAAGAAAAAGATCGGACGGGCGGCCCATTTCATAGCCCTGCTCCAACTGCCACTTGTGGGTGCCATCTTTCAGGGCCTCCGCTTTCAAGAGTTGGGCGGCCAGCAATGCCGTGGCAGAACCCGTGGCCGGATCTTCCGGAATGCCGCCCGTGGGGGCAAACATGCGGGCGCGGAAATGCGTTTTGGCGCTATCGCCGCCCCGCGCATAGACATAGGCGTTGTCGACGCCAAGTGCGGTAATCATCGCCGACCAATGGGGCTCCGCCACTACACAGCGTGCCAGCGCCGTGCGCGTCTTGACCGGAACATGGAAAAACCGCGGGCCACCCTGATGCACCCTGAAGCTGTGATTTTCAAAACTGATGTCGTCCGGTTCCAGCGACAGGGCCTTTGCCACAAGATCAATGCGGGGCAACGGGAGATCAACCGCGAAAGGAACTACCGGTGCTGTAAACTGCGCCCGGGGGTGATCGCCAATGCGCGAGACTTTGACCGGCACGAGCCCCGCCCCCTCCTCCAACCGGATTTCCGTTTCAAAGCTGCAGCCCGCCTTGTATTTCATCTCCGCCAGCAGCACGGCGCAGCCCACGGTGGGATGCCCGGCGAAGGACATTTCACCTCCAGGAAAGAAAATCCGCACCTTCGCCGTGTTGGCCGGGTCTTCCGGCTTCATCACGAAGATGGTTTCCGACAGGTTGAACTCGCGGGTGATCGTCTGCATTTGCTCCGTGGACAGAGCATCGGCGCCAAGCACCACCGCCAGCGGATTGCCGCCAAAGCGGCGGTTGGTGAAAACGTCAAGCGTATGAAATGTAAGCTGCATGGCTCGCAAAATAATCTGGCCGCCGCCAGCCCCGCAAGTCAAACATTGTCCCGATTGTCCCTACTAGATGTCCGATAAATTCTACTTTCCTTCGCCCCAGCGGGGAGAAGGAGGGGCCCATTGCTTTGGCAATGGGAGGATGAGGGGGATCAGGTTCAAAAATTGAATCACCTGCTCCCCCTCACCTTCCCGTCGCTTCGCGACGGGCCCCTTCCTCTCTCCACCGGAGAGAGGAAAAATTAGTAAAGCTCTAACTAGCAGAATGCTCCTCAGGGAATGCTGCCCTCGGTGCGGCCGCCGGCCTTCACCTCGAAACCCTTCTCGCCGAGGATCGCGCCATCCCCTCCTTTTGCAATCACATGGTAGGCGCCTGCGTCGAAGGCCTTGTTGACCGCGCCGCCATATTCTGTGGCAAGGTATTTCCGTTCGCCGGAAATGTCCTTTTCCGCCGAAAATACTTCGATGGTTGAATCCGCAGGGCCAGTGACCGCCAGATAGCCGCCATCAAGGTTGACCTCGACTTTCGACATAGCTCCCGCCGTGACCTCAACCGGCGCCGAACCCTCGGCATAATCCTTGCTGAAAATGACCAGATATTTTCCGGCCGGAACCTTGAACTGGACGGTGGTCCCATAAGTGGTGGTGATCCACTCGTGCTTTCCATCGGGGCCTGGCTCGCCCTTGCGCAATTCAACCGCGGCACTTTCCGGCACCGCCGGCCCGCCCGTTGCGAACACGCCATTGGCCTCGATGGAACCTGCACCCAGGGCCAATTTCTGCTCGGAGAGCTTGCCCGCGGCAATCTCGATATCCTGCTCCACTTTCGCCGTGCCCAGCGCGAGGCGAACCTTGTAGACGCCCGCATTGGCGAGGAAGGCGGTTTCCGCCCCGTATTTCGTCGTGATCCATTTTCCCGATGAATCCAGAAGCTCCCACGCCGCCCCCGCATCGGTCATGGCAGTTGTCTCATCCATCATGCCGGAGAGCCGCAGGATGCCCGCCTCAAGACTGACATTCAGCTTCTCGACTTCGCCGGCCTCAAGCGTCATCGGTAATTCCACCGCCGCCACATCATCGGACACGCGAACGATGAAATCGCCGGTGCGCGGCAAATTGATTTTAATGTCCGTGCTATATTCGGTTTGTATCCACTGGCCCTTCTGGCCATCCACCACGTCGAAGAATTCCCAGGTGGCGGACTCATAGCCCTGACTGAGTTCCACCCCTTCCGCCATCACCACATGGCCGGTTACATTGAATGCGGGGGCAGCGGGTTCAGGCGGCGGGGCTGGCACCGCTTCAACCGTTTTGTTCAGAGCCGCTTCCAGCTCGCTGGCATTTTCCGCCGTGGTATAGGTGCCGCCGGTTTTCTCAGCCAGACATTGGAGTTGCGCAACAGCACCGTGATTATCAAGCCCGAACCCAACGGTGTGGACAGTTAGGTCAACGCCAAGTTTCTCCAGTTCTTCGGCAACGGCGCAGGGGTCAAGCCCACAGGTCTCAATGCCGTCCGACACCAAAATAACACTGGCTTTCCGCTCGGTATATTTCAGCGACTCCGCCGCCACGCGCACCGCCGCCGTCATGGGCGTCTTGCCCTTGGGATTGAGCGCCTTGACGGCGCTCATGTAGTCAGCCGCATCAAGCACGCCCGGCTCGCGCAGCACTTCGATGTCCTCGCAGGAGCCTTTCTCGCGGTGGCCATAAGCCACAAGCCCAAGCTCATTCTCCGGCTTCCAGGCACCGACGACCCGGCCCACCACATCCTTGGCGATTTCCATTTTTGCCGTGCCGTCGATCTGCCCCCACATGGAACCCGAGGCATCCAGCACCAGGATCACCCGCGAGCCTTCTTCGGCCCGGGCCGGAACAATTGCCAATGTGAAAAGGAAAACAGCAAGCAAAACGGTGCGGAAATTCATGTCTGCGACTCCCTTGCCCACTCAAAGGGCAAGGTGGCAGATCGCTCAGCCGTTTGTCAATCCAACCGCGCCGTCATAAACCAGCTTCAGCGAGACCAGGAACAGCGCCACCTCCACAATGCGGAAAAAGATTTTCTCGGGCAGGATGAGTGTGAGCCGGTAGCCCACATAGGCGCCGATGATGGCCAGCGGCGACAACAG
Source organism: Aestuariivirga sp. (assembly GCA_035525875.1). GTDB lineage: Bacteria > Pseudomonadota > Alphaproteobacteria > Rhizobiales > Aestuariivirgaceae > Aestuariivirga. The sequence goes on from DATLDM010000001.1 coordinate 32,763, forward strand.
CAGCGCCGTTTCCAGGCTGCCGAGATTCACCTGCCCCAGAAACCAGTAGGGCGGTAGCTTGAGAAGATTGATGATGGCGAAGATAATAGTCGTTGTGCCGGCATAGACCATTTTTTCCAGGCGCTGCGGCAGCACGTACATCTGGTAAGGCGGGGCACCCGAGTGCGAGACAAAACTGGTGAAGCCGGTGATGGCGCCCCAGAAAATGCCGCGCGGCACATCGGCGTGTTTCGGCGGCAGGTTGCGGCGCGCCTTGAGAAACGCATCAATGCAATAGGCAAGCCCGATGAGGCCCACCAGTATGGTGACGACATCCTCATTGGTGACCGAAGCCGCAGCCCAGCCCACCGCAATACCGATAGCAGCGGCCGGCACCAGAATGGCGATGTTCCGCATGTCAAAGGACTTGCGATAGATCCACAAGCCATACATGTCGCTGATGATGTAGATGGGCAGCAGCAGACCCGCAGCCACCACCGGTGAAATTTGCAAGGCCATGAGCGGCACCGCCAGCGTGCCGATCAGCGGCAAGCCGCCCTTGGCGCTGCCGACAAAAAGCGTGGCTACGCCGGCCAGAACCCAGAACCAGACATCGCCAGTCATCATGCCGTTTCGGCCTGCAGCGCTATTTGCGAATGATCCGCGCCCAGAAATTGGCTAAGGCACTCGATGACAAAATTATGGTCCTCGCGCTGCGGAATGCCCGACACCGTCACCGTGCCGACAATGCCGGTGCCGGTAAGGTGAATGGGAAAACTTCCGCCATGGGGCGCCACATCGATGGGGTTGACGCCGCGTGTTTCGTCCAGCGCCTGCCCGCTAAGGGCGATTTCGCGGCCAACGCGGTATGAGCACTTATGCACCCGCATGACCACATTGATTTTACGCCGCACCCATTCGGCATTGTCCGGCGTGGTGCCGGGCAACGCCGCATAGAACAGCGGCCGCCCCGCCACGCGGATGTCAATGACCAGCGGCAGCTTCCGCGCGATTGCCGCATCGCGCATCAGCGCGCCGAGCCTCCAGGCGTCCGCCTCGTCAAATTTTTCAAAGCGCAGATTCTGTTCCTGAAGCTTCAGCCGTTCAATATCGCTTTCGAGTGACACCGTGTTTCTCCCTGCAAGAACTCAAATTTCCTCACCCTGAGGCGCCAGGCAAAGCCTGGCCTCGAAGGGCCGACCGCAGTGCAGCCTGATGCTTCGAGGCGCACTGCGTGCGCACCTCAGCATGAGGAAGTAAGCGAGCCCTACGCCGCCTTGTCGAATTCCTTCCGCGCCGCCTTCACCACGTCATGGTTCTGCGCCGACCATTCAACCAGCTTGTCCAGCGGCAACAGAAGCGACTGGCCCAAGTCCGTCAAGCCATATTCCACACTTGGCGGCACGGTGGGATAGACTTTCCGGTATATCAGCCCGTCGCGTTGCAAATGGCGCAGCGTTTCGGTGAGCATGCGCTGGGAAATATCGCCGATCTCGCGGCGCAGCGCCCCAAAGCGCACCGGGCCATCCTTCAAGTGCCCGACGATCAAAACGCTCCACTTGTCGCCGATCCGGTCCAGTACATCGCGGATCGGGCACTTCGAAGTAAGCACCGGATCAAGCCGGTTGGAAAGTTGGCGTGCCAAGGCTGTCGTCATGGTGGTGGTTCCTTCTGCGTAACCAGGGGCGTTGAAAGTGCCGTCTTGCGCCCTGTTCAAAATACTCTATTTGAGACTTAATCTCAAAAAGAGACTATTGCAAGCACAGGAGCAAAACCATGTATTTCATATCCGGAGCCTCAGGCCAACTCGGCCAACTCGTAACCCAGGAACTGTCAGGTAAAGTGAACCCCAAGGACGTGACCTTGGGCTCGCGCCACACCGGCAAATTGGCAGGTTTTGCCGCCAAGGGATTCAAAACCGCGCCCTTCGATTTCGATGATGCCGCTGGCATGGAAAAGGCCCTTAAGGGCCATGACACGCTGTTTCTCATTTCGGGGGATGGCCCAACGGAACCGCGGATCGTCCAGCAGCTTGCAGCCATCGCCGCAGCCAAGGCCGCAGGCGTCAAGCGCATCGTTTACACCAGTTTCGTCAACCCCACCTCCAAGAGCCACTTTACCTTCGCCAAAGCCCACGAAGCCACCGAAGCGGCATTGAACGCTTCGGGCCTTGCCTACACATCACTCCGGAATAATCAGTACGCGGAGAATATCAGCGGGGCCGTCGACTATGCCAAACAGGCAGGCACCCTGGCCCTTCCCGGTGCTGCAGGCAAAGTCGCCTTCATCACCCGTGCCGACATCGCCAAGGCGGCAGCCGCAGCACTCACCGAGAAAGTTTCCGGCAACAAGACTTATGAAATCACCGGCCCCAAAGCCTATGATCTCCAGGAGATCGCCGCACTTCTTTCAGCCAAATGGAACAAGCCAGTGACCGCCGCCGAGCTTCCGCAGGAAGCCTTTGGCGGCATGCTCAGCGGCATGGGCCTGCCGCCGTTCCTCGTCGAAGCCCTGCAAGGCATTCGCGCCGCCGTTGGCGCCGGTGAATTTGCGGCAGTCAGCAATGACTTTGAAAAACTGACGGGCACCAAATCCGAGAGCTACGAAAGCTACCTGAAACGAGCTGCATAAAACACGCTTCGCTGAAAGACCGGGAGCTGATAAGTTCCCGGTCATGCAGGTTTTTTCCGCACCCATCGTCAAGCTTGGCATCAATGCCTGCCTGAACGTCCCGGAGAAAATTGTCAAACGCCTCTTGGCGGCGGCAGGTAAAAAGAACGCGCCGGTCCAAGTGAAGTGCATCCTGAACGGTGTGGATTTCGATGCCAATGTCGTGCGCTATTCCGGTGACTGGCGCTTGTATTTGAATCTCGTGACACGGCGCGCCGCTGGTTGCGATATCGGCGACAAAATCAAGATTCACCTCACCTACGATCCGTCAATCAGAATGCCACCCATGCCGGAATCATTCCGCCAAGCCCTCCGCAGCGATGCCGATTTGCAGAAGGCCTGGCGCCTCCGGCCCAGCGCCAAACGCCGCGAAGTCCTTGAGTCCCTCAACGACAATAAGAGCGACACCGAACTCACGCGCGGCATCGCTGAAACAATTGAGCTTCTCTTGAAGAAACGGCGAGGGCCTAACATAGACCGGAAATGAATGCCCATTTCATATGAGGTTCACTTTGCAGACTGTAGGACGGGGCAACTTCAACAAACCCTAAGGAAATATCATGTACTGCACGAACTCAAACCTCAACGTGGCCAAGCATTCCCTGACAACCCTCGTAGCGGCCGCGGCCCTTTCCATTTCCGCCTCTGTTGCATTGGCGAGCAACATGGAGAAAGTCGATATCGTGCCTGAGGGCATCGACCTGAATCCCATATATGTGAACTCCAATTCCTCCGGCTACACCGGATCGGAAAACAAGAGCCACAAATATATGGTTCGCGTTTTCGCCAAGGCCAAGGGCCAAAACCGCGTCTGGAAGGTGTCCATTTTCGGTATTGGAAAGGGCATACTGTTCAGCAAGGATGTGGGCAAATCGGAGGGTTGGCCAGTTTATGGCAAGAGCCATGAAGTTCATGCCAAGCCTAGCAGCCTGAGCTGGCTTACCACGCCCAAGACAGCTTGCGATAAGATGCTGCAAGAAAAAGTTGCCGGCGGCATGAGCAAGGCCGATGTCCTGAAAAATGACCGGAAGACAACGGCGGCGGCCTTCGTTGCTTTCTCCGCTTCGGCTGACTCCAAAGCCCACAACAAGGATAACAAACACGTCACCAGCGACGGCTCGTTTGGGCACAATGACAACGTCATCTACAAGGTTCCGGTGGTCTGCCGCGCCGCACTCTAAGCTCTATCGATCTATGAGATCTGAACACTCCGCGAGAGCGGAGTGTTCAGATTGATCGGCATGCAGCGATGGTCTAATTCCTCGCCTTGTCCACCAGCTTGTTCTTGGCGATCCACGGCATCATTTCACGGAGCTTGGCGCCGACGGCTTCGATCGAATGGCTGTCGTTGTTGCGGCGGATGGCCTTGAAGCGGGCGGCTCCGGCGCGGTATTCCTGCATCCACTCGGAGGTGAACTTGCCGGTCTGGATATCGGCCAGAATGCGCTTCATCTCGGCCTTTGTTTCGCTCGTGATGATGCGCGGCCCGCTGACATATTCGCCCCACTCGGCAGTGTTGGAAATCGAATAGTTCATGTTGGCAATGCCGCCCTCGTAGATCAGGTCGACGATCAGCTTCACTTCATGCAGGCATTCGAAATAGGCCATCTCCGGCGCGTAGCCGGCTTCCACCAGGGTTTCAAAGCCGGCGCGGATTAGCTCGATCAACCCGCCGCAGAGCACGACCTGCTCGCCGAACAAATCGGTTTCGCATTCTTCCTTGAAGGTGGTTTCGATAATGCCGGAGCGTCCGCCGCCCACGCCTGAAGCATAGGAGAGCGCGATGTCATGGGCATTGCCGGAGGCATCCTGGTTGATGGCGATGAGGCAGGGCACGCCGCCGCCCTTCTGGTATTCACCGCGTACCGTATGGCCCGGGCCCTTCGGCGCAATCATGATCACGTCGATGGTCTTCTTCGGCTCAATCAAATTGAAATGCACATTGAGGCCATGAGCAAAGGCAATGGCAGCGCCATCGCGGATGTTGGGGGCAATCTCAGCCTTATAGATATCGGCCTGCAACTCGTCGGGCGTGGCCATCATCAAGAGGTCACCCCACTTGGCGGCCTCCGCCACGGTCATCACCTTGAGGCCGTCGGCCTCCGCCTTCTT
>DATLDM010000024.1:0-9087 GCA_035525875.1 Aestuariivirga sp.
TGGCAGCCCTTGCAGATTATCCTGCGGCACTGCTTTCGGCCGGCCAAAGGCGCCGCCTGGCGCTCGCAAGACTGGCGCTGGTCCCCCGCGCCATCTGGCTGCTCGATGAACCGAGCGTGGGGCTGGACGACTCCGCCCAGAAACTGCTCGCAGGCTTGATGAACGGCCATCTCAGGGAAGGCGGGCTTATTGTTGCCGCAACCCATGTTCCGCTTGGGCTCGATCCCGACAAGAATCTCCACCTTGGGGGAGCGCCGTGAAACTGCTCCTCGCCCTTCTCCGCCGCGATCTCATGCTTGCCGCCCGCCAGGGCGGAGGCGCTGGAACCGCCTTGGGTTTTTTCCTGACGGTCCTGGTGCTGCTTCCCATCGGCATTGGCCCCGATCAGGTCACTTTGCAGCGTCTCGCCCCCGGCATCCTGTGGATCACCCTGCTGCTTTCCGTGCTGCTCTCCGCCGACCGCATTTTTCAGCAGGACTTTGAAGACGGCTCGCTGGAAGTCATGGCCATGGCCCCGCCCTCCCTTGAACTCGTGGCCCTCACCAAGGCCATCGCCCATTGGCTGTCCACCAGCCTGCCGCTGAGCATTGCAGCGCCCTTTCTTGGCATTCTGCTCAACCTGAGAACCGAGATCATATGGCCCCTGACGCTCGCGATGATCCTGGGCTCATTTGCCCTTTCGCTGCTGGCCAGCCTCGGCGCATCCCTGACCCTCAACATCCGCCGTGGCGGCTTGCTCATTTCAATTCTGGTTCTGCCGCTCTATGTGCCCGTCCTCGTCTTCGGCATGTCGGCCACGACCGGAAATCCGGAGATGATCGCACCGTCGCTCCTGATCCTGGCGGCCATCACTTTGGCCAGCCTCGTGCTCGCCCCCATCGCCGCCGCTGCGGCGCTACGGGCCTATCTCAAATGATCCAGTCTTCGTAGAATAAGACATGCAGCAATTCGCCAATCCAACCCGCTTTTTGAGTCTCGCCAACAAGGCGCTGCCCACCATCTGGGCCGTGACCATCATCCTCTTTGCCATTGGCCTCTATGGCGCGCTTGTCTCCGCCCCGCCCGATTACCAGCAGGGCGAAACCGTGCGCATCATGTTTGTCCATGTGCCCGCCGCCTGGCTCGCCATGCTTGTCTATACAGTCATGGCGCTGGCCAGTGCCGTGGCCATCATCTTCCGACACCCCTTGGCCGATGTGGCCGCAAAGGCCGCCGCACCCGTCGGCGCCGTCTTTTGTTTTCTTGCACTCGCCACCGGCTCCCTCTGGGGCAAACCCATGTGGGGCGCCTGGTGGGTGTGGGACGCACGGCTCACCTCCATGTTTGTGCTCTTTCTTCTCTACGTGGGCTACATCGCCATCTGGCAGGCCATCGAAGAGCCAAACCGCGCCGCGATGATCGCCCGCATCGTCGCCCTTGTCGGTTTCATCAACATCCCCATCATCAAGTTTTCCGTCGACTGGTGGAACACCCTGCACCAGCCAGCCAGCGTGCTTAGAATGGAGGGATCGAGCATCGATTGGTCAATACGCTGGCCCTTGCTCGTCTTGGGCCTGGCCTACACGTTTCTTTTCCTCGCCCTTCATCTCACCTCCATGCGTAGTGAAATTACCGCGCGGAAATTGCGCAATCTGCAGATTTCCCGAAGCGGAGAAGCGTGATGGACTGGAACGCCGATCACGCCGGCTTCGTCATCGCCGCCTATGCCCTGAGCCTCGTCTTTATCGCTGGCCTTCTCATGTATGTATTCAACCGTGATTCCCGCGCCCGAAAACAACTCGCGCAATTTGAGAAAACAAAAAAGTGACTGCCGAATCACCACGGCGGCGGCTTGGCCTCGCCCTTCTTCCCATTGTGATTTTTGCGGGCCTCGCCTTGGTCTTCTGGAAAGGCCTGTCTGGCGATCCATCGAACCTGCCGTCAGCCCTGATCGGCAAACCCGCACCGGACTTTTCTCTTTCGCCTGTTGAAGGTTCAAACATCCCCGGCCTGACCTCGGCTGATCTCAACACCGGCGGCGTTTCCGTGGTGAATATCTGGGCCTCCTGGTGCGGGCCCTGCCGCCTCGAGCATCCCATCCTCATGGCGCTGTCCAAGAGAACCGACATCCGCCTCTATGGCATCAACAACAAGGACAAACCCGAAAATGCCCGGCGTTTCCTCGGCACCCTGGGCCAGCCCTTTGCAGCCATTGGCGCCGACACCAACGGACGCACCACAATTGACTGGGGAAGTTACGGCGTGCCCGAATCCTTCATCGTCGATGGCAAGGGCATGATCCGCTTCAAATGGATCGGCCCGCTGTCGGCGGAAATCATGGCTGGGACTTTTGCTGGTGAAATTGAAAAGGCCAAACTGCCTCTTCCTTGATTAGCGGCCCTTGCGCGGCCGGATTTTCCGCGCCGGCTTTTCCGGTTCCTTGTCTTCCACCTTGTCCATTTCGGCGGCAAGGCCCGTAAGGCATTCCAGCAGCGTCTTGCGGTCCGGGTTCGGCAAGGTGGCCAGAAGCTGGCGGTCAACTTCCTCGGCCCCAGATTGCGCCTGCTTCAGCATTTTCTTGCCGATGGGTGTGAGCCTGATGGCATTGGTGCGCGCATCGTCCTTGGTGCGGCGGCGCTGCACATAGCCCTGCGCCATGAGGCGGGCCACGAGGTCGGCCAGTGTCGAACGGTCGATGCCGGTCATCTTCACGAGTTCTGTCTGGCTGCGGCCCTCATGAGCGTCGGCGGCCAACAACACCGTGAACTGACGATGTGTCAGGCCGGTCTTTCCCGTCTCGCTCATGTAAAGGTGAATGGAGTATTGCACTGCCCGCTTCAACAAATGTGATAGTGATCGCGACAGTTGTTTGACGTCCCTGTTGCCGCTCATTGGCCCCTACTCCTGCGCCGGCGAATCAAACGGATTTTGATCCCCTGCCGTGTTGCTTGCCCCATTTGCTTTCCGCACGTCGCGTCATCCCCCTGCCCCTGCAACGATGACTGCGCCTTGAATTCAGAAAGCCGGTGAGTCCTAGCGTTTCAATTCCGTAGCGGCAAGCAAAAAAGCATAGTCCTGCCGCACTGCAAGATATCTAAAATCATCCGGGCACGGATTACAACACTTGACTTCTGAAAATCGCCTCTTCAAGCGGACGGCGCGTCCGGCTTTGAAGCTTCGTCTTCAATCATGTGCTTGGCCATAAAGGGCGCATTCGCAAGTGCGAATACGAGCGTCAGCCCGAGCAAACCGAACACCTTGAAGTTGACCCACATGTCGGTGCTGACATTCCGCCAGATCAGTTCATTGAGGAGAGCCACCACCAGAAAGAAAACCCCCCAGCGCAGGGTGAGCACACGCCACGCCGCGTTTGGAAGATTGACCGCCTCGCCCACCACATATTTTATGAACAGCTTGCCATAATAGAGTCCGCCCAGAAGCAGCGCACCGAAGAACACGTTGATCAGCGTCACCTTGACCTTGATGAAGGTGTCGTCATGCATCCAGATTGTAAGCCCGCCGAAAATGCCGACAAAGATGGCGCTGAACAGCGGAACCCTGGCAACCTTTCGCGTGAGGATCCACGAGGCGGCAAGTGCTATGGCGGTCGCCACCATGAAAATGCCCGTGCCCCAGAACACCCCGCCCTTCCAGTTGCCGATAAAGAAGGCAAGCAGCGGGCCCATTTCAATGAGGAATTTGGGAAGTGGTTTCATGTCTGGTTTATTCCTGAAATGGCGCGGGCAAAAGCGTCCGCGTCGAAGGGTTGAAGGTCGTCGATGGTCTCGCCAACGCCAATGGCGTGAATGGGGAGGGCGAATTTTTCCGCGATCGCCACCAGGATACCACCCCGCGCCGTGCCATCAAGCTTGGTCATAATCAGGCCGGTGACTCCCGCCACTTTGGTGAAGATTTCGGCCTGCGATATGGCATTCTGCCCCGTCGTGGCATCAAGGATCAGCAGCACCGCATGGGGCGCCGTCTCGTCCTGCTTCTTGACCACCCGCACGATCTTGTCGAGCTCATCCATCAGATAGGCCTTGTTCTGCAAGCGCCCCGCCGTGTCGATGAAGAGGATATCCGTACCATCTTCTTTAGCCGTTTGCATCGCATCATAGGCCAGCCCCGACGAATCGGAACCCGTGGGCCGCGACAGGGTCTTGGCGCCCACGCGCTCGCCCCATATGGTGAGCTGTTCGATGGCCGCGGCGCGGAAGGTGTCGCAGGCGGCAAACATAACCTTGAAGCCTTCGCCCGTGGCGATGGCCCCGAGCTTGCCGATGGTTGTGGTCTTGCCGGCTCCGTTGACGCCCACCACCAGAACGACGAAAGGCTTCTCGCTGCCGAAATTGAACGGCACTTCGACAGGCTTCAGCACCTTGGCCACTTCTTCGGCCAGAATGCGCTTCACTTCCTCAGGCTCGATTTCCTTGTCATAGCGCCCGGCCGAAACAGCCTTGATGATGCGCTCCGAAACCGCAATGCCGAGATCGGCCTGAATCAATACATCCTCCAGTTCCTCAAGCGTCGTCGCATCCAGCTTGCGTTTGGTGAAGATCGAGGTGATTGACGAGGTGATCGATTTCGACGATTTGGACAAGCCTTGGGTAAGCCGCGAGAGCCAGCCCTTGGCTTGAACAGGCTCCGGTTCGGGCGCAACTGGAACAATGACAGGAACCGGCGCGGGAGTTTCTTCAACAACAGGCGGCGGAACGGCAACTTCGATTTTCGGAACCGGGGCTTCGACTTCAATCTTTTTTTGCGGAGCAGGCGGCGCAGGCGGAATAATTTTCTTAGGTTCCGGCTTGATTGGCTCCGGCTTCTTCGCTTCAACCTTTTTGAGCTCTGGCTTTGCCGGCTCAACTTTCTTGACTTCGACTTTTTTAGGTTCAACCTTCTTCGGCTCAGGTTTCTTGGCCTCAACCTTCTTCGGTTCCGGTTTCTTTGGCTCCGGCTTTACAGGCTCAACCTTTTTGACCTCGACCTTTTTTGGTTCAGCCTTTTTCGGTTCAGGCTTCTTGGCCTCAACTTTTTTGGGCTCCGGCTTTGCCTTGGGCTTGGGTTCCGCTTTTTTCGGTTCAGGCGCTATCTTTGCCTTAGGTTCAATCCGGACGGGTCCGGGTTTTACCTCTGCCTGGGGCTCGGGCTCTACCGGCTCCGGAACAGCTTCAACAATAACCGGCGCTGGCGCTTCAAGCTGTTCCACAACAGGTGGGGGCGGTGGCGCTTCTTCCGTCTTGCCGACAATCCGGTTGAAAAGCTTCTTGAAGAACCCGCTCATGCGGCGAGCCTTGCTTCGAGATAGTGGCCAGCAGCACCCGTGACATGGGCCTTGACGATGGCGCCGGGTGAAAGGCTTTGCGCGAATTTCACTTGGGCGAATTGTTCATTGCGGCCGGAATTCAGGGTCTCGACCAGCACCCGCTGCGTGGCCCCGATGGAATTGTTGAGGAAGCGGAACAATCGCTCTTCGCCCTTGGCGCGCAAGCGCTGGGCCCGCTCCCTGATCACCAACTTGTCCAGTTGCGGCATGCGCGCCGCCGGGGTTTCGGGCCGTGGCGAAAACGGAAAGACATGCAGATAGGTAAGACCGCATTCATCGACGATCTTCAACGAGTTCTCGAACATCGCCTCGGTTTCCGTCGGAAAGCCCGCGATGATGTCAGCCCCGAACACCATGTCGGGCCGGCGCGATTTCAGCTCTTGGCAAAACGCGATGGAATTTTCCCGCGCATGCCGGCGTTTCATTCGCTTCAGGATCATGTTGTCGCCGGACTGCAGCGAGAGGTGAATATGCGGCATCAGGCGCATCTCGCCCGCCATGACTTCCAGCAGTTCCGGATCGGCTTCAATCGAATCAATTGACGACAAGCGCAGGCGCTTGAGATCGGGAACGTCCTTTAAAATGCGGTTGACCAGCGCGCCAAGTTTCGGCGCGCCGTCAAGATCAGCGCCCCATGAGGTGATATCTACCCCAGACAAGACAACTTCTGCATAGCCGTTGGCCACCAGCCTGCGTACCTGTTCCACCGCCTCATGAATTTGCACCGAGCGCGAATTGCCGCGCCCAAACGGAATGATGCAAAACGTGCAGCGATGGTCGCAGCCATTTTGCACCTGCACGAAAACCCGCGTGCGCTCGGTCAATCCTTCAATCATATGCAGGTGATTTTTGCGCGGGCTCATGATCTCGCTCACCCGCACCCGGTCATTGGCGCCGGGCAGCCAGTTCTGCGGTTGCAATTTTTCTTCGTTGCCCAGCACCATGGCAACTTCCGGCATGGCGGCGAACATCTCCGGCGTGGTTTGCGCCGCACAGCCCGTGACGATGATCTTTGCGTCCGGCCTGTCCTTGTGCGCCTTGCGGATGGCCTGCCGCGCCTGCCGCGTGGCTTCCGCTGTCACCGCACAGGTGTTGAAGACAATCGCATCATTCAATCCGGCCTTCGCCGCGTGGCCGCGCATCACTTCCGACTCGTAAGTATTGAGCCTGCAGCCAAAAGTGACAAATTCGCTTTCGCTCATGCGGCCAACTCAACCGGCAGCACGCCGTCAAATTCATAAGCCACCGGCCCGGTCATCAGTACATGGTCGTCGCTCTCCAGCCATTCCATCATCAGATCGCCGCCCGGCAAGGTGATCCGGCATTTCCGGTCAATGACCTTGATCCGCGCCCCAGCCGCCATAGTGGCGCAGGCCGCCGTGCCGCAAGCCTTGGTGAGGCCAGCGCTGCGCTCCCAAACTTTCAGCGTTACATGATCCCGTGCATCAACCCGCGCCAGCGAGATATTCGCCCGCTCCGGAAACAGGTGATGGTGCTCCAGCATCGGGCCAACCTTGGAAAGATCGACCACATCCAAATCATCAACCCAGAAGATGCAGTGCGGGTTGCCCACATTCACCACCGAAGGCGAATGAATGAGCGGGTGATCGATGGGGCCTACCTGCAGTTCAATATGGCGCGTGTCGTGGAAAGGTTCGGACAGCGGAATGTCCTTCCAGTCAAAACGCGGCACGCCATTGTCGACCGTTACCAGCTTGTCGCCGGCCTTCCGCACCACCAGAAACCCGCCCAGCGTATCGATGGTGGCTGACGTGGTTTTATTTTCATCAAAAAGCATGTCGGCAATGCAGCGTGAAGCATTGCCGCAGCTTTCAACCTGGCCGCCGCCGCTGTTCCACACCAGCATGCGCACATCGGCAATATCGGATTTCTGCAGGATGATGATCTGGTCGCAGCCGATGCCGGTTTTCCGGTCGGCAATGGCCCGGGCCCGCGCGTCATCCATGGAAACGGCGCGCCCCCGCCCGTCAAGCACGACAAAATCATTGCCGAGCCCGTTCATCTTGCGAAAGGGAAGTGCCGCAGTTCCGGTCATGCGCGCCTTATATGGGAAATTGCCCCTCAAAAGCTAGGGCGCAGCACCAGGCTGCAAATCAGATACTAAAGTATTCACTTGACTATTGATCCGGATTCCCCTTAGTTAAGCAAATGCTTGACCATTCAACCGACCTCGACAACATTTTCCAGGCCTTGGCCGACCCCACACGGCGCGCCATTGTTGAGCAATTGGGAACAGGTCCGAAATCCGTGAGCGAGATCGCACTGCCTTTGGACATGACACTCGCCGCCGTCGTCCAGCATGTGCAACTCCTCGAGAATTGCCAGCTCATCACCACGCAGAAGCAGGGCCGCGTGCGCACCTGCCGGATCAAGCCTGAAACCCTCAAAACCCTTGAAGGCTGGCTGAACCAGCGCCGCCGCCAGTGGGAACAGAATTTTGACCGCCTCGCGGCCGTGCTCGACGAGCAATCACCAAAAAGGAAAAAGCCATGACGACAACTTCACCCACCTCCGGGTCCTTCACCATCAACCGCAATTTCAATCATCCCATGGAAAAGGTTTTCAAGGCCTTCAGCGATCCCGCCACCAAGGCAAAGTGGTTCACCGGGCCAAAAGGCGGTGATGCATTGGAACGCGTCATCGAGGTTAAAACCGGGGGCGCGGAAGTCCTCAAGTTCAAACACCCCTCAGGCATGATCACCCATTTCATCGCGAAATATCATGCGGTGGAAGAGGCCAAGCGCATTGTCTATTCCTACGACCTCATGATCGACGGCAGGCATCATTCCACCTCCCTGGCCGTGGTCGAATTTATGCCGGCTGGAAAAAACACCGCCATGATCTTCACCGAACATGTCGCCTGGCATGACGGCACCGAACTTTCCAAGGGCCTCGCCTCGCGCGAACACGGCACAAGCTGGCAGTTCGACAAGGTGGCGGAGGTGCTGGCATGACGGCTGCAAACAAGGAAATCATCCGAAAGATCAATCGGGGTTTTGAGGCCGATGACGTGGAAGCCATTCTCTCTTGCCTGGCAGACGACGTCCGCTGGGATGTGGCGGGCTACTTCACCGCCATCGGCAAGGAGGAGTTCCGCAAGCAGATCCACAATGAAGCATTTGTCGGCGCGCCAGTGATAATCATCGTCAACGAAATCGCCGAGGGCGACTATGTGGCCGTCGAGGGACGCGTTGAATCACGAATGAAAACCGGCGTTCTGTTCAAGGCGGTCTTTCACAATACCTACCGCCTGGAGAACCAGAAGGTGAAGGCCATGACCTCCTATTTGGTTCCCATCATGCAATGATGCTGGTACAATTTTTATACTAGCCGAAGACCCGTTGGCCATGCTCAATACTGTCCATGACCACGAAATCCCGCATCAATCCCTGGATCATCGTGTGGCTGTGTTTTGCCACGCTTTCCATTGTCATGTCCGCCCGCCAGTCCGTTTCCGTCATGACCGACGAGTGGGCCAATACCCTCGGCTGGTCAAAAACCTTTATCGGTTCCGGCCAATCCGTGGCGCTGATCATGGTGGCGATTTTCTCGCCCGTGGCCGGCAACCTGGCGGACCGCTTCGGGGCCCGCATCATGCTGGTAGCCGGGCTTCTGCTGGTTGGAACCGGGCTGCTGGCCTTCGCCACCGTGCCGGTCGCCGCCATTTTTATCATTGGCTACGGCCTTATCGCAGGGGTGGGCTTTGCCACCGCCAACATGCATCTTATTTCCACGGCCCTTGCCAAGCTCTTCAAGGAAAACCG
>DATLDM010000069.1:0-36326 GCA_035525875.1 Aestuariivirga sp.
GGAAACAAGGAGAATTCACATGGCAGGTTCGGTCAATAAGGTTATTCTGGTGGGCAATTTGGGGAAAGACCCCGAAGTGCGCCATACGCAGGACGGCAAGGCCATAGTGAACCTGAGCATTGCCACATCCGAGAATTGGCGCGACAAGGCCACTGGCGAGCGCAAGGAGCGCACGGAATGGCATCGGGTGGTCATATTCAATGAAAACCTGGCCAAGGTGGCTGAGCAGTATCTGAAGAAGGGCTCCACGGTTTATATCGAAGGGGCACTCCAAACGCGGAAATGGACCGACAAGGACGGCGTTGAAAAGTACTCAACCGAAGTGGTTTTGCAGAACTTCCGGGGTGAATTGACCATGCTGGGCGGCCGGGGTGGCGGGGCCGGCGAGGGTGCCAGTTCCGGCGGCGATGAATTTGGCCAGTCCAGTCCCATGGACAGGCCCCGTGGCGGGGCGGGGAAGGCCCAGAGCTTTGCCCGGGATTTGGATGACGAAGTGCCCTTCTGACGGGCTTTTTCATCCTGAAAATTAGATAAAATTTTAAAGATTTAGTTAACGGCACGGTCGGGAATTCGGCTGTAGCGTGCAATTGGTCACAATTTGTTCATATTCAGTTGGCTAAAGGCGACCTAACAATATTGCAATGCAGCATGATTTGAGGCGCAAAATATGAACCGACTGATTTTATCAACGCTCGCCGCCATTATGATGGCTTTTCCTGGAACCGCCGCAACAGCGGGGGATGCCGTCACGCTATCGCAAGCTGAACTCGGGAAATTGTTTCCTGGAAACTTCCAGGCGGTGGTCAATGGAGCCGTCACGGTCAAGATCACGGCGCGCGGCAACGGCACCTTGATAGGCCAGATGACGGGCCACGAAGACCGGGGCCGCTGGAGCGTGGAGCGCGGCAAGCTGTGCATCGTCTGGTCAAACTGGATGAACGGCAAGACGTCCTGTTCGCGGGTTATCGCCGATGACGGCTGGTACCGCGGCAACGGCGTGAAATTCCGCAAAATCTGAGCAGTTTTGCACCGTTTTTCTCTGGATTTCTTGCCTCTTTTCGTTGCGGTTGCGGCCCTGTCAAACTAGACTAGGCAGTCGCTCGAATCGTTCAGAAGTCATGGCGGTTTTGCAGCGGCAGAAGGCTTGAGTTAAGGGCTGTCCGTGACCGACAAAGACGACAAGAATGGCGTGGTTCCGCCCGCCAATCCCGGTGAAATTACGCTCATCACCATCGAAGATGAGATGAAGAAAAGCTACCTCGATTACGCCATGAGCGTGATCGTTAGCCGGGCGCTTCCCGATGTGCGCGACGGCCTGAAGCCGGTGCACCGGCGCATTCTTTACACCATGGATGAAAACGGCTTTACGCCGGACAAAGCCTATAAAAAGTCGGCCCGTGTCGTCGGCGACGTGATGGGCAAGTACCATCCGCATGGCAACCTGGCGATTTATGACGCACTGGTGCGCATGGCGCAGGACTTTTCGCTGCGGCTGCCGCTCATCGACGGGCAAGGCAACTTCGGCTCGGTGGATGGAGATCCACCGGCGGCCGACCGCTACACGGAATCGCGGCTGGCGAAATCCGCCATTCCCTTGCTCGATGACCTGGATAAGGACACGGTTGAATTCCAGTTCAACTATTCCAATGAATTCCGCGAACCCACGGTTCTGCCGGCGAAATATCCCAACCTTCTGGTGAATGGGGCCGGCGGCATTGCGGTGGGCATGGCCACCAACATGGCGCCGCACAACCTGGGCGAAGTGATCGACGCCACGATTGCCACCATCGACAATCCGGCGATTTCGATCGATGATCTCATAGAACTTATGCCGGGGCCGGATTTCCCCACGGGCGGAATCATTCTGGGGCGCATGGGCATCAAGTCAGCGTTCCACACGGGACGCGGCTCGATCGTGCTGCGCGGGCGGGTGCATACGGAAGAATTGCGCAAGGACCGGGAAGCGCTGATCATTACTGAAATCCCGTATCAGGTGAATAAGGCGCTGATGATTGAGCGCATCGCCGAAATGGTGCGCGACAAAAAGATCGAAGGCATCTCGGATATCCGCGATGAATCCTCGCGGCAGGGCATGCGCGTGGTGATCGAGATCAAGCGCGACGCCATGGCGGATGTGGTGCTTAACCAGCTTTACCGTTTCTCGCAATTGCAGAGCACATTCAGCGTGAACAACATTGCGTTGACGGGCGGGCGACCGGAGCAACTCAACCTCAAGGATTTGTTGCAGGCGTTTATAGTCTTCCGCGAAGAAGTGGTGACACGGCGCACCAAGTTCCTGCTCAACAAGTCGCGTGACCGGGCGCACATCTTGGTGGGCTTGGCAATCGCGGTTGCCAATATCGATGAAGTCATCAAGCTGATCCGCCGCTCCAAGGATGCGGGCGAAGCGCGCGAGGCCTTGATGGCCCGGGCCTGGCCGGCAAAGGATTTAGGGCCGCTGATAGCACTCATTGCGGATCCCCGGCATTCGCTGGGGGCCGATAATAATTACCGGCTTTCGGAAGAGCAGGCGCGGGCCATTCTCGATTTGCGTTTGCAGCGGCTTACGGCGCTTGGCATTGATGAAATTACCGACGAGTTGCAGAAGCTTGCCAAGGAGATTTCGGAATATCTTGACATCCTACGCTCGCGCCTGCGGGTGATGAACATCATCAAAGGCGAGCTAGCGCAGATCAAGGCGGATTTCGCCACGCCAAGGCGTACGGAAATTATCGAGAATGACGGCGAAGTTGACGACGAAGACCTGATTGCCCGGGAAGACATGGTGGTGACGGTTTCGCACGCGGGCTATGTGAAGCGCGTGCCGCTTTCGGCTTACCGGGCGCAGCGGCGCGGCGGCAAGGGGCGGGCCGGCGTGCAAATGCGCGACGAGGATTTTGTCACCAAGCTTTTCGTGGCCAATACCCATACGCCGATATTGTTCTTCTCGTCGCTCGGCATGGTTTACCGCATGAAGGTTTGGCGCCTGCCAGTGGGCAATCCACAGGCGCGGGGCAAGGCCTTGATCAATATTCTGCCGCTGTCGCAGGACGAGCGCATCACGACGATCATGCCGCTGCCGGAAGATGACGGGGATGCGGCGAATCTGCATCTGATGTTTGCTACGCGCTCCGGCGGGGTCCGGCGCAATGCGCTGGATGATTTCGAAAACATCAACCGCTCCGGCAAGATTGCCATGAAGCTGGAGGCGGGCGACATGATTGCGGGCGTCGAGATCTGCACGAATGCCGATGACGTGTTGCTGACCACAGCGCAGGGACAATGCATCCGGTTTCCGGTGGATGACGTGCGGGTGTTCAAGGGGCGTGATTCAACCGGGGTGCGCGGGATCAAGCTTGAAAAGGACGATCATGTGATTTCCATGGCCGTCATCCGGCATGTTGATGCAACGGCTGAAGAACGCCTGGCATTTCTCAAAATGTCGCGCGCAGTGGCGGGCGAGGATGTGGAGCCCGAGACCTCCGATGAGGAGGAAGTGGTCGATGCGGGCCTAAGCCAGGAACGCTATGCGGCGATGGGGGCAGCCGAACAGGTGATCCTGACGGTTTCGAGCAACGGTTACGGCAAGCGGACATCTTCATTTGAATACCGCATCACCAATCGCGGCGGCAAAGGCATTGTGGCCATGGCGGTGAACGAGCGCAACGGCCCGCTGGTGGCTTCATTCCCGGTTGAGCATTCCGACCAGATCATGCTGGTGACCGATGGCGGACAGCTTATCCGCTGCCCGGTTGACGGCATCAGGAAAGCCGGGCGCTCGACGCAAGGGGTGATCGTGATCGATACGGCTGATGACGAGAGCGTGGTGTCGGTTGAGAGCCTGAGCGAGGATGAGGTGGCGGAAGGCGAAGCGTAATTCCGCTTGACAGTCTCGCCGTATTTCTGGCTCCCTGTAGTAAATGAGGAGCTGATATCATGTCCTACGAATCCTATTTTGCCTTCTGCGTCGCTGCGATGGCTCTGGCTTTTGTTCCAGGTCCCACGGTGACTGTGATCATTGCCAACAGCCTGCGTTATGGGAGCCGGGCCGGATTGATGAACGTTGCCGGCACGCAGGCGGGCGTGGTGATCTGGCTGGCCATTGCGGCGCTTGGTCTTGGTGCCGCCATCCAGCTTATGGGCGTGTGGTTTGACGTATTGCGCTGGGCCGGGGCCATTTATCTCGTGTGGCTGGGCATCAAGCTGTTCCGCTCGAATGGCGATCTGGCCATTGCGGTGGACCGGGCGCGGCCAAAGGGAAGCTTTTTCCTGCAGGGCTTCGTGGTGATCATGTCCAACCCCAAGATGCTGGTGCTGTTCGGGGCGCTCATCCCGCCGTTTCTTTCGCAGGATGGCAACATGATGCAGCAGACGCTGCTGCTGGGCGTCACCTTCGCGGTGATCGCCGCGGTGGGCGACACCTGCTATGCGCTGCTCGCCGGGAAGGCCGGTACGTGGCTTTCCCGCTCGCGTATCCGGGCCATCGAGATTGTCAGCGGTATTTGCCTGACGGCAGGCGGCGTGTGGATGGCGTTAAGAGGTCGATGATTGCGCCAATTTGACGATCAATCGTAATCGGTGCGTTTAGGTTGTGTTCGACGAAAATCGTGGGGGATGTGTGTGAAGCTTTCTGCGGAGAATAGTCGCCCGACACTTACCGCGTGCTTTGCTCATTTCGGCGTTCCAAGAGCCGGAAATGTTCGCACATGGTGGTCTGATAGAGCGCCTGACGGCCAGGTCGTTATTACTCTTTGGACCGATCATTTCGATTCAGAGATGGTCCATTTTAGCATAATTGGACAAAGGGATCTTCCGAAATGGCGGGATCGACGGCCTAATCGGCATCGCGCCGAGCTACTTAAGAGCGTGGGTGTTGGCGGGGTCTTTCAATCGATAATTCAACGTTCCGCTGATACGACAAGCCATCCTCGAAAAACTGTGGAGCGATATATTGGACCCCCTATGCGGCTGACCAAACTGAATGAAACAACGGGCGAATTTAGCGCAGAAGAGGTCAAGGGTTCGTGAAGTCCCACATCTGGCGGCGTTTGGATGGCTTTGCGGGGGCGCTGAGTTTCAAGACAACCCGAGCTTTGCCGCCAGTTCAAAATCCCAAAAGGCGGCCTCGATCTTGTTGCCATCGAGGTCGCGCACGAAGCAACCATAGTAGGGTTCGCCATAATCATGGCGATGGCCCGGGTCTCCATCCTCCGTTGCTCCGGCGGCAATTGCCTCTTTGAAAAACGCCTCCACTTCGGCTTTGGACTGGGCCAGGAAGCCGACGTGTACGCCGTTGCCGCAGGAAGCGGCCTTACCGTCAAACGGCGTCTGAATCCAGAAT
Organism: Aestuariivirga sp.; assembly: GCA_035525875.1. Taxonomy (GTDB): domain Bacteria; phylum Pseudomonadota; class Alphaproteobacteria; order Rhizobiales; family Aestuariivirgaceae; genus Aestuariivirga. The sequence continues at coordinate 5,342 of DATLDM010000069.1, forward strand.
TCGGGGTAGGCCTTACCGAAGGCCGTGGCGCCTTCGTGCTCCATGACGATACGGCACCCCAAAGTGCCCAATACCCTGAGATAGAATTCCCGGGCCGCCGGGAAATTATTGGTGCCCAACGAGACATGCGACATGATGGATGGGTTTTCGTCAGCCATGATGGTTTTCCTTCCTTTTGTGATAGCAAACATATTACTGCCATCTGCTGACAGGTTGCGGCAGCAGCATGAAGCGGTTAGTGTGTTGCCATGGCACGCACAGGTTTTTATCCCGGTTCCTTTGACCCCGTTACCTATGGCCACCTCGATATCATAGCGCGGAGCGCGCGGCTGGTGGAGAAGCTGGTTTTGGGGGTTGGCACCCATGCGGGCAAGCATTCGCTTCTGGATGCCAAAAAGCGGGTGGAGCTGCTGGAGCAGGTGACCAAGCCCATTGCCGAGCATACGGGGGTTAAAATCAGCGTGGTGACCTTTGATGGTTTGGCCGTGGATGCGGCGCGTCGCGCAAATGCCGGCCTGATTATCCGGGGACTCCGGGACGCCAGCGATTTCGACTATGAAGTGCAGATGGGGCAGATGAACGGGGCCCTGGCGCCGGATATCGAAACGGTGTTTCTGGCGGCCTCACCGGCCACGCGGATGATTGCCTCGTCGCTGGTCAAGCAGATTGCCCAAATGGGCGGCGATGTTTCGCTGTTCATCCCCCGGGAAGCCCAGGCGGCGGTGGCGGCGGCGCTCAAGAACTAAGCCCTTGCGCGGCCTCATTTCTGGCGATATCTGGCACTATCCAGCGTTCGATTTCCATTAACCCCGAAACCGGAGACTTAGAGAATGAAGAGACTTGGCCTATGCGCCATAGCGGCCCTGATGATGGCAGCACCTGCCTTGGCTGCAGAAAAAATCACCGTTGAAACCAACGACAAGTGCAGCTTCACCATCACGCTGCGGCCAGACCTGGCGCCAGCCCATGTGGCGCAGGTATCCAAGCTTGCGGCGGCGGGCTTTTACAATGGCATCGTTTTTCATCGGGTGATTGATGGTTTCATGGCCCAGACGGGTGACCCCACGGGCACCGGCATGGGCGGTTCGGAAGAACCGGACATCAAGGCTGAATTTTCGAAAGAGCATTTTGGCCGCGGCACGGTCGGCATGGCGCGGTCCAATGATCCGGATTCAGCCAACAGCCAGTTTTTCATCATGTTCGCCGATGGCGGGTTCCTTGACGGCAACTACACGGTGCTGGGCAAGGTGGATGATGAAGGCATGTTCTGCGTTGACCGCCTTGAGCGCGGCGAGCCCCCAGCAACTCCCGACAAGATGGAAAAGGTTACGGTGCAATAATGGCTGATCCCGAGAACACACTTCACATGGATCTGGCCAAGGGCCGGGTTGTCATTGAACTTCTGCCAAAACTGGCACCGGGCCATGTGGCGCGCATCAAGGAGCTGGCGCGGGAGGGCTTCTATGACGGCGTGGTGTTCCACCGCGTGATCGAGGGCTTCATGGCGCAGGGCGGCGACCCCACGGGCACCGGCATGGGCGGCTCAAAGAAGCCAGACCTCAAGGCGGAATTTTCCAAAGAGCCGCATGTGCGCGGCATCTGCTCGATGGCGCGGTCCGGCAATCCGAACTCGGCCAACAGCCAGTTCTTCATTTGCTTTGGCGATGCGACCTTCCTCGACAACCAGTACACGGTTTGGGGACGCGTCACTTCGGGCATGGAACTTGTGGACGGCCTGAAGCGCGGCGAGCCGGTGAGCAACCCGGACAAGATCGTCAAGATGCAGGTTGCAGCAGACGCGAAGTGATGAAACGCCTGGCCGCCATTGGGGTGTTGCTGATAGCTCTTGCCGTGCCTGCGAAGGCAACGGAATGGCTCAACTGCTCCGATGGCGACAAGGCCTCGTTCAATGTTTTGCTCGGCAACATGAATGTGATCGCTGTGGACACCATTGAGGTTGAAGCGGGTGGCAAGAAATGGTCGACGCGGGGCGGGGATGCCACGCTCATCACCAAGGGGCAGGCTTTCGAAACGCCCGACCAAATCTACATTGATGTGACCGATAGCAATGTGGATGCGATCGTGGCCCAGCTTCGCCTGTTCAAAGCGAGCGAGGGCGCGGATTATGTGTCGGCTGGAACTTTGCGGGTGGCCGGCGTTGGCGCTTGGGCTGTGACCTGTTCCGGTCCCTGATGCGCGTTTCTGATTTTGACTTTGAATTGCCTCCGGAGCGCATTGCGCTTCGCCCTGCGATCCCCCGCGAGTCGGCGAAATTGCTGGTGGTGGGCGATGGGCTTGGCGATTTCACCGTGGCTGATTTGCCGGCGCGGCTTCGGGCCGGCGATGTGCTGGTTTTCAACAATACGAAAGTCATTCCGGCGGCCCTGACCGGGGTTCGCATCGGGCGCGGCGAAGCGGCGCCGAAGATAGAGGCGCTGCTGCACATGCGGGTTGATGGCGCGCGCTGGAAGGCCTTTGCCAAGCCCGGCAAGAAATTGCTGGTAGGCGACCGGTTGCGCTTTGGGGCGGAAGGCCGGGTGTGCCTGTTGGGCAATGTTGACGCCACCGTCGAAGCCAAGGGCGAGGCCGGGGAAATTACTCTGGCATTCGATTTCAGCGGGCCGGTTCTGGACGAAGCCATCGATGCAGTGGGCCAGATGCCCTTGCCGCCTTACATCGAGGGCAAGCGGGCCACAGACGCGCAGGATGCCACGGATTACCAGACCATGTTTGCCCAGTACCCGGGGGCGGTGGCGGCGCCGACGGCCGGGCTGCACTTCACGCCCGGCCTTATGAAGAGATTGGAAGCCGCTGGAATTGCAAGCGAATTTGTTACTTTGCATGTGGGGGCGGGGACTTTTTTGCCGGTGAAAGTGGAGGATACGCGCGACCATAAGATGCACGGGGAGTGGGGCGAAGTTTCGGTTGAAACGGTGTCCCGGCTGAAGGTTGCGCGGCAGCGGGGCGGGCGCATTGTGGCGGTGGGGACCACCTCCTTGCGTCTTCTCGAGAGTTCGAAGCTGGAGCGGTTCAGCGGGACGACGGAGATTTTCATTACGCCGGGTTACAGATTTTCGGCTGTCGATGTGCTGATCAGCAATTTCCACCTGCCGCGTTCGACATTGTTCATGCTGGTTTCGGCGTTCGCCGGCACAGAGCGGATGAAGGCGGCCTATGCCCATGCCATTCATAATGATTATCGTTTCTATTCCTATGGCGATTGCTGCCTGCTATTTCCTCAAGCCGCATGACTGAATTTTCTTTTACGCTTCACAAGACGGATGGCGCGGCACGGCTGGGCACGGTTCGCACGCTGCATGGCGACATTCGCACTCCGGCCTTCATGCCGGTGGGCACCGTTGGTACGGTGAAGGGGCTTTACCTTGACCAGGTGAAGGAGACCGGTGCCGATATCATTTTGGGCAATACTTATCACCTAATGCTACGGCCGGGCGCTGAAGAAGTAGCCAAGCTTGGCGGCTTGCATAATTTCATCGGCTGGGACGGGCCGATCCTCACGGACAGCGGCGGCTTCCAGGTCATGTCACTGGCAAAGATTCGCAAGATCACGGAGCAGGGGGCTGTATTCCAATCGCATATCGATGGGCGAAGGTATGAACTCACGCCGGAGCGCGCCATGGACATTCAGCGGCTGCTTGGCTCCGACATTCAAATGCAGCTCGATCAATGCCTGGAATATCCGCACACTGACAAAGACGCGGAAAAGGCCATGCAGCTTTCGCTGCGCTGGGCGGCGCGATCGCGCAAGGCTTTCGGCACGCAACCGGGGCGCGGCAATTTCGGGATTGTGCAAGGCGGCGTGAGTGAAGGTTTGCGGCGGACCAGTGCCAAGGGCCTTCGGGATATTGGCTTTGAAGGCTATGCCATCGGCGGGCTGGCGGTGGGCGAAGGCCAGAAGCTGATGCTGCAGACGATTGAATTTACGGCGCCGGAACTGCCGGTGGACAAGCCCCGGTACCTTATGGGGGTTGGCACGCCGGAGGATTTACTGGAATCGGTGGGGCGCGGCATCGACATGTTTGATTGCGTGATGCCGACGCGCTCCGGGCGGCACGGACAGGCCTTCACGCGCTTTGGAAAAGTCAATTTGCGCAATGCTCGGCACGCCGACGATCCGCGCCCGCTTGATGCTGAAAGCGCCTGCCCAGCGCTCTCCAAATATTCGCGGGCCTATATCCACCACCTGATGCGCTCGGGTGAATTGCTTGGGATGATGCTGCTGTCCTGGGCCAATGTTGCCTACTATCAGGAGCTCATGCAGGGCATCCGCGCGGCCATTGCCGAGGACCGCTTTGAAGAGTTCCGGGCGCTGACGAAAGAACAATGGAAGCGCGGCGAAGCCTAGCCGGGATACCATATTTTACGCGGGTTATTGGCGGCGCGCTTGTAGTCCCAGGCGGCGTCAATGAGCTCTGCCAGGTCGTAGCGCGGACGCCAGTTGAGTTCGAATTTTGCTTTGCTGTTGTCCAGCCAGGTGGAATGATAGGAACTTGGAATGGCGATGGAGCCAAGTCCTTTGCTCTTACCGAGGTGGGTCGCGACCGCGCCATAGTCTACCGGTTCATCCATGCAGATGTTGTAGAGTTTGCCGCGCGTGACAGGATTGTCGAGAGCGGCTGATATGGCGCTCACGAGATCTTCTACATGGACGAAGTTCCGTTTTAGTGGTTGACCATCGGCATTGTGTAGCACGGGCACAGTTCCGTCGCTGTGGCATTTCCTGGCGACATCGGCCGGCACCATAGTTTTCCAATCGGGGCCGCCGAACACATCGTCGCCAAAGGACAGCGAATATCGGAAATCATCCTTTTCCATGATCCAGGGGGCGCGAAGGCAACAGCCATTGATGCCATACTGGATGACAGATTGGGTGAGAAGAACCTCTTCCAGAACTTTCGAGAGGGCATAGCAGCCGGGATAGGCCTGGTGTGGCGTTTTCTCGGTAATGGGACCGTCTTGGCGATAGAAGAAGTGGCCGACGCTGGCGTCACCGCCAATAAGAATGAATTGTTGCGCCGTCTTGCTTTGGCGGAAAGATTCGAGCAGCCAGAACATGCCCTTCACCGTCACGTCCATGACGATTTCGGGGGTTTCCTTGCAGGTGGCGAGATGGACGACATGGGTGACGCCGACCATGGCGCTCTCGACGCTTTCACGGTTTGAGATATCACCTTTGATAACTTCAACCCTGCGCGTTTCAGGAAACAAGCGATTGTGACACAAGGCCCTTATTTTGGCGTCTTTCCAGCGCGGCTCAGCGAGGATGTGGGCGATCAGGTTTGTGCCGACCTTGCCGGTGGCGCCCGTTATCAAAAGCAGCATGGCATTCTCCCTAGTCCAGTTGAGCAGGTCCGACAGAGTTGCGTTCGACTAGCGGGCATTCCACCTTGATTTGCGCTTGCCGGCCCTTGGCCTGCACGGAATTGTTGATGAGGTACTCCGCCGCCAGTGTGCCCATTTCAAAGTGAGGGAGAAGAACCGTGGTCAGCGGCGGACGGGTGAACTGAGAAATTTCGCGGTCATCGTAACCGATGACGGCCACGTCTTCGGGAATGCGTTCACCAAGCTCTTTCAGCGCCTCATAGCAACCCAAGGCCATAAGATCATTTGAGCAGAAAATTGCAGTGGGTGGATCCTTGAGGTTCATCAAGGCATGGGTTTGCTCATAACCTGCCGAGGGTTCCCAGTTCCCGGGGCGGACCAAATCCGGATCATAAAGAATCTCGGCATTGGCAAGCGCTTGGCGATAGCCTTTCAGGCGGTCACGCGATGCATCCATCCAGACCTCGCCTTCGATGAGGCCAATGCGCCGGTGGCCGGCGCGGATCAAGCGGGTTGTTGCGGTTTGACCGCCGAGAGTTTCGCCGGGCATGACGGAGGGCAGTGATCGATCAGCAACGTAGCAATTCAGCAATACCGTGGGAATTCGATAGAAGGCAGGCGATGGCGTGATGCGGCGGGTCTGAATGGTGCCATAGATCAAGCCGATCAAGGGCTGGCTTTCCATTTGTGCATGAACCGCTTGTTCCATTTCCGCATCTCCGCGGGTGACGGCCGCACTGATCGTGAGGCCATGCTCCCAGGCTTTTTCGCGGGCCCCATCCATAGCGATGGCGCACCACGGGTCAGTTGAGAGTTCATCGACAACGAAGCCGATTACGCTGGCGGCCGTGAAAAGCGGGCGTGTTGCCCCGCGCTTGACCAGCCGGTAGTTCAGGCCCTTGGCAGCTTCGAGAACCCGCTGCCTGGTTTTTGCCGATAGACGAGCACCCAAAGCATCATTCAAAACCAGGGAAACCGTAGTCTGTGAAACACCGGCGGCGGCGGCAACCTCGGTCATGGTGGGGCCGGAGGTGCGCGCCACGTTTCTTGGGGAGATTGTTTGATCCTCAGTACTCATCGCACTTTCCACAGTTCCGCTCGCGCCGGCAGCAGGTATGACGGACGTCTTTCATAAAGCTTATACATGCGCATATTATCAATACTATCATATTGTAATTACGTAGTTTAATTTGATATTTCTTTTCATTGTTGACATACATTAGCAGCCCTGTATCATTCTGGGAAGCGATGTTCGCAAACCCGCTGGCATCGGCCAAAAAGAGCGCAAAGCTCGACAAAAAACAAATGGGAGGATTGAGATGAACAAATTACTCGCTTTAGGGTTTTCAACGGCCATAGCGCTCGCTTTGGCAACGGGAGTTCAGGCCCAGGACAAAAAGCAATTGGCTTTCGTAGTGAATGCCGCTTCGGATTTCTGGAAACTGGCGGAAGCCGGCGTTAAGAAAGCGCAGGGAGAACTTCCCAATTACGAACTGCAATTCAAGTATCCGGCGCAGGGCACTGCTGCTTTGCAAAATGCCCTAATGGATGACCTTGTAGCCGCCGGCACGGATGCAATCATGATTTCTTCGGTTGATCCCAAAACATCGGTCGATGCGTTCAACCGCATTGCCGCACAGGTGCCGTTGTTCACTACTGACAGCGATGCCCCCGACAGCAACCGCATCGCCTATCTCGGTTCATCCAACACGGATGCCGGCGTACAAGCCGGTGAAATCGCCATTGGTGCGCTGCCCAAGGGCGGCAAGTGCATGGGCTTTGTCGGTTTCCTCGGGGCTGACAATGCCAAGGAGCGCATTGCCGGATTCAAGAAGGCCATTGAAGGCAAGGGCATTGAACTGGTTGACACACGTGGTGACGACGTGGACTTCGCCCGGGCCCGCAGCAATGTGGATGACGTGCTGGCGGCCAATCCGGAAATCAACTGCATGGTCGGGTTCTACTCCTACAACCCGCCAAAGATCTATGAAGCCCTGCAAGCCGCCGGCAAGCTTGGCGCCATCACCGTTATCGCCTTTGACGAGGATCCAATCACCTTGGGCGCAGTCAAGGATGGCAGCTTTGCCGGCACCGTTGTGCAGCAGCCCTTTGAATGGGGCTATCGCGGCATGAAGCTGATGGCCGCCTATATGGAAGGCGACAAGTCAGGCGTTCCGGAGAACAAGTTGATCATCGTGCCCACCAAAATCATCAACAAGGGCAATGTCGATCAGTTCGAAGCTGACCTCAAAGCAGCGATCGGCAAGTAAGATCAAACGGGCCAGCGCGGGAAACCGCGCTGGCTTTCGCTTGCGTCACCGGGGAATGCCTGTACAGAATGCAGCTTGCCTGCTGGGGGTTCAATTCTGAAGATGGCCGGTGCCTTTTTTCGACTCACTGATATCGCCAAGTCCTATGCCGGGGTGCAAGCTGTGCAGGGCGTGAACTTTGCCGTGTCTCCGGGCGAAGTCATTGGCCTGGTGGGTGAAAACGGGGCTGGCAAGTCCACGCTAATGAACATCATTGGCGGGGTGATTGAGCCTTCCTCCGGCAGCCTTGAAATTGATGGCGTCCAGCGGAAGTCGCTCACGGTGCTGGAGTCCATGGGGGCGGGGATTGCCTTTGTGCATCAGGAACTCAACCTTTTTGACAATCTCGACGTGGCGTCAAATGTTTATATTGGCCGCGAGCCGCTTTATGGCGGGCCCTTCAGGCTGGTGAACCGCAAGAAGCTCAATGCCGATGTTCAGCCGCTGCTTGACCGGCTGGGAGTGGACTTCACCCCGGAAACGATGGTTTCCGATATGTCGATTGCCCAGCGGCAGCTGCTTGAGATCGTAAAGGCGTTGTCGTTGAATTCGCGCCTGGTGATCATGGATGAACCGACGTCCAGCCTGACGCTGATTGAAACGGACCGCCTTTTAAATGTGGTGGCCGGGCTGAAAGCTTCGGGCGTCAGCGTTATTTTTATTTCGCACCGCCTCAATGAGCTGACGAAATGTGCGGACAGGGTTGTGGTGCTCCGTGACGGGCGGGTGGTTGGCGAACTCGGAAAGAGCGAGATCAGCCACGGCGCCATGATCCGGCTGATGATTGGGCGCGACCTCAAAGCTCTATATGTGCCACCCGCCGCCAAACCGGGCGAGGCGGTATTGAAAATTTCGGACGTGCGCACAACGGCCTATCCCACGCAGGCGGTAAGCCTTAGTGTGAGACAGGGTGAAATACTTGGACTTGCCGGATTGGTAGGGGCGGGACGCACCGAACTGGCGCGCGCCATATTTGGGATTGACCCTTTACTCGCCGGGTCCGTCGTACTCAATGGCCAGGCGATACACATCGAAGGCCCGCGCCAGGCGATTTCGCATGGCATTTTTCTGGTGCCGGAGGACCGCAAGCGCTGCGGCCTGCTTCTTGATATTTCAATTGCAGAAAATATCGCGCTTCCCAATATGCAGGCCTGTGCCTCGGGCGGCCTGGTGAACGACACTATTGTTGCGTCTAATGCGGAGCGGCAAAGGGAACGCTTGCATATCCGGGCGCCCAATGTTGATCAGGAAGGGAGTTCACTTTCCGGCGGCAACCAGCAGAAGGTTGTGCTCGCCAAATGGCTGGCCATGAACCCCCGTGTATTGATCTGCGATGAACCGACGCGTGGCGTCGATGTGGGCGCCAAGAGTGAATTGTATGAAATGCTGCGGGGGCTAGCGGATGCAGGCGTGGCCATTCTGATGATTTCCAGCGATATGGAAGAGGTGATCGGAGTGAGCGACCGGATTGCCGTGATGCATGAGGGCATGATCAGCGGTTTTCTGGAGCGGGCGGAATTCAGCGAGCACAATGTGCTGCGGCTTGCGGTTGGCGAAAGCATTCATTGAGGGGACGAGCAACGTGTTCAAGAAAGACATAGGCCTTCTCATCCTGATTCTCGTGGTGGGCACGGTGGTGGCGGTGATCAATCCGCTGTTCCTTTCGGCGATCAATCTGGGCAATACGGCCAATCTGGTGGGACTGTTTGGCATCTTTGCCATTGGCCAGGCCTTTGTGATCATTACCGGCGGTATCGAACTATCGGTAGGCTCGATCATTGCTCTGCTCGGTGTGCTGTTTGTTGACCTGATCGTCGGCCATGAAATGGCCTGGCCCCTGGCGCTTATGATCATGTTGGGCATCGGCGTGCTGATTGGGCTGATCCATGGCCTGCTGATTACCCGCATGCATATGCAGCCCTTTATTGTCACGCTTTGCGGCTTGCTTATCTACCGCGGTGCGGCGCGGTTTTATACGCAGGACGGCACGGCGGGATTTGGCTTTGGGGTGAGCCTGCCGCAACTGGAATGGCTGACTACGGGGCGCACTTTTGGCGTGCCACATTCGTTTATGGCCCTGATCGTCATCGCTTGCCTGATGTGGGTGGTGCTGCATCGTTCGGTGTTTGGGCGCTATCTCTACGCGGTGGGCAAGAATGAGGAAGCGGCGCGCTATTCCGGCATCCGCACAAACCGGATTATCATCGCGGCTTATGTCATCTCGGCGATACTCACCGCCATTTCGGCAATTTTCTTTGCCATGTACACGAGGTCAATCTCACCGTCGTCACACGGCAATTTCTATGAGCTCTACGCCATTGCGGCGGCGGTGCTTGGCGGCTGCTCGCTGCGCGGCGGCGAGGGATCCATCGTTGGCGTGGTGCTGGGGACTGTCCTGCTGCAGGTCCTGCAGAACCTGGTCAATCTTCTTGGCATTCCGAGTTCGCTTAACTTTGCAGTGATGGGATCGGTGATCCTCATTGGCGTTCTGGCCGACCAGCAATTCGCCGAGTACCGCAAGCGAAAATCAGAGGCCGCGGGCAAAATTTCGACAGCTTGATTACTTCCCGGTACCGCCCGTGTGCTCACCCTCGCGGGTCAGGTAGTAAGCCGCGAGGATGGGGATGAAGGTGACGGCGATAACGAAGATGGCCACGACGTTGGTGATGGGCCGTTGGCGCGGTCTGATGAGTTCATTCAGCATCCAGATGGGAAGGGTTGATTGCTGGCCGGCGGTGAAGGTGGTGACAATGACTTCATCAAAGGAGAGCGCGAAGGCCAGCATGCCACCGGCCAGGAGGGCCGAAGCGATTTGCGGCAACACGACATGGCGGAAAGTTTGAAAGCCATCGGCGCCCAGATCCATGGAGGCTTCAATCATGCTGCCTGAGGTGCGGCGGAAACGGGCCAGCACATTGTTGTAGACCACGACCATGCAGAAGGTGGTGTGGCCGAGAACAATGGTCCAGGTTGAAAAGGGAATATCCATGATGCCGAAGGCCGAGCGCAAGGCGATGCCGGTGACGATGCCGGGCAGCGCTATGGGCAGGATGAAGAGCAGCGAGATGTGATCGCGGCCGAAGAATTTGGCGCGGGATATGGCCGCGGCAGCGCAGGTGCCGAGGATGAGCGCCAAAAAAGTTGCGATACTTGCAACCTTCACGGAAAGGCCGATGGCATCCCAAATATCCTGCCGGCCCCAGACGACGCCGAACCATTTGGTGGTGTAGCCGGGGGGCGGGAATTGGAAGCTTTTTTCCTCGGTGGTGAAGGCATAGAGGAAGATCAGCAGCAGCGGCACATGCAGAAAGGCCACGCAGGCCAGGGCGGCAATTTTCAACAGCAGGGGGGAACCTTCAGAGCGCATCGAAGGCTCCCATTCTTTTGGCTATGGCGAGATAGATGCCCATGATGACGATGGGCACCACAGTGAAGGCCGCCGCGAGCGGAATGTTGCCTGCTGTTCCCTGGAGTGTATAAACCGTCTGGCCCAAAAAATAGCTCGAATTTCCGATGATTTGCGGGATGATGTAGTCGCCCAGGGTGAGGGAGAAGGTGAAGATCGAACCGGCAATAATACCGGGCAGGGCCAAGGGAAATATCACGTGGCGAAAGGTTTGCGCCGGGGTTCCGCCGAGGTCCGAGGAGGCATCGATGAGGCTCACGGGAACACGCTCCAAGGCGGCTTGTGTCGGCAAGATCATGAAAGGCAGCCAGACATAAACGAAGACCAAGAAGGTGCCGAGGAAGCTGATTGACAGCGAAGGACCGCCGATCACCGGAACTGCCAGCAGTGCATCCAGCGCCCAGGTGAGATGCAATTCGCCCGCCAGCCAGGAGATGATCCCTTCCTTGGCGAGGATCAGTTTCCAGGCATAGACCTTGACGAGATAGCTGGACCACAAGGGCAGCATCACCAGGATATAGAACAGGGCTTTCCATTTTCCCCGTGCATAGCGGGCGGCGAAATAGGCGAAGGGAAAGGCGATTACGATGGACGCCAGGGTGACCGCCGTTGCCATAACGAGGCTGCGGATGATGACGTCAAAATTGGAGAGGCGGAACAGTTCGGCAAAGGTTGCCAGGGTGAGTTCATATTTGATGAAGCCGGAAAACTCGTCGATTGAAAAAAAGGCGTGAAACAGGAAGACGGAAAGCGAACCAAGAAACGCAATGCCCAGCCATAGAAGCGGCGGTGCGAGGAGCAGGGCCAAAAACCCGTTTGGGTGCTTGAAAAGGGAATTCGAGATTGAACGCGTGAGGCTCACGCTTCACCCGCCATGATGTGCAGGGCCTCCTGCGGCCAGTGCAGCAAGACTTCATCGCCTTCGGCAAACTTGCCGAGCGCGGACGGGACGGTGACATTGATTATTTCGCCGCCAGCGGTGCGGGTATTGAGGCGGGTGACCGAGCCTTGATAATGGGCCGCAACAATTTTGGCCTTGGCGCTTTGCTGCCCGGGCGATGCTTTCACGGTGGCCGGCAGAATATTGATTTTTTCCGGGCGGAGGCTTGCCCATTTTTCCGGGCCGCCGGCGGATTTTGAGAAAGAGGGGCTCAGGACATTTGATGAGCCAACAAAATCAGCGACAAATTTTGTGTTGGGACGCTCGTAGATATCTTCGGGAGAGCCGACTTGAACGATCCTGCCATCATTGAAGATGGCAACGCGGTCCGCCATCGACAGGGCTTCGCCCTGGTCATGGGTTACAAATACAAAGGTGATGCCGAGGTTGCGTTGCAGGGCTTTGAGTTCAACTTGCATCTGCTCGCGAAGCTTCAGGTCAAGGGCACCGAGGGGTTCATCCAAGAGCAGGACTTTGGGTTCATTGACAAGGGCGCGGGCGAGGGCCACGCGCTGCCTTTGGCCGCCTGACAATTGCGAGGGGCGGCGGCTGCCGAAACTTCCGAGTGCTACCAGCGTCAGGGCTTCCTGGGCTTTGCGGTGGCGGGTTGACTTGTCGATGCCCTTGACCATGAGGCCGTAGGCCACATTATCAAGCACCGTCATGTGTGGGAAAAGTGCGTAGTCCTGAAAGACCGTATTCACGTTACGCTGATAGGGCGGCACACCTTCAGAAGTGACGCCGAAGATTTCCATGTGGCCTGAGGTTGGCTGCTCGAAACCCGCGATAAGCCGGAGGCAGGTGGTTTTGCCGGAACCTGAAGGGCCGAGCATGGCGAAGAATTCGCCCTCGGCGATGTCGAGCGTGACACCGTCAACGGCGCGCACGGGGCCGAAATAGCGGCTGATATTCTGGAAACTGACGGCTGTTGTCATGGCATAAAAAATCCCGCCAAGTGACCTTGGCGGGAATCTTTCAAATGATCAAGAATTAGCGGCCACCGAGAACCGCGATCATGTCGGTTGCCCAACGGTAGTAGGGTACACAGCCAGCGGACTGGGTAGTGCATTTGGCCACGGGGGTGCGCCAGAAATGCACCTTCGCGAAGTTCGGCATTCCATTCGTGTCGCAACCGGCATCGGTCAACAGGGCGTTGCCCTTGCAGGCGGCAGGAACTGCGGGAACCGAGCCAAACCAGGCGGCGAGATCGCCCTGCACCTTTGGCGAGATGGAATGCTCCATCCACATATAGGCACAGTTGGGATTGGCAGCATCGGCATGCATCATGGTCGTATCGGCCCAGCCAGTTGCACCTTCATCGGGGATGACAGAGGCAACGGGCGTTTTCGCCATGGCGTCCTTGTCAGCCTGCAGGAGGTTTACCTGGAAAGGCCAGGACGAGGATGCGACTACACCCTCGTTCTTGAAGTCATCGATCTGCATGAAAGCATCGTGCCAATAACGGCCAACGAGGGCGCGCTGGGCACGGAGCAGATCAAGGGCAGCCTTGTATTGCTCCTCGTTCAGTTCGTAGGGATCCTTGATGCCGAGGTCAGGCTTCTTGGCCATGAGATAAAGAGCGGCATCGGCAATATAGATGGGGCCGTCAAAGGCCTGAACCCGGCCCTTGTTGGACTTCCCATCAGGCAAATTCTGTTCTTCGAACACCACGGCCCAGCTCTTTGGCGCTTCCTTGAAGACGTTGGTGTTGTAGGCGAGGACGTTGGCACCCCACTGGTAGGGCGTGCCGTAGTGAACGCCATCGACCGTGTGCCATGGCGCGTTTTGCAGGCGCTCATCGACGGTTTTCCATGATGGGATGAGGTCAGTATTGATGGGCTGCACGCGCTTGCCGGCAATCAGGCGGAGCGAGGCGTCGCCAGAAGCGGTGACGAGGTCAAAGCCGCCCTCATTCATGAGGGCCACCATTTCGTCCGAGGTGCCCGCGGTTTTCACGTTGACCTTGCAGCTGGTTGCCTTTTCGAAATCTGTAACCCAGTCATAGGCCTTGTCGGTTGCGCCGTTCTCGATGTAACCGGCCCAAGCCACGATATTGACCTGGCCCTCGCCTTTGCCGACTTCCTTCTTCATTTCCTGTGCGAAAGCCATTCCGCCCATGGCGGATACGGCGAGAAGAGCGAAAAGCGTATGTTTCAGAGTCTTCATAATGTCGTCTCCCTATATTTTTTCTTGTCGTTGACGTTTGGCTTCCGAGTTGCAAGCAACCGGGTTCCATGCATGAAAATACGTGTTTGACCATGTGGTCCAAAATTCAGATTAGCCCAGAAACTGTGAGAAGGTAAAGCGAAGAGCTTCTGGCGCAAGAATCCGCCTGCTATTCTGGGTGATGGGCCGGGCGTTTCTTCAGGCGGCCTTCAAAACCCGTTGCGCGGTGATGCCGATTTCGGCTGGTGTCGGCGCAATTGCAACGCCCACTTCGCGGAGGATTTCCACCTTTTCCGAAGCGCTTTCGCCGAAGGCTGAGATGATGGCGCCGGCATGACCCATTTTGCGGCCCTTGGGGGCTGACAGGCCCGCCACGTAGGCGATCACCGGCTTCTTCATGTGGTCCCTGATGTATTCGGCGGCTTCTGCCTCCTGGGGTCCGCCGATTTCGCCGATCATGACAACCGCATGGGTTTCGGGGTCGGCTTCGAAGAGTTCGAGGATGTCCTTGAAGGATGAACCATTGATTGGGTCACCACCGATTCCAACGCTGGTGGAGACGCCGATGCCGAGTTCCTTCATTTGTGCTGCGGCTTCGTAGCCAAGCGTACCGGAGCGGCCGACGATGCCGACGTGCCCTGAAAGATAGATATTGCCGGGCATGATGCCAAGGAGGGCCTTGCTCGGCGAAATGATGCCGGCGCAGTTTGGGCCGATCAGGCACATGCGGTTTTCAGCGCGGTAGCGGCGCATGTAGCGCTTGACCCTGATCATATCCTGGGCCGGAATGCCATCGGTGATGGCCACACAGGTGCGGATGCCCGAATCAGCTGCTTCCATAATTGAATCGGCTGCAAAAGGCGGCGGCACGAAGACGATGCTTGCGGTTGCGCCGGTCTTCTCCACGGCCTCCTTCATGGTGTCGAAGACGGGAACCCCGTGCTCGGATGCACCGCCCTTGCCGGGGGTAACGCCACCCACGACGTTGGTTCCGTAATCCATCATTTCCTTGGCGTGGAAGGAGCCGATCTTACCGGTGATGCCTTGGACCAGAACAGCGGTTTTTCGATGAAGGAGGACGGTCATGCGTTCACCACTTTCAGGGTTGCGGACTTGTCGTTTTTCCAGGCGGCAACGGCGCGTTGGGCGGCTTCCGCCAGGGTATTGGCACGGATGATCGGAAGGCCGGAACGGGCGAGAATCCTGCGGCCTTCTTCGACATGGGTTCCGGCGAGGCGGACAATGACCGGCACTTTCATCGGATTTTTTTCGAGCGCCTGGACTACGCCTTCGGCGACCCAGTCGCAGCGGTTGATGCCCGCGAAGATATTGACGAGGATAGCTTCGACATTCACATCGGATGTCACAAGCTTGAAGGCCTTGGCCACGCGTTCAGGCGTTGCGCCGCCGCCGATGTCGAGGAAGTTGGCCGGTTCGCCGCCTGCCAGCTTGATCATGTCCATGGTGGCCATGGCGAGCCCAGCGCCGTTCACAATGCAACCGATATTGCCACTGAGGCCCACATAGGAAAGACCGCGGTCATTGGCGCGGGTTTCGCGGGCATCTTCCTGGGATTTATCGCGCAGTTCGGCGATTGCGGGATGGCGGAACAGGGCGTTGTCGTCGAAGGTCATCTTGGCATCAAGGGCCATGACGGAACCGTCTTCAGTCACGATCAGCGGATTGATTTCAACCATGGTGGCGTCAAGTTCTTCAAAGGCGCGGTAGCAGCCGAGAATAGTTGAGACAGCCTGTTGGATTTGCGCAGGAGCGAGGCCAAGGGCGAAGGCGAGTTCGCGGGCTTGGAAGGCTTGCATGCCAACAGCGGGCTCCACACTGATGCGCACGATCGACTCGGGTTTTTCTTCCGCGATGTCCTCAATTTCCATGCCGCCTGCGGCGGAGGCCACGACCATGACGCGCTCGGATTTGCGATCAAGGACGAAGCCCAGATAGAGTTCACGGGCGATGGCCACGCCGCCTTCGACGTAGAGGCGGTAAACTATTTTGCCAGCAGGGCCGGACTGATGCGTCACCAGTTTCTTGCCGAGCAGTTCGTCAGCGGCATCGGTGACTTCGTCCTCGTTGCGGCAGAGCTTTACGCCGCCTGCCTTGCCGCGGCCGCCGGTGTGAACCTGGGCCTTCACCACCCAGAGCTTGCCGCCGATTTCGCGGGCGCGATAGGCCGCTTGCTCGGGGCTATAGGCCAGTGCGCCCTTTGGAATTGGCACACCAAATTTTGCGAGAATTTCCTTGGCCTGATATTCGTGAATGTCCATGATCAGGCGGCCTTTCTCAAGGCTGCGGCGGCGCCGGTTTCGCGGTAGTATTCCTGCGCGGCTGCAACACCAGAACCGGCGTCAACAGGAATGCCGAGGTCGCGCATGGCCATTTCGGATCCGGCCAGCGCCATCATGCACATAATTTCATTGAGATCGCCCAAGTGGCCGATGCGGAAGACGCGGCCGGCAACTTTGTTGAGACCGACACCAAGGGATAGATTGTAACGGTTGTAGGCGTGCTTCACGAGGGCGGCGCTGTCAAAACCTTCCGGGATTACGATGGCGCTCACCGTATCGGAATGCCACTTTGGCGCTTTGGCGCAGAGCGAGAGGCCCCAGGCGGAAACGGCGCGGCGCACGCCTTCGGCCAGGCGGTAGTGCCTTGCGAATACATTCTCGAGGCCTTCTGCGTGGAGGAGATCGATAGAGGCGCGAAGGGCGCGGAGCATGTGGGTTGGCGGGGTGTAGGGGAAGAAACCATCCTTGTTCGCCTTGATCATCTCGTCGAAATCGAAATAGCTGCGACGCAGGCCAGCGGCTTTGCGGGCAGCAAGGGCCTTCTGGGACACCCCGACGATGGCAAGTCCTACGGGCATCATGAAACCTTTCTGCGAACCCGAGACGCAGACATCGACGCCCCATTCATCCATGCGGAAATCGATGGAGGCAAGCGAACTCACGGCATCGACGAAGAGCAGGGCGGGGTGTCCGGCATCATTCAATGCGTGGCGCACCGCGGCCACATCGCTCACTACGCCGGTTGCCGTTTCATTGTGAGTGACCATCACGACCTTGTAGGTATGGGCTTTGTCGCTCTTGAGCTTTTCGGCGAAAATTTCAACGGGCACGCCTTCGCCCCAGGGTACATCAACGACATCAACGTCGAGACCCTGACGAACGCACATGTCGGCCCAGAGCAGGGAGAACTGGCCGAAGCGGGCGATGAGAACCTTGTCACCGGGTGACAGGGTGTTAGTCATGGCCGCTTCCCATCCGCCGGAGCCGGAAGAGGGAAACAGAAATACCTGACCGTCACGAGTTTTGAAAATTTTCTTCAGGTCATCAAACAGGGGGAGCGTAAAAGCCGGAAGATCGGGCGCGCGCTGGTCTTCCATGGCGATATCCATGGCAAGGCGCACGGCCTGGGGCACATTGGTTGGTCCCGGAATAAACAATCCCCTGATGCCCGGCATGGTATCCTCCCTGAAAAATTCCGGTTCATTCCGGACTCGTGAGGGCCAATATGAATGGGTAGGTAAAATACCGAAACACTCGGAACACTGGCCTCTTGGCATCCAAAAGAATGGTGTTTTTCCTATTCTTTTGGATATAAAATTGTTCATGCGCTTGCCTGTACCTACCCATTAGGGTAGAGATTGGCCATGAATAACCCTATTGACCTTATCCTTGGTGATCCCAATCCGCTGATGTTGCAGGCGCTTGCGGAAATTTTTGACCGGGACCGCCGTTTTAGTCTGATTGCGTCTTCCAAGACGGCCGAGGGTTTTTTGGAGGCATGTTTGCGTGCTCCGGTTTCTTTAGGGGTGATCGACTGGTCGCTGCCCTTGCTTGGGGCCGAGCGCCTTTTGGCGATTTTGCGCGACAGGCCCAAGCCGCCACGCATCGTGATCTATGCTTCGTCCACTGATCCTGACATTCCACGCCGCGCCATGACGGCAGGCGCTGCGGGGTTCTGCACGCGTGACACGGCGCCAGAGCAATTGCTTGATATCGTTGCGGCTGTTTCGGAGGGGCGCATGGTGTTTCCCTTCCTTGATGTGCGGGCGCTCAAACGCGACCCGCGCGAAGAGTTGACCGACCGCGAGAAGACGATGCTTTCGGCGCTGGCTCGTGGGCGCACCAACAACGAGTTGTCAAAGGAACTCGGAATTTCCATCAACACGGTGAAATTCCACTTACGAAACCTCTATGAGAAACTCGGCTTCAGGAACCGCTCCCAGGCGATTGCGTTTTACTACTCGCATGGCTCAGGAGGCGACGAAGCCAGCCCTATTTAATCCGTCTACTGACGATATTTTCCGGCAACAATTGTCGCACGGGGATTGCGGTGTGCTGCAACTTGCGACTAGTTTGTGGGCAATGCAGCATTGATCAGAGGATTTATCCCATGAGTTTTTTTACCGTCGAGCAAGCCGCGGCACGGCTTAACCGCAGCGAACTTGCCGTACCCGGCAGCCAGCCGCAGCTCTTTGAAAAGGCAGCGAAATCTGCTGCTGACGTGGTGTTCCTTGATCTTGAGGATGCGGTTGCCCCCGATGATAAGGAACAGGCCCGCAAGAACATCATTCAGGCGATTGGCGATATTGACTGGGGACGTAAATCACTGTCCGTCCGGATCAATGGACTGGATACCCACTACATGTACCGCGATGTTGTGGACGTTCTCGAACAGGCTTCGGACCGCCTTGATCTCATCATGATTCCGAAGGTCGGCACGGCGTCGGATGTCTATGCCATCGATATGCTCTGTACACAGATTGAAGCAGCCAAAGGCCGGAGGAAGCGGGTGGGCTTTGAGATGATCATCGAGACCGCTCTTGGCATGCAAAATGTTCATGAAATTGCAGCCGCATCCAAGCGCAATGAGTCGCTTCACTTTGGCGTGGCAGACTATGCGGCGTCCACCAAGGCGCGTACCACGTCAATTGGGGGCGCCAATGCGGACTACGCGGTGCTCACGGAGCCGTTGGCCGATGGATCACGCGAAACCCATTGGGGCGACATGTGGCATTATGCGATTTCCCGGATGGTGGTGGCCGCACGGGCCAACGGCCTTCGGCCGGTGGATGGGCCGTTTGGCAATTTTTCCGATTCTGAGGCTTTCCGGGCGGCGGGCCTGCGCGCGGCGGTACTGGGATGCGAGGGTAAATGGGCCATTCATCCCTCCCAGGTTGCCCTGGCCAATGAGGTGATGTCGCCTTCGGAAGCCGATGTAACCCGGGCCAAGCGCATCCTGGTTGCCATGGAGGAAGCCGCCAAGGCGGGCAAGGGTGCGGTGTCACTTGATGGGCGGCTGATAGATTATGCCTCGGTTCGCCAGGCGGAAGTTCTGGTGCAAAAGGCCGCCCAGATCGCCAACCGGTAATATTTTGTCATGAAATTCACGAATTGCGCAAATCGGAATCGGTGTTAAGGTAAGGCTCGCAAGAAGGGCACAAGCCCTCGAAGGGGGAGACCGCATGGCAGCACGACCTGCGCCAAGAAGTGAAGAACGGCCTTTGGCCGTCGTGGTTGAGGATTTGCACAAACGGTTTGGCGAACTTGAGGTGCTCAAAGGGGTCTCCCTTGAGGCGCGAGAAGGCGAAGTCGTCTCCATGATCGGGGCCTCGGGCTCCGGCAAAAGCACTTTTTTGCGCTGCATCAATTTCCTTGAGATGCCCACCAAGGGCCGCATCGTGGTGACTGGCGACGAGGTTGCATTAAAGCCAAACCGGGACGGCAATCTGCACCCCAGCGACCGGCACCAGCTTGAGCGGGTCCGCACCAAACTGGGCATGGTGTTTCAGAGTTTCAACCTGTGGCAGCATTTGACGGTGATGCAAAATGTGATTGAGGCCCCGGTTCATGTACTGGGACTTTCAAAAGCCGAGGCCATTGAACGGGCCGGAAAGCTTCTCCACAAGGTTGGTCTCTATGAGAAGAGGGACCAATATCCCGCTTTCCTTTCAGGGGGGCAGCAGCAGCGCGCGGCAATCGCGCGGGCCCTGGCGATGGAACCCAAGGTGATGTTGTTTGATGAGCCGACATCGGCGCTCGATCCGGAACTGGTGGGCGAGGTTCTGAAGGTTATCCGCGATCTTGCCAATGAGGGCCGGACGATGATCCTGGTCACCCACGAAATGAAGTTCGCGCGCGATGTTTCAAGTCATGTCATTTATCTGCACAAGGGCGTCATTGAAGAAGAGGGTCCACCACAACAGGTATTCGGCGCGCCGAAAAGCGCGCGCTGCAAACAGTTCGTCTCCGGCATTCATTGAATGACGGGGATGAGGAAATTGGGGGACAAATGGATGGGGCAGAGTCCGCATTTGTTTGTATCGGAAGGTTGAAACAATTAGATCCGCCAGCCTCACGTGCTGGCAATCGATCAGAGGGAGAAGCATATGAAGATTTCGCGTAGAATTTTGATGGCCGCGGCAACACTGGCACTCATGGTTTCGGCATCGCCCGCCATGGCTGACCTGAAGTTCGGTGTTGCCGCCGAACCCTATCCACCGTTTACCTCGAAAGATGCCTCAGGCGTTTGGGTTGGCTGGGAGGTTGACTTCATGAATGCGGTTTGCGCCGAGATCGGCGAAAAATGCACGATCGAAGAAGTAGCATGGGATGGCATTATCCCGGCCCTGCAGGCCAGCAAGTTCGATGCGATCATGTCGTCGATGCTGATCACGGAAAAGCGCAAGGCAGTCATCGATTTCTCAAACATGTATTATGATTCAGCCGCCGTGATCATCGGACCAAAGGGTGATGACAAGGACATCACACCAGAGCATTTGACAGGCAAAAATGTGGGTGTGCAGGTTTCAACAGCGCATTCCCGCTATATGGACAAGTACTACGCGCCAAAGGGTGTTTTGGTGAAGACGTATGCCACGCAGGATGAAGCAAATGCCGATCTTGCGGCGGGACGCCTTGAATATGTGATGGCCAACGGCACCGCCCTTGATGCTTTTCTGGCAACTGACCAGGGCAGTTGCTGCGAAGTCAAAGGTTCGGTTGAACGTGATGCAGACATATTTGGGGACGGTGTGGGTCTTGGCATCCGCAAGGAGGATACGGCATTAAGGGATAAGTTCAATGCTGGCATTAAGGCGATGGCCGCCAAGGGCACATTCGAGCAAATCTCGGCGAAGTGGAATTTGACGGGTAAACTGGTTTTACCAAAACCATAAGCCATCAAGGCCGGCGGCCATCCTGGACGCTGGAAACGTGTACTGCGTGCTAAATCCAAGTGGGTTTCACTCTCCGGGTTTAGTACGAAAGCCAAAAAAAGCATAGTTCATAAGGAGAATACGATGAAATATACAAAACGCGTGATGCTTGGCGCAATTGCCGCCTGCGCAATGTTTACGGCGGCACCAGCCTATGCTGACCTTAAATTTGGTGTTGCGGCTGAACCCTATGCACCGTTCACTTCAAAGGACGCTTCCGGCGTTTGGGTTGGCTGGGAAGTTGATTTCATGAATGCGCTTTGCGCCGAAATCGGCGAGAAGTGCACGATCGAGGAAGTGGCATGGGATGGCATCATTCCGGCCCTCACCTCCAAGAAATTTGATGCGATCCTGTCATCCATGTCAGTGACTGACGAACGGAAGAAGACGATCAGCTTCTCGGACATCTATTATAATTCGGCCGCCGTCATCATCGGGCCGAAGAGCGACGACAAGGATTTCTCACCGGAGCACCTTTCGGGCAAGAATATCGGCGTGCAGGTCTCAACAACGCATTCCCGGTATCTCGACAAATATTATGCGCCCAAGGGCGGCATTGTAAAAACCTATGCCACGCAAGATGAGGCGAACGCTGACCTTGCCGCTGGCCGTCTTGATTACGTGATGGCTGACGGTGTGGCGCTTGATGCGTTCCTTGCTTCTGAACAAGGCACGGCCTGTTGCGAACAGAAGGGTGCCGTTCCGCTCGATGTTGAAATTCTGGGAGCCGGTGTTGGCTTTGGTGTCCGCCAAGAGGACACAGAGCTCCTCGCCAAGCTCAATGGGGGCATCAAGGCGATGGCTGACAAGGGAGCGTTTGCACCCATTACCGACAAGTGGAAACTGACGGGCAAAATCGTGACGCCTCCAGACCTTTAACATTTGGTAGATGTGGCGGTCGCCTGATATGGGCGGCCGCTATCAACAGGAAGTACTGAATGTTGGTTTTCGCCGTCCTCATCAATTTTGATTTGCTGGCTTTGGGCCCGACCGGCTATGGCGACGAGATGTTCTGGGGGTTAATGCGCACGATTCAAATTTCGGTACTTGCCTATGCGTTGGGAATAAGCCTCGGATTATGCGGGGCCATGGGCAAGCTGACAGGCGGCAAGTGGCTCAAAAATACGCTCGAAGGCTACACAACACTGGTGCGGGCGGTGCCCGACCTCGTGCTCATCCTGCTTCTCTATTATGCCGGTACGGATGGCATCAACCGTATGCTTGTCTCAATCGGATTAGGACCCATCGAAGTCAACGGCCTGGTTGCCGCAATTTTTGTGCTCGGCTTTGTTTACGGCGCGTTTTCGACGGAAGTTCTGCGGGCCGCCATACAGGCAGTTCCAATTGGCCAAATTGAAGCGGCAAAAGCTTATGGCATGTCGCCCTTCCTGCGTTTCAGGCGCATCGTACTTCCAGCGATGCTGCCATATGCCATACCCGGCATGGCCAATCTTTGGCTCAATATCACCAAGGCTTCGGCACTTATCTCCGTTGTGGGATTTATGGAGCTCGCTTTGGCTACCCGTCAGGCTGCCGCCGTCAGCAAGCTCTATTTGATGTTTTACGTCATTTTAGCACTCGTCTACCTCTCCATCACGCTGATTTCGAACCAGGTATTCGGCTGGCTAGAACGACGCGTGAGGCGGGGCCAGCCAAAATTGGCTTGAAGCAGCATGGTCTGGGATTGGCTTCCACAATACTTCCCTCTTCTTGCCCACGGGCTTTACCTGACGCTGGTTTTGCTATTCTGGTCTGTCGTAATCGGTTTTATGCTGGCCGTTCCCATCGGACTTGTTCAGGTGACTGGACCTTGGCCCTTGCGCTATCTTGCCCGTGGCTATTGCACCTTCATTCGCGGAACCCCGCTTTTGGTCCAGCTATGGCTTCTTTACTATGGCGTCGGCTCCCTTTTCCCGGTGATTGGGGCAGAGTTTCCCACATTTAAAGAAAATTTCATGTGGCTCATCCGGCTCGATGCTTTCTATTACGCGCTGCTTGCCTTTACCCTCAATTTTGCCGGTTACGAAGGCGAAGTGATGCGCGGTGCATTTCTTGGCGTGCCAAAAGGGGAATTGGAAGCGGCGCGCGCTTTTGGCATGTCGCCATGGAAGGTGTTAACCCGTGTTTGGTTCCCGCGGGCCGTGCGGCAGGTGCTGCCGACGCTCGCCGGCGAAACGATTTCCCAACTGCTCTCCACTCCACTTGCCTTCACGATTCCAGTCATGGAATTGATGGGAGTTACATCAAGAATTCGCCAGGATACCTTTCTAATCTATGAACCTTTGCTGTTTCTGGCATTCGTTTATTTTGTGCTTACCTTCCTGATCACCCGTGCTTTCAACTATTTTGAAGGTCTGGTACCATCGCGGCGATGAGCCAGGAACTGATTTCAAGATTCGCAGGCGAACTCGCCGCCATCCGGCATGACCTCCACATGCATCCGGAGCTTTGCTTTGAGGAGTTCCGGACGGCGAAGATCGTTGCCGCGGAGCTCAACAAACTAGGCTTTGCGGTGACGGCGGGTGTTGCCGGCACGGGAGTTGTGGGAACGCTTACAAAAGGAAGCAGCCGGCGTGCCATGGGCATCCGGGCCGACATGGACGCCCTTCCCATGCATGAGACAACCAATTTGACCTATGCTTCGCGCACGGCTGGCAAGATGCATGCCTGCGGCCATGATGGGCATACCACCATGCTGCTGGGTGCGGCGCGCTACCTTGCTGAGACGCAGAATTTCGATGGCACGGTGCATCTTATTTTTCAACCCGCTGAGGAAGACATCAGCGGGGCCAAGCGCATGATTGAGGAGGGACTGTTCAAACGCTTTCCCTGCGATGCAATTTTTGCGCTGCATAACATTCCGGGTGATGAAACCGGGCAAATTTCGGTACGGTCAGGTGCGATTACCGCTGCGGTTGATATTGTTGAAGTGACGGTCCAGGGCCTTGGCGGCCACGGTGCGCTTCCGCACATGGCGGCGGACCCGATTGTGGCTGCATCAGGAATTGTCCTGGCGCTGCAATCCATCGTAGCCCGCAATGTTGATCCCCTTGACCCTGCTGTGATTACAGTCGGCTCATTTCAATCGGGGGCGCTGGCCACCATCATTCCCGGGGATGCGCGTTTGAACATCGGGGTTCGCACTTGTACAAAAGTTACGCGGGAATTGATCCGCAAACGGATTGAATCGCTGATTGCACTGCAGGCCAAGGCTTTCGGCTGCGAAGCCGACATCATCTATAATCCAGGGATTAGCTATCCGCCGGGCTATAACACCCCGGAACATGCCAATCTGGTGCGCGAGGTGGCAGTTGAACTGGGCCAGGATCCGGCGCGGGTGGATATGCGCGGGCCCTTCATGTTTTCGGAGGATTTTGCCTTCATGCAGGAAGTTGTGCCCTCGTGTTACTTCGGCCTTGGCAACGGCAAGAGCCGGTCCCTGCATGACTCAGGATATGACTTCAATGACGAGCTTCTGGTCAAGGGGCCGGTGTTTTGGGGCAGGCTGGTTGAGCGCTTTTTAAGAGCGGCTTAATTGGTGAGCCCGGCGCGGATCGAACGCGCGACCTACTGATTAAAAGTCGGTTGTATATGAAATCCCATGCACTATAGTGAAACCGTCTGAACTGGGTTATACCAGTAAAAATGCGGTGATTTGCGTTTCAGGTCGTTTCATGGAATTTCACTAAATCTTGCATTTTTGGAACCCCAGTGGAACCCCAAGCGGGATTTGAAGGCTCACGAGGCAAGTTTGGCCAACGACAGATTGACTCTCAAATGGACTACAAGGGCGATAGAAGCCCTAAAGGTAGCCAAGCGCACGGACTTCACTGACCCTGACACCAAGGGCCTAGCGTTACGTGTGACGCCTACAGGGGCCAAATCCTGGGCATTGCTGTATCGGCGCAAGGGCGATGCTAAGAAGCGGCGTTTGACGCTAGGCGAATTCCCAGCGCTTGGTCTTGCCGATGCACGAGCGATGGCTGAGGCCAAAAAGGTTATGATCCGGGCGGGCACCGATCCGGCAGGCCTTGTTTCCGATTACAAGATAGCGGACACGCTGGGACAGCTCCTAGACCTCTTTCTAGAGAAGCATCAACGGCCCGATGCGGTATGGACGCGGGAATGCAAACGCATCTTTAACAAAGATGTTCGCCCCCTCATTGGTAGCATCAAGCTGCCGGATCTCAATCGTGGCCATATTCGCCACGTCATTGAAGCCGTGCGGGACCGGGGAGCAACCGTGACCGTGAACCGGACATTGGCTGCATTGCGGCGCGCCCTTTCATGGGGGGTCTCCAAAGACCTCCTCCCGATCAATCCGGCGCTCAATATGGGTACCGATATTGAGGAGACCGGCAAAGACCGGGCATTATCTGTTGATGAGATCAAAGCCTTCTGGGAGGGTCTACACGATGCCCCAATGGGCGAACGCTCTCGTCTGATCCTCAAGATCATCTTGGCAACCGCGCAGCGCCCTGGTGAAGTGTGCGGGGCGACCAAGGCAGAGCTAAACCTTGAAAATGGCTCATGGCTGATCCCATCCAAGCGTACTAAGAACAAGGAAGCGCATTTCGTGCCCCTGTCAAAACTTGCCGCAAAGCTGTTTAAGCAGGCACTAAGCCTGTCGGGTGACAGCGACTTCATCTTCTCAAGCCGTCCCCGTAAGGGCAGGGCGCTGGGCCTTACGGCAGCCATACAGGTCAATGCGCTTTCCCATGCGATGAGACTGAGCCTCAAGGAGCTAGGCCTAAAGGCCAAACCCGCAACACCGCACGACCTCAGACGCACCGCCGCCACACATATGGCGAGGCTCGGCATACCCAATCATAACGTAGGCCGCGTGTTGAATCATGGAACAGAAATGCGCCGCACCATCACAAGTCGCGTTTACATTCACTACGACTATGCGAATGAGAAGAAATTAGCGCTAGAGTCTTGGGCCAGTGAGTTGAGCAGGATTGTTGGGTTGGGCGCTTCGCCATCTAACGTCGTCAAAATAAAGGCCCGTCAATGAGTTTTCGAAAAAAAGCAAACCGTGAGAAAATTTTAAAACTTGTCACTGAGTTGGAGCCCTTTTTCCGGGGGGAAGTGGAATTCAATCCATTTCTTCCACCCGCCGTTTCATCCGCCGCGATAGAAGCACTTATTACTATTGACGCAATGAACGTGTGCAAAAAACTGTTTGAGAGAAATGCGAGCAGTGTTCTAAATGCTGTTCCGACAGATAAAGAAAATAAAGCAAATGAGGACGATTCTGAGGCGCAAATATTGCTCCTCTCGAAGTACTCTGTTGCTATAGAGTCGTTCTTCGAGGCAATCGAAAATGGACAAAACCACCCTATTTTTGATTTTTGGACAGCAAAGCGGAAAGGCAAAACGTCTCGAAGGGCAATCGAACGCGCTCAAAGCGAGGCCGCGCTATTGGTATCCCTTTTACTAAAAACGAGACATCCTGGGCGTCCCACACGAAAAAAAGCATTGGAGATTGTTGCAGATATTCTTGACAAGAATGGTTTCTACAAGAATTGCAAAGCTTCTACGATTGATAGCTGGACAAAGAAATTCAATTTTGAGACCAGGGGCGTAGATGACGAGGATATGAAAGCTGCAATGTCTATGTTAAAAGAATGCGGTTATGACAAGGACAAAATCATCGTTGAGTTTGTAGAAATGTTAAAGGATTGGCGGCCCGTTTTCACAGACACTCGCGCCCCGTAGTTTTTTGGTCGCACCAAAATAATCAGACTATATTGACCGGGACATTCGTCAGCTAGTTTCATCCGAGTTTAGGCAATTCGGAGAAAATTTATGCGAATCGACGATGTTACACATTCGGAAATTAGTCACTGCGAACGGATTGTTCCAGTAGATGAGGTCCTTCATCGCACAAGCCTGAGCAAGCCGACGATTTGGCGGATGCGCAAGCTAAAGCAATTTCCAGAGCCCGTTTCCATCAGCCAGGGGCGCAAGGGATGGGCGGAATCCGAGATTGATCGTTGGATTGCTGACCGATTGTCTGGGATGGCAGCATGAGTACTAACGTCATACTGCTCCGTCAGAACTCGACCCTCCGAGCCTGCATCCCTGAAGGATTGCCGCCTACTGACGGTTCGTTGGCCGTGAGCATCCCTCCGGAGCTTGCCCGGTCTATCCGCCTCATAGCCGGGATGCATAGCAAAGACCCGCAGGAATTTCTCATCGACTGGTTGAAATCCGGCTTTTCGGAGAATGCAGCCTGATGGGAGAAGCGCAACACCATAACCAAGAGTTGCTGCATTCCAATCTGGAAGCGGAGCAGGCTGTACTTGGCTCACTGCTGTCTGACAACGCATTGGTGTATTGGCCCCAAGTCGCTGGGTTGTTGACCCCTGACCATTTCGCAGAGCCTGTTCATGCTCGCGTATTCAATGCCATCGCAACTTTGTGCTCTGCGGGCAAGCCTGCCACGCCATTGACGCTCAAGTCCGCCTTTGAAAAAGACGAAACACTCAATGAAATCGGCGGTTTTGTTTATCTCGCCCGCCTAATGTCCAGCGCGGTGCCGTTATTATCCCTGCGGCCTCATGCCGAATTGTTGCGCGACTTGTCGGCCCGCCGCGTCGTCATTGAGGCGGCAACCAAGCTCATTGCTGACGCCGGTACTGTGACCATTGATGAGACCTTCAGACCAACCTTGGCCAGCCATGTTGAAGCTATGCAGGCCCTGTTTGAGAATGGCTCAACTCGTAAAACGGCGTTCACCCTGGGTGAGGCCAGTAGCGCTATGGTGGATCGCATTGGGCGCATCCGAAATGGGGAAGTTGACCGCAACGCCGTCCCAACGGGGATTGCAGCCATCGATCGCCTGACCGGTGGACTTCACCGAGGGGAATACGTCATCCTGGGCGGGCGTCCTTCCATGGGCAAGACGGCTCTAGCCTGCCAATTGACCTACAATGTCGCTGAACGTGGCGCTGGCGTCTTCTACGCCAGTCTTGAAATGCCGGTTGCCCTGTTGACGCCCCGGCTTGTCAGTTGTCGTCTGTGGACCCCGGGAACGGCTTCTGTAGTCGATTACCAACGGATACTTCGTGGAGCTGTCAACGATACCGAAATGCGCTGGATTGAATCAGCGGCTAAGGAAATGAAATCCTGGCCTTACATCATCGATGATGCACCGGGACTGTCTGCTCCCGAACTTGAAGCCCGTATCCAGGTTGCCAAGTCCAAGCTGGAACGCAGCGGCAGGACCCTCGATCTGGTGGTTGTCGATCATCTCCACAAGATGCGCCATCCCAACACGCCATCAAAAGTCAACGAATACACTGAGAATTCAAGCCGTCTCGCCGAAATGGCCAAGCGTCTGGATTGCCCCGTTGTTGCTCTGGCGCAGTTGAATCGTGGCGTGGAAAGCCGCGATGACAAGCGCCCCCAGTTGGCTGACTTGCGTGAATCCGGCTCCATCGAGCAGGATGCCGACACGGTTATGTTTGCATATCGAGCCGCCTACTATCTTGAACGCAAGCGCTGTTCTGACTCTGCTGGCGAAGCTGACCGGATGGCTGAACTCGACGCCACAAGGCACACAATGGAGCTGCTAGTTGAAAAGCAGCGCTCCGGTCCAATCGGGACGATCAATCTTTGGTGCGACATGGCCACGAATTTGGTCCGGGACCCCAATCAATTCAGTGACGAAATGGAACAGGCCGCATGATAATCAAGCGCAAACACGCCGGCAGCTATGCCGTGATCCCGAATTCCGTCAGCAATGACGACAGGCTCAAGGCCGATACTCTTGGCGCACTGGTTTACCTATTGGCCAAGCCGGAGGACTGGAAAGTCAGTATTGCCGACATTGGCAAACGGTTCGGCATAGGTCGGGACCGGGTTTATGTCATCATGCAGGAACTTGAAGCTGCGGGCTATGTGAAGAGGGCTCAGAATCGAGCCAGCCGCAGCCAGTTTAGCAGCATAGAGTACCACGTCTTTGACTGCCCACAGTCAAACGTAGTGGAAGAGGAAATTCCACAAAATGAACCGTTTCTTGAATCACCGCTTACGGAAAATCAGGAAGCGGTAAAACCCCAGCAAAACACCATTTCCGGTTTGGCCGTTTACGGAGCGACCGTATCCGGTAAATCAGGACGTATACTAAGTACAGATTTAACAAATACTTCTTCGAAGGGAAATTCCGCTTCTGTCGAAGCGGGCGCTGACACGCCTTCAGTTTCAAAGGAGGTTTGGAACGAAGGTATCGAACTTCTCAAAACCACTTCCCCTAACCCCAATAGATCAATCATTGGGAAATGGCTTAAGCGGACCGAAACTAAAAAAGACGGCAAGGAAAAGTTGCTCGCCATGATCCGCGCCGCAGTCAAAGCCGGAACCCTTGATCCCATAGCCTACGTCTCCAAGGCACTCGACACTGAATTTGGCCAGCTGCCTCAGCCGAAGCAGTTCGACGCCGTGACCTGGCATCGCAACATTCAGGCAGCCATCAATACCAAGGACTGGTCACCGGCGTGGGGTCCACCACCCGGAAAGAAGGGCTGTCTCATTCCGCCCGAATTAATAACCGCACAACTCACGTCGGCGCTGGCCGGATGGAAAGCAGCCGCATAATGAAACACTCACCCTCAAAACCAACCCCTGCGACTTTGCAGCAGACGCTCACACTTCAAAGTGAAGCCCAACGGCTCATTCTAGGCGAATACGCCTACGCTCCTGCTGATTCAGACGTGGGCCAGGCAGTCACCGCATGGACGTTCGAGCGCCAGTCTTTGGCTCAGCGTGCTCCGGCAAGCCTAATAGACGGCCAAATCCTATTGCACTTCGCCTCGCAGGCGCTGGAAGCAATTTCGCCCTGCAAAACGGCGCGACTGCCGAGGCTCACGTCTTTGCTGCAGAAACCAGCGCCGCGATTGCATCGGTTGGAACCTTTCTCGCGAAGTCCACGGGCAAGACGCCGCGCGATTTTGGTTTGTTCAACGCCTATTTCCCAGAACCTCTTCACTAAGGAACCACCATGACCCGGATTTACATAAACAATTCAATTTCACTACGGAGGCAATAATGGGCGCGCAATGGGATGATCGAGCCCCGCCATGACTCAGAAATGACTCGTGGAGTCGATTTCGATGTTCAGGGCCATCACGGACTCCAAAACAGCAAAACGCCGCCAGTGACTCTCCTACGAGTCTAGAAGCGATTTCTAAACAAGAGATATTTGAAATGATTGCAGGAGAGAATTCTTACAAAGGTCGTGTGCCAGGCTCGCGCAACAAGCGGACGCTGGCACTTATGACCCTTGCGGAAGAGGGTGAAACACCTTGCGCCTTTGCTTTGCGAATTATGCGCGACACAGAGAAGCCCGAAGACTTGCGCATGCATGCCGCCAGACTTGCTGCGCCGTACATTCATCCCAAGCCGCAGCCGGAACCAACATATGTAGAATTGCAGCTGCCAGAAAAGCTGGATGACGCCCAGGCACTCAAAACATTTCACGCAACATTATTACAATCGATAGCGAGCGGTGAAACGTCTCTGGAGGACGGACGCGAGCTGTCCGCCATCCTCGAAACCCACCGTCGGCTTGTCGAGACGGT
>DATLDM010000073.1:0-7867 GCA_035525875.1 Aestuariivirga sp.
GCTCTGGGCCATGATGCGCGTGGGCTTCACCCCGGAAATCAATGCACTGGTGACACTCGTGCTGCTGGTGACAATCATCCTGGCCCTCGTGACAGCTTGGCGGCTGAAGCCCGGGGGCGAACTCAGTGAGGAATGAAATGAACAACACCGCACAAAGGCTGGCCGGTCGCGTTGCCGTTATCACCGGCGGCGCGCAAGGGATTGGCTACGGCATCGCCGCAAGATTGGCAGAAGAAGGCGCATCCGTCGTGCTGGCCGATATAAAAACCGATACCGCCAAACTTGCTGCCGAAAAAATCAACGTGGCAGGAGGCAAAGCCTCGGTCATCCCCGTTGATATCGGCAACGACGCATCCGTGGCGGAATTGGCGAAGAAAATCGGAGGCCTTCACGGCCGCTGCGAAATCCTCGTCAACAACGCCGCCATCGGGGCCGACACGCATATCGAGACCATGACGATGGAACAGTACGCCCGCGTCATCAACATCAACCAGGACGGCGCCATCCGCATGACCATGGCCTTTGTGCCGCTCATCAAGAAATCAGGCGCGGGCCGTCGCATTCTAAATATCGCCTCGATCCAGGGCCTGCGCGGCTGGCCCAATCAGCTCGCCTATGCCACGGCGAAGGGCGCCATCGTGAACTTCACCCGCGCCGTGGCCGTCGAACTCGCGCCCTACGACATCATGGTCAACGCCATCGCTCCCGGCTTTGTGGACACCCCCATGTCGATAATGCCGGATGGTTCCCATGAATATGATTCCGACTGGTTCCGCGACATCTATGTGAAGCATGGCCGCATTCCCATGCGCCGCGCCGGCACGCCAGCGGACATGGCGGGACCGGCATTTTTTCTCTGCTCCGACGATTCACAATATGTGACCGGCCAAATCCTGAGCGTCGACGGCGGCGCATCGGCAACTTTTTAAAGGCAAAAATGACTACGCAAAAAATTTCCATCCGCTCGATCGTTGCAGCACCTTTGCTGGGAGAATCCCCCAAGGGCGGCTGGTCCACCGAGATCAAACCGGAAGACTCGGTGCATACACTCATCGCGGTTCACACCGATGCCGGAATAACCGGGCATGGCAGCGTGTTCACCAATGGCGGGCTGGTCGAAGCGGCCCTGAAAGTTCTTGAGCCGCTTTATGCCGGCGAGAATGCCCTTGAGCCGGAGCGAGTCAGCGAGAAGCTCAACCAGAACACCTTCTGGATGGGCCGCGGCGGCACGCTTACCCATACCATCAGCGGCATCGATATCGCCCTGTGGGATATTCTGGGCAAGGCGCTGGGCCAGCCCGTGGGCCGCTTGCTTGGCGGCACTTATCGCACACGGGTGAAACCCTATTGTTCCCTTCTGATGGAAGAGCCCGATGCCATGCGCGATACGCTCGCGCAATACCGCGCCCAGGGCTTTCGCGCTTTTAAAATTGGCTGGGGCCCCTTTGGCCGCCGCGACGACCGGAAGCTGGACGAGGCCATCGTCAAGGCGGCCCGCGAGGGTGTTGGAGAAAGCAGCCAGTTGTTTGTCGATGCCGGAGCGAGTGACGCCTATTGGCCGAACGGCCTGCGCTGGGCCATCAACACCTCACACATGCTGGCCGCCTATGATGTGGGCTGGTTCGAGGAAGCCTTGAAGCCCGATGCCATCGATGATTTCTGCGAATTGCGTCGCCAAAGCCCTGTACCCATTGCCGGCGGCGAAGTGCTCACCCGCCGGCAGAGCTTCACCCCATGGCTGCAGCGCGGCGCATTCGACATCGTTCAACCCGACGCCACCAAGGTTGGCGGCATTTCAGAGCAGCGGCGAATTGCCTGGATGGCCCAGGAATTCGGCATCAAATATGTGGGCCATGGCTGGAACACGGCACTCGGGGTTGCCGCCGATCTGCAACTCGCCGCCGCCCTGCCCCATGTCGATGTCGTCGAGTTCATCGGCGGCAGCCCCTATGTGGATGGAATTCTCGCAGAGCCCTTCAAGCTCGATGGCGAAGGCTATCTGGAAATTCCGATGAGGCCCGGCCTTGGCATTGCGCTGGATCGGGACAAAGTGGCGCGCTATTCGCCGTCCGCCGATCTTCTCTTCGAGTGATCTCTCAGCGGATGCTGTAGCCACCGTCAATTGCGATTGCCTGTCCGGTCATGAAGGCCGAAAGGTCCGAGGCGAGGTAAACCGCCAGCTCGCCCATTTCCTCAAGTTTTCCCGGCCGCGGAATGGGATGCATCAGCCGCTTGGCGCGCATCGCTGCTTCCGGATCCGGTTCGGCCTTGGCAACTTCAATGGACAGCGGCGTTTCAACAAATCCCGGGCAGATGGCGTTTACCCGAACTCCTTTCTCGGCAAGATCGAGCGCCATGGACATGACCATGCCATTCACCCCCGCCTTCGCCCCGCAATAGGCCACCCGTTCGCGCTGGCCCACCAGACCGTACATGGACGAGATGGCAATGACCGATGCGGCCTTGGCTGCAACAAGATGCGGGATGCCGTAACGGACGGCGAGAAAAACCGGCCGCATGTTGATATCGATGATGCGCTGGAATTCCTCGGGCTCCGCATCGAACATGGAAGTTCTGCCGCCCGCGCCCGCGCTGATCACGATTGTATCAAGGCCGCCCATGAAATCAGCGGCACTTGCGGTAATGCGCTGGACATCCGCCACCGACGTGGCGTCGCCCGCCGAATATCCCGCCTTTCCCAGCTTGGCGGCAGCAGTTTTGAGAACACCTTCGCGCCTTCCCGAAATGAAAACGGCAGCTCCCTCTCCAGCCAATGCTTCCGCGCAGGCAAGGCCAATTCCCGTTCCTCCGCCATAAATGAGGCACTTCTTGCCCTTGACCCGATCACCCATCACCATGTTTCCTTGTGTTAAGTGTTCTAGCGGCAGACTTCAAAGTTCAGGAGTGACGCCTTCTCCACGGCTTTCCAGTCCACATCGATGCCAAGCCCCGATCCCTCGGGTGCATGGACAAAACCTTCCTTGTCCGTGCGGATGACATTGTTGGAGCCATACTCAAATGATGGATAGGGCACCGGCTGCTCGAAATAATCGCAATTGCCAAAAGCCAGCATGACATGGAGATTGGCCGCCTGGGTAAGCGTATAGCCCCAGCATTGCACCTCCACTGTCATGCCCTTGGCTTCCGCCAGGCTCATGATCTTGCGGATCGGCGTGATGCCGCCGCAAATCGTGGCATCAACCCGCAGCGCGCTCCAGCAATCCGTATTGATCGCCGCAAAAAGCTGCTGCAAGTCAGTCCAGGTATTGCCCGCGGCAATGACCGGAACCGTGGTTTGCCGCCTGATTTCCCGATAGCCCGCCAGATCCGTATCCACCAGCGGCGCTTCGAACCATTTGAAATCCAATTCTCCAATGCCGCGGCCAACCTTGATGGCACTTGCAAGGTCGTAGCGCTGCTCCACATCCAGCATCAATGCCATATCCTTGCCTTCAAAATGCTTGGCCACCGCCTGGCACATCGGCAGATCGCGTGCCGGATTGCACCAGCAATGAAACTTGACCGCCTTGAAGCCTTCCTCATGGCGCTCTGCCACATAATCAATATAGGCCTGGTTGTCGGCAAGAAGCGGCGTCGAGGCGTAGGAGAGCACCTTGTGCCGTGCGCCTCCAAGAAGCTGATAGAGCGGCAGGCCCGCGTAATTCGCCGTCATGTCCCACAACGCGATATCAATGAGCGATTGCGCCTGCGGCACCAGCGGCGTGCCGAGATGGCGGCTGCGGTGCCAGATCGCTTCGCGTTCCGCCGGCGTTTGGCCCATGAGATCAGGCAGGAGATAGCGCAGTGTTTCCCCCACCGAACGGTCAAAGCCATGCCCAGTAATCATCGCCGCACCGGCAATGCCCTGAAGGCCGCTGCCCGTGGTGAGACGCAGAATGATATTGACCATATATTGGTCGCTCATCCCTTCCGCCCAGGTGTAGCGCTCCGTATCCGGTCCGACGACGAAAACCTCCGCCCGCTCGATACGTTCATTCAGCATTTCTTCTCTCCCGTTTTTTCACTGTCTTGCGCTTTGCCCTGGCGGGCTTCGTCTTGTCGATTGCACTTTCACCATGCCAACCGAGATGGCCCAGGAAATCCCGCGTCCGCTCCACCGTTGCGGCGTCGAATATCTGGCGGGGCGGCCCTTCTTCAATGATCCGTCCCTTGTCAAACACAACGACCCAGTCCGCCACGCGTCGCGCGAAATCCATTTCATGGGTCACCACCACCATGGTCATGCCCTCATCCGCCAGCGCCTTCATCACGCTCAGCACCTCGCCGATGGTTTCCGGATCAAGCGCTGAGGTTGGCTCGTCGAAAAGCATCAGCGCCGGCTCCATCGCCAGCGCCCGCGCAATAGCCACGCGCTGCTGCTGCCCGCCCGATAGCATCGAGGGATAGGACTCGGCCTTGTCCGCGAGACCGACCTTGAGCAAAAGCTTGCGGGCTCTTTCGTTGGCAGCGGCCGGATCAAGCTTGAGCACCGTGGTCAGGCCAATAGTGATGTTGCGGATGGCGGTGAGATGCGGAAAAAGTTCGAAATTCTGGAACACCATGCCCATGTGCTGGCGCACCGTGCGGGCGCTGACCGCGTTGCTGACATCAACCGGCTTCCCGTCAAACAGCACCTGTCCGCCGTCAAGAACTTCCAGCGCATTCGCACAGCGCAGGAGCGTTGACTTGCCCGAACCCGATGGACCAATGAGGCAGATGACTTCGCCGCGATTGACCGTGAGGCTCACGCCATCAAGCGCCCGCAATTTTCCATAGTCTTTCGAGACATTCTCAAATGCCAATATGGGTTTGACGTCGCTGCCAACGCGTTTGTTGCTATTGCGAATGTTCATTCTGTAACCTTGTAACGGCGGTGTATCCAGTCGACGAGCTTGGCCTGGGGATAGCCCATGAGCCAGTAAATCGCCGCCATGGCCGTGAGCACTTCAAGGATGCGGTAGGTCTCCGACCTTATTTTCAGCGAGACATAGGAAAGATCGGCGACGGAGATGATCGAGACCAGCGACGTGTCCTTGAACAGCGATACCCAGGTCGTTGCCAGGGCGGGCAACACGCGAAGCACCGCCTGCGGTAACACAATATGCCACATGATCTGCCGATCGGTCATGCCGATGGCCCGCCCGGCACTCCACTGGCCTTTTCTGATGGACACAATGCCGGAGCGGAAAGTCTCCGAGTTAAAAGCCGAGATATTGCAGGAAAGGCCCAGAATGGCCGTGCCGATCTGTGAAAGGCGGATATCGAAATAGGCGGGAAGGACGTAGTAAACCCAGTAGATCTGCAGGATCAGCGGAGTCGCCCGGAAGAATTCGACAAAGCAGGCGGATAGCAAGGAAATCGCCTTGAATCTCGACATCCGCATGAAGGCAAGCAAAAGCCCGCCCGGGATTGCAATGAGCATGGTGACAACGCTGAGCCAAATGGTCATCACCGCGCCATCAAGCAGGCGCGGAAGGCTCTCCCATATGACATGCCACTGGAACGTCATGAGGACCCGAGATGCGCCACGCGCTTGTAGATCATGTCGACGCCACGGGCCACGGGAAAGCACAAAAGAAAATAAACCAGCATGGCCGCGGTGTAGAGTTCAAAGGGGCGATAGGTGTTTCCCGCCACCACCTGCGTCTGCCGCAAAAGTTCCGGAACGGCAATCACCGAGGCGATGGCACTGTCCTTGACCGCAAACA
This sequence comes from Aestuariivirga sp., assembly GCA_035525875.1. GTDB lineage: Bacteria > Pseudomonadota > Alphaproteobacteria > Rhizobiales > Aestuariivirgaceae > Aestuariivirga. The sequence goes on from DATLDM010000073.1 coordinate 5,709, forward strand.
CGAACAGCGATCCAAGCGACGGCAGCATGCGGATGACGGCTTGCGGCAATATGATGGTTCGCACCGCCTGGGTCCGGCTCATGCCCAAGGCGAGGGCCGCCGACATTTGCGTCTTGCGCACTGACGTCAATCCGGCGCGGATTGTTTCGGCGATGTAGGCGCCGAGATGAATGCCCAAGGCCGCGATGGCCGCCGCGGTCACATTGATGGAATGGCCGGTCAGCATCGGAAAGGCAAAGTAAACCCAGACAAGGATGACGAGCAGCGGAATGGCCCGCATCGTGTCGACGTAAAATCCCAGCGTCACGTCGAGGAATCTGCCGCCATAGGTTCGAAGCGAACCGACGATGACGCCGATCACGAAGCCAAGCAGCATCGAGAACACGCTGATAAACAGCGTGACGCCTACGGCCTTGAGAAGAAACGGCCAGCTATCAATGAATGGCGCAAGACTGATCGTCATGATGTGTGACCCACACTCTGCAAACTACGGGTCGGGCAGGCAATGGCCTTCCGGCGACTGCCTGCCCGTTCGCCCAAGTTTTCGTCAGTTGCCCTTCAGGATCCGGATTTCTTCGGCGCTGACCTTGTCCTTCACTTCGCCGTAGACCGCCAGGAGCCAATCCCGGAACACGGTGTCGGCCTTGTCAACCGCCATGCCCACATCGGTGCCCATTTCCTGGCTCTTCAGGCAGTCATCGCCAAGTGGAAACACCATGAGGCCGGGTACCTGCTTTGCCAGTTGAGGCCAAGCGACATTATCGATAGGCGCCACGTCGGCGCGCTTGGCCATGATTTCCTCAACCGGGGCATTGGCGCCGGAACCGGCAACGCCTTTCAGAACCATTTTCGGAAAGCGGGTTGGCGCCCAGGTTTCCGGCGGTGTGCCGGTGAAATATGCCATGGTGAGATCAGGCGAATTCAGGTCATCGACTGATTTCAAGTCCTTGATCTTGGGATTGTCCGCCAGACCAAAGAAGCAAAGGCTGGATGTCGAATAAACGATGAAATCCACGACTTCCGACCGCTTCGGTGTTACAGACAAGGGCGCGATGGAAATATCGGCCTCGCCTGTAGCCAGGATCGGCACCTTGGTTTCATGGCTCACTGGCACGATTTCAATCTTCACGCCCAGGCGGTTTGCATATTCATTTATCAGAACCCAAGCCGGGCCCGAGAACTGATCGCCACTGCCCGTGGTGTTTTCCGGCAGCCACGGCGTTTCACCGATGGCTGCGGCCTTGATTGTGCCGCGCGCCTTGATCGCATCGATCTTGGCGCTTTGGCCCGCAGCGGGAACATCCGTTCCGGCGGCCATGGCTGGCGCTGCGCTGAATCCAAGCGTCATGGCAGTCACAAGCGCTGCCGAGAACAATAAATTTCTTTTATGCATCAAACTTCTCCCTGTTACCCAACGGAACGATTGCCTAGCGGCACCCGCAGCCTTCTTTTTTCAGGCACATCTCAATCGATATCCGGAAGCACAGCCGGACATCAAATTCAGCCCTGCCTTCCATGGGAACGGGCGCTTGATCTAGCAAACAGGAATTTGATATCATTTAGTATACTGGTATACAATAGTAAAAATCGCTATAATATGCTTGAAAGCTGGCCCCGAATCCTTTCTTGAGGCGAAATGGCACCCAGAGAACAGAGAAACAGGAAGATCGGCGCGGTGGCCGGTGAACCGCCACCACCGTCACTGGGATTGGCCTTTGAAGCGCCCAATGACGGGAAGCGTTCGCTCGCCGACGCGGTGGCCGATGTCCTGGTGAATGCAATAGCCCAAGGCATGTTCCAACCCGGGCAACGCCTGGTCGAGGCCGACATCGCGGGGCAACTGAACATCAGCCGCGTGCCCGTGCGCGAAGCATTCAAGATTCTGCAAACTCAGGGCATCCTGAAAGCAGTGCCCAACCATGGCGCCCGGGTAGCGCCTTTCAACACGGCGGATTTCGATCAGGTCACCGAAGTGCGCCTCGCACTCGAGCGCATCGCGGCGCGCCATGCGGCGGAAACCTACCGGCGCGAACCGCGGCGGCTGGATTTGCTGCGCGAGAATGTATCACGCATGGAACGCGCCTCGCACTGGTCCGATTGGGCCGAACTCCGCAAGCTTGACGTCGCCTTCCACCACGAATTCTGCAAGGCGTCGGAAA
>DATLDM010000113.1:0-16173 GCA_035525875.1 Aestuariivirga sp.
AGCGCAAAATTACAGCCCGAACCGCCGCCATGCCGCTCTTCCTCAATAAATTCTGCAATGCCGTCTTCGTCGGGCCAGTGCGTCACCATCCGGTTGTTGTCAACGCACCAAGTGCCGCCCGTGATAAAGCCGCGTCGCTGGGTGTTCCCCATGATCAGCCCGCCTTCAGGACCTTTTCGGTGATCTCGCTGTCGGCCGCCAGGGCGCGGATGGCTTTCAGGCCGCTCTTCTGCAGGCTGCCATGATAGGCCTTGACCGCTTCGAGCGGCTGGATGTTGCCGCTGGCCACTTCGCGCATGAAGGAAACCATCGCCAGCGGATCTTCCGCCAGGTTGATCTTGCGGCCGAAGAGGGCAACCCGTGCTCCGTATTTTTCAGCCTGGTTCAAAAGCTCGAAACAGTCGCGCGTTGTGCCGGCGCCACCGCCGAGAACACCCACCGTAATGCTGGGGTCGAATGACGCCAGCTCTTCCAAAGCCTTCGGGCCGTTATAGGCAATTTTCAGGAACTGCGGCCGGTCCGCCTTGGTGACGCCGGCGAGGCAGCGCACGATGCAGTCATTGATGTAATGCGGAACAAGCGCCGGATCGATGCCGCATTCAACGTTTGGATTAAACACTTCCAGGAAGTATTTGAATTTGTTGCGCGCCGCGTCCTCGCGGAAGGCGCTGAAGTGTTCAAGTGCGTTGTAATCCTGCTCGAGATCATTGTTGAAGGTGATGGAGTAAAGGCCCAGGTCCGTATACTTCTTCACGCGCGAAAGCGAAGCGCTGCGGAAGGGGCGGCTCGCCAGCTTGGAATAGGTAGCACCACGCCCCACCCAGATATCCGTCGTGTCATTGGCGCGGATGGCGGGTTTGACGGCACTTTTCTTGAAAACGCCCTTGTCGGCCAAGGCCTCCACATTGGAAGCCGAGACCAGCATGATATCCACGACGTCCTGTTTGACGATTGCAGCGATATTGGCCAGAAATTCCGGCCGGGTCACAAATCGCGTCGAGCTGCCATCCTTGTTCCGCTTCGGCCCGCAGCCGGGAATGCTCGGCCCCATGTCGCCGTCCTTGGCGTCGGCAATGATGAAGTCACTGCGCTTGTATTTGCCGGCGCAGATACGGGCGAGTTTTTGGTCAAGTCTGAACATGATGAGCCTGTGGGTTGTGGGTGAGGAAATTGGGATTGGCGATGAGATTAACCTCAACCTACGCCTTCATTATGCATACAGTCAATCATATCTAACAGATTTAATGTATATTTATTTACATAAGATCGGGAGAACAGGCAGGAACCAACCGGTCATGGGAGCGTTCAACCAACCTAACTGCCGAAGACAATAAATCCCATCGTGAAATCAGGGCTCCAAGACGTGGCGAGCAAAAACTCCAAACCAATTGTCCTCATCACCGGTGCTGCGGGCAATATAGGACGATCACTTGCCTCAGCCTTGCAGGATGCCTACACGGGCATTGGCCTCGACAAACCGGGTGGAAAGGCGGATTTCCCCCTCATCGGAATCGACCTCACCAAAGAAGAATCGGTTGCTGCGGCGTTTGCCGATTTCCGTAAGGAACATGGCTCGCGCATCGCAAGCGTTATCCATCTCATTGCCTATTTCGACTTCACCGGAGAGGACAATCCGCTTTACCAAACCGTCAACGTGGAAGGAACGCGCCGCCTGCTGCGCGCCCTGCAGGATTTCGAAGTGGAACAGTTTGTCTATTCCGGCACCATGCTTGTCCACGCGCCCGGCAAGCCCGGTGAGCCGATCCGCGAAGATCATCCGATAGAACCCGGCTGGGCCTATCCTAAATCAAAGGCGGCAGCCGAAGAGGCAATCCGCGAAGAGCATGGGCGCATTCCCTATGTGCTGCTCCATCTCGCCGGGCTCTATGACGAGAAGACCTCGGTGCCGACGCTCGCCAACCAGATCGCCCACATCTATGAACGCGATCTCCAGAGCCATCTCTATTCGGGTTCGACGACTGTTGGCCAGGCGATGCTCCACCGGAACGATATGCTCGATGCCTTCCGCCGTACCATCGGCAGACGGAAGCAAATTCCTTCGGGAACCGTGATCCTGATCGGCGAACAAGAGGCCTTGGGATATGACACGCTCCAGGACGAGATTGGATATTTGCTTCACGGCGCCGAGGAGTGGCCCACCCTGCGTGTGCCAAAGACCGTCGCGGCAGTGGGTGCCTGGGCCCAGGACAAGATCGAGCCCCTCGTTCCCGATGCGCTTGACCAGGGCGAGCGGCCTTTCGTCAAGCCGTTCATGGTGAGAATGGCGGACGACCACTACGAACTCGATATTTCGCGCGCCCGGGAATTGCTGGGTTGGGAACCGCGGCGTCGCCTCAAACACGAACTGCCGGCAATGATCGCCACCCTGAAGAAGGACCCCGCCGGCTGGTATAAGGTTAACAAGCTGACCCCGCCGCCCGAGATCACTGAAGCGGCGGATGCGGGAAAGAACCCCGAGCAGTTGCGTGCGAGTTACGAGGCGAAAATGCGTGGTGAGCATCGGGGTGATCGCTGGGCCCATTTCACCAATATCGCGCTCGGGATCTGGCTGGTCACGCAACCGCCCATGATCGGCGTTGAGGAGGTGTGGCTGGTCCGAAGCGAAATCGGACTCGGCGCCGCGTTGATCCTGTTCGCAACCCTGGCACTTTCCTGGCGCATGGGCTGGGCGCGCTTTGCGTGCGCCGCGATTGGCGCATTGGTCATGGCCGCACCCTTCCTCTTCTCGACAGCCAATTCCGCCGCCTATCTGTCAGACACTTTGGTCGGCGCCCTGATCTTTGGATTCGCGATTTGCACGCGGCCCGAAGTCGGTCCTTCACCGTTGGCAGCAACGTCAGGACCGGAGCTGCCGCCGGGGTGGAGTTTCAATCCATCCTCGTGGACGCAGCGCTTGCCCATCATCGTGCTGGCACTCGTCGGACTGCAGGTGTCGCGGTACCTCGCCGCCTATCAACTCGGGCATGTCGATAGCGTGTGGGAGCCATTTTTCATGGGATCAGTCGAAAATCCACGCAACGGCACCGAGGAAATCATCACCAGCTCTGTTTCCAAGGCCTGGCCGGTTTCCGACGCGGCGGTCGGCGGCTACACGTATGTGCTCGAAATCCTCACCGGCATCGTTGGCTCGCGGACGCGCTGGCGGACCATGCCTTGGCTCGTGATCCTCTTCGGCCTGATGATAGCACCACTCGGCATCACCTCGATCTTCTTCATCATCATCCAGCCGATTGTGATCGGCACCTGGAGCACGCTTGCGCTGATCGGTGCGGCAGCGGTGCTGATTCAGATTCCCTATTCGTTGGACGAGCTGCTTGCGACCCTTCAGTTCATGCGGCGGCGGGTGAAAGCCGGGCGAAGCTGGCTCCGCGTATTCCTCTTCGGCGACACGGACGAAGGCGAAACGGCCCCGTCTCCGGACGAGTTCGACAGGAAACCAACCGACACGCTGCGTGCCATGTGGACCGGCGGCGTCAGCCTTCCCTGGAATCTCGCAGCGGCGGCGGCAATCGGTGTGTGGCTGATGTTCACCCGGCTGACCCTCGGCACCGACGGGCCGATGGCAAACGCCGATCACCTGATCGGAGCGCTGGCGCTGACGGTCATTTCACTTGCGGCAGCCGAGCTCGCGCGGGCCCTGCGGTTTCTGCTGATTCCCTTGGGTGCGGCCTTGCTCATCACACCCTTCGTTTATGACGCCAATGCCTCCCAGATCATCGCAAGCCTGGCATGCGGCATGGCCCTCATCGGCCTCAGCCTGCGTCGCGGCACGATCCGCGAGCGCTATGCCGATTGGCAAAAGCTGATCGTATAACACCTAGCTTTATTTCACGGCGCCCGCCGTGAGCCCCTTAACAATGAAGCGCTCCAGGAAAATGCCAATGAGGACAAGGGGCATGACCGCCGCCGTGGAGAGTGCTGCCATGGACCACCAGCTGATGCCTTGCGATCCTGTCTGGCTGGCCACCATGACCGGAAGGGTTTTGGCATTGGTGCTGGTGAGAAGCGCCGCAAAGAAATACTCATTCCAGCACAGCACCACGGCAAGAATGAAAGCTGCCACCATGCCGGGGAGCGCGATGGGCAGGATGATGCGGAAGAAGGCGCCCCATACGGTGCAGCCGTCAACCAGGGCGGCCTGTTCAAGCTCATTCGGGATTGTGTCAAACTGGTCGCGCATGATCCAGATGACGATGGGCAGCACCGTCAGCGTATAAATGAGGATCAGCCCGATGATACTGTCGAGCAGGGCCAGTTCCTTGTAAAGCACCAGAAACGGCATGGCCAAAACAACCGGCGGCAGGATGAGCTGCGACAGGAAGAAAAAGGAAATGTCCTTGTTCCGCCAGGGGCCAAACCTGTATTGGAAGCGGCTCAATCCATAGGCAGCCAGCGAACCGATGATCACCGCGAGCAGCGCCGCACCCACCGACACCAGAACGCTGTTCCTGAACCGCAGCAGGAATTCGTCACGCACTGTTGAAATCTGACCGATCGTATCCGGCGAAAGGCCGAGCGACCGCCAGCCCTTCCAATCCGGCTGGAAGCGTCCCACCCAGGGGATGATGTCGCCTTGCGTCACGTTCACCGCCGTCTTGAAGGACGTGCTGATCGTCCAGTAAATCGGGAACAGGCAGACGAAGGCCCACAGAAGGAGCGCGCCGTAAATCAACACACGGCTTCCCACATACTTGAACTGCTGTGAACCATCGGACGGCTGGGTCATGTGTTGTTTTCCCGCTGCATCCAGCGGCTGACAAACCTCAGCAGCAGGGAAATGAAGATAATGATGAGGATGAGATAGACCTCGGCAATCATCGTGCCATAGCCGACATTGGAGCGTTCCCGGTATTCCCGGTAGACAAAACTGGACACCGTGTCCGTGGCGCCGCCCGGCCCGCCTGACGTGGTATTGATCACGATATCGGCGAGCTTGAGCTGGAAGATGATGCGCAGAATTATCGCGGTCACGCTCACCGGCAACATCAGTGGAAAGGTGATTTGCCAGAATGATTGCCAGGGTGTTGCACCGTCAACCTTTGCGGCCTCTTGAACTTCCCTTGGCAAGGCCTGAAGTCCGGCAAGCAGGAGGATCATGATAAAGGGAATCCACACCCAGGCGTCGAGCGCGATGATGCTGAGGCGTGCAATCCATGGCGTGGTGAAAAAGGCGGGGCTCTCCCAGCCGATGTGACGCATGAGCGTCGCTATCGGCCCGAAGCGGAACTCCATCAGCGACTTGCCAATCATCCAGCTTACCGCCACCGGGCTCAGCATGAAGGGCAGAAGGAAAGCTACCCGGAAGAACTTCCGTGCCCGAATGTCCGCGTTCAGCAGTAAAGCCAGGCCAAAGGCGACCGTATATTGAACCAGCACGCCCAGGATATAATAGACCATGTTGAGCAGCGCGTTCCAGAAATAGGCGTCATTGACCAGGGTTCGAAGGTTGTCGAGCCCGTTGAGCTTTGGCGGATCGAAGGCTGAAAGATTCCAGTCCGTGAACGCAATATAAATTCCAAAGAAAGTGGGGAAGATCACCATGACGATGGTGAACAGCAGCGCGGGTAAAAGAAACAAGGCGCGATGCCCAGCCTCGCCGCGGACCATGACCTGGCCAGCGCCAAGCGCGACCGCCCAGAGAACATAGGCATAAAGCACCGGCCGCCAGTTTGCGAAACCCGTTGTGATGGTGCCGGCCGCATAAAGGCTCTGCACAAGGATGATGACGGCAAGGCCAAGCGTGGCCGCAATGATCAGGCCGCGTCCGGCCCTTTGACGCGCCAGCGAAATGAGCGGCGCGCTAATCTCAATATGCTGTCCGGATGTGACCGTGTGCGCCTTCTGCATCTGCCGCTCGAATTAAAAATACAACTGGTGGCATGTTAGCCACCAGTTGCGGTTTTGTAACGACAATTGAGCCGCGCCCGCTTTTAGCCGATCGAGGCCTTGTAGAGCTCGACTTGCTTGTCGCGGCCGATACCGTCGGTAATTTTCTCCCAGGCAGCAGCGATCTTGTCGGCCCCTTCCTGGGCGGTGGAGCCACCGGCCCAGATCTTGGAAAGTTCATCCTCGGCGGCACTGTAGTATTGGAAGATGCCGGGAATGCGCGGTTCGATGGCCGCGTTGGGATGGTTGTAGGAATCGGCTTCCGAGTTGAGATAGGAGGTGATGAACGCCTCATCGTAACCAGCCGTCACCCATTCCTTGATATCGAAATGGCTCTGGCGGTAGGGCTGGAAGCCGGAAGGATAGGCTGAACACCACAGTGAAAGATCCTTTCCACCGAGATGGGCCGCAGCACTCCACGCCGCCTTTTGCTTGACCGGATCGGCATCAACCCGCGCCATCACGTAAACGCCCCAGCCGATATAGGCCATGTTGGGCGCATAGTTCGGGCCGCTGGCAAGCTTGTCCCAGGCACCGGTTCCGGCGTTGTAAACATCATCGGAGCCCGGCAGGATCGAGAAACCCGTGACATCGCCAACCACCGAACTGTCGCTCGTCTTGGCGTTGGAACCAATGTCACCCCACCAGGAGAGCATGGAGCCCGTGCCCGCCAGGAATTGCTGGAAGCCCGTGGTGCCGGGATCGGCATTGAGCTGGTCAGCAGGCTCCGAAGGAAGCGCATCGATCACGTCCTGGATGGCACGCACCCAGGCCGGATTGTTGACGCGTGGCTTCATCGTATCGACATCGAACAGCCAGGCCTTGTCATCGGGATGCTTGGCGTAAGCCGTGGCGCGCGAACCAAGGAAGTAGAAGCCGAAGCCACCCCAGCCCTTGATCGGATCGAGATAGCCATAGGCATCCTGGCCGCCGACCTTCTTGCCCTTGAGGAACTTGGTGACTTCCTGAACCTTTTGCCAGGTCTTTGGAACCGCGAAGTCGCCTTCATGGCCTTCAGCTTTCCAGGCGGCAGCAAGGTCAGCATCGGCAAAATAGTCGGTGCGGTAGTTGAAGGTGTGGCAATCGCCATCGATGGAGATGCGGTATGTCTTGCCGCCCCAGGTTCCGACCGGCGCCTTGAGGTAGCCCACGTAATCGTCCATTTCGATCTGCGTCTTCACCCAATCCGGCATTTCGGACGCAAGGCCCTTGCCGCAAACGTCGCCTTCAAAGGGGGCGCCCATTTCGATGATGTCGAAGTCAACCGTTCCCGTTGCAATGGATTGCTGCAGGCGGGCGTTATAGTCGGCCTGCGCCAGATCGATCCAGTTGATCTTGGCACCGGTATAGGTTTCCCAGGGCTTCAGGAAGCCGCGGAATAAAAGATTGTGCAGGTTCTGGTTGTTGAGGCCCATGAATGTAAGTTCTACGCCTTTGAACTCGCCTTCCTTGACGTTGGTCTTGGTGGCAGCCAGACACATTTCGCCAACCTTTTGCCAGTCCGCATCCGTCGGCGAACCCTTGCCGACACCTGGAATTTGCAGGATTTGCGCGCGCAGATTGTCTTGGGCGTTCGCAGTTGTCGTCATGGCGCCCAGTGAACCGGCAACCCCCGCAACTGAAACAGCAGCAGTGCCTTTGAGCCAGGTCCGGCGGTTCATCGCCATGCGGTTGTAAAGTTCTAGTTTCATCGTGGATCCTCCCAGTGAGTTATAATACTTCTTGCAAAGCCACCCGTGATTTTTGCTTTCCGATTTTTTTGAAAGCGTTTGTTGTGAGCGAGGTAGCGAAGGCTAGCAATACTATGCGCGTGATTTTCGCGATGTCAATTCATGCCGGGGTTCCGGATTCCATTTATTTACCAACGCAATGCGCATAAAATTTTGTGCGCTGCACAATGCCCGAGGATTTAACCCAAAGTTTTCATCAAATCCCGGTTGCGCTCATAGAGGTTGCGGAAAACTTCATAGTGCCTGCGATAAATTTCGGCATTCTCCGCTTTGCCGGTGAATTCTGAGGCAACCGGATTCCAGGCTGTGATATCCTTGGGCTGTACATCGCCCACGGCGAGAGCTGCAAGGAACGCGTTGCCGTAGGAAGCGCCGATGGATTTCTCGCGCAGGATTTGCGTCCGCCCGCAAATATCCGATGTCGCCTGGGCCCAGACCCTGTTTTGCGTCCCCCCGCCAACTGCAAAAATGTTCCGCGGCGGTTCACCGACATCATCAAAGGTCTCCATAATGTGGTTTGTACCCAGCGCAATGCCTTCAAGCGCAGCCCGGAAGAGATCGCCCCGTGTATGCGTAAGATTCAGCCCGAAGATCGCGCCCTTGGCGTGGGTATCATGGATCGGAGTGCGCTCACCGGAGAAATAGGGCAGCATGACAAGCCCCTTGGCACCCGGAGGCGATGCTTCTGCTTCCGCTGCCAGTTCCCTTATGCCTGCCGCAGGATCAAGCTCCCGCGCCAGGGTCTCGCGGAACCAATGGGTGAGTGTGCCGCTGGTTGCAAGGCCGGCCATGGAGGCGTGCTGGCCCGGAAAAAGCCACGGCGCATACCACAGCCTGCCGTCTTTCACGCGCGCCGAGGTGACGGCAATGATGAAGATGGTGGAGCCATACATGAGCATCATGTCGCGCGGTTGCAGCACGCCAACACTGATGGCTTCTGCTGCCGCATCAATGGTTCCGCAGATAACCGGTGTTCCTTCCGCCAATCCCGTTTCTTTCGCGGCCTTCGCCGTGACTGCACCCACAATGTCGGTCGTCCACGCAATATTAGGCAGCCGCTCAAGCGGAATAATGTCAGGCGCCAGTTCGTCGCTCCAGGCACGGCGCTCAGCCGAATAGAGCGGCGCACTATTGGCCGCCGAGTAGTGGTCAATCACAAATTTTCCGCTGAGGCGAAAAACCAGATAGGAGGTCGAAGTGAGAATCTTGTGGGACTTGGCAAAAATTTCCGGCCGGTTGCGCTTGAGCCAAAGAATTTTCGGCCCCACCGATTGCGAGGTCAGCGCATTGCCGCAGTAATCCAAAATGCGGTCAACGCCAATGCGTGCGTTCAGCTCATCTATTTCCTTCGTGGCCCGCGTATCCACCCCGTAGAGAACCGCGTTCATCAGCGGCTCGCCGGCTTCATTTACGGGCAGCATGCAGGGCCCGATGGCACTGGCGGCTACAGCTCTGATCTCGCTGGGATCGACTTTGCTGTCAGCGAGAAGTTTTTTGGTAATGAAGGTGAAGTCATCCCACCAGTCTTCGATTGGCCGGTGTTCCGCCCAGCCCGCCTGCGGCACCAGCATTTTGTGCGGCTTCGCAGCCTTCGCAATGATATTGCCTCCATCGTCGCTCAGAACACCCTTCGACTCGAATGTTCCAATATCAATGCCGAGATAATATTTCATCAGGTGTAACGGTCCCGGTCGAGGGAAAATGCCTGGTCAATGCGGGCAATCCCTGCGACCAGCAATTGGGTGAGGCCCACAAGGTCGGCGGGATCACAGACCTCCAGCGAGGAATGTGTGTAGCGGCAGGGAAAGCCCAGATCGATTGCGGCGATGCCTTCATGCAGCAATTGCACATAGGACGAGTCTGTCAGCGCCCCCACATGGGCGCTGCGTTGCAGGTTCAATTTTTGCTCAACAGCAGTCGACGAAAAGAGATCCACAAGGGCAGGGTGGGGGATCGTGCCATTCAGTGTGCCACGCCCGTGAAAACTATACATGCTCATGGCGGGGCCGGCTCCAAGCCTCACATCACCCCGCGCCGCCATGTCCGGCGTGTCGGTGGCGAGAATGAGATCAAGCTGGATGGCAATGTCAGGCGCAAGCTTGCGCGCCGCCGTCACCGCCCCTTGCAGGTTGAACTCCTCAAGCACCGAGAACAGGATATGCACGGTCGGCTTCTTCTTGGCTTGCAGCACCGCGCGGGCGACTTCGACAACTACGGCGCAAGCCGCCCGGTCATCTACGGACGTTCCCGCAATCCTGCCATCGGCAAGTGCCAGTACCTTCGGCTCATAAACCACCGGCGTGCCGATATTGATGCCCGCCGCCAACACGGCCTCCGCAGTGGCAAATCCCGCATCGATAAAGATTTCCGCGTAGGGCAACACCTTGTATTTTTCATCCGGTGTTGTGGCGTGATGGCTCTTGTTGGCGATGATTCCGGCAACGTCGCGGCCTTCGCCGACGCACAGCAGCACCGCCTGCGAAGCCAGCGCCCGCTCCGGCACGCCGCCCAATCTTTCAACCCGCATCAAGCCATTGGCTTCAATTCGGCGCACCACAAATCCGAGCTGGTCCATATGCGCAAACAGCATCACGCTCGGCAGCTTCGAATTGCCTTCAATCGTCGCAAACAGATTGCCGAGGCGGTCAGTCTTGGTGGTGAGGCCAAGCTTGGCAAGTTCCTTGGCAATCGCCCGGCGCACCCGGTCCTCATGGCCGCTGAGCCCCGGAATGAGCATCAGATCGCTAGTCAGTTTGCGCAGGCGTTCTTTCATGTCTTTCAGCCCTTCCGCGCAGCGCGCACGATGCGCATGAAGTCCGCCGCCCGCTCCGGGTCAACCGCATTCCAGGTATTGCCGTCACGCTTGAGCGAAGAGCCGACGATCACCCCGTCCGCCACCTGCAGCACATCCGCCACCGTTGCGTGCTTCACGCCCGTGTTCGCCAATACAGGCGTATCGGGAAGAACTTTCTTCACCTCTTCAAGGTCAGACATGGCCGCAGCTTCGCCCGTAATGGCGCCGGAGACAAGAATGGCATCCGGAATGCTGGAGAACACCGCGCTCCGGGCCCGGTCGGCCAGGCTTCGCCGATCCAGCGAATAGGCAAATTCCGCGCTGACATTATAAAGCACCGCCACATCGCTTCGCCCCAGCCTGTCGCGATAGCGCAACGCTGCTCCTGCATCAGGCGTCCACGGCCCCATATCGGAGGCATAGGTTCCCGTCATGATCTCGCGCACAAAGGAGGCGCCCGTTGCCGCAGCCAAAGCCATGGAGCTCATGGGGTCCCACAACACATTCACCCCAAACGGCACCTTGATCTCGGACCGCAGCGCCCCGATGGCAAAGGCCATGGTGGCGGTGGACGCCGTATCAACCTTGAATTCATAGGGTCGGTCATTTTCATTACCGAACATCACCGCATCAACACCGGCGGCTTGAAGCGCAAGCAGGTCCTTCCGCGCGCCCTCAATGATTCCGTTCAGCCCGGCTTTTGCATCATGCAGGGGCGATCCCGGCAAGGCGCCGAAATGCACCATGGCGACAATTGGTTTCTGGCCGCCAAAAACCTTCTTGAATTTCGCTGTCATTCCTGTTTCCTGCCATCCGCCGGAGAAGAATGAAAGAAATCAGAAGGAAGAGCAAGTAGCCCATGCCAGACACGATTAACGAAATGGGCGCCCGTGCCCTTGCCGATATCGCCGCCGTCCTTGCAAATGTCGAGGACGCAGTCGTTGACCGCTTTATCGCGGAACTAGCTTCCGCCAAGCGCATAGCGCTCCACGGGCTTGGCCGCGAAGGCCTGCAGATGCGCAGCCTCGCCATGCGCCTTTTTCATATGGGGCTTGATGTTCACGTCGTTGGCGACATGACTACACCCCCTTTGGGCGCAGGCGATCTCCTGATTGTGTCGGCAGGTCCGGGCGATCTCCAGACCATCGCCGCGCTGATGAACATTGCCAAGGCTGCAGGCGCAAAAACCGCCGTGATCACCGCCCAGGCCGCAGGCGGTGCGGCGCGCCGCGCTGACTGCGTATTGCTTATTCCCGCTCAGACCATGGCCAATGATCAATCGGGCAAGCTTTCGATCCTGCCCATGGGTTCGCTCTTCGAGGCTGCCGAGATGCTGGTCTTTGAATTGGTCGTCCTGAAACTGCGCGACCGCCTGGGCGAAACCGCCGAAACCATGCGGGCCCGCCATACAAACCTGGAATGATCAGAGCCTTACGCCGGAGTCCGCGTCGAAGAGGTGGGCCGCGCCCGGATTGGGCATCATGCTCAGGATTTCGCCTGGCTTCACCGAAACCCGCTCGCGGAACACGCTCACGATTTTCTGTTTGCCGAGCTTGGCAAAAACCTGGGTTTCTGAACCGGTGGGTTCGGTCACCGTAACCGTTGCTTTTAAGCCGCCGCTCCCCAGCGTAAAATGCTCCGGCCTGATGCCATAGACGGCAGGACGTCCGTCGGAAGCGGCCGGCGCCTTGGCAAGGGGCAGTTTTATTCCGTCTTCGGTTTCGAACACAGGCTTTCCTTTGCTGCGGACGGTACCTTTGATCAGGTTCATTGAAGGCGAACCGATGAAACTTGCCACGAACATGTTGGCCGGCTTGTCGTAAAGTTCCAGCGGCGTTCCCGATTGCTCCACAATCCCGTCATGCATGACAACAATCCGGTCGGCCATGGTCATGGCTTCAACCTGGTCGTGGGTGACATAAACCGTCGTCGTTTTCAGCCGCTGGTGCAGTTCCTTGATTTCAGCCCGCATCTGCACGCGAAGTTTCGCGTCAAGATTGGAGAGGGGCTCGTCAAACAGAAAAACCTTGGGGTCGCGCACAATGGCCCGCCCCATGGCCACGCGCTGGCGCTGGCCGCCGGAGAGTTGCCGGGGATAACGGTTGAGATAGGGCACCAGATCAAGAATTTCAGCCGCACGCTTCACTCGCGCCTCGATTTCCGCCTTGGGAGCTCGCCGCAGCATCAAGGCAAAGCCCATGTTTTGCGCCACCGTCTTGTGCGGATAAAGCGCATAGGTCTGGAACACCATGGCGATGTCACGGTCCTTCGGCGGCAGGAAATTCACCACCCGCTCGCCAATTTTGATGTCGCCCGAGGTGATGGGCTCAAGGCCCGCGATCATGCGCAAAAGCGTGGATTTCCCGCAGCCGGAAGGCCCGACCAGAATGACAAATTCCCCATCCTGGATTTCAATCGAGACGCCGTGGATAATTTCCTGTGCGCCGTAGGATTTGCGCACATCAACAACGCCGACCGATGCCATATGGTAATTCCCCTGAAACTCGAAGTTGATTGGACGTTATTGCATCTCCGCGCACAGGTCGAGAGGGCCCCTAAGCCATGAGGTGAGAGGGTTCCTCGGCGCGAGTAAATTTCTAACATTTTCACCTCGCAGCATGTATATGTATATTTTTGGACATATATTGCGCATGGGAAAATTTTCGGGAGAGAAGGAGCAGGCCAACCTCGCAAATACCAGCGAAATTCTTTCGCTGATTGCAAGCGGCGCTGCCAATTCGCGCGCTGCCCTGCTTGCTGCGTCCGGCATGTCCAGGGTGACCGTAACCCAGCGTCTCAATGTGCTGCTAGGCGTTGGCCTGGTCGAAGAAACACTGCGCACCCTGCCCAGCGGCGGAAGGCCAACCCGTGTCCTTGGCATCAAGGGGTCGGCAGGCTTCATGCTTGTTGCGGATATTGGCGAAACCCACATCCATCTCGCCGCCATGAATCTCGCTCCCGATATTCTGGCGCAAAGCACAATTGTCTTCAGCATCGCGGAGGGGCCGGAGGCCACCTTGCAGCGCATAAAGGATGAATTCGATGGGCTCGCGGCCCAGGTGCGTGCCAGCCATGGCTTTCTTGTCGGTGTCAGCCTCAGCATGCCGACGCCGGTTGATTTCAAGCGCGGGCGCGTTGTCGGCCCCTCCGTTCTCTACGGCTGGGATGATTTTGATATCGGTTCATGGCTGAGCCGGCATTACGGCGCGCCCATCTATGTTGAAAACGATGTGAACCTGATGACCATCTACGAACACCGCCACAATTTTCCCCATGTCGACGACATGATTTTTATCAAGGCGGGAACCGGCATTGGCAGCGGCATCATCGCCGGTGGAAAAATTTTCCGCGGGGCTCAGGGTGCGGCGGGAGATATTGGTCATATTCAGTTTAATTCCCCCGATGCTCCCCTTTGCCGCTGTGGCAAGCTGGGTTGCGTTGAGGCCCGCGCCGGCGGCTGGGCCATTGCCCGCGATCTCACCGAAAAAGGCCTGCAGGCGGAAACGGCGCGGGATGTGGTGGCCCTTGTCGAGATGCAAAAGCCCGAAGCCATCATGCTGTTGCGCCGTGCCGGACAGACCATTGGCGAGGTGGCTTCCGATGTTGTGAGCATTCTTAATCCGAGCCTGATCGTCGTTGGCGGCATGCTGGCGCGTGGCGGGGATTTTCTCCTCTCAGGCATCCGCGAACTCGTCTATCAGCGCTGCTTGCCGCTGGCCACCGGCGACCTGCAAATCACGCTGGCCGAGCCAAAAACCGATTCAGCCTTGATTGGCGCCGCCCATCTTGTTCTGGATGATGTTTTCAGTGATGGGAAAGTGAAGGAATTTCTCGACAGGTTCACCGCCAAACGTCCACGCTGAGTTGAATCAGCCGGCTTTGCCGGTGCTGTCGCGGGCAATGAGCCGGAAGCCCAAATCAATCCTGCGCTGTTTGGGCCTGTGTCCCGTGCCGCGGGTAATCTCCAAAATGATTTCGGCCGCACGCCGCGCCATTTCATAGCGCGGCACGGCAACCGTGCTGAGGGAAGGATAGGCGCAGGCCGAAACTTCGAGGTCGTTGAAGCCGATGATCGACAGGTCATGGGGCACGCGGATGCCGCGCCGCTGGCACTCAAACAGGGCGCCCAAAGCCAAATTGTCGTTGCCGCAAAATATTCCCGTGACCTTCGGCCAGCGGGTGAGGAGTTCGGTAAGCAGCTCGCCACCGAGAGGTACCGTGCAGGGCTCTTCGGTTGAGGCCAGCATGGGAGTCGCATAAAACTCCGCGCAAGCCTGGAGATAACCTTCCAGGCGCTGCCGCGAACGGGCGTCGTGGGGGGCGGAAATCTGGCCCACGTGCCGGTGGCCAAGGTCAAACAAATGCCGCGCCGCCGCGTAGCCGGCTTCACGTTGCGAAAGGCCGATGTTGATGTCGATGGGGTCCTCCGTCATCTCCATGGTTTGCACCACGGGAATGCCGGCCTGCTGCAGTGACTTGCGCGCCTGCGGGGTTTGGTCAACTCCGGCAAGGATCATCGCTTCCGGAAATTGCCCGAGCATGGTGGCAATGGCTTTTTCCTCGCGGCCGGCAAGATAGTGGGAATTGAGAACCAGCACCTGGAATCCCGCCGGAATGAAAACATCATGCAAGGCCCGCAGATAGTCGCCGAACACGCCATTGGTGAGCGAGGGGACAATAACCCCGATGCGCCCCGTGTGTGACGAGGCGAGCGCGCTCGCAAGCTGGTTGGGAATATAGGCTAGTTCGCGCACCGCGCTATCCACCCGTGCCCGGAGACCGGCGGACACCATCTCGGGCTTGCGGAGTACCCGCGAAGCCGTAACCGCGCTTACCCTGGCGCGTGTGGCTACGTCATCTAGGGTAACTCGGCGGGATTTGTTTCTCGGCAGGGTCATGTCGTATCTTTTTTTAATGTCAAACGCCGTCCAGGACAATTGACAGCGCTATCATCGTACAATAAGTTCGTGCCATCAAGTATCGAAAAACATGCTTGGTACAAATAAAAATAACACGTCCATCGATGGCAGAAAACCAGATGAATTTTCTGTTCCAGAAAATGAGATTGTGTAAAACCAATGGGAGAAAACTCAATGAAATCAACATCACATCTACGACTTTTTGTAAGCATTGGCGCCGTATTGGCGGCAGGGCTTGCCTTCTCAGGCGTGGCAAAGGCTGCCGGACCTGAAGTGGTCGCAGGCCCTGCTGCTGAACCTGATTGTTTCGCGCCATGGGCGGCTGACACCAAGTTCTTCAAGTTCCCGAAAAAGGATGGCCCGTACCGCATTGCGCTGGCCAATGGCTATATCGCCAACACCTGGCGCATTCAAATGATCCAGACCGCGAAGGCCTATGCGGCGCAGCCTGACGTTGCCGCCAAGCTGAAGGAATTCAAGGTCGTGTCCACCGGTGAAGACGTGCCGGCGCAAATTTCGGCCATCAACAACTTCATCGACTCCGGCTATGACGCGATCGTTGTCAACGCCCAGAACCCGACTGCTTTCGGCCCCGTCATCAAGCGGGCCAAGGAAGCCGGCGTCATTCTCGTTGCCTTCGACAACATTCTCGACACCCAGGATGCGATAAACGTGAACGTGGACCAGAAGGGCCTTGGCGTTCTCTGGGCCAATTGGCTGATTGCCCATCTGCCAAACGGCGGCAAGATCCTTGAAGTAAAGGGCGTTGCCGGTACCTCCGTTGACACCGACCGCCACAACGGCATTCACGAAACCTTTGCCG
>DATLDM010000114.1:0-33256 GCA_035525875.1 Aestuariivirga sp.
TTTCCAAGGGGGCCGGCATCAACAAGACGGCGAAGTACACGCTCGACGCCATGAAGCGCGTTGCCGCCGCCGCCCAGAAGAACAATCTGGTTGCCGGAGCCTTTGCAGGCACCGCCGATGTCATCAAGACCTATGCGGCCATGGGCTATACTTTCATGGCAGGGGCCGTTGACGTGGACCTTCTGCAGGCGGGGGCCGAAAACCTCATGAAGGCGGTAAAGGGCGTTTGACGTCCACCGCCTTTCTTGTGACAATGGGGCCATGATGGACAAGCGCACGTCCCTAATTCCGGGCTACGAAATCATCCTCGACAAGCTCGTGGATATTGCGCTGGCGGCCGGCCCCATCGGCAGCCAGACGGACAAATATTTCACCAATACGTCGCGCATAGTCGCGGCCCATGGCGACACCGATGTGACCTTTGCCGTGTTCATGCGCCGGCGCGTGGTGGCGGCCCTTGAACCCACCATCCGCATGGTGCAGCGGCTGGTGCCAACAGCGCGGGTGAAGCGGTTTTACGAAGAGGGCGATATCGTTCCCTCCGAAAGCAAAATGCTGGAAATCACCGGCTCAATGGCCAAGCTTTCGGAAGTTGAAACGCTGGTGCTGCAGAAGATCGGTTTTCCCTGCGTCTCCGCCAACAATGCCTATGAAATGTGCCGGGCCATTCCCTACGCGGCCTTCATGGATATGCATGCGCGCCATGGCAGCGGAGCGGAAATGAATATCCTGGCTTCCTATGGCGCGGCGGTAGGCAGTGCGGCGGCCAAGCATGCGGACAGCAATGTGAAGGGGTTTGTGGGCTCGTCGCAGGATTTGACGGCGCCGCTGTTTGGCGCTGCTTCCGGCATGGGTACCATGCCCCACGCGCTTGTGGGCTATACGCAGGGCGATGTGCTCAAGGCCATGAAGCTTTTTGCCGAGACCATTCCGGAAGCGAAAACATTGATCGCGCTTGTTGATTACACGGGCGAGGAAGTCAGCGATTCGCTGCGTTGCGCCCGCTGGTTTTACGAAGAGGCAAAACTGCAGGACAAGGACAAGGTCTTTGGAGTGCGGCTTGACACCCATGGCGGGCGGTTTGCCGAAGGGCTGGACTATGAAAAGTCCGTCGACACGGTGGGCCACTGGCTGGGCGTTGCGGGCGAATACAATATCGTGGAACAGGTTTTGGGGGGCAGGGCATTCCAGCTTGATCCCAACAACATTCTCGTGGACAAGGTGCGGCGCATTCTGTTCGGCAAGGGCGTTTCAGTGGCTTCCATCATCCATGTGCGCCGGGCGCTGGACAATGCCGGGTTCAAACAGGCGCAGATCGTTGCGTCCTCCGGGTTTGATCCGCAGAAATGCCAGGTCATGGGGGCCGCAAAGGCGCCGCTCAATCTAGTGGGCACCGGAAGCTTCCTGCCGGCAACTCTTACCGAAACCTATGCCACGGCCGACATCATTGCCTATGACGGGGTGCGCCGGGTGAAGGTGGGCCGCGAGTTTCTTTTCGACTAGTTCACCGGCATTTGAATGGGTGCCGTCTTGCCACTTTGGCAAATTGGTGATTCTATTGTGTGGGGCACAGGATCAGGGGTTGACACCATGGTGATTCGATTTCTCGCACTTATAAGTCTTGTATTCGGCGCAACACTATTTTTTGCCGCTCCAAGTGAAGCAAACATGTTTTCTCCCACCGGGCCGGCGGTGAATGTTGTTATCGATATTTCGTCGCAATCCATGTCCGTCAAGGTCAATGGCTGGCCTTACGGGCGCTGGAAAGTTTCGACGGCGCGCTCCGGCTATTATACGCCACGGGGCACTTTCCGCGTTCAGCGGACGGCCAAGGTGTATTACTCGCGGAAATACGACAATTCGCCGATGCCAAACTCGGTATTTTTCAAGGGCGGCTACGCCATTCACGGCAGCTACTATGTGAAATCCCTGGGCCGCCCCGCATCGCATGGCTGTGTGCGGCTTCATCCTTCCCATGCCGCGAAACTTTACAACCTGGTTCAGAAGTATGGTTCCCGCTCAACGCAGATAACGGTGATCAATTGAAGGCCTGGTTTACATCGTTTAATTTGTGTTGAATCAATAGCTTCCACGTAGAATTCGGATTTTTTACCGCGGTTTAACCACGCCTTCAAGCCAGAGGCGTTTACCATGAGCGGTGAGCGACGATTAACAGTCTGGAGCTAAATTCACTCTCTTACACTAGAGGGAGAGCGGGATGAAAAATGTCGCAGTTGGGGTGGCACAGCAGATTTGCCAGACTCTTCCATATCATTTGGATCATGTATGGCTTTAGGCCTCCTCCAATCCCTTGGATTGCGTAAGCGGGTAAAAACCGGAAGCCTCTTTGGCAGGTTCCTGTTTTTCCTGATCCCGATATTTGTCGTGGCCTCGATGCTTGGCTTGGCGCTGGTGTCGAACGTTTTTCTGCGGGCCGAACGCGACAGCATCAACGAACGCATCAGCATTTTTACGACCCGGATTGCCTCGGTCCTCAAGAAGGAAGCCGAACTTGGTAACGGACGGATCAGTGCAAACCTGGTCAATCTCCTTTTGGTCGATCCGGCCATACACTGCGTGGAGTTGATTGGTGGCAGGGGCCGTGTCCTGACAAATGCGCCTGGCGAGACTGGTTGCCAAAAAGCCGGCAACCGCAAAACCCTTCTGGTCCCGTTTGCCGACATTCCTGGTTCACAGCTGCGTGTGCAATATGACGAAGCAGAGATTGCAGCTTCCGAAAAAAGAAAAGAACAATTCAGCATGCTTGCGATGCTGATAGGCCTGTTTGTGGCAATGGGGGCGAGCTGGTTCAGTTTCCGCTCAATTGTCGAGCGGCCAATGAAGGTTTTGCTCGAGGCCATAAAAAGCGCCGGAGGGAGCGGGGATGTGGCGATAATCAAGCACCAGACCGCTGACGAAATGGGCGAAGTGATTGGCGCGTTCAATGAGATGCAGGTGAAACTCGGCGAGGAAGCGCGCCGCAACCGGGAAGCACTTGAACACGTCGACCGGCTTTACAACGAAACACCAGCCCTCATGTTTTCGATCGATTCCAATGGACTGATGCTGAATGTCAGTGGCCATTGGCTTGAGCAGACGGGCTATGCCCGCAAGGATGTTGTGGGCAGGGCTTTTTCCAGCTTTCTCCGCAGTTCGCCAGGAAGCTATGACCTCAGCTTTCCGCTGGCGGAACTCACGGCAAGACAGGAGTTGCGTGACATACCCCTGCAATTGGTCCGTAGGAATGAAACCGGCATGGATGTGTTGCTTTCCGCTGTTGCCGACAAAACGGAAAATGGGGCTGATGCCTGTTTTCTTTGCGTGCTGAATGACGTCAGCAGCCTTAAGGAATCACAGAAGAAACTGAGCAGCCAGGTGGTAACAGATTTTCTTACTGGACTGCCAAACCGCCAGGGGCTTTTTGAGTATCTTTCGGCAATGAAACCTGCTTCCGAGAAATTTATGGAGAGGGTTGCAATTCTTTATATCGACCTTGATAACTTCAAATGGGTGAATGAAACGCACGGCCACGAGGCGGGCGACGGCCTTCTGATCGAAGTTAGCAGACGGTTGCGCGCGTGCCTGACCGCGGCGGACTTTCTCGCGCGCCTCGGAGGTGACGAATTTGCCGTTGTGCTGCGGGGACTTAAACAGGACGATGATGCTGTCGCCATTGGACTCCGTGAACTCGGCGTTCTGGTTGCACCCTTCCAGTTGGGGGAAGTCGTGGTGCATGTGGGTTGCAGCATCGGCATTGCCCTCCTGGGAACGCATTCCAGCAGCGCCGAAGAGCTGCTGCGCCTGGCTGACCTTGCGATGTACAAATCGAAGCAGCAGGGCAAGAACCGGATTTCGGTTTACTCAAGCGACCTTGGCGACAAGGCACTGACGCGGGCCCGGGTGACCGACCAGATCCGTCAAGCCCTGCGCCACAATCAACTGCGCCTGTTTTACCAGCCGGTGATTAACCTCAATAGCCTGCAGGTAGTCGGGGCGGAAGCCCTGTTGCGCCTACAATCCCCGGAAGAGGGCCTGATGCAACCCACAGATTTCATTACAGTGGCTGAGGAAACGGGACTTATGGGCTCAGTTGGCGATTGGGTTGTCGGCGAAGCCCTTTCGAACCTGCAGCACGAGCGGGCGTTTGCGGCTGACACGGGGCGTTACCTCGCCATCAACCTGTCGCCACGGCAGTTGGACAGTGCCTTTACGGTCGATCTGGTCAAGCGCCTCAAGAATGCGCCAGCTCTTGCCAAAGCGCTGGTTTTTGAGGTTACGGAAACGGCGCTGCTTGAAAATGAGGAACGCTTTTCACAGTTTTTTGCCGATATCCGGGAAACCGGAGCCCGCATCGCGCTTGATGACTTCGGCACCGGGTATTCATCGCTTGGCCACATCAGCCGCTATCCGGTAGATTTTATCAAGCTGGACCGCAGCTTTTCGCGGCTTCTCAGCCGGGGAAGCGAGGTGGAAGCCCAGCGGGCGCGCGCCCTGATCAAGGCCACGGCGACTCTCAGCGCCGAACTTGGGATTGCGATTATTGCGGAGGGCATTGAAGACATCGCAACGCTGGACCAGTTGCGCTCCTATGGCATTGGCTTTGGGCAGGGTTACCTTTTCTCCTCCGCGCTTCCGGCAAATGCTTTTCGCGACTGGGCTCAGGCGTTTTCCGGAATTAGTGAGGCCGGGCGGCAGGAGGATATTCGTGTCGCGTAATTTCTCCACTTCCCAAATGTGCCGGGCAATGCCAATCTGGCCTTGATCGGCAGGCAATCAGCTAAACCGGGTGTGCAATTGTTCTGACCCCTCATCAGATGGAGCCCGCCAGAATGAAATTCGGATATTTTTCCAATCCCACCAACCGCCACAACAGGCCATTTGGCACGTTGATGCAGGAACAGATTGACCTGGCGCAATACCTGGACCGCCACGAGTGGGATTCGGTGTGGTACACGGAACACCATTTCTCCTATGAGGGCTTTGAGGTGGTTCCCAATCCGGTCCTGATGTCGACCTGGACCGCGGCCCATACCAAGCGCATTCGCATTGGGCAGGCGGCCAACATCATTACCTTCTGGCACCCCCTGCGCTTTGCCGAAGACATTGCGATGCTTGACCACATGTCGGGCGGGCGCATCGAGGTGGGCGTCGGCCGCGGCATCTATGGCCGCGAAGCGCTGCAGCTCAACAAGATGGCGGACACGCGCAATCCGGCGCAGAATTTCCGGATTTTCGCCGAGGCTCTGGAAGTTGTCCGGCGGGCCTGGTCGAACCAGTATTTCGAGTTTCATGGGGAGTTCTTCAAATTTCCCGATCCCGGCTTTGTGTGGGATCATGGCATGTCGCCCAAGAGCGCTGACTACCAGAACATGGAAACCCTTGAGCTGCACAAGCTTACGGTTGTTCCCCGCACCCTGCAGCAGCCGACACCGCCCATGCATCAGGTGGTGGACGGTCATTTGGCCATTCAGTATGCGGCGGAAAATAACATGGGCGCGATGATGTGGATTCCGCCAACTGACGCGCTGAAACCCCGCTTTGAACTGTATCGCGACAAGAAGGCGGCAAAGGAGCAGCGCGAAGTAAAGCTCGGCGAAGGGGTCAGCCTGGTGCGCGACATGTTCTGCGCTGAAAGCAAGGCCGAAGCCAAGCGGCTGGGCGGGCAGGGCATCGTGGATTACCTGCGCTGGGTATGCCATTGGCGCGGGCTCGATAACCACCGGCATCTCGGTGAGGAACTGCCCAAGACTGATAACAAGCTTGACCTGCTTTCGGTTGATTTTCTCGATGAGCGCAACCTGCTGTTTGGAACACCCGATGAAATTTCAGCCCGCATTGAGGAATTGATCGAGGTGCTGAATTTGCAAACCCTGCTGGTGTGGTCGCATTTTCCGGGCGTTGACCATGATGTGGCCATGCGTTCGGTGAAACTCTTTACCGATGAAGTGATGCCGCGCTTCAAAGGCCGGGTTGGCCTGCACCAGGCGGCGGAGTGAGTCCATGAAGCCGAGCATCCGCAAGACGGTGACCTTCATCGAAACGACTTATATTGAAGGCGGACGGGCGCCGGACGTTCCGGTTGAAATGGCAGGCGTTGCCGCCGTGATCCAGAACCCCTGGGCGGGGAAGGGGTTTGTTGAGAATCTCCGGCCTCAAATCCTGACGATGGCGCCCATATTGGGTGATTTGCTGGTGCCGCTTCTGCTCGAACAGCTTGGTGGCGGCGAGAAGATTGAGGCCTATGGCAAGGCCGCCATTGTTGGACTGAATGGCGAAATTGAACATGCGTCGGGGCTTATCCACACCCTGCGGTTTGGCAACAAGTTCCGCGAAGCTGTCGGCGGCAAATCCTATCTATCATTCACCAACAAGCGCGGCGTTGCCGGCTCATCCATTCAAATTCCTATGATGCACAAGATCGATGAGGGTTTCCGCTCGCATTACCTGACGCTGGAATTCGCGGTGCCCGATGCACCGGGGCCGGACGAAATCCTGGTGGCCATTGGGGCTGCCACAACGGGCCGGGCCTTCCCGCGCATTGGCAACCGCTACATGGACACAGACGAAATGGCGGCTGAGAAGAAGGGGTGAGGCGGCTTTCTGTCCATGGCACCGCGCTTGAAATTTCGGGCAGCGGGCCGCCGGTTGTTCTGCTGCATGGTGTCGGCCTGAACCAGTCGATTTGGGCTGCACAAGTGAAAGCCCTGGTGTCCGATTTTCAAGTCATCAGCTATGATTTGTTGGGACATGGCCGGAGCGCTCCGGCGCGCGCAAACGCCCCGCTTGCTGATTGGGTCGATCAACTCATCGGTGTTGTGCATGATTTGGCGTTAAAAAAATTTGCGCTGGTGGGGTTTTCCTTTGGCGGAATGATTGCCCAAGCCTATGCGGCCCAGCATTCGTACATGATAGACAGGCTGGTTCTGATGAGTACGGTTTATGACCGCAGCGAAGCGGAGCGGGCCAGCGTGAGGTCGCGGCTCGACGTGGCGCGGCGCAAAGGGCCTGACGCCATTATTTCAGCCGCGCTCTCGCGCTGGTTTTCGCCTGGATTTGCCAAGACTCATCCTGAGATCATCCATCAATTTAAGGCCATCTTGCGGGGCAATGATGCCGCTTCATTTCTGTCCGCCTATGAATGCTTTGCAAAGGCGGACCGGGAATTGGTGAGGGAGCTTGCCGCGTTTAATCGGCCAAGCCTGATCATGACGGGTGAACTGGATACGGGCTCAACGCCCGATATGGCGCGAATACTCGCGGGGATGATTCCGCGGGCCGAGTGTTCTATCATTGCCGGAGGCAGGCACATGATGCCGGTGGAAATGCCGGATGAGGTCAATTCCGTCTTGCGCCAGTTTTTGAAGAAGGGAAGCCCATGAAGAAATTGCTGAAAGCCATCGTTTGGATACTTGCCGCACTTGTCGTGGTCTTTATCGGCGGCGGATATCTCCTGCCGGATGAAGTCAACCTGGAGTGGCAAACGGTGATCAATGCACCGCCGGAAAAGGTTTTTGCGCTGGTGGGCGGGTACAAGCGTTTCAATGAATGGTCACCATGGGCGGAACTTGACCCCAAAGCTGTTTACACCTTTGAAGGCCCTGACTCAGGCGTTGGCGCAAAAATGAGTTGGGCTTCCAATGATCCCAATGTTGGCGCCGGATCACAGGTGATCACGGAGCAGGTTCCAAATTCCCATGTTGCGGCTGACCTCGATTTCGGCGCTATGGGAAAATCCCAGGCCTATTGGGATTTGAAACCAGAGGGCGCGGGGACATCGGCGACATGGGGCTTCAAGATGAAGCTTGAAGGCATGATGGACCGCTGGTTTGGCCTGCTGATGGAACGCTTCATCGGACCAGACTATGACAAGGGCTTGGCCAAGCTGAAAGCCCTTGCGGAGAAAGAGGCAGCGGGTGGCTGAGACCTTTCAACTTTATATTGATGGGGCGTTTTGCAACGCGGAAGCCTCGGCCACATTTGAAAGCCTTGATCCTTCCACCGGAAAAACCTGGGCCTTGATGCCCAGGGCCAGTACGGCTGATACGGACCGGGCGGTTCGTGCGGCACATGCGGCATTCAATGGTGGCGCCTGGCCGGCAATGACGGCAACGGCACGGGGCAAGCTGCTTTACAAACTGGCGGAACTTGTGGCGCGGGATGCGGCCATCATTGCTGAGCTTGAAACGCGCGATACGGGCAAGGTAATCCGCGAGACTAGGGCGGTTACCGGCTATGTGGCGGAATATTATTGTTACTTCGCGGGGCTGGCTGACAAGATTGAGGGGGCAACTTTCCCTATAGACAAGCCGGATTTGGAGGTTTCCACCCGGCGCGAGCCCCTCGGCGTTGTGGCGGCCATTGTGCCGTGGAATTCGCAGATGTTTCTGACGGCCACAAAGCTGGGACCGGCGCTGGCGGCCGGCAATACGGTTGTCATCAAGGCTTCGGAAGATGGGTCGGCACCGCTCCTGCACTTTGCCAGGCTGGTACATGAGGCAGGTTTCCCCCCAGGGGTTGTCAATATCATTACCGGGTTTGGCGCCGATTGCGGGCAGGTTTTGACCTCGCATCCGCTTGTGGCGCGGGTTGCGTTCACCGGCGGGCCGGAAACGGCGCGCCATGTGGTGCGCAATACGGCGGAGAATTTTGCGGTGACGACGCTGGAACTCGGCGGCAAGTCACCCGTCATCGTCTTTGACGATGCAAATCTGGACTCGGCCTTGAACGGGGTGATTGCGGGGATATGGGGTGCAACAGGGCAATCCTGCGTGGCGGGATCGCGCCTGCTGGTTCACGAGTCCATCCATGATGAATTTGTGGCCCGGCTCTCCAAACGGGCGGCGGAAATCAAGATTGGTGCGCCGCTTGATATGGCAACGGAGATGGGCCCG
The DNA here is from genome assembly GCA_035525875.1 of Aestuariivirga sp. Lineage (GTDB taxonomy): Bacteria > Pseudomonadota > Alphaproteobacteria > Rhizobiales > Aestuariivirgaceae > Aestuariivirga. The sequence continues at coordinate 8,892 of DATLDM010000114.1, forward strand.
CTTGCAACATTGAAGCAGGTGCAGCGGGCGGAGAAGCTGATTGAAACAAGCGTTGCCGCAGGGGCAGTTTTGGTGACCGGCGGGAAAGCCAAGAAAGGCGAAGGTTATTATTTTGAACCCACCATTCTTCTCGCCCCTTCCGCTGACTTGCCTTGCGTGCGCGAGGAGTTTTTTGGCCCGGTGCTCTCCGTCCTCAAATTCAAAACCGAAGCGGAAGCCGTAGCCTTGGCCAATGGCACGGCTTATGCCTTTGCGGCGGGCATTTTCACGCAGAATTTGGGCCGGGCGCACCGCCTGACGAAGAAAATCAGGGCGGGGGTGGTGTGGGTGAATACCTATCGTGCGGTTTCGCCCATTGTGCCTTTTGGGGGCAATGGCTACACGGGCCATGGGCGCGAAAGCGGCCTGGATTCCATCCGGGATTACACGCGCACGAAATCAATCTGGATCAATACATCGGATGTGCCGATGGCTGATCCCTTTGTCATGAGGTAGCGATGAGAACGGCTTTGATCACCGGCGGCGCACAAGGCATTGGTGCGGCGGTGGCGCGCAAATTCCAGGGCGAGGGATTTTCCGGGGTGCTGTTGGTTGACCGCAATGCCGAAAAGCTGGCAGCGACGCAAAAGCTGATCGGCGAGGGCGCTGAAATATTTGCGGGCGATTTGCGTGATGCAGGGACACCGGCTGCTGCCGTGGCCAAGGCGATCAAAAGCTTTGGGCGACTCGATGTGGTGGTGAATGCGGCCGGGAATACGGAGCGCTGCGGCATTGCGGACACCACACCGGAATCCTTTGACCGCCTGTTTGAGGTGAATGTGAAAGCACCGCTGTTCATGATGCAGGAAGCGGCGAGGCATATGGTGCCGGCAAAATCCGGGGTGATCATCAATGTTGCCAGCATGCTGGCCCATGGCGGCCCGCCGAACCTGGCCACCTATTCGGCTTCCAAATCGGCGCTGATGACCTTATCGCGAAATGCCGCGAACACTTTCAAGCGCGATGGCATCCGGGTTTTCTGCATAAATCTGGGATGGGCGCTGACCGATGGTGAACACGAGTTGCAGACGACGTTTCACAAGTTGCCGCAGAACTGGGCCGAGGACATTGGCGCCCGCATGCCGTTTGGCCGGTTGATCACGGCTGATGATGTGGCGGGGCTCTGTGCCTTTCTGGTTTCACCGCCGGCGCAAATGATGACCGGGGCGGTGATCGACTATGAGCAGATGCCCTTGGGCACGTTCGACAGCCACCCGGCGCTCAGCCCGTAAGGTCCACAACGGTAATTTCCGGCGGCACGCCCAGGCGGATGGGCACCACCGAGCAGCCGAGCCCGCCGGATACGATGAGATGGCGGCCATCTTCAACGACGTGGCCATAGGCAAAGCGATTGCCGAACTCGGACGGCACGATGGGCGACCAGCCCATGAGACGCACTTGGCCGCCATGGGTGTGGCCGCTCAAGGTAAGGGATACGCGGGGCGGCATCTGGATAAACAGGTCAGGCTCATGGGCCAAGTGGATGACGGGCGCATCGTCGGTGACTTGCGCAAGCGTGCCGGTGAGGTCGTCACGGCCCTCGAAGTGGCCGCGAATTTTCGTCTTGATGGCCACAATGCTGGCGGTACCCGAAAGCCAGAACGGGAGATTATCCTTGGCAAGGCGCGCCACGTTATTTTCGAGTACTGGAATACCGGCATCTTCCAAGGCGCGCTGGGCGAGGGTGGGACCGCGACCCAGGCTTTGGGCCGCCGCGTCGCTCCACCAGTCATGGTTGCCGATGATGGCATAGGTTCCCAACGTTGATTTGAGTTTCTTTGCGGCGCGCGCCATGTCGGCGGCGTCGATGCGGTAGGTTATGAAGGGATGGGTTGCAGAATAGTCGCCCAGCAGCAGATTGAGATCGCCTTCAAGAGCATTTGCCAGATCAAGAATGCGGTTCCAGCGGGCAAGGCTCATATAGGGTTCGCCCAAATGGGGATCGGCAATCAGCACGAGGCGCAGCCTGAGGCCGGGGGTCCAGTTCGGCGGGGTGAGGGCGTAGTATTGGGTGCGCAGCAGGAAACTCGGTTCAATGGCCAGCGCATAGGTGCCAACAGAAGCGCCGGCAAGGGCGAGGCCGCCAAGCCATTTCAGAAGGCCGCGCCGCGTCATGAGGTTTGGCCGGTAACGCCAGCTTCCCTAAGAGCCCACTCGCGGAAGGCTTTCACCATGGGCGTGTCGGCCGTCTCAATCGGCGAGATCACATGGTAGGCAAATTGCGGCGGGGCCCGCAATGAAAGTTCGAAAGGCTTCACCAGCCGGCCGGCCGCAAGATCGTCCGCCACAAGGTTTGAATCACCCAGTGCCACGCCTTGACCGTTCAACGCCGCTTGCACGGCAAGGGAGGTTTGGCTGAAGTGCAGGCCCGCGGCATCGTCAAAATCATGGATGCCGGCGGCCATCAGCCACATTCGCCAATTGGGCCAGGGCAGGCCCTGGGCTTCCCAATCGAGATGAATGAGCTGGTGATGCTGGAGGAGATCGCGCGGTGTCTTTAACGGCTTGTCCCTGGTTATCAGGCTGGGGCTGCAGACGGGAAACACCTGATCCTGAAACAGCAGGTCGGAGCGCAGGCCCGGATATTTTCCGTTGCCAAAACGGATGGCGATGTCGATGTCGTCCCGGTCAAAATCAAGCACCGTTGTGGACACGTCAATGCGCACGTCTGCGCCGGGCACGACGGCTAAAAACCGGTCAAGGCGAGGCACCAGCCATTTGGCACCGATTGAAGGGGACGCGGAGACCTTCAACTGCCTGGTGTTCTTGAGTTTGCGGATTTTCTGCAGGGCGCGATTGAGGGCATCGAGCGATTCAGCGGCGGCGGCGAGCAGAATATCACCTTCGCGGGTGAGGCGCATGCTGCGGCTGGTGCGGGCAAACAGCGAAACGCCGATCTGCTCTTCGAACTCCTTGATCTGGTGGCTGATGGCGGCAGGGGTGACGCCCATGTCGGAGGCCGCGCGGGTAAAGCTCAAATGCCGGGCGGCGGCATCAAAGGCGCGAAGGGATCGGAGGCCGGGAAACAGTTCGAGCATGGGACATCTTCAAATAAGATTTGTAGATGAGGTGAAAACTAGTCGTTTGTGTGAGCAAATACAATCGTTTATATCTAGATCATCAATAAAAATTAATGAAAGATGAATATCATGTCACGTTCCAGCTGCTCCACCACACAGACAAGCTTCACCTATGCACCCGTTGGCGCTGCCGACAGGTTATGGCTTCTCCTCAAGGGCATGGTCCGGTTCGAGGCTGCGGCAAGCGCAATGTACGCTGAAAACGCCCGAATCCGGGACACAAGTCGTAACTGGCTGATGTAGGCCAAATACCCAATAACATCTCATCATGGCCGTGCTCGACACGGCCATCTGTCCTCCGAGAGATGCCCGCGTCAAGCGCGGGCACGATGAGAGGAGGTTGGTTATTTCCCCTTCCAAACAGGCGCGCGTTTTTCGGCGAAGGCTTTGGCGCCTTCCAACTGGTCTTCGCTTGAATAGAGCTTGTCCACCGTTGCCAGCTTGCGTTTGGTGACCAGGTTGAAGGCTTCCTGCACGGGCAGGTGCATGGTTTCGCGCAGGGTTTCCTTGATGGCGGCAAAGACCAGCGGCGGGCCTTCCGCCAGCATGGCCGCCACGGCGCGAGCCCGGACCATCAGATCTGCGGCGGGAACGATTTCATTGATGATGCCCCAGTGCTTGGCTTCAGCGGCGGTAAAGCGCCTTCCGGTGAAGAGCATTTCTGTTGCCACCTGATAGGGAATGCGGCGGGGAAGCTTGATGGTGGCGGCGTCCGCCAGGGTGCCGGAATTGATTTCGGGCAGGGCAAAGGTCGCGTGTTCGGCGGCGATGATGATGTCAGCCGAAATCATGATTTCAAAACCGCCGCCAAAAGCCAGTCCATTCACGGCGGCGATCACCGGCTTGTTGAGGCCTGGCAATTCCTGCAAGCCGCCGAAACCGCCCACGCCGTAATCGGCATCGGGCGCTTCGCCTTCGGCGGCGGCCTTGAGATCCCAACCGGGGCAGAAGAATTTATCGCCGGCGGCGGTGAGGATGGCCACGCGCAATTCCGGGTCATCCCTGAATTTGGCGAAGACATCGCCCATGATGCGGCTGGTTGCAGCATCAATGGCATTGGCCTTGGGGCGATTGATGGTGACTTCGAGCACGGCGCCTTGGCGTTCGGTGATGATGGGTGAGGTCATGTCAGTCTCTCCGCATACGGATGAAGGCATCAACGGCAACAGCGCCATTGGGCAAAACGAGCAGGGGGTTTACGTCGAGTTCTTCAATTGTGGTGCGATGAGCCTTGGCGAAATCCGCCACGGCGAGGACCGCCGCGATGACAGCCTGCTGGTCGCCCGACTTGCCACGGAAGCCTTCGACCAGTTTCCACACTTTCAATGATCTCAGGGCGCGGGTGATTTCCTCGCGCGAGGTTGGCAGGAGCAGCGTGACGCTGTCTTTCAGGAGTTCGGTGAGAATGCCGCCGGCACCGATCACCAGGGCCAGGCCAAATTGCGGATCGTTCTTGAGGCCGATGATGAGTTCGGCCACGGCGCCAGTCACCATGCGTTCGACGAGAACCTCGGGCGCCAGCTTTGCCATTTTCTGCGCGACGGCTTCAGCTTCTTCAACGGTTTTGATGTTAAGGGCCACGCCGCCCGCTTCGGTTTTATGGGCAATGGCCGAGGAAGATGTTTTGATGGTGACGGGAAAGCCAAGCTGCTTTGCAACGCTTGCGGCTTCGGCTGTTTTGCAGACGCGCCCTTCGGGCACTGGAAGGCCAAAGTTCTTCAGCAGAATCTTGGCCTCATGTTCGCTCAAGGTGATTTCGCCTTTGCCTGTTGCGGTAGGTGCAGCCAACGCAGGCAGCACTTCGTTGCGGGCCCAGTTCCTGCCGATGAAGGCGGCGGCTTCAAAAGCGGCCAGCGTGTCATCAAGGCCCAACATGGGGGCGACACCCTTGACCGCCAGATCGGCGGCAATCTCGGGGAGCATGCATTCGGGAAGCGAGGCGGTGACGACGGCGCGCGCGCCGGCGATTTTGGCGGCATTGGCGTAGGCCTTTGCCGCAACGATCCAGGCGGCGGGATTATTTCCCGGCTTGGTTGGCGCATCGAGGATCAGCACGCCGGCATCAAAGCCGCCCCGCAACACGGCGGAATAGGTTGCGGTCAAATTGTCGAACTGGTCCCAGATGAAGGTGTGATAGTCGAGCGGATTGTCGATTGAGACATATTCATTGAGGGTGGCTTTCACTTCCGCCTTGGTTTTCGGGTCAAAGGGCGGGAAGCTCACTTTCCGTTCCAGGGCCATATCGGCAATGAGGGCCGCTTCGCCCCCCGAACAGCTCATGGACACAATGCGGCTGTCCGGCAAGGGCCCACCGTGGTGGAGAAACTTCAAAGTTTCCACAAAGGAAGTTACCGACTTCATGCGGGCAATGCCGTAACGCTCGAACAGCGCATCATAGAGGGTGTCGGCGCCAGCTAGCGATGAGGTGTGGCTCAGGGCCACTTTTGCGCCTTGCTCCGAGCGGCCGGTTTTCAAAGCGATCACTGGCTTCTTGTGCTTGCGCGCGATCTCGGCAGCACGGGCGAAGGCTGCCACATCAGGCAGACCTTCGATGTGTAGGCCGATGGCCGTGATGCGCGCATCGCGCGCCAAGGCTTCGAGCATTTGCGCCATGTCAATGTCGGCCTGGTTGCCGATGGCAAAGATGCAGGCGAGCGGCAGGGCGCGGCGGGTGAAGGTAAAGTTGCAGGCGATGTTGCCCGACTGGGTGATGATGGCAATGCCCTTGTCGATGATTTCCATGCCGTGTTCGTCGGGCCAGGGGGCGACGCGGGCGAGACAGTTCACAAAGCCGTAGCAATTGGGACCCATGAGCGGCATGCCATCTGCGGCCTCAAGCAGTTCCTTCTGGAGGTGGGCATCGCCGGTTTCGGCGAATCCGCTGGCGTAGATCACCGCCCCGCCACAGCCTTTTTTCCGCAGCTCACGGACGATTTCGATGGTGGGTTCGCGTTTGATGGCAACGAAGGCGGCATCGGGCGCGCCGTCGATCTCTGCGACCGATCTGATACAGGCAATGCCGCCGAGGCTTTCGCGCTTGGGGTGGACGGCCCAGATTTTTCCGGCAAAGCCCAATTCGCGGGTGCGGCGAATCGCGACTTCGCACTCGCCACCGCCGATGAAGACGATGGACTTGGGGTTGAGCAGGGGCGTGAGGTTACGCGTCATTCAACGACTCTTACTTAGCCTTCTCCCCTTGTAGGAGAAGGTGGACGCCGCAAAGCGGCGGCCGGAAGAGGGGGGCTTTCCACAGACCCCTCTCCCGACCTCACTGCGTTCGGTTACCCTCTCCCACAAGGGGAGAGGGCAGGTATTGATGTAATTTTTTGTCATCCTCCTAACGGCCTAAGGAGGGCGCGGGAAATGATGTGGCGCTGGATTTCCGAGGTGCCTTCCCAGATGCGCTCAACCCTTGCATCGCGCCAGATGCGCTCCAGGGGGAGATCGGACATCAGGCCCATACCGCCATGAATTTGTATGGCTTCATCGGCAATGAAGGCCAGAACTTCGGTGGCCTTCAGTTTGGCCATGGCCATGTCCATGTCGGTCACGGTTTTCTGGTCGAACTTCCAGGCGGCTTCGAGGGTGAGCAGTTCGGCGGCTTTCAATTCCATGACCATGTCGGCGAGCTTGAAGGACACGCCCTGGAACTTGCCGATCTGCTGGCCAAACTGGTGGCGGTCCACGGCATATTGCTTGGCGTGTTCCATGGCGCGTTCGGCGCGGCCAATGCAGGTCGCGGCGACTTGCAGACGGGTGGCGCCGAGCCATTCGTTGGCAACCTCGAAGCCCTTGTGCAATTCGCCCAGAATCTGCGACTTATGCAGTCGGCAGTCGTTGAATTCGAGAATGCAATTGTTGTAGCCGCGGTGCGAGACGTTTTTGTAGCCATCCCTAACGGTGAAGCCCTTGGTGCCCTTGTCCACCAGGAAAGCGGTGATGAGTTTCTTCTTGCCGCGTGGCGTATCCTCTTCGCCGGTCGCGGCAAAGAGAATGGTGAAGGTGGCTTCGTCGGCATGGCTGATGAAATGCTTGGTGCCGTTGACGATGAAATCATCGCCATCCTGTTTGGCGAAACATTTCATGCCGCGCACGTCGGAACCAACGCCGGGCTCGGTCATGGCGAGGCAATCCACCATTTTGCCCTGAACGGCGGGCAAAAGATATTTTTCGCGCTGTTCGCCGACACAGGCCATGAGGATGTTGGAGGGGCGCGCGACGCAATTCCAATGGAGCGCGTAGTTGGCGCGGCCCAATTCCTTTTCATAGAGAACCCAGGTCAGGGTATCGAGGCCGGCGCCACCTGCTTCGGCGGGCATGTTGGCGGCATAGAGGCCGGCGGCAATGGCCTTGGCCTTGATTTCCTCGCGCAGCTCGGGGCGCAGGACGCCGGTGTTCTCGATCTCGACTTCATAGGGGTAGAGTTCATTGACGACGAAATCACGCGTCGTTTTGATGATCATGTCCTGTTCTTCGGAGAGCTTGAAATCCATCTGGGCTTACCTGATGTGCATGGTTTCGAGGTGGCCATCGACGGCGATGTCCTGGCCGTTGACCATCTTGGCAGCGGGGCTTGAAAGGAAGAGGCACATGTCGGCAATCTCTTCCGGCTCGACGAAGCGTGGAATGGATTGCGACCAGGTCATTTCCTTGGCGATCACGTCGAAGGCCACGCCGCGGATATCGGCTTCGCCCTGAATGACACGGTTGATGCGGTCACCGCGCACCGCGCCGGGGCAGATGGCATTGCAACGCACGCCGTGGGGGCCGAGTTCGATGGCCAATGATTTGGTAAGGCCGATCACCGCCCATTTGGCAGCGGCGTAGGGGGTGCGATTGCCAAAACCATATTGGCCAGCTGTTGATGACAGATTGATAATGTTGCCGGAACCTTGGGCTTTCATCACGGGGGCGGCGCGCCTGGCGCAGAGGAAATGCGAATCGAGGCAAATGGCGAGGCATTCCTTCCAGTCGGCATATTCCACATCGTCAATGGGTGCCGTTGGACCTTTGATGCCGGCATTGTTCACCAGCACGTCCAGCCCGCCCAAATCTTCCAGCGCTTCATCGAACCAGGCGTCGACCTCAGCCTCATTTGCGACATTCACATGGGTTGCGGCGATTTCGGGGAATTCCTCGCGGAAGGCGGCAAGTGCCGGTTCGTTGACATCGCAGATGTGGACCTTGGCGCCCTCATCATAAAAGGCCTTGGCGACGGCGCGGCCAATCCCTGAGGCGGCGGCGGTGATCATGACGCGCTGGGGCATGTTATTTCCTTTTGACTTTCATGACGCTGCCCATTTCCTTGGGCTTCTTCAGTTTCTTATGGGCTTTTCCGATTGCGGAAAGCGCATCGTAGAGGTCGCTGCGCATGGGGACAACTTTTCCAGCCTTCTGGTTGACATGCAACTGCATGATCTCGTTGGTGGCGACGAGCTCCTTGGTCTTGCCGTGGTACATGCGGTGGAAGAGATGCATGCGCTTTTCATCGCAGCCCAGCACCTGGGTTTCAATGGAGAAGGTTTCGCCGAGTTTCATTTCCTTGTAATAATTGACGTGCGTTTCGGCGGTGAAGAAGGTGTTGCCGGTGGCCCTGTAGGCTTCATCGTCGCCGATGTAACGGAAGAAGGCATCGAGGCCGTCACCAAAGGCGATGAGATAGGCGGCATCGGTCATGTGGCCGTTGTAGTCAAGCCAGGCAGAGAGGACTTCACCCTTATGCAGCTTTAGCGGGCTATCAAGCTTGTCGAATTTTTTCCAGCGTTTGGCCTTGGTTCCCTGTTTGGCTTCATCGCGGGCCAGCACCAGTCCGGCGCCCACCTTGTGATGCTTGAACAGGCGCATCATGTCGACCAGCACGTCATTGCGCTTGGCTTCGATCTGCGCCACGGTCTGGCCTGCGGCTTGGGCTTCGCAACCTTCAATCAGGTTTTTTTCGAGCGTGTCATTCCATTTAGGGAACTTCAGATCGGTCCACGGCAATTCGAGGGTGGGGTCAAACTGCGAAATGAAATGGCGCATGCCGCCGGGACCGCCCGCCACGTGATAGGTGAGGAAGGAGCCCATGAAGGCCCAGCGCATGCCGGCGGAGTAAACGATTGAATCGTCGATATCGCCGGTGGTGCCAATGTCCTTGTTGAGAATATGCAGGGCCTCGCGCCACAGGGCTTCCTGCAGGCGGTCGCAGATATAGCCTTCGATTTCCTTCTTGAGGCGCAGCACCTGCATGCCGATGGCTTCGAAATAGACGCCAGCGCGGTCCATGGCTTCCCCGGAGGTTTTGGCGCCCGGAACCGTTTCAACGAGGGGCAGGAGATAGACCGGATTGAAGGGGTGGCCGATGATCACCCGTTCCGGGTGCTGGCATTGCGATTGCAGCACGGTGGGCAGGAAGCCGGAGGACGACGATGAAATGATAACCTCTGGCCTTGCGATGGCATCGATGTCGCGGAAGAGTTTCACCTTGAGATCTTCGCGCTCGGGGGCGGCTTCATGGATGAAGTCAGCTTTCGAGGCCATCTCTGTGAGATCAGTGGTAAAACTGAGCTTTCCTTTTTTGCCGGAAGCGCCAAGGAGCTTTGACATGGAAGGCCAGGCCACATCGATGGCGGCGCGGAGCTTTGCTTCGGCGGCGGGGTGCACGTCGTAGGCGATGACATCGAAGCCGCGGATGAGCAGGCGCGCCGCCCAGCCCGCCCCGATCAATCCGGTTCCGGCAATGCCGATAGTTTTGATTTTGGACATGGTCAGGCTCTTGGCTTGAGTTGCAGAATGGCGCGGGCTTCGTCGGGGGTGGCAACCTTGGTGCCGAGGATTTCGATGACTTTCACAGCCTTCTCAACCAGCTTGCCATTGGTGGCATGGACGCCTTTTTCGAGCCAGAGATTGTCCTCAAGGCCAACCCGCACATGGCCGCCCAAAAGCACGGCTTGGGCGACAGCCGGGAATTCATTGCGGCCAATGCCGAAGGCGGCCCAAATCGCATCCTTGGGAAGCTGGGCTTTCTGATAGGCCATGGTTTCCGTGTCGTAGGGAGCACCCCATGGAATTCCGAGGCAGAGCTGGAACAGGGGCGGGCTGTCGATCAAGCCTTCGAGGCAGAGCTGCTTGGCAAACCAGAGATTTCCGGAATCAAAAATTTCCATCTCGGGCTTCACGCCATAGGATTTGATGAGGCGGGCCTGTTCGCGCAGTTGGGCGGGCGTCTGCACAACCATGGTGTTGCCATCGCCGAAGTTCAGCGAACCGCAGTCCAGGGTGCAGAGTTCCGGGCGCAGTTCGGCAATGTGCAGCAGGCGTTCGACGGGGCCGACGAGATCGGTGCCCGCACCCCATTTCATCGGAGTCTCACCGGGGCCTACATCAAGATCGCCGCCCATGCCGGCGGTGAGATTGATGATCACTTCCTTGTTCTTGGCGCGGATGCGCTCCATGACTTCCTTGTAGAGGTGGACGCCGCGCGCACCTTTTCCGGTCTTGGGATCGCGCACATGGCAATGCACCACAGCGGCACCGGCAGCGGCGGCTTCCAAGGCGGAATTGGCAATTTGCTCCGGCGTCACGGGCACGTTCGGGCTTTTGCCAACCGTGTCGCCGGCGCCGGTTACGGCGCAGGTAATGATGATATTGGGGTTCATGAGGTCTCTCCGTTCGGGGAATGATTAAGGCTAGATTTCTCGCTAATGGCAAGGACCACTGGATCAAATGCTATGCAACGGAGTATTTGTCGATGACCCATAGCCATGTGCCATCGCTTTGCCGCCGGGCGACTTCGGACGTCACGCTGCCATCGGGAAGGCGGGTTGAGGTGAGGGCCAAGTCTCCACTGATAATGGCCGGGCGCTGTTCTCCGTATTCAAATTTTCGGCCCGTGGCCACGAGTTCGGCGTAGAGTGCCCGGATTGCATCGCGGCCAGCGGTCAATTGCCCCTCACCGCTGTCAATGACGGCATTGGGATCAAAAAGCGCCAGCATACCATCGACGTCTCCGGCCCTTTGCCGGGACACCAGCAACCGTTCCAAATCCTGAGGATCACGCGCCGGTTCCCGGCTTGCCTGATCAACCATAACTTCACCCCTCCCAAGGTAATCCAGTTGGAACGACGTTAGGCCTCTCAATTTTCGAAGTTTGACCTTTTTCGACATTGAGTTAGCATTTATCGCCATGACCCCCATTGATGTCGTCTTCCACCTGGTTCCCCGTTTTTCGATGATTTCGCTCTATGGGGCGCTTGAAACCCTGCGTGTGGCGAACCGTTTTGCTGAACGGAAGTTTTCCTGGCGATTTGTTTCAGCGGGGGGTGAACCAGTTTCCGCCTCCAACGACATGCCGGTTTCTGTTTCTGGCCGCCTCTCTGACTTAAGCCGCCCAGCCATGGTTGTCGTATGTGCGAGTTATGAGCCCGAACTCGGTGCCACCCGGCCCGAGCTGGCGGCAATCCGAAAACTTAGCGCACGAAAAGTATTGCTAGCGGGCATTGATACAGGGTCCTTCATTTTGGCGCGGGCTGGCTCGCTCGATGGTTATCGCGCCACATGCCATTGGGAAACCCTGCCGGGCTTTCGCGAAAGTTTTCCAAAGGTGGTCGCCACACAGGCACTTTTTGAAGTTGACAGGGACCGTCTGACTTGCGCCGGCGGTTCTTCCGCCATTGACATGATGCTGGAATGGATCAGGCAATTGCTCGGGCATGAAATTGCCCTGACCGTCGCCGATCTGCTGGTTCATTCCAGGTTCGCCGAGCAGCCCAACGAAGTGCGCATTCCTGCGGCGGCCCGTCATGGCACGACCGATGCCCGCATACTCTCCTGCATCGCCCTTATGGAAGAGCAACTGGAAGACCCTGCCGACGTTGAGGAACTGGCGATTCGGGCGGGAGTATCGGTACGGCAACTGGAAAGATTATTTGCTGCAACATTAAAAAAACGGCCCATGGGATTTTATCTCGACCTGCGCCTGGAACGGGCCGAGCGGCTGATCAACTACTCCACGTTGAGCATTCGCGAAGTTGCTGTTGCCACAGGGTTTTCATCGCTGTCACAATTTTCGCGAAGGTTTAAGATAAAATATAAAAAGCCACCATCCAAGTGGCGAAAGACCTGATTGATTCGCGGGCGGGCTTGCGTTTTTGGCAAAAATCGCCGACTTTCAGGGATCGGCGAACTGGGACAGCGAGATGAAAACACTCTTGGCCACTGTGTTTGTTGCAACCGCTATCGCGGCACCGACCGCGATACCACCGGCCGCTCCGCCCTCACCAAACAACTGGTGCAAGGTGGGACATACGGTGATGATTCCCGATGGCCGCGAGGGTCCGGTTACCTCGCTTGATGGTGATATCTGCCAGGTGCTTGTTTATGGCGAAACCTATGCTTCGCAGTGGGTCTATTATTTGATCGAACCTGTCGATCCGAAAAAACCAGATGATCGCGCCTTTGGCCATTAAGAGCTTGCGTCCTGATAGCAGTTTGGGGCAGAGGGTGTTTCCTGAGAATGGAGAGCCCTGATGCGGAATTATACGCGTATTGTTTTTGCGCTGTCGGCGCTTTGCCTTTTGCCTGGCCTTGCGGAGGCCGAAAACAAGACATTTGAGAATCCGATGATCGGCACCAATCGCCTGGACTGGTGCGCGGACTGGGGCAAAGGATGTGGCGCGGACGCGGCGACTGCCTGGTGCAAGACCAATGCCTATGATCATTCCGTTAATGTCCAGCAGGCCCCTGATATCGGGGCTTCAGCGCCGACGAAGCTGATTGCCACGGGCGAAGTCTGTGACCAGAGCTATTGCGATGGTTTTAGCTCCATTACCTGCGCCACCGCCGAATTGCCGGTGGTAGCTGTGCCAACCACGCCGGAACCACCTGCGGCCGATGCCGCCGCTCCCACCCCAGCGCCTCAAGTTGCTGAAACCGCGAGCGAAATGTTCAAGAATCCGGAGCAGGATGGCGTGCGCCTGAACTGGTGCTTCGACGGCGAGGCCGGTTGCGGAAAAAAAGCTGCCGAAGCCTGGTGCACGCAACAGGGATTCAGCGATGCGAAGGATTTCAAGTATGTGAGCGCCATAAAGCCCACAATCCAGATTGGCTCCGGCAAGACCAACAAAAAGGCAGGCAAAGCTTTCAGCCGTATTACCTGCGTGAAGTGACTCAGCCTCCGCCCTGCCACGTTTTGATGGCATCGAGCGGATGGATGAGCATGATGATATTCAGCGTGAGGTTGTCGCGGATCGCAGCACCTACCGCCAGTTCCATGACCAGCGCCAGAATAATGGTGAGCCACACGGGCAGACGGGACGCGGCGTAAAACCCAACGGCCATGGCGATAACATCGCTCACTGAATTGATGACGCTGTCACCATAATAGTCCAGAGAGATCGTGGCCTCGCGGTAGCGGTTGATGATGAAGTCCGTGTTCTCGAAGATTTCCCAGGCGCCTTCAATCACGAGGGCAAGGCAAAGGCGCAAGATGAGCGGCGATTTTTTCGCGACGAGCCAGAACAGGCCGTAGAAAAGAAAGCCATGGATGATATGGGACGGCGTATACCAGTCGCTGAGGTGCTGGGATTTTTCCGAACTCATCACCACGCCATGCCAAAGCTTGACGTAGCCGCATTTGCAGATGGGTTCACGGCCCATGGCCAGAAGAATTAAGGCGATGGCTAATATGATCCCAGCCGCCGCGAGATACCCCCATCGTTCTTTTCTTGATAGTTTTTGTGAATCAGCTTTCATAGGAGGCAGATTGGCATGAACGATACTTCAACTGCTAGAGCGTTTCATTATTTACAGAATTGATGGAATGCGATTTTCCTTCTCCCAGAGGGAGAAGGCGGGGCCCGCCGCGGCACGCGGTGGGAGGATGAGGGGTTACGGTGTGGACCTTCTTGTATCGTAACCCCTCACCTTCCCAAGCTTCGCTCGGGCCCCTTCCTCTCCCTATGGGAGAGGAAAAAATTATTGAGCAAATTTCCTCTAGGCGTCCAAGCCCGGGATTTCGAGCAAGGTGCAGCCGGAAATGCGCCAGGTGCCGTCCGGCTGTTTTTCCATGGAATAGAGCGCCTCGTAGGTTTTGCCATCCGGGCCAACAACGAGCATTTTCTGGGCGGGCCTGCCCATGGGGTCGATCAGGGCCTCGGTAAAGTTGAAGGATTGCGGACGGTAGACCTGGGGATAGCCGCGCTTCACCATGGACATGAAGATTTCGGGCGTGGGGAAAATGTTGCGGACGACGGGCGCTGCAAAGCTGTAGGCCGTTGGGCCATCGTCGGCGCGGAAGGCGCTGATTTGGGCTGTAATAATGCGTTGAAATTCGCTCTTTTCGGTCGCACTTATGGACTGGGCGAAAGCAGCCACGGACATGAAGGCCAAAAGCACGATCATGAGGACGGAACGAAGCATCATGGGCCTCCCGCAATATGAGCATCTTGACACATATACGAGGGCATGTCCTGTGTGGTTTCACCTGAGGAAAGGGACAGGAGGGCAATTTGGTTAGCAGCGAAGTCCTTGAACAAGCCTCCACCTGGCTGGCGGAGGGGCGGAAAGTTGCCCTTGCAACTGTGATCGAAACCTGGGGTTCGGCCCCGCAGCCGGTGGGCAGCCAGTTGGCCATTGACGGTGACGGCAATTTTGCCGGGTCAGTTTCGGGCGGCTGTGTCGAGGGTGCGGTGGTGAGTGAAGCGCTTGATGCCATTGCCTCGGGCCAGCCCAAAGTTCTGGCCTTTGGCGTGGCCGATGAAACGGCCTGGCAGGTGGGCCTCGCCTGTGGCGGCAAGATCCGGGTGTTCGTGGAGCCGCTGGGGCCGTGAAACGGGTACTTTTGAAAGCCGTGCTCGATGCAAAGCGGGAGCGCCGGGCGATTGCGGTGGTCACCATCATAGAGAATGGCGAGCAGCGGTTGGTGGCCAAGGAAGACCTTAGAGGTGATCCGCTTGGAGCCGTTCTGGAAGAAGCCTTTCGTTTCGACCAATCGGGCCTCCATGGCGGGGAGTTTGTACATGTCCATAATCCTCCTTTGCGACTCGTCATCATCGGGGCTGTGCATATTGCGCAGGGTGTGATCCCCATGGCTCGGCAGGCGGGATATGACGTTCGTGTGATTGATCCCCGCGGGGCCTTTGCAACGGGCGCGCGGTTTCCTGACATAACGCTGCATACCACCTGGCCGGAGGACGTATTGCCGGATCTTGGCGTAGATGCGCGCACCGCACTTCTTGCGCTGACCCATGATCCGAAGATTGATGATCCGGCTCTTTCCATCGCGCTGAAATCCGAGTGCTTTTATATCGGTGCCTTGGGCTCCAAGAAAACCCAGGCGAGCCGCGTGGACCGCTTGCAGAAGATGGGATTTTCCGACGAAGTGATTGCCCGAATTCACGGACCCATTGGCTTGCCCATCGGAGCCAAGGGGTCGGCTGAAATTGCCATTTCCATCATGGCTGAAATGACCCGCAGCTTGCGCCTGGGCAATTGAGATGAAATTTGCCGAACTGCCGCTGCACGACACACTGGGTTGCATACTGGCGCATTCGGTCCGGCATGCGAATGGGGTGTTCAAGAAGGGCCGGAAGCTTGCGACCGATGATTTGAAACTGCTCGCGGCCTCAGGTGTTTCAAAGATATTCGTAGCCAAGCTCGATGCGGATGACGTTCCAGAGGATGAGGCGGCCCGGGCAATTGCCGGAAAAATTGTGGGTCCGGGGGCCATTGCCCAGGAGCCATTTACCGGGCGGGCCAATGTTTATGCGCAGCAGCGCGGGCTTGTGGTTGTCGACGGTTTCCGCGTCAACGCGATAAACCGGGTGCATGAAAGCATGACGCTGGCGACGCTTCCCAATTACCATGTGGTTGACAAGGGGCAGATGATTGCGACGATCAAGATCATCCCCTTTGCCGTGGGAAAAGAAAATCTCAACAAGGTGCTGGCAGAGATCGGCACTACGCCGGTGATCCGGGTTCAGGCCCTGGCCGAGAAGCGCGTTGGCCTGGTGATTACCAAAGTGGATGGGGGTAAACAGTCGCTCATTGAAAAGTCCGAAATGGCGATGCGTGACCGCGTGAAAGCGCTGGGCAGCGAGTTGGCGCAGGTCAGGATTTGCGATCATTCGATTGAAGCGGTGCGGGCATCGGTGAAGGAACTGGAGGCGCTGTCCTGCAATCCCATCCTGCTGTTTGGCGCATCGGCGATTGTCGACCGGGAAGATGTTATCCCTGCGGGCCTTTCGGCGGCGGGCGGGACTGTCGTTCATCTTGGCATGCCGGTGGATCCCGGCAATCTGATGATGCTGGGGGATTTGAACGGAGTTCCGGTGCTGGGCGTGCCGAGCTGTGCGAGGTCGCCCAAGGTGAATGGCTTTGATTGGGCGCTCGAGCGGGTGCTGGCTGGGATCAATCTTTCTGCCAGCGATATCATGGACATGGGGGCTGGCGGATTGCTGGCCGAGATTTCAAGCAGGCCATCGCCGCGCGACCGGAAACCCGTTGCCCAGCACGCGCCACGGATTGCGGCCATCGTTCTGGCCGCCGGCAAATCATCGCGCATGGGCAGCAACAAGCTTTTGGCTGACCTCAACGGCAAACCCCTGCTGCGCCACAGTGTGGAAGCCCTGAAGGCCTCAAGCGTTCATGACATCATCGTGGTGAGTGGTAACGAGCCGGAGCGGGTCCAATCCGCCCTTGCGCCGCTTGACGTCACTTTGGTTCACAACGCGAGCTTTGCCGAAGGGTTGTCCACGTCCCTGAAATGCGGGCTTGCTGCCGCGCCGGCGGAGACGGATGCCGTGCTGGTATGTCTTGGCGACATGCCGCTGGTGGATGCACAAACAATTGACCGGCTGGTGGCCGCGTTCAATGTTGCCGAGCACCGCACGATTTGCGTGCCGACGTTCGAGGGCAAACGCGGCAATCCGGTATTGTGGGGGCGGCAGCATTTCATCGCGATTGACGAGATTGAAGGCGACCAAGGGGCCAGGCTTCTGCTGGATGCGCTATCCGACGAAGTGGTGGAAGTTGAAACGAAGACGCAGGCCGTGCTGGTTGATGTGGATACGCCGCAGGCCTTGCAGGATATCAGATCAGCTTTGAACCCCTGAAACTGGTGTGGCCTTCACGCCCGACAATCACATGGTCATGCACGGTGATGCCAAGTTTCATTCCGGCATCGATGATTTTTCGCGTCATGTCGATGTCGGCGACTGACGGGGTGGGATCGCCTGAAGGATGGTTGTGAGCCAGAATGATCGCTGAAGCAGAGAGCTCCAGCGCGCGTTTCATCACCTCGCGGGTATAGACCGGCGTGTGGTCAACCGTGCCTTCCTGCTGCACTTCATCGGCGATGAGCTGGTTTTTCTTGTCCAGAAATAGGATGCGAAACTGTTCCTTGTCCTGGAAAGCCATGGAGGCGCGGCAGTATTCGAGGATGGCGCTCCATGACGACAGCAGCGGGCGATTGACAATTCCGCCCTTCATCAGACGGAGTGCCGCGGCGCGGATAAGCTTCAATTCCGTGGTGATGGCTTCGCCAACGCCATCGACTTCCTTCAGGCGTTCCGGGCTCGCACTGATGACTTCGGCAAAGCTGCCGAACTTGGTGATCAGGGTTTTGGCCAGGGGTTTTGTATCGCCGCGCTTGATGGCCCGGAACAGGATCATTTCGAGGAGTTCATAATCGGGCAGGGCCTCGGGGCCCGCTTCGCGGAAACGCTCGCGCAGGCGTTCACGATGACCGAGAAAATGGGGTTTCGAGGAGGCCTCGTCAAAACCCTTTGGCATGACTTATACCTTGTAGGGCGGGCAATCGAGGCCGCGGGGCGACAGCGTGAAAATCTCGCAGCCCTCCCTGGTCACACCGATGGTGTGTTCAAACTGGGCGGAGAGCGAACGGTCACGGGTCACCGCAGTCCAGCCATCGCTCAGGACCTTCACATGGGCCCGGCCCAGATTGATCATGGGCTCGATGGTGAAGAACATGCCTTCCTTGAGCTCAACGCCTTCGCCCATGCGGCCATAATGCAGGACGTTGGGATGATCGTGAAACACCCGGCCAAGGCCGTGGCCGCAGAAATCACGCACGACGGAGCAGCGCTCCGCTTCTGCGAAGGTCTGGATCGCGTAGCCGATATCCCCGAGGTGGGCGCCGGGCTTCACCATGGCGATGCCGCGCATCAGGCATTCGTAGGTGACTTCGTTGAGGCGCTCAGCCTTGCGGCTGACTTCGCCAACGGGGTACATGCGGCTCGAATCACCAAACCAGCCGTCGACGATGAGGGTGACATCAATGTTGACGATATCGCCTTCACGCATGGGGGTATCATTGGGAATGCCGTGGCAGACCACATGGTTGATCGAGGTGCAAATTGACTTGGTGTAGCCCCGATAATTGAGAGGGGCGGGAATGGCCTTGTTGTCGCGGGCAAACTCCACAATGAAACGATCCAGTGCATCCGTCGTGATACCGGGCCTCACCAGCGGGCTGATCAGATCCAGAGCCTCAGCCGTAAGCCGTCCCGCCTTGCGCATGCCCGCGAAATCTTCAGGCTTGTGCAATTTAATGCGGGTGGATCGGGACGAAGTGGTTTCCTGAACGTCGTTCATTTAGATTTCCATAACCGGAATGGCCCGATCAACCGTTATTTCGCTTGGCGAGACGTGGCAAGTCAAGGCCAAAGCCTCGACCCCCGCACCCCGCGCCTTTCTGAATTCATTGAAATAGGTGCGATCCTTGTCATCGGCAAGAGCAAAGCGTGAGGGATTATGGGATTGAATGAGGTAGACCATGACGGCGCGGGCGCCGGCCTTTACCATGTTTGACAGCTCCACAAGGTGCTTGGCGCCGCGTTCGGTGACACAATCGGGAAATTCGGCAAGCCCGGGCTGGCGGAAGAAATGGACATTCTTGATTTCCACATAGCAGGGCCGGCGTTTTGCATCCTCCAGGAGAATATCAATGCGGCTGTTCCGGCCGTATTTTACTTCGTTCCTGAGGTTTGCGTAACCTCTCAGTTCGGCAACTTTTCCGGCAATAATAGCCTCAGTCACGATGTGGTTGGGCTGTGCGGTATTGATGCCGACCAGCCCAACATCAGGAATGTCCACCAGTTCCCAGCTATGGGGATATTTCCGGGTGAGGCTTTCCGAGCGCGACAGCCAAACGGCATTGCCAGGTTCGGTCAGGCCCAGCATGGATCCCGTATTGGCGCAGGCGGCGGTTACGGTTTCTCCCGTATCCAACACAACATCCGCCAGGAACCTTTTGTAACGTCTGATCAGCTTTCCGCGAACTAGGGGGCTCTTGAATTTCATGGTTTTGACAGTGGACTGAAGCGGTGGCAGATGTCTAGGCATTGACCGAGGTAATCATGACATCTATTCCGACCGCTGCCGTATTGTTGATTGGCGATGAAATCCTGTCCGGGCGCACCAAGGACAGGAACCTGGGCTTTATCGCGGACTATCTTGTGGGGCTTGGCATTGATCTCAAGGAAGCACGCTGTGTTGCCGATGATGAGGGCGATATTGTTGCGGCGTTGAATGCACTGCGGGCGCGCTATACCTATGTGTTCACAACGGGCGGCATCGGCCCCACCCATGATGACATCACGGCCGACGCGGTGGCCAAGGCGTTTCAGGTTTCAATCGGGCATCACCCGCGGGCGTTGGAAATCCTGCTGGCCTATTTCAAGGAGATTGGCCGGGAGGCCAATGAGGCACGCCTGCGCATGGCGCGGACGCCGGAAGGGGCCACGCTGATTGAAAACGCGGTTTCAAAGGCGCCGGGATTCCGGATGGGAAATGTTTTCGTCATGGCGGGGGTACCCAAAATCATGCAGGCCATGATGGAGGCGGTAGCGCCAACCCTCGACAAGGGCGTGCCGATGCAATCGCGCACTGTCGCCCTGCAGGGCGGGGAAGGCGATGTGGCCAAGCCTTTGGGCGAAATCCAGGACCGCTATGCGGATGTGTTCATTGGGTCCTATCCCTTTGAGGGGGCGGGAGGATTTGCAACCAATCTGGTTTTGCGGTCGCGCGTTCCGGCTTCGCTTGAAAAAGCCGAGGCGGAAGTCAGGGCATTGGCTGAAACGATGACCCGCGAGGGCAAGGCCAGAGGCTGGTCCTAAGCCGCAAGGGCGCGGCGGACTTTTTCGGTGAGATCATTGCGGGTGAAGGGCTTGTTCACGAAATCGATCGTATCAGGCAGATCCTGCATCTGGCGCACGGAGCCCGGCGCATAGCCGGACATGAAGAGCACCTTCAGCCCAGGGCGCACTTTGAGAGCCTTGGCGGCAAGTTCCGGCCCGTTCATGCCGCCGGCCATGATCACGTCGGACAGCACTAGGGCAAGATCGTCGCGCGCCGTGATGATGTCCAGGCCATCGGGGCCGTTCGACGCAACAATGGCTTCGTAGCCCATTTCCTCGATCATGGCGGCGGCGATGTCGCGCACCGCATCATTATCCTCGACGACAAGAACGACCTGTTTCTTGGCCGGAACTTCGACGGTTTGTGAATCATTGGCAACGTCTTCCGGATTCACGCCCAGTTCACGGGCGAGGTGCGTTTGGAGTTCGGAAGGCCGGAAAACAGAACCAGCATTGATGTTTGGCTTAAAGCAGGGAAGATAGATTTTAACCGCCGTTCCGTGACCCACTTCGGAATAGATTTTGATGTGGCCGGCCGATTGCTTTACGAAACCATAGATCATTGAAAGACCCAGGCCGGAGCCGGCTTCGGGGCCTTTCGTGGTGAAGAAAGGCTGGAAAACCTTTTCGATATTTTCCGGGGCAATGCCGGCGCCTGTATCGGTGACGGCGATTTCCACGTAATCGCCAATGCTGACATCCTCATGCTCGTTGCAATAGGCTTGATCCAGATGGCGGTTTGCGGTTTCGATAATGAGGTTGCCGCCCTTTGGCTTCATGGCGTCCCGGGCATTGATGGCAAGATTGAGGATGGCCGTTTCGAGCATGGTTTGATCGGCCTTGATGAGCCAGAGGCCATCCTGCGGAATGATCCTGAGATCGACAGTGGCGCTCACCGCATGTTTTAGCATGTCTGTCATCTTGATGATAAGTTCGTTGGCCGAGATTTCCTTGTTCTGCAGGGTTTGCAGGCGCGAGAAGGCGAGCATGCGCTTGGTGAGGTCTGAGCCCTTGTCGGCGGCTTCGAGGGCGGCGCGGATGCGTTTGCTGGCGCGCTCATCGTTTTTCACCAGTTGCTCGACAAGCTGGAGATTTCCCATCACCACCATCAGGAGGTTGTTGAAGTCATGGGCCACGCCGCCGGTGAGCTGGCCCACGGCTTCCATCTTCTGGGCCTGCAGGTATTTGCGCTCAAGCGCCTTGCGTTCGGTCACGCATTGGCAGGAGCCGAAGAGGGTTTCGACCAGGCCGGCCACATTGCGCTCGGGTTCAATGGTGCATTGGAAGAATTCAATATCGCCGGACTTGAGCCGCACGGCAATTTCGAGATCGGTTATGTGCTGACCGAGTTTGGCGAGTTCGATGCCTTCGGCAAATTTTTCCTTGTCGCCCGCCTCGATCATGTCCATGAAGGTTGCCAGATTGGGATGGACGATGGCCTCCTGCATGCCGATGAGGCTTGCCATTTCGGTTGAAAGACGCGACACATTGGTTTCCACCCGCAAGGAGAAGCTGCCAAGCCTTGCCGCTTCCTGGGTGCGCTTGAGGTTGCGCTCGGAACTGCGCATGCGCTCGAGGGTCGCCATCTGGTCGCTTACGTTGCGGCAGAGGCCAACGCATTTTATCGCCCGTCCGCTTGCCGGATCGCGGACCACGCAGGCCACCGATTCGACCCAGACATATTCATTGTTATGCATGCGAATGCGGAAGCGCGACTGAAACAGCTCGGTGCCGAAGGGCGCCTTCTTGATCATGGCCATCAGGGTCTTGTCGGTGTCTTCGGGATGGATGCGGGCATTGAACTTTTCAAAACTCAAATCCGAACTTTCCGGCTTCAGGCCGAGGATGTCGAACATCTCCGGCGAATTGTAGGTTTCACCGGTGACGAAATCATGGTCCCACACGGCATAGCTGCCGGAGCGCAGGGCGAGATTCAGGCGCTGCTCATTTTTAATGGCGTGGTTTGCCTGTTCTTCATTGGCGTGCTGGCCAATGAGGATCATGAAATCGCTGGCGCCATCGCTCCATTGCTGCTGCTTGAAGGACGAGGCTTTCTGCACGGCCAGGGGAGGCGCATAGGTCACCTCCACGTCAGGATAAAGTTCACCCGGTTTGGCGGCGAGATAGCGGGCCGAAATTGTTCCCGTGCCATATTTAACCAATTGGCGGCCCACGATGTCACTGCGGGCGCAATTCCATTTGCGGATGGCGGCGGTGGTGAGCTCGGTCACGGTGGCTGCGGGAAGCAACACCGCCAGGGCTTCAATGTTTGCCAGCTCAAAGGCATTCATCAGCTGCGAAACGGGATTTGCCGTCTTGGTCATTCAGGAAGCTCCGGGACCCGGTTTTTTCCAGTTTTGCCCAGAAAGTGTGAAGCAAGGGTTGACGGGCAAGTGATGGATTGCACCAATTTGGCCAAGCGGGCATAAGGATTCTCAGGTATTGCGCGGATTTGGGTGCGAAATGGACGAAAAATGGCAAAAGAGTTTTCCGGTATCATGGGACCAGTTCCACCGGGACGCCCGCGCCTTGGCCTGGCGCCTGTCAACGGCGGGGCCCTTTGAGGCGGTTGTCGCCATTACGAGGGGTGGTCTGGTGCCAGCCGCCGTTGTGGCCCGTGAACTTGGCATACGGGTTATCGAGACGATTTGCGTGGCCTCCTATGACTATGACAAGCAGGGAGCCATCAGCATCCTGAAGACCGTCAGCGAGAAAATCGTGGGTTCCGACAAGGGGGCAGGGGTTCTGATCATTGACGACCTGGTGGACACAGGTGCTACGGCGCGGGTGGTGCGGGAAATCTTGCCAAAGGCGCATTTCGCCACGGTCTATGCCAAGCCATTGGGGCGGCCCCTGGTTGACAGTTTTGTAACCGAGGTGAGCCAGGATACCTGGATCTACCTTCCCTGGGACATGGGCCTGCAATTCACGCCGCCTTTACAGGATGGCGCGAAGGCTTGAGACGATTGGTTTGGCGGGCGTGGCGTAATGGTAGCCGCAACGGACTTAAAATCCGTTGGAAGAAATTCCGTGCCGGTTCGAGTCCGGCCGCCCGCACCAACGATTTCAATGGCTTATGGGATGTACTGTTAGGCTGCCTGCTACTTAAAGTGCTTGCGGGGTTCCCCGGGGGTTCCAAGGGGGTAAGAATATTGCCATTTGCACCGGGCAAAAATCCTCAGGCATTGCTAAACCCCCCACGACCTTTGGGCTTCTCACAGGGTTCTAAACCATCAACACCGGCTTAAGCCCCAGTTTCGCTGTTTCGCGCTAAGACGGGCTTTGACTCCGGTGAACCCTTATATCGGAGGAAGATCGAAAGAACGACAAGAACTGCCGTTGAAAGGAACTCTGATTGCCAGTTTTGAAAGGATTCGAACCAGAACTGCGGCTCGCCCAGATGGTCGAGCACCCCGCCTGCAGTTTGACCATGTAACACGGCCTCGTGGGCGGCATCACTCGCGCTTGCCAGCCAGTGTAGTACCAAAGAGATAACGAACAAGGCGATAAGGGCCAGTCCCAAGGAATGGGCATAGAGCCAGCTGACGGTTGTCGCAGCATCCTTTGGTCGATCCGGGCTGTCCGGGTCTCGCGATTCCGCTGAACCACGCTGGAACATATAGGCTGTTAAGATGACATAGGTGGCCATCTGCAGAAATTCACTTTCCCAGTTCTCGAAGGTGACCGAGATGAACCTGCTGCTCAATAGGAATTCAGCCAAACTTATCGCACGGCCGCCGTGTTCTAATTGTTCGGCATTGAAAGCGGCTAGCCCTGTGAGCGCCATTCCACCCAGGCTAAAAGCAAACATCAGGAGCAACACAATCGTCAGGCCATTATCGCGGAAAAGCTTCAATATAAGTCTCCTGGTGCGAAAAGGCCCCGCCACTATGGATCAAGTGGCAGGGCCAGATCATCGACTCGGTGGGCACCGATAATCGACAACCGTGACGCCGACACGTCAGAACCCGAGGGACGTCAAATGCCGGAGTCGTTAGCGGAATTGTTATGCCGTAAATTGGTTCCTTGGGACGCGCGACTCTTCTCGATTATTTGCTTCAACTGTTTCTTGAGGGCTGGGCCTTCGACCTGGGAAGTATCATATCTTTCC
>DATLDM010000116.1:0-3207 GCA_035525875.1 Aestuariivirga sp.
TGGTGTTGTTGAGGGCTTGCGGGTTCACCGCCGGGGAGCGCTCAATGGCCTCAAGGGGTGCGACCTCGATAAAGGTGCTGGCGGCATAGGCCTTGGCGAGGATTTCCTGGATGCCGGCAATAGTGGTTTTCTTCTTCAGCAGGTCCAGGAAGAGGGGAACGGTGCCCAGCATGCCTTGGGCATAATTGCCAACTACAGGCTGGAAAATGGCGTCGTGGGTGAGGCCGGCGTAGTGCTTCATTTCAGCGAGGTGCTTGTGATTGAGCGTCAGGCCATAGGGCATGTAGGGGCTGGCCTGAGGGCCCGCCTTTTCATAGTCCTCGATCATTTTCTTGCCGCCGCCGGAATAGCCCGACACGGCATTGTAAGTGAGCAGCGCATCTGCTGCCAGAACACCCGCATCAATCAGCGGCTTCACCACGGCGATGAAGCCCTGGGGATAGCAGCCGGGATTTGAGACGCGCGACGCGCCGGCGATTTTTTTGGCCTGGGCGGGACTCAATTCCGGAAAGCCATAGGCCCAGGCGGGATCAACCCGGTAGGCGGTTGAGGCGTCGATGACGCGGGTTTTGGATTTTTCGTCGATCAGGCCCACCGCCTCCCGGGCGGCGTCATCGGGCAGGCAGAGGATGGCCACATCGACGCTGTTCAGCAGCTCGCGGCGCGCGCCCGCGTCCTTGCGCTTTTCGGGCGCAATGCTGACAAGCTCAATATCTTCACGGGTTTTAAGCCGGTCGCGGATCTGCAAGCCGGTGGTTCCCGCTTCGCCATCTATGAAAATCGTGGTCATGGCGGGGTCTCATACAGGCCATGGTGCATCAGTGCAATCTCCCCGTGGCCGGGGTGTTTTTTATGTGGCAAGGTCGGAAAAACGGAGACTGGCGCATGACTGCCTCAACCAATCTTTTTGCTCCCGACGAGGATGTTTCACGGCCGGTCACGAATTTCGGGCCAGATTTCCCCTTTGCCTTTGATGACTGGATCAAGCATCCGGCGGGGCTTGGCTCGGTTCCGGCGCACCGCTATGGCGAAGAGGTGGCGATCATCGGGGCCGGCATGGCGGGCATGACGGCGGCCTTCGAGCTTCTGAAAATGGGGTTGAAGCCGGTGGTCTATGAGGCCTCGCGGATCGGCGGCCGGTTGCGTTCGCAGCCCTTTGAAGGGGCGGAGGGGATTATCGCGGAATTGGGCGGCATGCGTTTTCCGGAATCTTCAACGGCTTTTTATCACTACGTCAACATGCTGGGCCTGAAGTCGAAGCCGTTTCCCAATCCGCTGTCGCCGGCCACGCCTTCAACCGTCATCGATCTTGAAGGCAATACGCTTTACGTGGAGAAGATCGCCGACCTGCCACCCATGTTTAAGGAAATCGGTGCGGCCTGGGCCAAGGCGCTTGAAGAGGGCGCCGGACTTTCCGAATTGCGCCAGGCCATTCGCGAGCGCGATGTTGCGGCGCTGAAGAAAATCTGGGACAGACTCATTCCGATCTGGGATGACCGCAGCTTCTATGATTTTGTAGCGACGTCCTATGCCTTTGCCGACCGGCCCTTCCATTACCGCGAGGTTTTTGGGCAGGTGGGTTTTGGCACGGGCGGCTGGGATTCGGATTATCCCAATTCCATGCTGGAAATCCTGCGCGTGGTGGCAACGGATTGCGACGAGAACCAGAACTATATCGTTGGCGGGGTTGAACAGGTGCCGCGCGGCCTGTGGAAACTGTCACCTCCCAACATGGTGCATTGGCCCAAGGGCACGACGCTGGAATCGCTGCACCGTGGTGCACCGCGTCCCGGCGTCACCCGCATTGATCGCGCGTATGGCGACAAGATCGCGGTGACCGACCGCTGGGGCGATGCCAAGCTCTATGACGCAGTGCTGGTGGCGCTGCAGAGCTGGCTGTTGACCACCTACATGAAATGCGAGGAGAGCCTGTTCTCGCCGAAAATGTGGATGGCGCTGGACCGCACGCGCTACATGCAATCGTCAAAAACTTTCGTGATGACGGACCGGCCGTTCTGGAAAGATAAGGACCCGCATACGGGGCGTGATCTCATGAGCATGACGCTCACCGACCGGCTGACGCGCGGCACCTACTTGTTCGACAATGGCGACGACAAGCCGGGCGTTATCTGCCTCACCTATTCCTGGATGAGTGACGCCATGAAGATGCTGCCCCTGCCAGTGGAGAAGCGCGTGACGCTGGCGCTTGACGCGTTGAAGAAAATTTATCCCGACCTGGCGCTGGAAAAACACATCATCGGCGATCCCATTACGGTGTCATGGGAATCGGACCCGAATTTCATGGGGGCCTTCAAGGGGGCGCTGCCCGGCCACTACCGCTATAACCACCGGATGTATTGCCATTTCATGCAGGAGAGAATGCCGCCGGCCGAACGCGGCATCTTCATTGCGGGCGATGACGTGTCGTGGACGCCGGGCTGGGTTGAGGGCGCGGTGCAAACGGCGCTCAATGCAGTGTGGGGCATCATGCATCACCTGGGCGGAGAAAGCCCTGCGGACAATCCAGGGCCAGGCGATCAATTTGATCAGCTGAAGCCGCTTGAACTTCCAGATTAGAAAAGAAAATCTATGGGCAGGATACGGTGCAGGCGGCGGGTGCATCAGTTGTGGCCTGCGCGGTGGTAAAACCAACCATGACGCCAGCAGCGATCGTCAACAACACAAGAGCCACAAAAATACGACGCAGAAACTTCGTATCGGCCTGAGCAGAATTATTCAAAATAGGTCCCCACCACAACGCGACTCACCATGCACGTGAATCACTCTACCATCTTCGCCCCTCATAAGCTTTAAAATTTGGTGAGGCAATGGTTAACGGGGTGGTTCGAATCAAGATTTCCGGATATCAACGAATCTTCCGGCCAAAGCCGCCGCCGCAGCCATCTGTGGACTGACGAGGTGGGTGCGGCCACGGTAGCCCTGGCGTCCTTCGAAGTTGCGGTTGGACGTTGAAGCGCAGCGTTGTCCGGGCTTTAACTGGTCCGGATTCATGCCCAGGCACATGGAGCAGCCGGGTTCGCGCCATTCAAAGCCGGCCGCCTTGAAAATCTTGTCCAGGCCCTCGGCTTCGGCCTGTTCTTTCACCAGGCCGGAACCCGGAACGATCATGGCATAGGCCAGATTCCCCGCGATTTTCTTGCCATTTACGATCTTTGCCACATTGCGCAGGTCCTCGATGCGGCCATT
>DATLDM010000121.1:0-12619 GCA_035525875.1 Aestuariivirga sp.
TTCCACCATTTCGCCGGCCTGCACATTGTCGAGGCCGTAGACGCGGGCAATGCCGTCGCCCACCGAAAGCACCTGGCCGATTTCGGATACTTCAGCTTCATTGCCGAAGTCCTTGATCTGCTTTTTAAGAATTGTCGAAATTTCAGCGGCGCGAATATCCATCAGCCGGTCCCCTTCATAGCGATCTTGAGATTTTGCAATTTTGTCTTGAGTGAATTGTCCATCATCTTGGAGCCCACCTTCACGATGAGGCCGCCCAGAAGGGAGGAATCTATTTTGGCTGTAAGCTGCACCTCGCGTCCCATGGAGGACTTGAGCGCGGCTTTAATGTCTTTGATATGCTTCTCGGAAAGTTTTTCTGCCGAGGTGACTTCCGCTGCAACTTCGCCCTTTGATTCCGCCACCAGCGCTGCAAACGCGGTGATCGCGTCGGACAAAGCGGGAAGCCTGCGGTTCTTGGCCATCAGCTTGATGAAGTTGAGCGCAATGCCATTGACCCCGGCCTTGGCGCACAGGGCCTCAAGCGCCGCCAGTTGGTCTTCGCCGGAAAACACCGGCGAGCGCACCAGGCGCTGCAAATCCGTTGATCCCGCCAGCATGGTTTGGAATGTTGAAAGACCATCGCTGATCTTGTCGATGGACTTTGCCTCAGCCGCCAGCTCAAAAAGCGCTGCTGCGTATCGGCCCGGCACTCCGGAAATTGCCTGATCTGTGGCTGCCACGATTTCTCTTTCGAAACAGTCTCGTGTCGTGGCTACTGAACGCAACCCAAACACTTGATTTTTTTGATCAACCCCCTGCACAAGGCAAAGGCACGGAACAGAACCCCGCCCTGCCGCGGCGTCTCGGTAACACAGGCGTAAAAGACTCGCAACCAGCTAAATCGCGCGGATTGCCGCAATATGACAATTAGAGTGTTTTCCTTCTCCCCTTGGGGGAGAAGGAAAACATTGCTGCAGATGAAAATGACTGGGCTTCTGTCCAAAAATAAAGGCCCGCCGCCTCAATCAAGAGGGGACGGGCCTAGTGAAATCTGGACTGAACCTAGGCTAAGCCCAGCAGTTTTGCGTTTGCCGCGGCTTCAAGCTGGTAACGCTTGATGCCCATGTCGGCGAGGTCCGCATCGGAAATCATTTCCACTTCCCGGCGGGCCTGGCGATAGGCCTGCATGCGGTTTCTGCGGCTCAGGAATTTGAACAGTGGCATGAATGCCTCCATCATAATTGGTTTATCGTGTCGCTTCCCGCGCCAAACGATGAATGTCGACGCGGGAGATGCCCAAATCCGCCAGTTCGCGGTTTGAAAGTCCTTCGAGCTCCGATTTGGTCCGGCTATAACGCTGCCAGCGCGTGTAACGGGTCTTTACGAAATCAAACATGGTCATTCCCCTTGGATTGACTGATTGGTGGGTTGCTTTGACAACCAGTATTTAGGTGCGATGCAGCAAAATGTGTATTGCAAATTTTGCATATCAGCAATTACATGAGCAAAATCAAATATTTATAATTTGTTCATAATGCCGATTTATTTTGCTTCGATGCCATAAAATTACCCATTCCTGCCCCTTTAGGGGGCAGTTCAGGGCGTTTTGCCGATTGTGTAGACAGCCCCTGCTCAATCATCGCTCACCAACAGGCGGCGGCCGGGCCCCTCCAGGACATCAACTGGGCGGATGATTCGGTATCCCGCCTTTTCAGTCTGGTTCTGTGTTCACGGAGAATTCAGTCTTGGGCCTCTAGAACAGGGGTTCCAGGGTGCCCTCGATTTTCGCATTTTCAAGGATCTCGACATCCCCGAAATGTCCATCGCTGCCGGTCAGCTTGTGCTGGCCGAGGGCAGCACCGGCGCCGCCATGTATATCATCCGCAGCGGTTCGGTGGCTGTCCGGCTGAACGGCGCAACGATAGAGGAAATCGGCGAAGGCGGCATTTTCGGTGAAATGGCCATCATCGAACAGTCCACCCGCAGCGCCGAAATCCTGGCGCTCACCGATGTGACCGTGGTCATGCTCGACGAGAAAAAATTTCTCCAGTTGGTGGCCAAGGTGCCGCATTTTTCCGTGATGGTCATGCGCACTCTCGCCCGCCGCATCCGCAAAATGAACGCCAGGAGTTAGTTTAAAACAGTCCGGCGATCTGCCCTTTCGCGTCCAGCCCGATGACTTCCGCCGAGGGAACCTTGGGCAAGCCCGGCATGGTCATGATGTCGCCGCACACCACCACGATGAACTCGGCGCCCGCCGAAAGCCGCACCTCGCGGATGGGAACAATGTGGTTGATGGGCGCACCCTTCAAATTGGGATCGGTCGAGAATGAGTATTGCGTCTTGGCCATGCAGATCGGGAACTTGCCATAGCCTTGCGACTCATAGGACCTGAGCTGGTCGCGCACTGACTTGTCGGCAACGATGTCATCGGCCCGGTAGATTTCCCGCGCGATGGTCTTGATCTTGTCCCACAGCGGCATGTCATCGCCATAGATCGGCTTGAACTGCACCGAGCTCCGGTCGGCAAGTTCCGCCACATGCTTGGCCAGCGCCTCGGTGCCTTTTCCGCCCTCGGCCCAATGCGTGCATTTGAAGGCCTCAACCCCGTGCTCCTTGCAAAAGCTGCGAATGACTTCGATATCCGCGTCCGTATCGGTCACGAAATGATTGATGGCAACCGCAATCGGCACGCCGAATTTTTTCATGTTCTCGATGTGGCGGCCAAGATTGACCATGCCCTTCTTGAGGGCTTCGGTGTTTTCTTTTTTCAGCTCTTCCTTGGCCACCCCGCCATGCATCTTGAGCGCCCGGATGGTTGCAACGATTACGGTTGCGGCAGGCGTCAGCCCCGCCTTGCGGCACTTGATGTCAAAGAATTTCTCGGCCCCAAGGTCCGCGCCGAAGCCCGCTTCCGTCACCACGTAATCGGCAAGCTTCAGGCCCGCCTTTGTCGCCATCACCGAATTGCAGCCATGGGCAATGTTGGCGAACGGCCCGCCATGCACAAAGGCCGGATTATTTTCCAGCGTCTGCACCAGGTTCGGCATCAGCGCGTCTTTCAGCAGCACGGTCATGGCGCCCGGCGCCTTGATGTCCTTGGCCAGAACCTGCCCCTTGTCGCGCTTGGCGCCCACCACGATCTGCCCGATGCGCCGTTCGAGGTCTTCGATGGAAGTCGAAAGGCAGAGGATCGCCATGATCTCGGAAGCAACCGTGATATCAAAGCCGGCTTCCCGCGGGTAGCCGTTGGCGACGCCGCCCAGCGAGCAGACGATGTCGCGCAGCGCCCGGTCATTCATGTCCATCACCCGGCGCCACGCCACGCGCCGCGTGTCGATGCCAAGCTCATTGCCCCAGTAGATGTGATTGTCGATCATCGCCGAGAGCAGGTTGTGGGCCGAGGTGATGGCGTGGAAGTCGCCGGTGAAATGCAGGTTGATGTCTTCCATCGGAACGATCTGGGCATAGCCGCCGCCCGCCGCCCCGCCCTTCATGCCGAAACACGGCCCGAGCGAAGGTTCGCGCAGGCACACCATGGCCTTCTTGCCGATGCGGTTGAGGCCGTCGCCCAGGCCAACCGTCGTTGTCGTCTTGCCTTCACCGGCAGGCGTCGGGCTGATCGCCGTCACCAGAATCAGCTTGCCGTCCTTTTTGGATGAAAGGCTGTTGATATAGTCGAGGTGAACCTTCGCCTTGGTGTGGCCATAGGGAATGAGATCCTTCTCGGGGATTCCCAGGGCCTTCCCGATCTCCATGATTGGCTTCATTTTTGCTTCGCGGGCGATCTCAATGTCGCTCTTTACCGTGGCCATGGTGAGGTCGTCCTTCCTTTGGAGAATTTATTATTCATGATGGGAAACAGCACATTTCATCCCGGATGTCTACGCCTGTTGGCAGAAGTGCCAATTTGCGGCAAGAGCAAGTTGCTGGCTTTCTTGCAATGTCCATCATCACAATGCGATGCTGCTTGCGACAGGTTTGAGACAATTTTTGCCGCAAGCGACAAAGGGTGAGGGCATGAGAAATTTTGACCGGCCGGGAAAATCAGTGGCCATGGGCACAAACGGCATGGCGGCAACCTCGTCGCCGCTGGCAACCCTTGCCGCCATTGATGTGCTGCGCGCCGGCGGCAATGCGGTTGATGCGGCCATCACCGCATCTGCCATTCTCTGCCTCACCGAGCCCCACATGACCGGCATTGGCGGCGATTGTTTTGCCCTCATCGGCAAGCCCAATGGCACCGTGCTTGGCCTCAATGGCTCGGGGCGCTCCAGCGCCAAGGCCGATGCCGATTGGCTGAAAGCCTCGGGCCTTACGGAAATCGCCCCGCACAGCGTTCACACCGTCACTGTGCCCGGCGCCATTGACGCCTGGGACCGGCTTTTGCAGCAGGAAGGCACCATGACGCTGGGCGAGGCGCTGAAGCCCGCCATCAAGCTGGCGGAGCAGGGCGTGCCGACTACGCCGCGCGTCGCAAGGGATTGGCCGGAAGCTGAAGCCTTGCTCGCCGCCGATGAAGGCGGTGCAAAACATTATTTGAAAAATGGCCGCAGCCCCCGCGAAGGTGAAATCATGGCCTATCCCGCTTTGGCCAAAACCCTGAAAATCATCGCCAGGAAAGGCCGCGCCGGATTCTATGAAGGTGAAATCGCCGCTGAAATCGTCAGGCACTTGGCTGCCCGCGGCGGGCTTCTCAGCGCCGCAGATTTTGCCGCAACCGAAGCAACCTGGGTTAAGCCCATCGCCACCCGCTTTGCCGATCATGACATTCTGGAAATTCCCCCCAACGGCCAGGGCCTTACGGTTCTCATCGCCCTCAACATCCTGCAGCATTTCGGCCTCAAGCGCTTCGAGCCCGAAAGCCCCGAACGCCGCCATCTTGAAATCGAGGCGGTGAAGCTCGCCTGGATTTTGCGCAATCGCCACATCGCCGATCCCGACTTTGCCGAAATTCCGGTCAGCGATCTTTTGAGCGAAGAAACTTCGCAAAGGCTGGCAAGCCTCATCGACACAAACCGCGCCACCGATGCCAACATATCGCTGCCCAGTTCCGACACGGTCTATCTCAGCGTTGTCGACAAGCACCGCCTCAGCATCTCTTTCATCAATTCCATTTATTATGACTTTGGCTCCGGCATCATCACGCCAAAGTCCGGCATCACCCTGCAAAATCGCGGCAAGGGTTTCGTCACCCAAGCAGGCCATCCCAATTGCATCGGCCCCTCCAAGCGCCCGCTGCACACCCTCATTCCGGCCATGGCCAGGAAAGATGGCAAGATCGACATGAGCTTTGGTGTCATGGGCGGTGATTTCCAGCCCATGGGCCAGGTCAATGTGGTGGTGAACCGCTACATCTATGGCATGGACCCGCAAGCCGCCCTCGATTTCCCCCGCCTCTTTCCACAAGGTGAAGCCGTGTTGACGGAAACCACCGTTCCCGCCGCAGTCCTGGCCGCCCTCGCCGCCAAAGGTCATCGCATTATGCCCGCCAACGAACCCCTGGGCGGCGGCCAGGCCATCGCCATCGATCACGCAACAGGCCTTCTCATCGGCGGCTCGGACCACCGCAAGGACGGCTTTGCCTTGGGTTACTAGACTTCGACTTTCCTTCTCCCCAGCGGGGAGAAGGCGGGCCCCAAGCAAAGCTTGGGAGGATGAGGGGGAGGAGGTGATTCAATTTTGAGACCTGCTCCCCCTCACCTTCCCAACACCTGCGTGTTGGGCCCCTTCCTCTCCCCCAAGGGGCGAGGAAAAACAAAGGCAATCGCTGCTTTGAAGAAGCCCGGGCTCTAATAGTTACCGGCAAATTAATCACAGATTTTTTGTATCTGTTTACGATTGCTCGGCTAGTTTGCCAGCGTAAATTTGCGTAAGCTCTTGGAGGCCTCTTGAGCACCGAAGACCCAACCGAAACGGCATTCTCTTTCCGGACTGAAGAGTTTACCGGTCCGCAAGCAGCACCTGCGGAACCTCCTGGCCCCCGTTTTACCGAAATCAGCGACAGCACTGTGCTGCAGAACATCCAGCGCGCCGTTGAAGCCGTGGGTGAAGCCACCTATCACTGGATCACCGAAACCGACGCCATCGCCTGGAGTCCCAACATGGAGGCGGTCATCGGCTGCAAGCCCGAGGCCGCGGCCTCCGGCCGGGCCTACGCCAATCTCCTCGATGGCGACAATATCACCAGCCGCTACGATACCGTCATGCGCAGCCATGCCGTCGACGAGGGTGACGGCGTTGCTTTCCAGATCGAATATCTTTTCCGCCCCGATGGCCGCACCGGGCGCCGCGCCGTTTGGCTTGAGGATCGCGGCAAGTGGTTTGTCGGAAAAAACGGCAGGCCGGCGGAAGTCTTCGGCACCATTCGCCGGATTGATGACCGCCACAGCCGCGACCAGCACCTGAGCTTTCTCGGCAATTGCGATCCCCTCACCGGCCTGATGAACCGCGGCCGCCTCGCCGAAGCCTTGGGCGAAACCCTGTCGACCGCCAGCCGCGAACAGGGCAATTGCGCCTTCCTCATCGCCGCCGTGAATAACCTGCCCGTCGTCAATGAAGCCTATGGCTTTGAAGTGGCCGATGAAGTGATCGTGGCCTTGAGCAAGCGTTTGCGCCAGGTGGTCCGCACCGGCGACGCTATCGCCCGCTATTCCGGCAGCAAGTTCGGCATCATCCTGAACAATTGCCAGGAAGAGGAATTGCAGACTGCCATTGACCGCTTCATCAACATCGCCCGTGAAAGCGTCATTGAAACCGAACACGGTCCCGTTTGGGCCATGCTCTCCATCGGGGCCGTCGTGGTTCCCAAATATGCCCCCGATGCCAATATCGCCATGGCCCGCGCCGAAGAAGCGCTCGCCGAAGCCAGGCGCCTGCCGTCTGATGGTTCCGCCATTTACCGGCCCTCGTCAAAGCGCGTGGCCGAACGCGGGCTTAACGCCAGGTGTGCCACCGAGATCGTGAAATGCCTGAAGGAAGACCAGTTCAAGCTCGGCTTCCAGCCCATCGTCAGCGCCGCCACCCGCGCTGTCGTCATGCACGAAGCCCTGCTGCGCATGAATGATGCGAACGGCGACCTGATTGCCGCGGCCCATCTCATTCCGGTTGCTGAAAAGCTTGGCCTGGTGCGCCTCATTGACCGCGCCGTGGCCCAGATGACCATTTCGACCCTGCATAATTATCCCCAGGCCCAGCTTGCCATGAATGTCTCGGGTTCGACCGCCACCGATCCGCGCTGGTTCAACCAGCTCACCGAAATTATCGCCGCCAACCAGTCCATCGCCAACCGGCTCACCGTGGAGATCACCGAAACCATTGCGCTCGGCGATCTCAAGGAAACCTTCAGTTTCGTGGAGGCGCTGCGCAACATTGGCTGCAGTGTTGCCATCGATGATTTCGGCGCCGGCTTCACCTCGTTCCGCAACCTGCGTGACCTGCCGGTGAACATCGTCAAGCTCGATGGCTCGTTCTGCCGCGGCCTGAAACATAATGCCGCCAACCAGTATCTGGTGCGCACCCTCATTGATCTCACCCACAAGTTCGACCTGAAAACCATTGCCGAATGGGTGGAAACCCCGGAAGACGCCGAGATCCTGAAGGATTCCAATGTTGACCTCATGCAGGGCAATCTTTTTGGCGAAGTCGCCGTGGCGCTGCCCTGGGCCCGCAAGGAAGAGCGGGGCTTTGCAAGCGTGGAGACAGTGGATCAGCTCACCGCAGCCGTTGAAGAGACCAAGGTTTTCACCCAGAGCTTTGTGCCATTGGAGCCGCTACCCACTGAAGCTCCAGATGTGCCCGACGATGCCGAAATGGAAGAAGGCCTGTCGCGCCTGAAACTGGCCCTCCAGGCCCTCGACGAACAGTTCCGCAAATCATCGGTCTTCAATCCCGAACAGCCGCTCGCCGAAGCGGGCTAAGGTCCGCCATTCCACAAACAAAATCTGTCATCCCGGCTTTCGCCGGAATGACAAAACTGAGTTGGTTTTCACTGGACGCCCCCCTTAATTCCTGAGAAAACTCCCGCTCCCGATAAACTTAGGAGCGCTTCCCATGAACAAGCCCCATGATCCAACCTCCGCCCAGAGCGCGGCTTTCGCCCGGGCCCAGCAATTCATGTCACCCTCGCCGGTGCCCTCCATTTCAACCGAGCTTCTCTCCACCGCCGATGGCGAGCTGAACCGCGAGCTCAATCATTTCCTCTTCGATCCGCCGTCAGACCCCACCCTCCTCAAAGGCAAGAAGATCGCCATCTGCTGCACCAATGGCGTGGAGGAAGTGGAAATCCTCGGCTCCATGCGCTGGCTCACCGAGCATGGCGCCACGGTGCATATCGTCGCCCCGCGCGTTGGCGAATTTCCGCCAAGCCTCGGCCTGCGCTTTCCGGAAATTTCCAAAACCCATGTCCTGGCCATCCGCCTGATGGAGAATGCCGGCTGGCTGAAGATTGATTGCTATCTCGATGAGGCGAAGGTGGCCGACTACGACGCGGTGATCCTGCCCGGCGGCTGCTGGAATCCGGATTTCCTCCGCGCCGACAAGGACGCGCAGAATTTCACCCGCGAGATGCACGCCGCCGGCAAGCCCACCTGCGGCATCTGCCACGGACCCTGGGTCATGGTCAGCGCCAAAATGCTCAAAGGCAAGAAAGCCACCGCCGTGTGGAACATCCAGATCGACCTGGAAAACGCCGGCGCCATCGTGATCGACGAACCCTGCGTCGTCGACGGCAACCTCATCACCGCCAGATTCCCCTACGACCTCCCGCGCATGATCGACGCGCTGGTGAAACAGCTGGTTGCGGCCTAAGACATCAGCAAAGGTTCAATAATTCTAGATCGTCGTCCCTGCATTTAAAAGTTAGATGGTCATGATTGATTCAAAATCTCTCTTTTGGGTCGCACTGATTTTTATTTGCATCGCGTTTGCCAGAGCTGCACTGGCATGGGTTCGGGACCTTAATTTTTACAGAGGGAATTCTTGGAACTTCGAGGAGGACAGTGGAGAAACACTGCACTTCGGCGTTGAGACTCTTCGAGGCAAAAAACTTACAAATCGGCAGAGGGTGCGAATTGGATTTCCTTTCTTCCTTGTCGGATGTATGGCCCTGATTGCAGCAATTCTCCTTGAATTATTGAATTGAAAGCTGCTTCAGCGGTCGATTTTGATATTCACGCAGCCTTCATCGAATAGGCAATCTGCATAGGAATTTAAGGCTTGACACCGTATTCCTGCTATGCCATTTGTGTTCCTCTTTTGTTCTACAAGGAATAACCACATGGACTGGGACCTGGCCATCAAACGCAACAGCGAAGCGCTCAAGGGGATAATTGAAGCCCTTTTCGCCATGCTAGGGCTCGATGGCGATGTTGCCACGGAGCGGATTTCCCATCCCCTCCACCGCGCCGTGCTGCGCGTCCTCCGTCCCGCCGAATCTGCCGTGCGCCGCCTCATTGTCATGGCGGCCCGCAGCTTGGTGGTGAAGCCAGTACCTTCCCGTCCCATGCCCAAAGGGAAAATCGGAAAGGGTGATGGGAGCCGACTCCCGTCCTTCCAGCTCTTCGATCCGCGGAAATACTTCGCGGAGTTTAGCCAGCGCCGGGTAAAGTACACGAAGAATCCGCCGCGCATCCATGTCTTCCCGTATGATTCCCTGCGGCCAGTACCGCAGCCTTTGGCCGCTCCCCCGCCGCCGCCCGATGGGCTAGTGGATGCCGCGCGCCTTACCCGCAGGCTCCAGGCCCTCAAGCTGGCGCTCGAGGACCTGCCGCGCCAAGCCAAACGTCTCGCCCGCGCGCGACTGAGACGCGAGAAGGTGCCAACTCTAAAGTTCAAATCACCGCTCCGGCCCGGTCGTCCTCCCGGCCACCGCCAGCAGCCCACTCACGAAGTCGATGAGGTGCTCGCCGAATGCCACTGGCTCGCCTGGGAGGCTGAGAAGCTCGACACGAGCTGAAACAGAAAACATCCGTATACGGATTAATGTGAATCGTTTTCCCCAAGGGCGGAGCTTTGCCCAACGCTCAGCGTTGCTTGCTTAATCCACATTTCTCATCATGACCGTCCTCGGACTTGATCCGAGGATCGACCCGGTCATCTTCTCCTCTGCCAAGAAGATGCCCGCATCAAGCGCGGGCATGATGAGAAGAAAAGTCTGGTTCGCTAGAATTGCGAACGCGGATTAACCCTTCGACAGCGTGTTGATCTTTTCCTGCATCGCCGTGAGTTGGTCCTTCATCGCCTGAAGGTCGTCCTTGGACGGGGCCTGCGCCGGAGCGGAATTTGGCTTCGGTGGCGCTGCCCCGGCGCCGGGATTCATCGCCATCGCCGCAAAGGGATTGAACAGCTTCATCGCATCGCTGAACATTGCCATGTTGCGCTTGGCATGGTCTTCCATGTTCTTGAACGGCTCGCCGGTAAAGGCCCCCAGCATCTGCTCGCGGATCTTGTCGTGCTCCTTGGTCAGGTTCTCCAGCGAGAATTCCAGGTAGCCCGGAACCAGCGTTTGCATGCTGTCGCCGTAATAGCGGATGAGCTGGCGCAGGAAATTGATCGGCAGCAGGTTGGTGCCCTTGTTTTCTTCCTCGAAAATGATCTGGGTCAGAACCGAGCGGGTGATTTCCTCGCCGGTCTTGGCGTCATAGACCACGAAATCCGTGCCCGACTTCACCATGGCTGAGAGGTCATCAAGGGTCACATAGGTGCTGGTCGCGGTATTGTACAAGCGGCGGTTCGCGTATTTTTTGATCACGACCGCGGCCTTGGGCGCCGTTTTTTCGTCACTCACCGTTCACACTCCTCCAATGCGGACCCTCACCGATTGTCCCCCGGATGCATTGCCCGCAGTGCAAAAACTTGCTCCCCGCAATGCACAATTGCAAGTGCAAAAAACTATCGCCCGATGTGTTTCAAATGCTATGACTAACGAAATATCCCCATCCCGCCTTCAGGAGTAAGCCCATTGGCAGCCGCAAATTCCCAAGACATCGTCATCGTTTCCGCCGCCCGAACCCCGGTTGGTTCCTTCAATGGCGCGTTGAGTTCGGTTGCCGCATCCTTCCTCGGCACCGTGGCCCTGAAGGCCGCCATGGAGCGCGCCAAGGTTTCGCCTGACGAGGTAAACGAGGTCATTTTGGGCCAGGTCCTGACCGCCGCCCAAGGCCAGAACCCAGCCCGCCAGGCCGCCATCAACGCCGGCATTCCAAACTCGGCCACTGCCTGGGGCCTGAACCAGGTCTGTGGATCAGGGCTCCGCGCCGTGGCCCTTGGCATGCAACAGATCCAGTCGGGAAGTGCTGCGATCGTAGCCGCTGGCGGCCAGGAATCCATGAGCAAATCCACCCACGCGGCCCACCTGCGTGATGGCGTGAAAATGGGCGACTGGAATTTCATCGACACCATGATCAAGGATGGCCTGTGGGATGCCTTCAATGGCTATCACATGGGCAACACTGCCGAGAATGTCGCCAGGCAATGGCAGATCACCCGCGAAACCCAGGATGCTTTTGCCGTTGCCTCGCAGAACAAGGCCGAAGCGGCACAGGCCGCGGGCAAGTTTAAGGATGAGATTTGCGCCGTGACGATTGCCGGCCGCAAGGGCGATGTGATTGTCTCCGACGATGAATATATCAAGAAGGGTGTGACCCTTGAAAGCATCGCCAAACTGAAATCCGCATTTATGAAGGATGGCACCGTAACTGCCGCCAATGCGTCGGGCATCAATGATGGCGCAGCTGTTCTCATTCTGATGAGTGCCGCTGAAGCTGCAAAGCGCGGGCTAACCCCGCTCGCCCGCATCGCCTCCTGGGCCACGGCAGGGGTTGATCCCGCTGTCATGGGCTCAGGCCCCATCCCCGCTTCGCAAGCTGCCTTGAAAAAAGCCGGATGGAAAGCCGCCGACCTTGATCTCGTGGAAGCCAATGAAGCCTTCGCCGCACAGGCCTGTGCCGTGAACAAGGACATGGGCTGGAATCCCGACATCGTGAACGTGAATGGCGGCGCCATTGCCATCGGCCACCCCATCGGTGCGAGCGGAGCTCGCGTGCTCACCACCCTTCTGCATGAAATGCAAAAGCGCAAAGCCAAGAAGGGCTTGACCACATTATGCATCGGCGGCGGCATGGGCATTGCCATGTGCGTGGAAAACTAAGGGGGCATGATGGCAAGGGTAGCAGTCGTCACCGGGGGCAGCCGTGGCATCGGTGCGGCCATTTCAAAGGCGTTGAAAGCGGCGGGCTATAAGGTCGCCGCCACTTACGCTGGCAATGACGAGGCCGCCCACGCCTTCAAGACCGAAACCGGAATTCCGGTTTACAAATGGGATGT
This sequence comes from Aestuariivirga sp., assembly GCA_035525875.1. Taxonomy (GTDB): domain Bacteria; phylum Pseudomonadota; class Alphaproteobacteria; order Rhizobiales; family Aestuariivirgaceae; genus Aestuariivirga. The sequence goes on from DATLDM010000121.1 coordinate 12,307, forward strand.
GTCGAACACCGAGGCCTGTGCCGTGGGCTTGAAACAGGTCGAGGCTGATCTCGGCCCCATCGAAGTTTTGATCAACAATGCCGGCATCACCCGCGACAGCGCCTTTCACCGCATGACCGCCGAGCAATGGCATGCCGTGATCAATACCAATCTCAATTCACTGTTCAACATGACACGCCCCGTGATCGAAGGCATGCGGGCGCGGAAGTTTGGGCGGATCATCAATATTTCATCCATCAATGGCCAGAAGGGCCAATTCGGCCAGACAAATTATTCGGCTGCAAAGGCGGGCGATCTCGGTTTCACCAAAGCG
>DATLDM010000122.1:0-9336 GCA_035525875.1 Aestuariivirga sp.
CTAAAGCGATCAAGAAAGTTGAATTGGAAATTGGCATGGTTCAAAGCGGTTCACTATGCGGCACTGTGTGCGTGGTGCTCACGATGCGCGCGATGGGAGTTTAATAGGACCGATAAACCTTAACGTCACCGCTTCCCCTTCAACCCCAGCTCCACCAGGCGGCCATTTAACCGATTGCCCACACAATCACCTTTCCAAGTTCAATCACACCGATAACTATTGCGGACACCGCAGCGCCGCCAGCGAGAACACTCTGAGTCTTGCTCAGTGTCACGGGGTGTTTGATTTCCACCGGCTTGCCGTGCCAATAAAGTATTCCGTTCACATCAACGCCGAAAGCGTCAGTTTCATCAATGGCGATTGACCTGACTCCAACTGGCCATTTGCTCATGTCGGTATGCTTCAACGGAACTCTTTTGAGTTCTTCTTCACGGCTCATTTTTTTAAGCCCTTTTCAACCAGGCGGCGGATGGCTTCAGAGCGAGTTGTGTTATTTGCTTTCGCCCAGGCGTCAATGCTGCTCACCATCTCGTCAGGAAGACGTGCGCCATACATTTTGTCGCGCCCCGTTGGTGGTCGACCGCGCGGTCTTTTTTGTGGTTTAGCCGATATTGACTTCTTCATATTTGTGGTTTAGCACATAAGCGAGCCGAAAGGAAGGTTGTAACTTCCTCCCGGCCCTAACCACGTAACCTGTTCAAGGAGGTCAGCATGGCTGATTCACTCAATACCCCAAGTACGCCCAAAATTCAGCAACCGCGTTCAACCAAAGTGCGGGTGAATTTAGAGCCCCGCCCCTTTATCCTTGAGAGCTCGATAGCCGATGTATTGGGCTGCTCCATTGTGCTTACCGACTTTGCCGAAGATACCTTTTCTCCCAAAATGGAGGAGCGTGATCAGGGAGGCTATCGGGTATTCCGCCTCACTGACTCCCAGGTCACGGGACTGTTCTATCTCGTATATGCCTTACTTGGGCATGCCCGAGAATTGTCAGAGGGCTTTGAAGCCGAGCATGAAGCCGAGGTGCAATCATGACCGAGCAAAACGTCATTTACCTTGAGAACAAACCGACGCTTGAATCTCTGCCCATCGATCTTCTCTATTTCATGGATGACCTCGATAGGTTCGGACGGTATTTGGAGTGCTTGCAGCTGGCCATTCCGGAAGCCTGTAGCGATCTAAACGACACGAATGCGCTACAGGCGTTCCTAGCTCTGATACAGGAGAAATTCGAAAATTTAAAAGAGCGTGTTGAATATGAACGACAGCGCCAGATTCTTTTAGAAAAGGCAGGCAAGCGCGCCAACTGAGAATTATAGCCCGGCAGAAAAGCCGGGTTTTCTTTTCAATATGAAAAGTAGAGCAGCAGTCCGAGGGCAAAAGTTATTGCGCCCAGCCCAATTAGCAACCACCCCGGGACGCTATGGTCAAACTCCACCAGCTCCATATCGGACACGGTGGACAACTCGATTTCGGGAAGGTCATTCATACTTTGTTGCCTTAATTGACAGCCCTGGCGCTCGGGGCGAGCGTCAGGGCCATGCGTCACAGCTTGGAGGGGATGCGGGGGGACGAATTGCCAAGCTGCCTTCCGCTCTAAGTCAGGCCGCTGAATATGGTTCCATGCCGCAGAAAATTTAGCGGATACCGCACTAGTACCGTCGCCAGAACATATTTTGAACATTTCTCTGCGTTTGTGTTGCGTCAGTGTTGCACTGACTCAACGGCATCCATCGGGACAGTCTAACATTTCAAGGGATTAGCGAGTTTCACGCAACATTTCAGTTGCAACACGAATTAGAACTTCAATGTTATCCAAGGTTTTGATTTTTATGGAGAATGTTTGGAGGCCTCGCCCAGAATCGAACTGGGGTGCAAGGATTTGCAGTCCTCTGCGTAACCACTCCGCCACGAGGCCTTCGGACGGCTGTATAGGGGAGGAAAATTCAGGAAACAACCCAAACCCAAAACATAATAAATCGCCGGTAACAGTTTGCTTGGCAAAGGCGGGGTTCGCGGCTAGTTTGGCTGGCACCTCATTCAGCAAGCGATATGGACCCTAAATGACGAATTTCGCAGCGGCGCGGCACAATATGGTCGAATCACAGGTACGCCCCAACGGCATCACCGATCACCGTATTATTGACGCCATGGCGCAGGTGAAACGTGAGGATTTTGTTCCCGCCGAGCGCAAGACAATTGCCTATCTGGATGATGACGTGCAGTTGAAAGAGGGGCGCTTCCTGATCGAGCCCATGGCTTTTGCCCGGATGATTCACTTGGCCCTGATCAAGCCTACGGACCGGGTTCTGGTGGTGGGGGCGGGCACGGGTTACGGCGCCAAGGTCATATCGATGCTGGCAAAATCAGCCGTGGCCCTTGAGTCTGACCCGGAACTGGCTGGTTTGGCCCGGGAATTCCTCGCCGGAGTCACGAACGTTGAAGTTGTTGAAGGCAGCCTTGCCGCGGGCCATGCGGCGGGAGCGCCTTATGATGTCATCATCGTCGAGGGCCGGATTGCGGCCGTGCCGGAAAGCCTGTTTGCCCAGCTGGCCAATGAGGGGCGCATTGTTGCGGCGGCCGGTAACACGGATGTTTCCAAGATGCAGATTGCGACGCTGACGGAAGGGCACCGCTCGTCACGTTCGGCCTTTGATGTGTCAATTGCGCCGCTTCCCGGCTTCACCGTAGAAAAAGCGGCATTTGTCTTTTGATTGAAAAGGTTGCAAAAATACACTTCGATTCGGTGGGCGAGTAATCTACAATTGAAGTTCGAGTAAAAAGCCACAGATAGACTGTGGCCTGGGGTGACTGAAACTCTAAAAGAGTGGTGCGGAATGCAAGCTGGTTTGAAGCATTGGACGAGGATATTGCTGGCCTCAGCCGCTCTCACGATGGGGGCCGGGCAGGTTTCGGCGGAAACCCTCATTGAGGCGATGGTCTCGGCTTATTCGAGCAATCCCACCTTACAGGCCGAACGGGCCCGGCAACGGGGAACTGACGAACAGGTGCCGCAGGCCCTGTCGGGCTGGCGTCCCACCGTCACATCGGACGGATCAGTCGGCCGTGTCTGGACGGACAGCAATGTCGATAAGCGCGCGGACTTCGATCCGAAGTCGGTGGCCATCGGCCTGTCGCAGCCGGTTTTCCGCGGCTTCAAAACAATCAACGGAACCAAGGCGGCGGAAGCCAATGTGGAGGCCGGCAAGCAGGGCCTCTTGGCCATCGAGCAGGATATTCTTTTTCAGGCCGTCCAGGCGTACATGAATGTTATCCGCGACCGGCAGATTGTAGGCTTGCGCCAGCAGAATGTTAATGTGCTGCGGCAACAGCTCACCGCCGCCGACGAGCGCTTCAAGGTTGGTGAAATCACCCGCACCGACGTGGCGCAATCGCGCGCAAGTCTCAGCGGGGCCCAATCGAACGTGGCCTCGGCCAACGCCACACTGGCGGCAAGTGTCGCCAATTACATCAATGTGGTGGGCCACAAGCCAGGCAGCTTGAAATATCCCCGGCTTGCCAGGCTCCCCAAGACCGTGGAACAGGCGCAAGCCGCCGCCGCGGAAATCAATCCCAACATTCTGGCCGCAGCCTATGTGGAAGAAGCTTCGAACTACAACATCGAGGTTGTAAAAGGCGATCTCCTGCCATCGGCAAGTTTGGATGCGTCGGCTAGGTACAACGACAATCCCTCAAGCGGCACTAGCTGGTCGGAACAGGCCCAGATTGAAGGGGTGTTGACCATTCCGCTGTATGAGGCGGGGCGCGTCTATTCATCGGTGCGCGAAGCCAAGCATGTGGCCAGCCAGCGCCGCCTGGAAGTTATCCAGGCGGGGCGCTCGGTGCGCGAGAGTGTGTCAATCTCGTGGAACAACCTGGCGGCGGCGCGCGCAATTATCAGTTCTGCCAAATCGCAGGTCTCGGCCTCGCAGCTTGCCCTTGACGGGGTGCGCCAGGAATATCTTGTGGGGTCGCGGACCACCCTTGATGTTTTGGATGCGGAAACCGAAGTTGTCACCGCGCGCATCGCACTGGTGTCAGCCGAGCGCGACCAGATTGTCGCCGCCTACCAGATCCTGGGCTCTATTGGCCGCCTGACGGCGCGTGACCTTTCGCTTCCGGTTGAGTATTATGACGCCGATGAAAACTATCTGAACGTGCGTGGCAAGTGGTTCGGCACGGGGGTCGATTTAGTCGAGTGAAAGCCTTTGGCCGGGGCCTCGGCCAAGGGGTTTGTTTGTGTGTGTTTCGAAGAGGGAAAATGAGCGGTGACTTCTGAACCAGACATGGAAAGTTTACTGGCTTCCATCCGCAAAGCCATTGACTCCGATATTGGCAAGAACACCAAATCCCCCTCGCCTGCGGCGCACGACACCTCCTTCAGCGGCGCGATGCGTGAATCCCGCGTGCGGTATGATGATGAGCCTCCCGTGCGCCGGGATGCGTCGGAAGAAATTTCGGATTTGCGCAACAAGATCCTGAAGAACCGCCAGAGTTCCGGCTTTACCGAACCCCTGCCGCGCTTGCCAAGCATCCCTCCGCCGGTACGGGCTGCGGCGCCCAAGCCCACTGCAAAATCGGGCTTTGCCGGAATTCTCGGTGGAGATGGCCAGCAGGTGACACCTTGGGCCCCGCGGGTGAAGCACGAGGCGGAAGCGCCGGACTTGCGCCCCACTATTCAAGATGGCCTGCCGCCTTCCGCCCCAGACTATCATCACAGCGGCTACGGCGAGTCGGAAGTCTATCCGGCAGAGGTGGGCTGGGCGGAGGACGAACCAGCCTTTGCGCCCGGCCCGCCGCTGATGTCCACTGAAACGATTAATGCCGCAAATTCCTCCTTCAACCAGTTGGCCGATACGCTGATGGCGCGGGCATTGGGTGAGCGGTCCATTGAGGACATGACCCAGGATCTGCTCAAGGGCATGCTGCGGAGCTGGCTCGATGCGCATTTGCCGAGTCTCGTTGAAAAGCTGGTCCGCGAGGAAATTGAGCGTGTTGCGCGGCGCGGCCGCTAGAGGTTTGGGTTAATATAAGTATTCACAATAATTTTTTGCATGTGAAGGCTTGAGATGGCCGAAGAAGAGAAGCGCAGTGCGCCCCGTCAAAGGGTTTTAAAGGCAGCCAAAATCATCACGATGGATAATACATCCGTCATTGACTGCACGGTTCGAAACATGTCTGGGACCGGAGCGCAAGTGATCATCGAGAAAAGCGTCAAGATGCCAGACGAATTCCAGTTTTTCGTAGCCAACGGCGATACGGTTCGTGATGCGGTGCTGGCCTGGCACCGCGGCGACCGGGTTGGCCTCAAATTCAAAGGCGAAAGCCGGCCGGCTCCTCCTGCCATGAGAATGTACAAGCGATAACTGAATCCGCCTGATTCCACGGCAGTTGCATGACGGGGCGGGGTGGTGTTTATAGCGCCCGAACCGCAACCAAAGATTCCCAAAAATGCTTGAGAAGACCTTTACCCCATCTGAAATGGAAACCCGCCTCTACGAGGAATGGGAAGCCCGCGGCTTTTTCAAACCGGGGCGGAAGCCCAAGGCCAAGCCCTTCACCATCGTCATTCCGCCGCCCAATGTGACGGGCTCGCTCCACATGGGGCATGCGCTCAACAACACCATCCAGGACATTCTCTGCCGCTTTGAGCGGATGCGTGGCCGCGATGTGCTGTGGCAGCCGGGCACCGACCATGCGGGCATCGCCACGCAGATGGTAGTGGAACGCCTGCTGATGAAGGAAAACAAGACCGATCGGCGCAAGATGGGGCGCGAGGCTTTCCTCAAGCGCGTGTGGCAGTGGAAAGAAGAATCGGGCGGGATCATTACCAAGCAGCTCCGCCGCCTTGGCGCTTCGTGTGACTGGTCGCGTGAGCGCTTCACCATGGATGATGGCCTGTCCAATGCGGTGCGCAAGGTGTTTGTCCAGCTCTACAAGGAAAAGCTGATTTACAAGGACAAGCGCCTGGTGAATTGGGATCCCAAGCTGCTCACCGCGATTTCCGATCTGGAAGTGGTGCAGAAGGAAGTGAGGGGTTCGCTCTGGTACATCAAGTATGCGGTTGTGGACGGAGCACCCGGCGAAGACATTGTCGTGGCCACGACGCGGCCTGAAACCATGCTGGGCGACACGGCGATTGCGGTTCATCCGGAAAACGAAAAGCTTAAACATCTGATCGGACGGAAAGCGCGGCTGCCATTGGTGGGCCGCCTCATTCCGATTATCGGCGATGACTATGCGGATCCGGAAAAGGGCACGGGAGCGGTGAAGATCACTCCGGCCCATGACTTCAATGACTTTGAAGTAGGCAAGCGCCACAACCTGCCGCAAATCAATGTGCTGGATCAGTTCGGCAAGCTGGCTCTGCGGGAGCCGAATTTCGTTGAAGGCGTGCCGGTTTCAGATTTGCTTCAAGGCGTCCTTGCGATGCATGGCATGGATCGTTTTGAAGCCCGCAAGGTGATTGTTGCCAAGCTGGACGAGCTCGGGTTGCTTGAGAAGGTTGAGCCCCATGTCTATCAAGTTCCGCACGGCGACCGTTCCGAAGTGGTCATCGAGCCGTGGCTCACCGAGCAATGGTATGTGAATGCGGCCGAGATGGCCAAGCCCGCCATCGCCGCCGTTGAAAAAGGCGATACGGTTTTCGTGCCGAAGAACTGGGACAAGACCTATTTCGAATGGATGCGCAATATCCAGCCGTGGTGCATTTCGCGCCAGCTCTGGTGGGGGCATCAGATTCCCGCGTGGTACGGTCATGATGGCGAGGTTTTTGTCGAAGAGTCTGAAGAGCTGGCGCTGGCAGCGGCGATGCGGCATTACGGCTCGCGTGTTGCGCTGACCCGCGATGAAGATGTCCTTGATACGTGGTTCTCCTCTGCTCTCTGGCCGTTCTCCACGCTGGGCTGGCCGGAAGAAACCTCGATCCTGAAGCGCCATTACAAGACTGATGTGCTGGTCACCGGCTTTGACATCATCTTCTTCTGGGTGGCCCGCATGATGATGATGGGGCTGCATTTCCGGCAGGAGGTGCCGTTCCATACGGTTTACATCCACGCGCTGGTGCGCGACGAGAGCGGCCAGAAAATGTCGAAGTCCAAGGGCAACGTGATCGATCCCCTGAACCTGATCGATGAATTCGGCGCCGATGCGCTGCGTTTCACGCTGGCCGCCATGGCGGCGCAGGGCCGCGACATCAAGCTCGCCAAATCCCGGGTTGAGGGTTACCGCAATTTCGGCACCAAGCTGTGGAACGCGGCCCGCTTTGCCGAAATGAACGGGGTGAAGCGTGATCCCAATTACGATCCGGTGGCGGCACGCGTCACGGTGAACCGCTGGATAGCGGGCGAAGCCTCGCGTACGCGCAACGCGGTGACCAAGGCCATCGAAGAGCACCGCTATAATGAAGCAGCGGCGGCGCTTTACCAGTTTGTGTGGAATGTTTACTGCGACTGGTATGTGGAGCTGATCAAGCCGATTTTGGGTGGCACCGATGAAGCGGCCAAGAAGGAGACTCAGGCGTCCGCCGCCTGGGTGCTCGATCAGATTTTGATGCTGCTACATCCCTTCATGCCGTTTGTGACGGAAGAGCTTTGGCAGCAGACGGCGACACGCGAGAACTGGCTGATTGAAGCAAACTGGCCGAGCTACAAGGGCCTCGGCGATGCAAAGGCGGACGCGGAAATCGAATGGGTGATCAAGATCATCTCGGAGATCCGCTCGGTTCGCGCCGAGATGAACATTTCCGGCGGCCTGAAAATCCCCTGCGTGCTGGTGGGCGCCAACAAGGATTCGCGCCGCATATCCTCGGGGTGGGAGAATGAAATCATCCGGCTGGCGCGGCTGTCCTCCATCTCGTTCGAAGACCGGGTACCAAAGGCCTCGGCGCAGATCGTGCTGGGCGAGGCGACGGTGGCATTGCCGCTGGAAGGCGTCATCGACTTCACCACGGAACGAGCTCGCTTGAACAAGGAACTCGGGTTAATTGAAAAGATGTCCGAAGCAATCGCAGGTCGCTTGAGTAACCCTAGTTTTGTAGCAAAAGCCCCGGAAGATGTTTTGATCGAAAACCGCGAACGCAAGGCTGAGCTTGATATGCAACGGACCAAGATGGCAGAGGCATTGAAAAGGCTGGGATAACCCTTCAGTCAAGCGGACGTATCACACCGTTCTCTATTTTAAAGACACCGGAATTGCGTAAGAAATTCTCCAGAGTGCGGTGGCCTTTCTTGTAGTTCGGCATTTTTATGGACAACTCCGTTCCGAAAACCCGCGGGGTTACCGCATTTCCGTTGACGCTGAGTTTCCGGTAGATGTCCATCAGCATCGCCGTGTCGATTGTCGGAGCAGCGGCAAGTTTCCTTGCAGGCGAGGGCGACGGCCTTGGGGCAGGCGCCTTTTTCGGCGCGGCGGCGGGGATGATTGTAAATTTGTCGAAGGCGGATTGCAGGGGCTTTGTGGCCTTGCTTTCACCCAGGCCATCAATTCCCTTGCCCTGTTCGCGGATGTGGATGGCGAGTTGCATGAAATCCGCGTCACTTGAGGCGATCACTGCGTGATCGAACAGGCCGCGATGCAGCAGCGAGACCACGTCAATGGTCAGCGCAAAGTCGCTGGCGTTTTCCTTGGCAGCGCCGGGCGGGGTTTGCATGGGCACGATGTGGTGGTCCTTCATGGCCTTGTCCCATTTCTTGAGGCCTGCCGTGCCGCCATAGCAGCGGGCAATGGTGAGTTTCCCCAGTTCGGCGCATCTTTCGAGATAGTCGGTGACATAACGGGCAGATGCATTCTCGGCGTCGATAAACAGTGCTACTCTGGGCTTTGTCATCTCTGATGAAATCCTGTTTCACGGCCAGTGTGGATCTCGACTATGAAGCAATACAGCGCGATTTCAATCCTCTCGGATCATATCGAAACGCCTCTTGGAACCATGCTGCTGTTGGCGCGGGACGGGGCGATGATAGGGCTGGAGTTTGACGACCAGCCGGAACGGGTGGCGCGGGATTTGCGGCTGCGTTATGGCAGCTCGGAGCGTTTCCCGGCGGATAATCCAAACGGCTTTTCGGACCGGATCCGAGCCTATTTCGCCGGCGATTTTAAAGCCATCGAGGGCATTCCCACTGACGGCGGCGGCACTGAATTCCAGCGCAAGGTGTGGAATGAACTCAAGCGGATTCCTTGCGGTACAACAATTTCCTATGGCGAGCTGGCAATTCGGCTGGGCGACAAGAATGCCATGCGGGCGGTGGGTCTTGCCAATGGCCGCAACCCCATTTCCATCGTGGTGCCCTGTCACCGGGTAATTGGGGCAGATGGATCACTCACGGGTTATGGCGG
>DATLDM010000009.1:0-3732 GCA_035525875.1 Aestuariivirga sp.
CCGCCAGCTTCCCCACCATGCGCGATCTCTGCGAAGAGAAAAATCCGGCGGCTGCCGTGCGTGCCGCCAAGGGAAACACTCTCGGCGCGGTGGCTGATATCCTGGCCAACGCCGCCCCCGACACCCGCAATAAAGCCAAGCCCTGGCTTCTCACTCCCATTGATCTGCAGGCCATCAAGGCGGCGGGCGTCACCTTCGTCGTTTCAATGCTGGAGCGCGTGATCGAGGAGAAGGCGCGCGGCGATGCCAATGCAGCCATTTCAATCCGCTCCCATATCCAGGATCTCGTTGGCAACGACCTGCGCAAACTAAAGCCCGGTTCACCCGAAGCAGCCGCCTTGAAAGAAACGCTGATCAAGGCCGGCGCCTGGAGCCAGTACCTTGAAGTGGGCATTGGCCCCGATGCGGAAATTTTCACCAAGGGCCAGCCCATGTCGGCGGTGGGTTCCATGATGGATGTGGGCATTCATCCCAAATCCACCTGGAACAATCCGGAGCCGGAAGTCGTGCTGGTGGTTTCGTCGAAGGGAACCATCGTGGGCGCAAGCCTCGGCAACGACGTCAACCTCAGGGATGTCGAAGGCCGCTCTGCCCTGCTGCTTGGCAAGGCCAAGGACAACAACGCCGCCACTGCCATCGGCCCCTTCATCCGCCTGTTTGATGACAAGTTCGATCTCGACACGGTGCGGAAAATGGACCTCTCGCTCACCGTCGAGGGAACCGATGGCTTCAAGATGACCGGCAGCTCCTCCATTTCGCAAATCAGCCGCGACCCCGCTGACATCGTGGCCCAAACCATCAATGCCCACCACCACTATCCCGATGGCTTCGTCCTCTTCCTCGGCACCATGTTCGCGCCGAGCGATGACCGCGACGTGCCCGGCCGCGGCTTCACCCACAAGACCGGTGACATCGTGACCATCGCCACGGCGGAACTGGGCGCGCTGGTCAACCGCGTGGTGCCAACCGACAAGGCGGCGCCGTGGAATTTCGGCACCGCCGATCTCATGCGCAATCTCGCCAGGCGCGGCTTGCTGCACTAGTTTGACCCTGCCTTCCAACCCATTGATAAGAGTAAGCCAATCATGCTTGAAGACATTCGTGGAAAAGCCGTTCTGATCACCGGCGCCAGCATCGGCATAGGGGCCGCCGCCGCCCTTGAATTTGGCAAGCTGGGGGCAAGTGTCGCGGTTCACTACAACACGAATGCCGAAGCCGCCGAAGCTGTCTGCGCCGCCATAAGGAAGCTTGGCAGCAAGGCCGTTGCCATTGGCGGCGACCTTGGTGTTCCGGGCACTGCAAAGCGGATTGTAGAAGAAGCCGCAAAGCAACTGGGCCGCCTCGATATTCTCGTGAATAACGCCGGCGCCATGATCCGCCGGGCCCCCTTTCTCGAGCTCGATATGGAACTTTACGATGCGGCCATGAACCTGAATGTGAAATCCGTCATCGAAGCCTCGCAGGCCGCCGTGCCCCATATGGAAAAGCAGGGCGGCGGCGCCATCATCAATGTGGGCTCCATCGCCGGCGCCGATGGTGGCGGCCCGGGCTCCGGCCACTATGCCTGCGCCAAGGCCTATGTGCACAATCTCACCCGCCACATGGCCCGTGATCTCGCCTCGCGCAAAATCCGGGTCAACGCCATTTCTCCCGGCGTCATCGAAACTGCCTTCCACGCGGCAACCCCGCCGGAGCGCATGGAAGCGATGAAAAAATCGGTTCCTCTCGGCCGCGCCGGAACGCCGGAGGATTGCGTGGGGCCCATCCTGCTGCTCGCCTCCACCTCCATGGGCGGCTATGTCACCGGCCAAATCCTCCACGTTAACGGCGGCCAGTTCATGCCTTGAGCCACCGGTTCAAATCGGCTTAATGGGGGCCATGTCCAATACCTTCGACTCCAAAGCCTTCCGTTCAGCCCTGGGAACTTTCGCAACGGGCGTCACCGTGATGACAACGGTGACAGCCTCCGGCGAAATGGTGGGCAATACCGCCAGTTCCTTCAATTCCGTTTCGCTTGACCCGCCGCTGGTTCTGTGGAGCCTGGCGCGCAACGCCTATAGTTTTGAAACCTACATGGCCGCCAAGTATTTCGCCGTGAATGTGCTGCGCGAAGGCCAGGATGACCTCTCGGCGCGCTTTTCCAAATCCTCGCCGGACAAGTGGCGCAGCATCGACTATGAAGTCTGGGAAACCGGCTGCCCCATTCTGCCCAGCGCGCTTGCCATTTTCGAGTGCCGCAAGCTTTATACCTATGATGGCGGCGATCATGCTATCTTCGTGGGCGAAGTGCTGAAATTCGATCACGATCCCAAGGGCAAGCCACTCGTATTCTGGCGCGGCGGCTATCATCGCACGGTGAGCTGAAGGATGACTGCTTCTTTACTGATTGGCGCACACTTTTTTTCCTCGCCCCTTGGGGGAGAGGAAGGGGCCCATTGCGAAAGCAATGGGAAGGTGAGGGGGAACAGATGATTCAATTGCAACACCTGATCGCCCTCATCCTCCCATCCTGCTTAGCTTCGCATCGCAGGACGGGCCCCTCCTTCTCCCCCAGGGGGCGAAGGAAAGTAGTGAAGTTGCGTCGGCTAACAGGCAGAGAATTCTGATGTTTCTCTCGGTCTTTGAACTCTTCAAGATTGGCATTGGTCCCTCCAGCTCCCACACCGTGGGGCCTATGGTGGCGGCGCGCCGCTTCCTGTCGAATGCCAGGGCCGAAAACGCCGCGCGCGTCACCGTATCGCTCCACGGCTCGCTGGCCTTTACGGGCAAGGGCCACGGCACCGACCGCGCCTGCGTGCTCGGCCTCGCCGGGGAAGCGCCCGATGCGATTGAGCCGGATCGTGTCGACGCGGTTGTGCAGGAAGTGGCGGAACGCAAATATATCACGCTGCCGAATGGCAAGCGCGTTTCCTTTGATCCCGTCAAGGATGTCATCTTCGATTATGGCCCGGCACTTCCCGGCCACGCCAACGGCATGATCTTCACGCTCTGGGACGCCAGCGGCACAAAAGTTTTTAGCGAAACCTACTATTCCATCGGCGGCGGCTTCGTGCAGACCGAAGCGGAGCGGCTGGAATCAAAATCCCAGGACCGTGCCGCCGCCAAGCCCAAGCTCGCCGTGCCCTATCCCTTCTCCACCGCCAAGGAAATGCTGGAGATGGGCAAGGCCTCGGGCCTCAGCATCGCTGCGATGAAGCGCGCCAATGAAACCTGCGTGATGACGGCAGAGGAACTGGACGCCCGGCTTGACCGCATCTGGGCCGCCATGAACGCCTGCATGAACCGGGGCCTCAGCATGGGCGGGACGCTGCCCGGCGGCCTGAAAGTGAAACGCCGCGCCAGAGAAATTTTTGCAGCGTTGAAAGCCGAGCAGGGCGGCAATTCCATGCAGCCCCATCGCATCATGGATTTTCTCTCGGTCTACGCCCTGGCGGTGAATGAGGAAAATGCCGCGGGCGGCAAGGCCGTCACCGCCCCCACCAATGGCGCGGCGGGCGTCATGCCGGCAATCGTCCGCTATTATCTCGATCATTGCCTCGATGCCGATGAAGCAGGGGTTCGCACCCTGCTGCTCGTCTCCTCCGCCATCGGCGGCATCATCAAACACAATGCTTCGATCTCCGGCGCCGAAGTCGGCTGCCAGGGCGAGGTGGGCTCCGCCTCCGCCATGGCCGCCGCCGGATTATGCGCGGCGTTGGGCGGCACCAATGAACAAGTCGAAAACGCCGCCGA
>DATLDM010000095.1:0-4309 GCA_035525875.1 Aestuariivirga sp.
GAATACAGATTCAAAGCTCTTGCTAATGTGCCGCAGAGTCAGCGTCGTCAAATGCTGCTGGTCGACCTGCATGTTGACCTGATCCAGGAGCGTCCAATTCGTGACGAGCCGTCTGCGTAGACTGCGGTGGTGCACCTGGACGATGTGCGAAATCAGTCCCTGGAGAGACGTAGCACAAGCGCGACGGCATTCGCCAGTGTCCAAAGCACATTGTTCCGCCATGCAAGTGGCTCGCTTGCCTTCCTCATCAGGTCGCCGAAATTTCCTATCGGAAGCAGTCTCGATCGCTGGGCCGACAGTGACGGTGCTCGCAGCCATGGCTCGTTCTCCCGTACCTATTTCCATCTTGCGACGCCAAGGTACCGGCAACTCTCATCAAACGCACAGATCTACGCCTGACACCCATAAGTCTAACAGGCGCAAAATAAGACAACAAGGTCCAATTATCCTTTTTCGTGGTTTTTCACCAACCTATAGTCTTTTTTCTCGCTGACTGTTTCCACTGGTCAGTGCGACGGGGCTCTTCTGCCTCTGCACCCCGTGTTGTTGGCCCCAGCGCCGAAGGATTCAGACCGCATAGCAAGTCGGCCTCCCTTTGAGCACTGCACTTTTTGAAGGGAAAGAGAGATTTGACTTTTCGAAATAGAATCGTCTTTTGCTTACCCGTCCGTAGCAGAAGGGGAAGTCGAAGCGGCGGCAGGAGATGCGACCGGCTTAGGTTTCGGCTTGGCCTGTTCGAACCACTGGTGTTCCGGTCGATCCAGAACCTCGTCAATTACCTTCCGTACGGCCTCGGCTGCGTCCTTCTGGCCCGATTCTTCCGCTTTGTGCGCCAGTTCGCGAGCCTGCGGAATGAGTCCCTGATAGAACCGTTCGGCCACTTCAAATGTCCCGTGCCAATGGGCGTAGTCGGGGGCCATCATCGAGGCCCCGTGACGCGCCCGTCGGCCTTCGTGGTGCCAAAGCAGGTACCAGGTCCACTCAATCTCATCGTCGAACTCCGCCGGCTTGGGCGTCAGCAGCTTCTGATCGTACAACACCTTCATGATTGCCTGCCCAGGCTTGGCGAACTTTTCGTTGAACGTGATCACGAAATCGTCGTACTGCTTATAGAACCCATCGACGTAGTTTTCGGCATGGCAGTTGAGGCAAACGTTCTTCATTTGCGCACGTTTGTCTTGCCAGGTGCTCTTGATGAGCTCGCGGCGCTTGGCAGGATCGGTTTCCTTGATGACTTCGCCCTTGATGTCAGTGTCCATGACCAGACTCACCGGTGGGCGGTTGGTCCAGGAGATGCGCTCGCCTGGATCGTGAGTAATTTTGCCGCCGTTGTTCTTGTTGCCCGACATATGGCAAGAGGCACAGGTGGGCGCCTGCGAGTAATCTACGCCAAGCACCCATTTCTCGGCGTCCAGGTTCATATGATCTTTTAAATCGCGAAACGCCACGCCATGCTTGGATTCTTCGTAGATTTCTTTCTGCGGGTGATCGGGACCGAGATGGCATTTGCCGCAGTTTTCCGGCTGCCGGGCGCGGCGCGGCGAAAAATCATGGCGCGAGTGACAGGCCGAGCAGGAGCCGAGCGAGCCATCGAGATTCAGCCGACCAATTCCGGTGTTTGGCCAACTGCTGGAATGGAGCAACGGCCGCCCGTTGGACGCCTTTTTAATCAGTGCCAAGCTCGCCTTGTCGGTCGGCTTGCCATCGGGACCAGGCTTGAGCTGATCGACCGTAATCAGGCTGCCGTCGGTCGCTTCCAAGGATATCTTGCTGCCATGGCATTGTTTGCAGCCGGTATCCACGAACGCCATGCCATTGACCTTCGAGACTTCGTGGCCCGGCGTGGGGGAATGTGGATTGAACGGAATGCGTGACCCTTCGACGGTTTCCGCAAGAAAATTGTCAAGTGATGCCAGGATATTTCCCGCCTTGGCGTGATGGCTCGCCATGAACTCGGCCGTTTCGGTTTTATGGCAGCGGCCGCAGTCACGGGGCGTCACTACCACGGCAATCGTGGCGCCGTAATGGTCGAATGCGTCGGCATCCGCCTTTTCCGCCAGATGGCACTCGACGCAGCCGACTCCTTTCAGCGAGTGCGTGCTCCCCTTCCAGTGATCGATAATGCCGGGCGACGATTTCTGGTGGCACTCGACGCAAGAAGTGGAAGTGGCGGGAATTGAGACGTGTCGGACGCCGACGCCCGCTTCCTCACGTTTGCGAGCCACCTCCATCCACTGGACAAAGATCAGGGAAAGGATGAACGCCGCACTGAGCAAGGCAATGATGATCTGTTTTGAACGAATGGTCATGCAATGAAATCCTTAGTGCGCGACGGCCGCTTCCCAAATGGTCAATCCGATCAGCAGAAAAGTGGCGACAATGCCGATATAGACGCTGATTTCCTCAATACCAGTGATCCGCCGCAAGACCTTGTCGATCCACGGCCAAACAAACATTGCGCCCACGATGAAACCTGAACTTATCACCGCAAACGACAGCGAAAAAAGTTTGAGCCAGCGGAACGAAACGTAAAAGAACCACTCGGGTTTGATGACCTCTGGAGTCGTCAGAGGATCGGCCTTTGGCCCCATGGACGCTGGCAGCACGGTGGCCAGCGCGCAGAGCACGATCATCAGAACCAGACCGATAATGAGCTCGCTGAGCATGTGATCGGGAAAGAAATTGAAGTGCCGCGGCCGATCAGGTGGCTCTTGGGGATCAGGAAACTCCGTCACTCCATGCATTCGCACCTGAGCAATGTGGCAGACTACTAGTAGCACAATGGTCGTGGGCAAAACAGCCGCATGCAGGATATAGAAACGGGAGAGGGTGCGAGCGTTGTATTCGTCCCCTCCGAGCAGCATTTGCTTGGCGAACCTTCCGACAAGCGGCACCGCGTCGCTGATGTTGGCGGCGACGGTAGCGCCCCAATAGCTAAGTTGCTCAAAGACGAGGCTGTACCCCGTAAACCCGGTGAGCAGCGTCGCCATCAGCAGGCACATTCCAATAATCCAGTTCAGCTCTCGAGGCCGGCGATAGGCGTTTGTGAAATAGACCCGCATCTGGTGCAGGATCACAGCCGCGATCATCAAGGTCGCCGCCCACTTGTGCATGCTCCGCAAGAACCAGCCGAAGGTTGCTTCGTTCGTGATGTAACGGATCGATTCGTAGGCGGTCGCCGCCGAGGGCTGGTAATATAGAGCGAGGAGAATGCCAGTAACGATCTGCACAACAAACAAGTACGCCGGAGTTCCGCCCAAACAGAACCACCACTTCTTCAGGTGGTTGGGCACCGGTTCATTCGTCAACTCCGCCAATTGCTCAGCCGAGACAGGGACGCGTTCTTGCAACCAGGCAACAATTCTTCCCACGTTAGACGATTCCTTCGTTAACAGAGACAGAATCGTGCGGACAACACGCCACGGAAACGAGCGGTGCTTCCAAATAGAGCAAGCCGTTTTCCACTTTCAACGGAAAGCGCACGAGTGCCTGGTTCGCCGCTTTGGGTGGGCCGGAAACAGGGCTCCCGCTGCGGTCGAATGCGCCGTTGTGACACGGACAGAAGAACCGCTCGCCCTGCGCCTCCCAGTGAACTCGGCAACCGAGGTGCGGGCAGACACTTGACAGCGCCAGAAAGTCCTCCGCGGCGACGCCTTTGCCCTGACGAGCGACCACAATTTTCGCGCCGGCCGGTGCGGTGAAGTCTAAAGCTTCGCCGGGCGCCAGTCGATCAACGGTGCAAACGAATAGCCAACCGCGGCTCTGCTGAGCAGCCGGATAGACAAACTCGCCCAGCATATACCCAAAGGTTCCATATGCCGCGAGCAATCCGCCTGTCATGGCGATGCCAGAAGTGGACAGCAGAAAATTCCGGCGTGGCGGATTGTCTAGGGAGTCCATCGCGGATTGCTGTTCAACATTCATTCGAGCGCCCGGCGAGTGCCGCAGGTTGTGAGAATTGCTGTGCCGCAAGTATCAACAATAAGGCGTTCCCTGCCAAGAGTGCGTGCGAAGATGCACGCAGCGAGCGAATTCGCACAGTGAGTTGTCTGTGACTCTGTTGACACGCTTCTGAAGGCTCGGCACTTCACACCGTCACAAGCTACGTCGGCAGCGTGCCCAATAGCGACAAATCGCCTTGGCAACCGAGATTTACCTCGGGGCCGTCACAGTGGGCGTGTCTTACCGAAGGTGATGCCGAATGCGGCGGCGGCGTTCCTCCAGAAAAGATCCTGAATATCGTCAGCGGACCACTGGGCAATCTCGGTGGCGTGTTTCATGGATAGTAGCTGCTCATAGATGGCCAAAA
>DATLDM010000052.1:0-20292 GCA_035525875.1 Aestuariivirga sp.
CTCAGGGTGAGGATTGTGCGTGGCGATAAAACCGCACCTTCGTCTCACCATAACTGCGTTCGTCAATGAGCTCCAGGCCGGCGATCTCGGGTACATCGGCTTTCTCAATTTCCTCCAGAACGACAATACCGCCCTCGTTGATCCACTCGCCCTGGACTAGCGCATTCAGTGCCTTCGCGCCAAATCCCTTGCCATAGGGCGGGTCGGCGAAAATCAGATCAAACCTGGGCAGCGGCGCGCAGGGGCCCAAATCCGTTGCATCCCGCCGCCAGATCTTGCACTGGCCGATCACGCCGAGCTTGTCCGCATTGGTGCGCACCAGCCCGCGCGCCTCAGCGCTTTCATCGACGAACTGGCAATAGCGTGCGCCACGCGACAGGGCTTCAAAGCCCAAGGCTCCCGTGCCGGCAAACAGATCCAGCACCCGCGCCCCCTCCAATTCGAAATCGGCGATGCCATGGGCCAGGATGTTGAACACCGCTTCGCGCACCCGGTCCGCAGTGGGCCGCGTCGCTTGATCCGAAGGTGTTGCGAGATGAAGTCCCTTAAACTTTCCGCCGACGATCCGCATCACTCTTCCTGAATTTTCCGCCCAATTGCTCTTGCCAGAATTTTTGCGGAATTTCTTCTATTCCTCCGCGCTTCAGCTCGCCAAGCTGGAAGGGGCCGAAACTGGTGCGGATCAGGCGGTTCACCTGCAGGCCGAGATATTCGCAGATTTTTTTCACCTCGCGGTTCTTGCCCTCGCGGATGGCGACCGTCATCCAGACATTATCGCCTTGTGATGATTCGACCCTGGCTTCCACTGGGCCATAGCGCACCCCCTCGATCTCAACGCCCTGGCCGAGCTTGGCCAGCCCCGCGTCATCCATCTTGCCATAGGCCCGCACCCGGTAGCGCCGGATCCAGCCGGAGGAGGGAAGCTCCAGGAGCCGTTCAATCTCGCCGTCATTGGTAAGCAGCAGCAGGCCTTCGGTATTGATATCGAGGCGGCCGATGGACACCACGCGCGGCAATTGCTGTGCCAGTTTGTCAAACACCGAAGGGCGCCCCTGCGGGTCCTTGTGGCTTACCACCAGGCCCTCGGGCTTGTGATAGCGCCAGAGCTTCGACTCTTCCTTTTGCGGCAAGGGCTTTCCATTGATGCGGATCTGGTCGGCGTCGGTCACGTTGATGGCGGCGGTCTTGAGCACTTTGTGATTGAGCGTCACATGGCCGTCAAGGATCAACTGCTCGGCCTCGCGCCTGGAGCAGACGCCCGCCCGGGCAATGACCTTGGCGATCCGCTCGCCTTCAAATTCGCTCATCTTGACCTCGACTTCACTTTAGGGCTCATGTCGCACGATGACACAGAAACTGCCAGAGCCCATGTTGCGGGCCTTCACCGAAGCCGAAAAGGCAGCCCAAAGAGGCGAAGTCCCCGTAGGCGCGGTGATCACTGACAAATTGGGTAATATTTTGGCGGTTGCCGGAAACCGCACCCTCGTGGACCATGACCCCACCGCCCACGCCGAGATGCTCGTCATCCGCGCGGTTGCCGCCAAACTGGGCTCGGAACGCCTGATCGATTGCGATATCTACGTGACGCTCGAACCCTGCGCCATGTGCGCCGCCGCTATTTCCTTCGCCCGTATTAGGCGGCTGTACTTCGCCGCATCCGATGAAAAAATGGGAGCAGTCGAACACGGTCCGGGTTTCTTCACCCAGCCCACCTGTCATCACAAGCCGGAAATCTATGGCGGCATTGGAGGGCAGCGCGCTGAAATCCTGTTGAGAGATTTCTTCAGGAACAGGCGCTAAGCGATTCTACTGATTCGTAATTTCCCAATTCTCATCATGCCCGCGCTCGACGCGGGCATCTTCTTTTCGCGGCATGGAAGATGACCGGATCAAGTCCGGTCATGATGAGATGGTAGGTTCAATCTCAGCTCCAGCGCACGTTTGAGGTTGTCCTTGCTGGCCGTGGCCGCTTCGAAAATCTCGCGCGGTCTGAAGAATTCCCTCGAGCCAAAGCCCTCGACTTCCGGCCTGATATAAATGTCAGGGGGAGACACGGCGCGGCGGAGTTCGGCCAACTGGTTGAACATGATGAGCATCGAGCCAACCGCAAGCTCCATGTTGGAGGGATGGGCTCGCGCCAGGGCCTTGGGTTTTCCGGTGACATCAATGGCCACCACGATATCCATGCCTTGGCGCACATGATTGAAGGGAACCGGATTGGTGACGCCGCCATCCACATGGATGTTGCCGTCAATTCGCGGGCCGACAATGAGGCCGGGAATGGCGATGGAGGCGGCCACCGCCTTTACAATGCTGCCTTGCGAGAGCACCCGTTCCTCCATGCGCTCAAAATCCGTGGTGATGATGCGCAGCGGAATTTGCGTCTCTTCAATATTTTGCACCAGCGAATCAGGCAGTGCTAAATCCACCAGCTTTTCGCCGTGAAGATGCAGCGACAGCAACCCCCGCAAGGAAAAGATGTCGCCGATTTTTGAACCGCGTGTGCCGAATACATAACGCGCCGCACCTATGCGGTTTCCGAGAATTCTTTCCGCTTGCAGCCGCATGTCCTTGGCGGTCATACCGCAGGCATAGGCCGCACCCACGAGTGCGCCCATGCTGCACCCGGCGATGATGGCGGGCTTCACGCCCAGTTCGTCAAAGACTTCCAGCATGGGAATGTGCGCAAGTCCCCGCGCCCCACCGCCGCCCAAGGCCAATCCGATTTTGGCTTCACTCATGGCTTCTTTGGTTAATCGCGCGCCAGCCAATGTCTCTTCGGCAAAAGCCGTCTGGCCAGTCAATTTTTCCGATTGCTTCATAGGCTTTTACGTGGGCATCCCCTGCGGTTTTGCCAAGGGCAGTAACGTTCAAAACACGGCCTCCCACGGCCAAAAGCCTGCCATCTTTCAACGCGGTGCCCGCATGAAAAATCTCCACATCGTCGCCGAAGTTTTGTGCAAGCCCCTTGATTTCAGTGCCTTTGACATAGTCGCCGGGATAGCCTTTAGCCGCCATGACGACTGTGAGCGCAAAGTGATCGCGCCACCGCACCGAAACCTTGTCGAGTGTTCCATCAACCGTGGCCAGCAGCAGAGTCAAAAGATCATCGCGCAAACGCATCATGAGTACTTGCGTTTCCGGATCGCCAAAACGCGCGTTGTATTCGATGAGCTTTGGCCCGTCCTTGGTGAGGATGAGTCCGGCATAGAGAACGCCCACATAGGGGTGGCCCATGTCCGCCAGCGCCTTCACCGTTGGCTTCACGATTTTCTCCAGCGCTTCGGCGCACAGCGCTTCGGTCATGCACGGAGCAGGGGAATAGGCCCCCATGCCGCCGGTGTTCGGGCCAACGTCGCCATCGCCCACCCGCTTGTGATCCTGCGCCGTGGCGAGGGCCAAGGTGTGAACGCCATCCGACAACACAAAAAAGCTCGCCTCTTCGCCTTCGAGAAATTCCTCGATCACGCATTCCGCTTCACCGAAGCGCCCGGAAAAAATATCCTGCAACGCGGTCTCGGCTTCCGGCAAAGTCATGGCGACAGTCACGCCCTTGCCGGCCGCCAAGCCATCCGCCTTGATCACAATGGGAGCCCCTTGCGCGGCGAGATAGGCTCTGGCCTTTTCGAAATCCGTGAAACGCCCATAGGCGGCGGTTGGAATATTATAATTGGCGCAGATGTCCTTGGTAAAACCTTTGGAGCCTTCGAGCTGGGCGGAAAATTTAGAAGGACCAAAGGCTTTGAAGCCCGCTTCATTGAGGTCATTGACCAGCCCCGCCACCAGCGGCGCTTCAGGGCCTACGACAACAAAGTCGATGCTCTTGGCTTTGCACAGGCTGATCACTGCCCCATGGTCCGTAATATTAACGGCGGCAAGCTCGGCCACCGCAGCGATGCCGGGATTGCCCGGTGCGCAATAGAGTTTCGTGAGCAGCGGGCTGGCCGAAAGGGCCCAGGCCAGCGCATGCTCGCGGCCCCCCGAGCCGATCAAAAGTACATTCATCCCAACTCTTCCTTGCCTTTCGCTGCCTTCTCGCATTTGATAGACTGGAATCAAAGCGAAACTGGCGAAATGTCCACTGATTGGCCCTATAACCCCGAAACCGGCGAAATTATAGACCAGCCGCTGCCCAATATTGCCGAGTATTCGGTCACCGAGATTTCCCATGCCCTCAAGAAAACCCTTGAGGAAACCTTCGGCCATGTGCGGGTGCGGGGCGAAATTTCAGGCTACCGCGGCCCCCATTCCTCCGGCCATTGCTATTTCTCGATCAAGGACGAGGGCGCAAAACTAGATGCCGTGATCTGGCGCGGCAATTTTTCCAAACTGCGCGCCAAGATGCAGGAAGGCCTGGAAGTCGTCGCCACCGGCAAGATCACCTCTTACCCCGGTAAATCCAACTACCAGATCGTCATTGAAAATATCGAGCCCGCCGGCGTTGGCGCGCTCATGGCGCTGCTTGAGGAACGCAAGCGCAAACTCGCCGCCGAAGGCCTGTTTGATGCGGATCGCAAGAAGCCGCTTCCCTATCTGCCCAAACTGATCGGCGTGGTGACCTCGCCAACCGGCGCCGTCATCCGCGATATCCTGCATCGCCTGAGTGACCGTTTCCCGCGCCATGTTCTGGTCTGGCCCGTGCGGGTGCAGGGCGAAACCTCGGCGGCGGAAGTGGCCGCTGCCATCCTCGGCTTCAACGCCATGGCCAATCCGCCTGACCTGATCATCGTGGCGCGCGGCGGCGGCTCGCTTGAGGACCTCTGGGGCTTCAACGAGGAAATTGTCATTCGCGCCGTGGCCGGCAGCAAGATTCCCATCATTTCCGCCGTGGGCCATGAAACCGACACCACCCTGATCGATCTCGTGTCCGATCATCGGGCGCCCACACCTTCAGCCGCTGCTGAACGTGCCGTTCCGGTGCGCGCCGATCTTCTTCTCGAACTTGCTTCCCTTAATGCCCGGCAGGCCAGAAGTGTTGCCCGCTACTTCGATGAGCGCCGCACCAGGCTCCGCTCTGCTGCCCGCGCCTTGCCGAAGCCCGATGAATTCCTCGCCCTCGTGCGCCAGCGCTTTGATACGGTTGGAGCGCGGTTGCCCCAGGCGCTGCGCGCCAACGTTCAGCATCACCGGGTTGATCTCGCAAAAATATCCGGCAGGCTTTCCGTGCGGCCCATCATGCAGAACCAGCAAGAGATGAAGCGCCGCTTGGCTGAGGCAAACCTTCGTGGTGGCCGCGCCGTGTCCCGCGTGCTGCAATCCTTCAAGGACCGGCTTTCCGCCGAAGCCAAACTCTTTGCGGCGCTGAACTACACCTCGGTTCTGGCCCGCGGCTTTGCGCTGGTGCTCGACACGAAGGGCCAGCCCATCAAACAGGCCGCAGCGGTCGCCCCCGGTCAAACCTTGAAAATTCAGTTCAGTGATGACACATTGACGGTTCAGGCCGCCAGGAAGACCGCCCAGGGCGAACTTTTTTGATTTAGGAAGAATGATGAATTATCTCGACCCCAATTTGCCCAAACAGCGCGAGGCAAAGCTGAAGTACCTGAACGCTGACTATCAGGTTCTGCGCGAGGGGGATTACGTCCGCTGCAGCGTCTCGGGCGATCCCATAAGGCTGGAAAATCTCAGGTATTGGGATGTTGAGCGGCAGATGGCCTTCGGCTCGGCGGAGATCTCATTTAGCGAGTTTCTGGCACGATTTTAGCCTTGCTGCCCCTTAAATCCCCAGCTTTATCAGTGAAATAGGGGAATTAACGGTCGGTTGCCCCTCCTGCGGTATTACTGGAATACCGCCGAAACTGGGTGTATAAGCCCATTCCTTTGTATCTGGAGTTACGAGAATGTTGACCAATTGGACACCTGATAGCTGGCGGAAATTCCCCGTTGTGCAGGTGCCGGATTTTGCCGATGCCCAAAAACTTGCGGTCGTGGAAAAGCGCCTGGCTGGCTTTCCGCCCCTGGTTTTTGCAGGTGAGGCGCGCAAGCTGAAGCGCAAACTGGCGCGTGTGGCCGAGGGCAGGGCTTTCCTGCTCCAGGGCGGCGATTGCGCCGAGAGCTTTGCCGAGCATTCCGCCGACAACATCCGCGACTTCTTCCGCGTCTTCCTCCAGATGTCCGTGGTCATGACCTTCGCCGGCGGCCAGCCCCTGGTGAAAGTGGGCCGCATCGCCGGACAATTCGCCAAGCCGCGCTCTTCGCCAACCGAGGTCATCGATGGTGTTGAATACCCGATTTATCGCGGTGACATTATCAATGATCCGGAAGTCACGGTTGAAGGCCGCAAGCCCGACCCCGAGCGCCAGATCATGGCCTATCGCCAATCGGCGGCAACCCTCAATCTTTTGCGCGCTTTCGCCCAAGGTGGTTATGCCAACCTTGAACACGTCCATAAGTGGACGCTTGGCACCCTGAAGGATTCGCCCGCCTTCGAGCGCTACCAGGAACTGGCTGACCGCATTACTGAAGCGCTGGGCTTCATGCGGGCCTGCGGCATTAATGCCGATACAGCGCCGCAACTGCGCCAGACTGATTTCTTCACCAGCCATGAATCCCTGCTGTTGGGCTTCGAGCAGGCGATGACCCGCGTCGATTCCACCAGCGGCGATTGGTATGCAACATCGGGCCACATGCTGTGGATCGGTGACCGCACCCGCCAGCCCGACCACGCCCATGTGGAGTTCTGCCGCGGCATCAAGAATCCGATTGGCCTTAAATGTGGCCCGTCGCTGAAGGCAGATGAACTCATCGAGCTGATCGACATTTTGAATCCGGAAAATGAGCCGGGCCGCCTGACCCTGATTGCGCGCTTCGGCGCCGACAAGGTGGAAAAACATTTGCCGGAATTGATCCGCGCCGTAAAGCGCGAGGGCAGGGTAGTCGTCTGGTCCTGTGACCCCATGCACGGCAACACCATCAAGGCCACCTCCGGCTACAAGACGAGGCCCTTCGAGGCCATCATGACCGAAGTGCGCCGCTTCATGGCAATCCATCAGGCCGAAGGCACCCATGCCGGCGGCGTCCATGTGGAAATGACCGGCAAGGATGTCACTGAATGCACCGGCGGTCTGCGCGCCCTCCGCGATGAGGATCTCAACGACCGCTACCACACCTTCTGCGACCCGCGCCTCAACGCGGCCCAGGCCCTGGAGCTTTCTTTCCTGGTGGCCGAAGAACTGAAGAAGGAAATGGCCTCCCGCCCCCGGGTGGATGACGATGAGTCCATGGAAGCCGCCGAATAGCGCCCGTCACAGTTTTGTCACATTTGATGGCGGAACAAAGTGAGTAACGGCTCGTTCCAAGACAGGGCTTAACCCTTTGCTTAGGAAACGCGCACATGAAACTCAGAACTTTACTCGCCGGCTCCGCCGCTTTTGCGGCCATCGCCATTATTGTTCCGGTTACGGCTCCAACGAACTGGAACCCCATAGCATCTGCCGAGGCGGCAACCTCCATCAGCTTTGCGGTATTTTACGATGGCCTCGCCGACCACGGCGATTGGATAAATTACGACGGTGCCTATGTTTTCGTCCCCGTTATCACCGACCGTGATTGGCGCCCTTACCGGGAAGGCCATTGGATTTATGCCCGCGGCTATGGCTGGACATGGGTGTCCGACGAACCCTTCGGCTGGGCCACCTATCACTACGGCCGCTGGGGCTTCGCCCAGGAAATTGGCTGGTACTGGGAGCCCGGCACCCAGTGGGCTCCGGCCTGGGTAAGCTGGCGCCGCAGTGGCGACCACGTGGCTTGGGCTCCCTTGCCGCCGCGGCGGGGAGGCGGTGACGACATTTCAATCGAAATTAGCTTCGGCTCAATCCCGGATTATTATTGGGTGGCGGTTCCGTGCCGGAGCTTTCTGGACGTCAACCTCACGGTGGTCATTATTGATGACGACCGGGAACGTCGGCGGATTGTGAACAACACCGAATTTGTCGGAACTGTGAACATCGAGAATAACATTGTCGTCAACAACATTATCGATGTCAATTTTGTTGAGGAAAAAACCGGCAAACAGGTGAAACAGGTTGAGGTCAAGCAGACCGACGATCCAGCCAGCGCCAAAGCCACTGACGGCGAGGTTGCCGTGTTCAATGGCAAGCTGGAGGCCGACAAATCTGCCAAGCCCGCAAAGGTGAAAGCTGCAACCGAGGTGGAGCAGAACCAGGCCGAGAACAAGAAGAAAGTGGCGGCCGAAGCCGAAAGCCAGGCGGCTACTCCAGCACCTGAAGCACCTGCCACTGAACAGGCCGCCCAGCCTGACGACAAGAAGAAAAAAGTAACGCCTGAACAGGCTAAAGGTCAGGCCACCGAAGAAGCGCCCGCCACTGAACAGGCGGCCCAACCTGACAGCAAGAAGAAAAAAGTGACGCCTGAACAGGCCGAAGGTCAAGCCACCGAAGAAGCTCCTGAAACCGAACAGGCGGCCCAGCCAGATAACAAGAAGAAGAAAGTGACTCCCGAACAGGCTGAAGGTGCGGCCACCGAAGAAGCTCCTGCCACTGAACAGGCAGCTCAGCCAGATAACAAGAAGAAGAAAAAAGTAACGCCCGAACAGGCGGAAGGTGCAGCGCCTGATGACATGCCGGTAGGTTCGATAACCAAACCCGCCGAGCAACAGACTGACAAGAAGAAGCCAGCTGCCGGTGAAGAGCCAGCAGCCAAGAAGGACAAGAAGGCCGTGCCTTGCGATCCCGCAACAGACAGTGAATGTGTTCCACAGTAGTCGCTGAAACTACGCTGTCGCCGGTGCCGCTTGAATGCGGCGCCGGTTTTTTTATCGAGAGCGTTGTTGGAAAGTTCGTTACGGCCCAACCTGGAAGGGCTGCACTTGGCTGGGGCTGGTTTTGCGGAACTCACCCAGGATATGTGCGAACAGCGCCACCAGCACCACCGCGCCGCCGATCAGCGTTGGCACGCTTGGCACTTCGTTGATGAAGACCAGCACCCAGAAGGGCGTAAGTGGAACTTCAAGCGCTGCGATCAGCGTGGCTTCCGCCGCCGGCACCCGGCGCGAGCCATAGGCATAGAGGATGAGTCCCATGGCATTTTGCAGGATGCCGAACAATCCGATTAGCAGAAGCTCCTCGGCCGAGACCGCAAGCGTCGAGACAAACCAGAAGCTGATGAAAGAACACAAATAGGCGGAAGCGCCCATGGCGGGCAGCATTGCCACTTCGCGGTGCCGGCGCATGATCACCGTGAAGCACGCCATCGACAGCGACATGATCACCGCCAGGAATTTGCCGAACATGCTGCCGCCCCAGGGCGAACCCGCCAGCATGATGGTAACACCGGCAAGTGCCACCGCGCTGGCGATCAACGTGGAGCGGCTGGGGCGTTCGCCGATGAACAGATGGGCAAGGCCGGCGGTGACAAAGGGCACCGTGGCGTAAATCACCATGGCGTCCGCCACACTGGTGTAGCGTAGCGCGCCAATGCCGGTAATCATGCCAAGCGCCGAAAAACAGGCAACCGCCAGGGCGGGCCAGCGCAACCCGGCGAGGATGCTTAAGGCTTTGCTGCCTTCCGAAGCAAAGAAGAAAAGCATGACCGCACTGCCCGAAAACAGCCCGCGCCAGAACAGCAGGGTCATCAGGTCACTGGGGATGATGCGGACGAAAAAGCCGCCCGAAGACCACGCCAGGGCAGCAAAGGCCACCAGAATCAGGCCCAGCCGGTGCTGCTTTTGCTCATGTGACGTCATGCGCCCTCATAGAATTTCCCCCCGTGCCACGGCAAGGCCCGTAAACCTCATGGCAACCCTGCTTGCCACGATGGGCTTGACGGAAAAGCCCAATTCAACCATGGTGCGCGCCATGAACACCGCCCCCCACCATGCCGTTAACGTTTGCGGCATAATTATTATTTGCTAGTTGAAAAACTGCTGGCTGGGCGCCGCTTACTTAAATTTGTCTTAAAGCGTTTCCCGGGCCGGCTGAAACCCGTGGAAAAATGATGACCTTGCGCCTTTATAATACGCTCACCCGCCAGAAGGAGGATTTCAAACCCCTCGATCCTGCGAACGTGCGCATGTATGTCTGCGGCCCCACGGTCTATGATTTCGCCCATATCGGCAATGCGCGGCCCGTCATCGTGTTTGACGTGCTGTTCCGGCTGCTCCGCCATCTCTATGGGCCGGAGCACGTTACCTATGTGCGCAACATCACCGACGTGGATGACAAGATCAACGCAAGGGCCTTGCGGGATTTTCCGGAATTGCCTCTGAATGAAGCCATCCGCCGCGTCACCGAGGAAACCGCCAACCAGTTTCAGGCCGATGTGAAGGCCCTGGGCTGCCTTGAGCCCACGGCGCAGCCCCGCGCCACGGAATTCATCGACCAGATGATCGAAATGATCAGCACCCTGATCAGCAAGGGCCACGCCTATCAGGCGGGCGGCGAAGTGCTGTTCAACGTGGAATCCATGAAGGACTACGGCGCGCTGTCCAACCGCAAGCTGGAAGACCAGCAGGCCGGCGCCCGCGTGGCTGTGGAAGCCCACAAGAAAAACCCCGGCGATTTCGTCCTGTGGAAACTCTCAAGCGCCGAGGAGCCCGGCTGGGAAAGCCCATGGGGCAGAGGCAGGCCGGGCTGGCACATCGAATGCTCCGCCATGAGCAAAAGTTATCTGGGCGAAGTCTTCGACATCCACGGCGGCGGCCTTGATCTCATCTTCCCGCATCACGAAAACGAACTGGCCCAATCCCGCTGCGCCCATGGCACCAAAAAAATGGCCAACATCTGGATGCACAACGGCTTCCTCCAAGTCGAAGGCCAGAAAATGTCCAAGAGTCTTGGGAATTTCGTGACGATCAATGAAGTACTGAAAGATTGGCCGGGGGAAGTTGTGCGCTTCAACATGCTGCGGACACATTATCGGCAGCCAATCGATTGGACTATTCGGGGACTTGAGGAGAGCACCACGATTCTTTCGGAATGGCGCGATTCAATGTGGTCCAAATTATCGTTTCAAGATGGCAACCGCGATTATTATTCATCGTTGCCAATTTCCGATCATGCTTTGGATGGTATGCAAGACGATTTGAATTTACCCGGAATGATCACAGAACTTCACCGTCTGGCAAAAAGTTCGGACATCTTCGAGATTCATAATCTCTTTGCTACCCTCAACTGCTTGGGCCTAGCATCATTCGATGGCATGCAGTTGTGGGCAAAGAGGTGGGAACCACTTCCATCTTTAAGCGAAACAGCGAATTCACTGATAACGTCTCGCCTTGCCGCTCGCGCCGCAAAGGATTGGAAAGAGTCTGACCGTATCCGAGACGAACTCGATGCCATGGGTATTTCGATCAAGGACAACAAGGACGGCACGACGAGTTGGGAGATCAAGCGATGATAGCCAAAAACCCCTCTCCCGCCTCGCGTTCGCTCGGCACCCTCTCCCACAAGGGGAGAGGGTTGAAAGCAAATGACAGAACTTTGCCCTCCCCCCTCGTGGGGGAGGGTGGCAACGCGCGCAGCGCGTTGACGGGAGAGGGGGCTGCTGGCCGTACGCTAAGATTTGCCAAGCAGCTTCGCAAAAACATGACGGATGCGGAAACCAGGCTTTGGCATGAACTCCGCGCCAAGCGCTTTGAGAGTTACAAATTCAAGCGGCAGGTGCCGATTGGAAAATACATCGCCGACTTTGCCTGCCTCACTCACAAGTTGATAGTTGAAGTTGACGGCAGCCAGCATGAAGGTTCCAATACGGATGTGACCCGTGATCTCTGGTTCAAATCGCAGGGGTTTCGTATCTTGCGTTTGTGGAATCGTGAATTGCTGCTGGATACGGATGGTGCCTTGCTTTCCATATTGGCCGCGCTGAAAGACTCCCCTCTCCCGGCGCTTCGCGCCACCCTCTCCCACAAGGGGAGAGGGCAAAGCACAACGAGCAATCTTCCATGACCCGCGAACACATCTCCCTCTTCGACACCACGCTGCGTGATGGCCAGCAGACGCCCGGGGTTGATTTTTCGCTGGACGACAAGCTGGTGGTGATTGAGATGCTCGACAAGCTTGGCGTCGATTACATCGAGGGCGGCTATCCCGGCGCCAACCCCACCGACACGGCGCTGTACAGCGAAGAACGGAAAACCAAAGCCACCTTCACCGCCTTCGGCATGGTGAAGCGGGCAGGGCGCTCTGTATCCAATGATCCCGGCCTGCAGGACCTGATCCGCGCCCATTCCAAGGCCATCTGCTTCGTGGCGAAGGCCTGGGACTACCATGTGCGCGTGGCGCTGGGCTGCACCAATGAGGAAAATCTCGAGTCCATCCGCCAGTCCGTGGAAGCCGCCGTATTCGCCGGCAAGGAAGTGCTGGTCGATTGCGAACATTTCTTCGATGGCTACAAGGCCAATCCCGAATATGCGCTATCCTGCGCCAAGGCGGCGCATGATTCCGGCGCCCGCTGGGTGGTGCTCTGCGACACCAATGGCGGCACCATGCCCGCCGAGATTTCCGAGATTGTTCGTAACGTGGCGAAATGGGTTCCCGGAACCCATCTCGGCATCCACGCTCATAACGACACCGATCAGGCCGTGGCCAATTCGCTGGCCGCCCTCGATGCGGGCTGCCGCCATGTGCAGGGAACCCTGAACGGCATCGGCGAACGCTGCGGCAATGCCAATCTGGTTTCGATCATCGCCACCCTTGGCCTGAAGAAATCCTATCGCGACCGCTTCACCATCAGTGTTGACGACGAGCGCCTGCAGAACCTCACCCATGTGGCCCGCGCCTTCGACGAATTGCTGAACCGCGCCCCCAATGCCCAGGCACCCTATGTGGGCAAGAGCGCCTTTGCCACCAAGGCCGGCATTCACGCCTCGGCCATTGTGAAAGAGCCGGAAACCTACGAGCACATAAAGCCGGAAACCGTAGGCAATCGCCGCCGCATGCTGGTCTCCGATCAGGCGGGGAAATCAAACCTGATCTCCGAGCTGCACCGCGTCGGCATGAATGTATCCAAGGATGACAAGCGCCTCGACACGCTGCTCCGTGAGGTGAAGGAACGCGAGGCCGTGGGCTATGCCTATGATGCGGCCGATGCCTCCTTCGAAATTCTCGCGCGGCGCACCCTCGGCAGCGTGCCCCATTATTTTGATGTGTTGTCCTTCCGCGTGATTGTCGAACAGCGCGGTAATGAAATGATCTCTGAAGCCGTGGTCAAGGTGAAGGTGGAAGACGAAATCTTCATCAACGCGGGCGAGGGCAATGGCCCGGTGAACGCGCTTGATGTGGCGCTCCGCAAAGACTTGGGCAAGTTCCAGCCCTATATCAACGATCTCGAACTGGTTGATTACAAGGTGCGTATCCTCAATGGCGGAACCGGAGCCACAACCCGCGTGCTGATCGAAAGCCGCGATGGCAAGGGCGACCGCTGGTTCACCGTGGGCGTTTCGCCCAATATCGTGGAAGCCTCGTTCCAGGCCCTCTCCGATTCCATCATCTATAAGCTGCTGCGCGAAGGCGTGACCGGCAAAAGCTGACATGCGGGATGCTCATGTGACCCATGCCCGTTCTCTGATTGCCGCACCTGAGTAGCGCCGTTAAACCCCGGGGCATGACAGCCATCGAACAGACCCCCAAAACCGGACTGACCGCCGCCGAAAAAGGCGTTCTTTACGCGGTTTTTGCCCATCTCACCTGGGGGGCCATGGCGGTTTATTTCGGCTTTATGCGCCATATCTCGCCGGTGGAAATCGCCGTGCACCGGGGCCTCTGGTCCATTCCCTGTGCCGCCCTGATCATCTGGTGGCTTGGTCAGTACAAGGATGTCTGGCAGGCTGCCGCTTCCAAGCGCAATCTGGCCATTCTTGCGCTCACCAGCGCCATCATTGTTTTCAACTGGGGCTTCTATGTCTGGTCCATCGAGGTGGGCCGCACCCTGGAATCCAGCCTCGGCTATTACATCAACCCGCTTCTCAATGTAGTGATGGGTTATCTGTTTCTCGGCGAGCGCTTTAATCGCCTGCAGATGGTTGCCCTTGTCCTTGCGCTGGTGGCCGTCCTCATCCAGACCTTTGCCGCAGGCGTGTTCCCCTGGCTTGGCCTGATGCTGGCAACAACTTTCTGCCTCTATGGTTTCCTGCGCAAGACCATCGCGGTTGGCGCCACCCAGGGCTTCTTCATTGAAGTCTGTATCATCGCCATTCCGCTCTTGCTCACGCAATTCTGGCTTGTGGAACATGGCGAGGCCCATTTCGGGGGCACAACGTCCGACACCCTGTTGCTGATGGGCTGCGGCCTGATGACGACATCAGCGCTGGTTTTTTTCGCCCTGTCAGTAAAGTTGCTCCGCTATTCAACCGCCGGGCTTCTGCAATACATCTCTCCGACCCTGGTGTTCCTCACCGCCGTATTCATCTTTGGCGAGCCCATGGACAAGTGGAAGCTCCTGTCCTTCGTCATCCTCTGGATCGGCCTTGCGATCTATTCCTACTCGGCACTCCGCGATGAAAAAAACCGCAGGCGCGAAGCGGAAACGCTGGTTTAGCGACATGCCACTTTCCTTCTCCCCGGCGGGGAGAAGGCGGGGCCCAAGCGAAGCTTGGGAGGATGAGGGGGAACAGGTCTATAATTTGATTCACCGGCTCCCCCTCACCTTCCCAACACTAAAATGTTGGGCCCCTTCCTCTCCCCCAGGGGGAGAGGAAAAACCTATAGAACTTTGCGGATTGGTTGCAACGGCACTTTCTGGTGGCTGTTGGCCAGGCGGTATTCAAACGCCGGCACCACGTCGTCGGCCGTCTTCACCACATCCATCTTGAACTCCATGCCCTCGCGGATGAAATTTTCCGTCCGCATGTGTTTCAGCAGTGTGAGATAGGGCTCCCAGTAATTCTCGATGTTGCACAGGATGATCGGCTTGGCGTGCTGGTCCAGTTGCGCCCAGGTGGAAATCTCGGTGAGTTCCTCCAGCGTGCCGATGCCGCCGGGGAGCGCCACAAATCCGGTCGAATGCTCGAACATTGTCATCTTGCGTTCATGCATGCTCTTGGTGACGATCAGTTCGTTGACGCCGGTGAGCATGCGCTCCTTGGTGCCCAGGAATTCCGGTATGATGCCGGTCACGTGGCCGCCATCTTCAAGCACGGTTTTGGCCACTTCACCCATGAGCCCCAGGCTTCCGCCGCCATAGACCAGGCCAATGCCGGCCGCGACCATGGCGCGCCCCAGGGTCTTGGCCGCTTCCAGGTAAACCGGGTTCTTGCCGGGGCCTGAGCCACAGTAAACACAGAGATTTTGGGTCGGTTTTATCAAAAGCATTCACCTCGTTTTGATGGCTGCAGCAATCCTTTGCAGATTTGCCACATTGGTCTTAATATGTGGACGATTCCAATTAACTAATAGCCTATTCGCCGCAGCTGCGGCTATGATCTTATATTCATGATTACGGACGGCCAACGATGAAAATAAATCCCCTCGCGATCTTCACCGGCCTCACCCTGGCTACCTTTGGTGCCCTTATCTATGTCGAACAACAAGGTTCGGCTGAGGGGGTATTGATGACAACGGCCAAGGTTGAACCCCTGACCGTGGCGGAACCGCCGAAACCGGCTGAGCCCGCAGTTGTTGAGCCAGCACCTGCGCCAGCCCCTGCGGTTGAGGCCGCGCCGGCCCCTGTAGTAGAGCCAACACCAGCCCCTCCCATGGAAGTGGCGACGGTGGAGGAACCTCCACTGGTTGAGCCGCCAAAGCCCGCCGAACCCGTCATAGCAGCAGAACCTCCTGCAGCAGCGGCTGAGCCTCCAGCGGCAGCGGCTGAGCCCGTTGAAAAAGCCCCAATAGTCCCGAGTTTTGACACGGTGCGGGTCGAGCCCACGGGTGATGCCCTGATCGCCGGACGGGCCGAGCCCGGAGCCGAGGTGGTCGTCAAGTTCAATGGTCAGACCGTTGGCACGGCGGTGGCCAATGAAGATGGAGCCTTTGTAGTGACCCCCGACAAGCCTTTGCCGACGGGTCCGGGAGCCCTGTCGATTGAATCCAAGAGCAATGAGATGGTCGTGGCCTCGGCTGACTCGGTAGCCGTCGATGTGAAGGCCGGAGCCGTCGACACCCCCATGGTGGCCGTGCTGAAGCCCGATGAACCAACCCAGGTTGTCCAGGTTCCGGCAAAGCCCGCTCTGCCGCCCTCCAAAACCGTTAATCTTGATACGGTTGATTATGACCAGACCGGAAACATCGTGTTCGGTGGCCGTGGCCCGTCAGGCAGCAAAGTGCAGCTCTATGTCGACAACAAAGCCTATGGCCTGGCCGATATAAATGACAAGGGCACCTGGTCCTTTGCCGGAGCCTCGCCGCTGACCGTGGGCCCCCACGCGCTCCGCGCCGATGAAATTGGCGGCGACGGGGCTGTGAAGAGCCGGATCGAAATGCCCTTCTACCGCGAAGAGCCAGCCAAGGTGGCGACGGCTCCTGTGGCCCCCGCAACACCTGAAGCGCCAAAGCCCGTCGAAGTGGCAACCGCCCAGGAAATTCCGGCACCAGTGACAACTTCCGAAGTGGCCGAAACCGCCGCTTCTGAAGCATCGGCCCCAGCCGTTGCCGAAGCACCTGTCGCTGCCGAAGCGCCAGGCGCGGCCGCACCAGCGGAAGCAGTCCCAGCCGTTGAAACGCCAGTTGAAGAACCGGCCGTTGTGGCAGCCCAGGTGCCTGCAGCAGCAGATCCGACGGCAGAGGCAGCTCCGGCGCCCACCCAGGTTATCATCCAGCCCGGCAATAACCTGTGGAAGCTGTCCCGCCAGATTTATGGCAAGGGCATGATGTATACGGTGATCTACGAGGCCAATAAGGACCAGATCCGCAAGCCCGAGCTGATTTACCCCGGCCAGATTTTCCTCACGCCGGAAGCTGCCGCGGCAACGGGGCAGTAAAAGGTCACTGACTTAATGAGCCGAAAATTGCCGACCAGCCCTGCGAACTTCGCCAGCGGCGACGGAAACCAATGGCAAACCCTGAAAAGCCTCTTGCCCTATTTGTGGCCGGAGGGCCGCATGGATTTGAAGGTCCGGGTGGTCCTGGCGATGATCGCCCTGGTCGCCTCCAAGATCATAACCGTGCTCACCCCCTACAGTTTCAAGTATGCGACCGATGCCCTGACGGCCTCGGGAAACCCGGCGGCCATCGCCTTCAGCGTTCCGTTCTTCCTGGTCCTCGCCTATGGCGTGGGCCGCATTTCCATGGTGGTGCTGGCGCAAATCCGCGACGCCATATTCGCCAAGGTTGGCCAGCGCGCCGTGCGCGAACTGTCCATCCGCACCTTCCGCCATCTCCATGCGCTGTCGCTCAAGTTTCATCTCGAGCGCCGCACCGGCGGCCTGTCACGGATCATTTCGCGCGGCACCGCCGGCGTCGACACGGTGCTGCGCTTCTCGCTCTTCAATACTTTTCCAACGGCCCTGGAAATTGCCCTTGTGGCCGGAGCCCTGACCTGGTCCTTCGGCTGGATTTACGCCGCTGTCATTTTGGGCACCGTGGTGCTCTATCTCTGGTTCACCTATGCCGCAACCGAATGGCGCATCAGTATCCGCCGCGACATGAATGAAGCCGATACCGATGCGAACACCAAGGCCATCGACAGCCTTCTGAATTTCGAAACCGTGAAATATTTCGGCAACGAGGAGCATGAGGCTGCCCGCTTCGACGTATCCATGCTGCAATATGAAAAGGCGGCGGTGAAAACCTGGGTGTCGCTCGCGGTGCTGAACGCCGGCCAGACCGTCATCTTCGCCACCGGCCTGACAATTGTCATGGCCATGTCGGCCTTCGCCATCACCAAGGGCCAGGCGACAATCGGCGACTTCGTGATGATCAACGCGCTGATGGTACAGCTCTACATGCCGTTGAACTTCATCGGCTCATCCTACCGCGAAATCAAACAGGGCCTGATTGACGTGGAGGGCATGTTCTCGCTGCTTTCTGTCAATGCTGAAATCAAGGACAAGCCCGGGGCAGCACCCCTTAAAACCTCCAAGGGCGAACTTGCCTTCGAAAACGTGAGCTTTGCCTATGACCACGAAAGGCCGATCATCCGCGGCCTCTCGTTCACGGTACCTGCCGGACATACGGTGGCCATTGTCGGTCCCTCAGGCGCCGGGAAATCGACCATCTCCCGTTTGCTCTATCGCTTTTACGAACTGACCGCCGGCCGCATCACCATTGACGGGCAGGATATTGCCGGGGTCACGCAAAAATCCTTGCGCGCCGCCATCGGCATGGTACCGCAGGATACGGTGCTGTTCAACGATACCATCCGCTACAACATTCGCTATGGCCGGCCCGATGCCAGCGATGCGGAAGTCGAAGCCGCCGCCAAGATGGCGCAAATCCATAAGTTCGTTTTGAGCCTGCCCAAGGGCTACGACTCCCTGGTGGGCGAGCGCGGCTTGAAATTGTCCGGTGGCGAGAAGCAGCGAGTCTCGATCGCGCGGACGATTTTGAAGGGCCCGCCCATTCTGGTTCTCGATGAGGCAACCTCGGCGCTTGATAGCTTCACCGAACAGGAGATTCAGGCGGCGCTGCGCAAGGTTTCCAAAGGCCGAACCACGCTGGTGATTGCCCACCGCCTGTCCACCGTCGTCGATGCCGACGAAATCATCGTGCTTGATGGCGGCAAGATCGCCGAGCGCGGAACCCACGACAAGCTGCTGCGCAAGAAGGGCATCTACGCCGCCATGTGGAACCGCCAGCGCGAGGCCGATCAGGCGCGCCGCGTGCTCACCCAGGCTGAGACCGATAAGCTTACTGATCCCGATGATCGCCCGCCCGGCTGGCCCACCCCGCTCGCAAGGATTTACACACCATGATGGTTCCGTTCACTTTGCCAAAATGCGAAATCCGCGCTAGATGAGCCCCATGTCCATCGTTAACAGCATAACCTCGGCATTTGTCCCCATCCACCGCGAGGGCTATCGCTTCATCGCTATTTTTGCTGGCGTTACGCTCTTTCTGTTCTGGCTCGAGGTGGAGGTGCTGCCCTGGCTGGGCGTTCTCGCCACCGCCTGGTGTGCCTATTTTTTCCGCGACCCGGAGCGGGTGACGCCGCAACGGGCAGGCCTCGTGATTTCGCCTGCCGACGGCCGCATCAGCGCCATTGAAAAGGTGATTCCGCCACCCGAGCTTGATCTTGAGCGCGAGCCCACAACCCGCATATCGGTCTTCATGAACGTCTTTGATGTGCATGTGAACCGCTCGCCGCTCGATGCGAAGATTGCCAGGATCACTTACATTCCGGGTGTGTTCCTGAATGCCGAACTCGACAAGGCAAGTGAAGACAATGAGCGCCAGGCTTTCACGCTGGAACTTGCCGGTGGCGGCAAGCTCGGCGTTGTGCAGATTGCCGGATTGATCGCGCGCCGGATTGTAAAATTTGTGAGCGAAGGCGAGCGCCTCGCCGCGGGGCAAAGGCTAGGCCTCATCCGTTTCGGCAGCCGTGTTGATGTATATTTGCCCAAAGGCACGAACCCCTTGGTTGCCGTTGGCCAGTGCGCCATTGCCGGCGAAACCGTTTTTGCCGACCTCAGCTCGCCCGAGGGCGAACGCCTGGCGCGGAGGAGCTGACCGTGGGCGCGGATCTCGAAATTGACGTGCCGAAAAAACCAGCGAGTGGCAGGCGCTTCAAACAGGTTCCGGTGCGCTTCCTCTTGCCCAATCTCATCACCCTGTTGGCGCTGTGCAGTGGCATTACCGCCATCAGGCTTGGCATTGAAGGCCGCTACGAACTGGCCGTGGGCGCGGTCATCGTTTCAATTGTGCTCGATGCCCTCGACGGCAGGCTGGCACGCTTTCTCAAGGGTACCTCGCGTTTTGGAGCAGAACTTGATTCACTGGCAGATTTTGTGAATTTTGGCGTGGCCCCCGCAATCCTGATCTATCTCTGGTCGCTCGATGACATGCGCACCATGGGCTGGGTGGTTGCTCTCATCCTCGCGGTCTGCTGTGCACTGCGCCTCGCCCGCTTCAACGTGGCGCTGGACGATACGGACAAACCCGAATGGGCGGCAGGATTCTTCAGCGGCGCGCCGGCGCCGGCCGGCGCCGGGCTTGCTATGCTGCCCATGTATGTAGGCTTCCTTGGCTTTGTGGACGATGGCCACACCTATTCGGCGCTCATCGCGCCCTATGTCGTGGCCGTTGCCCTTCTGATGGTGAGCCGCGTCCCAACCTATTCAGGAAAAACCATGCGGCCACGCGTCTCACGCGATTTGGTGCTTCCAATTCTAGGCGGCGGGGCCTTGGCTATCGTTTGCCTCATCGCGTTCCCCTGGGAAACCCTCACCTTGATGGTGTT
>DATLDM010000055.1:0-23552 GCA_035525875.1 Aestuariivirga sp.
AAGCGCCAGCCCCTTTGTTTCAGGGTCGGTGAAGTCTGTGCGCTCGGTAACCTTTAGGGCTTCTATGGCCCTGGTAGTCCATCGTAGCGCTGGTTTTTTGCCCATCTAGTTTGCCTCTCTGAACCGTCGAATGCCTTTTGGGGTTCCACCGGGGTTCCAAGGATGCGAAACTTGGTGAAACGCCGTGAACTCATCTGCAAAGCAAATCACCCTTGTTTTGCTGGCATAACACAGTTCATGCGGTTTCACTATAATGCAGGAGATTTCATTTGCAAGAGACTTAAAATCCGTTGGAAGAAATTCCGTGCCGGTTCGAGTCCGGCCGCCCGCACCAAATTCCAATGGAACCTTACCTGCCTAACCGCGTTATGGCCGAAGGAGGACGATCACCATGCGAACTTTATTTGGAATGATTCTTGGCTGCTTGCTCACCATAGGCGTGGTTTATGTCCATGATTCCATGGCGACATCGACCGTGGCCAGCGGCACGACCGCCACCACATCGCGCGCCATCGTCAACTGGGATGTTGCCAGGAGCGAGTGGGTGGAGGTCAAGGAGAACGTGCGCACGACATGGCTGAAGCTGAAGGCCAACATCAGCTGAGCGGAAATGTCTAAAGGTGCTTTTCGATCCAGTCCGTGATATCCGCCATGACCTTTTCCTTGCCGATGTCGCTCAAGAGGTCATGGAAGTGGCCTTCGTAGAGTTTCAGCTTTTTGTCCTTTGACCCCACTGTATCATAGAAGAACTGGCTGCCGCTTGGCACCGTGGCCTTGTCGGCGGTGCCGTGAAGAATGAACACCGGCAGGGTAATGCGCGGAAATTCCTTTTTGAGCCGTTCATCGGCACGCACCAATGCAGCCACGGTTAGCGCTGGCTGGACCTCTTTGGCGATGAGTGGATCGTTGTTCAGTGCCTGCAATGCCGCGGGATCGCGCGTGAAGTCCTTGTTCTTGAGTGTGAGGACAGGCAAGTTCGGCGCGATGCGGCTCAGGCCCTTGATGATGGCGAGGGCGAAATCCGGGGCGGGTACCTTGAAGGCAAAACTCTCGCAGATGAGGCCCGTGATCTCCGCCTGAAAATCGAGAGCAGGACACGACACCGCCGGCGCTGTGGCCGAGCAAAAAAACCGGCAGGCCGGGGTCGCGCGCTTTTGCCAATTTTATGGTGTTTGAAACGTCGCTCACATACTCGTTGATGTTGCTGACGAAGAAGCGCGCGCCTTCCGATTTTCCGCGGCCGCGGAGATCCAGCGCGTAAGTGGAAAAACCATTGGCCGCAAACTGTTCGGCCACGCTGATGTATTGGCCGCCATGGGAGTTTACGCCGTGGCAAATGACGATCACGCCGCGCGGCTTTGAAGCGGGTTTCCACGATCGGAAAAAAATCTTGAGCCCGCCCATTCCCTCGAAGGTTTCTTCTTTTACGGCGTTAGCGGGGCTGCGAGCCATGGCGCTCTCCTCATGTGAAAAGAAAAAAATAATGATGATGAGCGGTTCCAAAATTGTCAATCCGGCTTGCGTGGAAATCCTTCCGCGTGCAGCAGAGTGCCTGTTTTTTTGGCAGGGGCGCATGCTTCGCGTGCAGGTTGAATCAAATTTACGCAATGCCGTGAATTCGATTAGTGTGGGCTCTTGTTAAACTTGAAGCGATCATAAAATCAAAATGAACCAACGCCTGCGCCTTACGGAAGATCACGTCCGCCGCGCCCACAGGGATGTGGCCGACACGGGGCCTTTGGCGTCGTCGGTCGTGTTTTCCGAGGAGGATTATGATGCGCATCTGAGTGCGTTCCTGAAGGAGAGGCTGGAAGGCCCAATCCTTGTTTTCTGTTACGGCTCGCTAATTTGGAAGCCGGTGTTTCAACCAGTGGCAACTGCACGCGCTGTTGCCTTGGGATGGCAGAGGGCATTTTGCCTGCGGATCGTTAGGTTTCGCGGCACGGTGGAACAACCGGGACTGATGATGCAGATTGATCGCGGTGGCCAATGCGAGGGCCTGGTCCAGCAAGTGGAAGCCACAACAGAATGGGAAGACCTTTCCGTGCTGTGGCGGCGCGAGATGACGAACAAGCCGCCAAGCAATTTTCCGCGTTGGATTGACGTCGCCGTTGAAGGGAAACCTGTGAGGGCCATTGCCTTCACTGCCAATCCGGAAAGCCCAAATTATACTAGCGGGCTTGAGCCGGATGAGATTGCGTTGACTCTTTCCCGGGCTTGCGGGCATTGGGGAAGCTGCGCCGAGTATTTGCATCAAACGGTGCTGTCGCTTGAGACGCACGGCATTCATGACGGCTATCTCTGGGACCTCCAGGAACGCGTGGCTGCGCTGATTGAAGCGCAGGCTTGAGTGGGTGCAAAGCCGCCGCGCTTTCGATAAGGTATGATCCGAAATTTGGTCATATAGTGGAGCTCAAGCTGTGACGACGATTGATGAAGCCCTCGATGAAGCTATTGCCAATTTTGTGGCGAAGCGCCCGAAAACGGCGGCGCTGCATGAGCGGGCGAAGGCTGTGATGCCCGGCGGCAATACACGCACGGTTTTGTATTCAGCACCCTTTCCCATTCGGGCCGAGCGGGCGGAAGGATCCACAATCTGGGACGTGGACGGGCATTCCTACCTCGATCTGGTGGGGGAATATTCGGCTGGTATTTACGGGCACTCCAATCCACGGATTCACAGGGCGGTCAGCGATGCGTTGGCGCAAGGGCTTAATCTGGGCGCGCATCATACCCGCGAAGTGGTTTTTGCCGAGGCGGTGACCAAGCGCTTTGATCTTGATCTCATTCGCTTCACCAATTCCGGCACGGAGGCCAACATGATGGCGCTGGCGGCGGCGCGCTGTTTCACCGGGCGCAAGAAGATCATGCCGATGGAGGGCGGCTATCATGGCGGCACGCTCTACTTCAGCCATGGCGCCTCGCCGGTGAACGCGCCGTTTGACTGCGTGCTGGCGCGTTTCAATGACATTGAGAAAACTCGGGCGCTTATTGTTCAGCATGCGGATGATCTGGCCTCTGTCATTCTTGAGCCCATGCTGGGCGGCGGTGGCTGCCTTCCGGCGACGCCGGAGTTTCTAGCGATGCTGCGGGAAGAGACGGCCAAGCGCGGCATTGTGCTGATCTTCGACGAGGTGATGTCGTCACGGCTGCATCCCAAGGGCTTGTCGGCGCAATACGGCATTCAGCCCGACCTCAAGACTTTGGGGAAATATATCGGCGGCGGCATGAGCTTCGGGGCGTTTGGCGGGAAGCGGGCCATCATGGAACAGTTTGATCCCTCGCGGCCCAATGCGTTGCCCCACGCAGGCACCTTCAACAACAATACCCTGACCATGACGGCGGGCCATGCGGGGCTCACGGAGATTTTTACCGCTGAAGCCTGCGTGGCGCTCAATGAGCGGGGGGAGACGCTGCGCCATGCCATCAATGATCTCTGCATGGGTTATCAGGCGAGCCTGCAGGCGACGGGGGTAGGGTCGATGATTACGCTGCATCCCATCGCAGGGTCCGTGGTTAAACCAGAGGATGCGGAGAGGGCAGACAAGCGCTTGAAAAGGCTTCTCTATCTCTATCTGCTGGACCAGGGCATTTACATCGCCGAGCGTGGCTTCATGGCGCTTTCCCTGGTGGTGGGTGCGGCAGACACGCAGCGGCTTTTGGGCGCCCTGGAAAGCTTCATCAA
This sequence comes from Aestuariivirga sp., assembly GCA_035525875.1. GTDB lineage: Bacteria > Pseudomonadota > Alphaproteobacteria > Rhizobiales > Aestuariivirgaceae > Aestuariivirga. The sequence continues at coordinate 3,686 of DATLDM010000055.1, forward strand.
GCGCTACCGGCATTTGCTGGTGGCTTCGGCCTGAACCCCGGTCTAATATGTATTGAACGCACATTCAGTAGGGGAGATTTCCATGCTTAAATCGGCCAGCAACCGTTTCAACGGGCAGGAGCTGTGGCAGAAGGACCATGATCACTTCCTGCATCCCTGGACGCATTTTGACAGTTTCAAGAAAGAAGGTTCCCTGCTCATTGTGGAGGGGGAAGGCACCCACATCACCGACGTGAACGGCAAGCGTTACCTCGACGGGCTTGGCGGCATGTGGTGCGTAAATGTGGGCTATGGCCGCAAGGAAATGGCCGAAGCCATGGCGGAGCAGGCGCTGCTGCTGCCCTATGCCAACGCCTTCGTGGACATGAGCAACGGGCCGGCAGCGGAGCTAGCGGCCAAGCTGGCGGAACTGGCGCCGGGATCGCTCAACCATGTGGCCTTTTCGACCTCCGGTTCCTGTTCAAATGACACGGCAATCAGGCTTGCCCATTTCTATCATGCGCGGCGGGGAGAAGCCTCGCGCAAGCACATCATCTCGCGGCACAATTCCTATCATGGTTCGACTTACCTTACGATTTCCATCGGCAACCGCGCTGGCGACCGCACCGAGAATTTTCATTATCTCTCGGATTTCATCCATCATCTCTCCGCGCCCTATCCCTATCGGCGGCCAGATGGGATGACGGAAAACCAGTTCACGGATTTTCTGGTTGAAGAATTCAAGGCGAAAATCCTGGAAGTGGGCGCTAAGAATATCGCGGCCTTCATTGCGGAGCCCATTCAGGGTTCAGGCGGCGTGGTCACTCCTCCGCCGGGTTACTTCAAGCGCATGTGGGAAGTGGCCAAGGAAAACGGCATTCTCTTCATCGCCGATGAAGTGGTCACGGCCTTTGGCAGACTGGGCCATTGGTTTGCGAGCTATGATGTATTCGGCGTCGAGCCCGATATCATTGTCTCGGCAAAGGGTTTGACCTCAGGGTATTTGCCGCTTGGCGCCACGATTTTTTCTGATGCCGTATATGAAAGTATCAGCCAGCCCGGACCGGATGTCTGGTTCGCCCATGGTTTTACCTATTCAGGGCATCCCGTGTGCTGTGCGGTTGGCCTGAAGAATATCGAGATCATTGAGCGCGAAGGCCTGCTTGACCATGTGAAAGTGGTAGGTGACCATTTCGAAAAACGCCTGAAGGAACTGGAGAGCTTGCGCCTTGTCGGCAATGTGCGCGGCAAGCGCCTGATGATGTGCGTTGAATATGTGGCGGACAAGGTGACGAAGGCGCATCTGCCAGATGAGATCAATATTTCAAAGCGCATTTCAAGCATGTGCGAGGAGCGCGGGCTTCTGGTGCGGCCCATCGGCCATCTCGATGTGATGTCGCCACCCCTGACGCTAAGCATGAGTGAGGCGGATTTCCTCGTTGATACGCTGCATGGTGCAATCGAAGAGGTGACGCATGACCTGGTGAAGGGCGGTTTGCTGCCTGCGATCGCGCGGCCGATTCAGCACGGTGGAAACTAGGGCATTCAACAATCGAAATAATAGATATCTTCCGGCCCATCTCGCTCATCGATTTGCGAACCGATCTGCGTTGCGCCCAGTTTCAGGGCTAGCGCCAGGGAAGGCGTATTGGTGGGCTGGATTGAAAGAATTACGCCCTCAAGTCCCTGGGTCTTGGCCCAAACAATGAACGCATTGATGGATTCGTAGGCGATTCCCTGCCTGCGGTAGGCTTCGAAAATGGTATAGCCCATTTCGGTAGCCAGGCGTTCCTTACCGTTCAATAGGAATGGCATGGGCTGGTGATGGCAGTTCATGCTGCCGACAATGTCGCCAGTTTCCTTTGAGGCGATGGCACGCATTGACCAAGGCGCATAGGTGGGGTCCGCCAGCCACTGGTCATAACGCAGCTTGTAGACCCATGAATCATCGAACCATTCTTCAGGCAGTTTTTCGCCGATCAGGCCTTGGGTGGCCTTGATGTTTCCGGCGGCGGTGCTGGCCAGCCCGGCAAGCGGCACGAGCCTGAGGATGAGACGATCAGTTTCAATGTGGATCACAGGGCGGCCTTCAAATGGCGGGCAAGATTTCCCTTGGCTCCGGCTTCGACGCCTTCCAGACCCAACCATTCCGCCATGAGCAGTAACTCCTTGCTCAGGGCTTCAGCTGTTTCCTTGGCGTCGGCATGGGGTTCAAGGTGGGCGGTGTTGGCGCGCAAGACACCCGCCTGGCGATCCGCTTTCAGGCAGACACGTGCGGCAAAGCGGTCACCCATCAGGAAGGGGAGGACATAATAGCCATATTTGCGCTTCTCGGCGGGCGTGTAGATCTCAATGCGATAATGGAAATTGAACAGGCGCTCGGCCCGGGCGCGCTCCCATACCAAGGGATCGAAGGGCGAAACCAGCGCCGTGCCACCGGCCTTGCGCGGGAGTTTTGTGTCGCGGTGGATGTAAGCCTGATGTTTCCAATCCTGTACGCTAACGGGGATGAGCGTTCCGGCCTCAAGAAGTTCGGCAAGCGCCACTTTGGTTTCAGCCACGGGCAGGCGGAAGTAATCCCGGAGGTCAAACTCGGTACCCACGCCAAGGGCCAAGGCGGAAAGTTCCATGAGCTTGCGGAAGGTTTCGGATTCCGATGGCGTTGGCCTCTGCAAAACATCGGCAGGAATGACGTTCTCGGTGAGATCATAAATGCGCTCGAATAAGGGACGGGCCGCGGTTGTGACCAGGCCCTGGTCGAAGAGGGTTTCAAGCGCCATCTTGCCCTTGCTCCAGCCCCACCAGCCACCGGCACCCTTGCCGCTGTCAGGGAAATCGCTCACCGCCGTGGGGCCGTTGCGCCTGACAAAATCGAGGACGCTTTTGACAAAGTCACGTTCATCCTGCGCAAACCGGTTCATGGACCCGTAGGTGCCATTGCCATTCAGGGCCCGGTTCATGCGCCAGCGCATGAGGGGATGCAGTTCGAGGGGAACCAGGCTTGCCTCATGGGACCAGCATTCAAACATGGTGCGCTTCTTGTTGCTGAAGCTGCGGGCATCCAGGGTGGCATGGTCATAGTGGCCGAGTCTGGAAAACACCGGCAGGTAATGCGAGCGCACCAGGACATTCACGCTGTCAATTTGCAGCAGGTTGATCTGGTTGATGGTGTTGCTGATTTTTGTCCAGTTCGCCTTGCCCTCGCGCTTGGGAAAAGTGAAGCCCTGCGCGACAAGGGCGAGCCTGCGGGCTTCAGCGAGGGAAAGAGACGGTTTCATTCGAGAATTTTTTCCAAAGTGTGGTGATAGGAAGTAAATCCAAAATGGACATAGGCTGCAATTGCTCCGGTGTTTCTGGCAAGAACGCCAATGCGAAAAATCTTGCGGCCCTTGGATCGAGCCTTTTTTTCGCATGCGGCCAAGAGAGCTTCACCAATTCCTTGCCGCCGTGCCGATTCTGTAACGACAAGATCAGCCACATGGGCGTAAGTGTAGGCGATCTCGTCGCTGGTTCCATCAGATTCGCATTTGGTGAGAATGGTTGCATATCCGAGCAATGCTTTGGCCTGTTCAGCCACGAGAATTACGCCTTCATTCTTGGCGCACCATTTCCTGGTTTCTTCCACATACCAGGGGCCAATATCCTCGGGCGGCTTTCCCCACTTGTAGAGGGGAGACTCAAATGCCTGCAACTCGCGCGCAAGTTCAACGACCTGCGCTTCGTCGCTGTCACGATATTGCCGGATGGTGAAGCGGCGGGTTATGCGGCCTCGTCGTGCCATACGGCGGCTTCGGGCCTGGCTTCGCCCGGCTTGAGCTTGGCGTTGTGCTTGAACAGGGTCGAGCAATAGGGGCAGACGATTTCATCGGCCCCACCCATGTTCAGAAAAACATGGGGGTGATCGAAAGGCGGCTTGGCGCCGACGCACATGAATTCCCTGGCGCCGATCTCGATCTTGGGCAGACCCATGTCGTTCTGGAAATGCGGGGTAGATGAAGCTGCCATGGGATCCTCGAAACATCTTGTGAGGAGAGCCAAATAGCATATCTTATCGGCCATGCACAAATTCAATTCAGACAGTGTGGAAATTGCCTTTGACGATGTGGGGCAAGGCGAGCCGGTGCTTCTCATCCACGGCTTTGCCTCCAATGGCCGGGTGAACTGGGTGGATACGGGCTGGGTGAAGACCCTGGTGGATGGCGGTTTTCGCGTCATTACCATGGATAACCGCGGCCATGGGGAAAGCGAGAAGCTCTATAATCCCGATCTCTATTCCGCATCAGAAATGGCGGAGGATGCGCGGCGCTTGCTGGATCACCTTGGAATCTCGCGGGCCCATGTCATGGGCTATTCCATGGGCGCGCGGATTGCCGCGTTCCTGACCATTGCCCATCCCTCCCGGGTGGGGGCTGCGGTTTTCGCCGGCCTGGCTTCGCGGATGATTACGGGGGTCGGCGGCGGTCCTGAGATTGCCAGGGCGCTTGAGGCCTCTTCGCTTTTGGATGTAACCGATGTTTCGGCCCGCACTTTTCGGGTATTTGCCGAGCAAACCCGGGGCGATTTGAAGGCCCTGGCGGCCTGCATCAAGTCATCGCGGGTGAAGATCACGGCAGAGATGCTGGCAACCATCAAGGTCCCCGTTCTGGTGGTGGTAGGTGAAAAGGACGATGTGGCGGGGGAAATTGGCCCGCTTTTGGCAGCAATTCCGGGGGCAACCGGGATTACCCTGCCTAGGCGCAATCATATGACTGCGGTGGGCGACAAACAGTACAAGGAAGCGGTTTTAACGTTTTTAGGCGGCCATTTACTCGGAATTGACAATTAACCCCGGCACTCCCCATCTATAACCAGATCTGTTATATATACGGTATTCAGGAGAACGAACCATGCGCCAATCCACCAAACCGCAAGTCGTCCAGGCGATTGATCCCGTCTGGGACCGGATGCGGCGGGAGGCGGAAGACATCGCCCGCAAGGAGCCGGTTCTTGGCGGGTTCATTTTCTCAGCGGTTCTGAATCACAACACCTTCGAGCGCGCCCTGGTGCACCGCCTGGCGCAGCGCCTTGGTAGTGTGGACTTGAGTTCCGAACTCGTGGTGCAGGCCTTTGAAGATGCCATGGATGAAGAGCCGGAAATCGGCTTTGCGGCGCGGGCTGATATTATCGCCACGTTCGAGCGCGATCCCGCCTGCCACCGCTATGTGGACCCGCTGCTTTATTTCAAAGGCTTTCAGGCCCTGCAAACCCACCGCATGGCGCACCGGCTTTTGCACATGGGACGCATGGACTTTGCCAGCTACCTGCAGAGCCGGTCATCGATGATTTCCAGTGTCGACATCAATCCGGCCGCAAAAATCGGCAAGGGCATCATGATTGATCATGGCCATGACATCGTGATCGGTGAAACCTCCGTGGTAGAAGACAATGTTTCCATTCTGCAGGGAGTTACGCTGGGCGGCACCGGCAAGGAAAGCGGCGACCGCCATCCGAAGATCAGGCACGGCGTATTGATTGGCGCGGGCGCCAAGATTCTTGGCAACATTGAAATCGGCCATTGCTCGCGGGTTGCCGCGTGCTCGGTCGTGCTTCACGATGTTCCGCCAAACCGCACCGTTGCCGGCGTGCCCGCCAAGATCGTTGGCTATGCCGGTTGCGAGGAGCCGGCGCGGGCCATGGATCACAAGGTCGACGATGTTGCGGGCCAGCCGGAATAAGGTTAGACCACAGTCAATCATCCTGAGGAGCCTAGCACCTTGAAGCCCGAAGAACTTGCCAAGCTGACCACCTATTTCCGCAACACCTTTGGCTCGCCGACGATTACGGTGCGCAAGCGCCCGCAGAAAAATGACTCGTGCGAAGTCTATATCGGCGAAGAATTCATCGGGGTGATTTCCAAGGATGAGGAGGACGGCGAGCTGTCCTACCATTTCTCCATGGCCATTCTGGACATTGACCTGGAATAACTAGCGCGTGAATTCCTTCAGGAGGATTTGCGCCGTCTCATCCATGTCTTTCCATTCCGCCAGCCTTTGACGCGAGAAGCGCACCCGCGCCATGACGCCATTTGTGAGCGGCCACAGGCGTTCACAAATGATCGGCCCCAATACGGATGGTTTCTTGTCACACCTGATGACTTCGCCTGACGGAGCCACGAGAAGCTCGGAATCCGTATAGGGCGAATCGGTTTTGAATTTTCTGACGACAAGTCCCGCCTCCTCGCCTTTGGCAGGGTCAAGATAGACGCTGTAGATCGGCTCCATGCGCTCTTCAAGCCCGGTGCGGCCGAGGCGTGGCTCCAGCGTGACGAGCACCCAGTTTTGCAAATCAGTCGGCAAGGCATGAACGATATTGAGTTGCTGGCGGTCAAAGGGCCATGGCAGGCGGAGATCAATGCGCGTGGCGTTGCCCAGAATCGGCTTGTCGATTTTCGCCACGATGGTTTCCGGCAGGGTAAATTCGGTGTCCTCAAGCGTTGCCACAACAACCACGCTGGAAGGGGCGCCAATTTCCGGACGGCCGAATAGCAGCGATGGGTTGGGCACGAAATAGATCGCCAGCACCACGCCCGCCAGACTGAAAAACGTCATGAGCACGAAGAGGAGAATAATCCCCAGGGAGCGTTCGCGCCGGCGTTGCAAAAGATAGTTAAGGTGATGGCTGACCATGCGGCGAAACTATAGGTCGGGATTTTCCTCTGGTCCATGACTTGCTGCGTAACCCTCGCGGGAAATGTGGATGTGCCTGAATGATACAGGCGAAGGGGGAATTAAGCATGGACATAGTGCATTTGGCCTATCTGTTTGCCGTAGCCGTGGGCATCGTTGCGGCCGGTGTCACGGCAAGCCTGTGGAGGCTGGCTATGGGGGAAGAGCCGCGGTTTGGCCTGTTGCTCGAACCAAGTGCCGTTGCGCCGCTGCGGGCCCTGGTGGTTGTTGTCTCAGCCCCGCTCCTGCTTTTGCTTGCGGCGTGGCGCTATGTTGGCAGCACCAGCATGGGAATGCTTTTAGCGGCTGCAAGTTTGGGCTGGAGCTTTCTGCAAGGTGTATTTATCCTGACGCAATTCTTTGGCGTCACCTGAACGGGAATCCATATGGCACTTCATGTCCTCGACGGCATTGCCCCTGAACTTCCGGGGGAGGGGACCTATTGGGTTGCGGCCAGCGCCGATGTCATCGGCCGGGTGCGGCTGGCGCAAAATGCCAGTGTGTGGTTCAACGCTGTCTTACGCGGCGACAACGAGCTGATCTCGGTGGGGGAGGGCAGCAACATTCAGGATGGCTGCGTGCTGCATACGGATATGGGGTCACCGCTCACCATCGGCCCAAACTGCACCATCGGCCACAAGGCCATGCTCCATGGCTGCACGATTGGCGAAAACACCCTGATCGGAATTGGGGCCATCATTCTCAACAACGCAGTGATCGGCAAGAACTGCCTGATCGGAGCACATACGCTTATCCCGGAGCGCAAAGTCATTCCTGACAATTCCCTGGTGATGGGCTCTCCGGGCAAGGTGGTGCGTGAGCTTGATGCGGCGGCCATTGCCCGGCTAAGCGCCGCCGCTGCCAGCTATATGCGGAACTGGCAGCGCTATGTTAAGGGCATGAGGACGGTTTAGGCCTTCTTCAGTTTTTTTGCCTTCGCAGGAAGCCCGGCAATTGTGTGATCCGTATCGGTCAACAGGCTAAGCGCCGCCTTGCGGGCGGCCTTGGCATTTCCCCGCGTCACCGCTTTCAGAATGGCTTCATGTTTTGGAATGAACATGTCAGGTTCCGGATTGTGGGTGGAAGTGAATTCGAACATGTTGGTGAGGGCTGCTTCAATCATGATTCCAAAGGGCGTGAGGAACACATTATTGGCCGCCGCCAGGAGCGCCAGATGAAACCGCACGTCGGGGGCTACGGAATTCAAGCCGGCCTTGGCCTTGCGCATGTGCTCGAAGGCCTCGGTGATGGCGCGCAACTGCTGGGGGGTGCGGTTGAGGGCGGCAAGGGCGGCGATTTCCGGCTCGAGGATTTTCCGCACTTCCTGCACGGAGGAAAAAAACTCCTGCGGGTTCATGGAAGTCATGTGCCAAGCCAGAACATCGCGATCAAGAATGTTCCAGTTTTCGCGGGGCTCGACGCGCGAGCCTATTTTGGTGCGGGATTTAAGCAGGCCTTTGGCGGTGAGGGTTTTGACGGCTTCGCGCACGGTGGTGCGGCTCGCGCCATAGATGCGGCACCAGTCGGCCTCGTTGGGCAAAATGGCGCCCGGCGCATAGACGCCGCTAAGTATCTGATTTCCAATACTTTGCGCCAATTTACGGTGCAAATTGCTGCCAGCGGATTTGGCGAGCGCGGCTTTTTGCGATGACTTTCCGGGATTCATTTTGTCTCTCATCTGGCCAAATTATCATACAAATAAGGATTGCATGGCCGCATCCAATATCCTAACAATAACGTTTCTGGGTGAAATGCCCGGGAAATCTATACCGCAGCAAGGCTGCTTAATGGGAGGAAAATATGTTTACTCGTAGAAAAATCTTGGCTGCTTCGGTAGCCGCAGGCGCGCTTCTGGCGACCGGTCCGGTGATGGCGCAGGGCAAGGGCCTGATCGGCATTTCGATGCCTACCAAATCTTCAACGCGCTGGATTTCCGATGGCGAATCCATGGTGAAGGAATTCACGGCTCTCGGCTATGAGAGCGATCTTCAGTATGGCGAAGATGACATTCCGAACCAGCTAGCCCAGATTGAGAACATGGTGACCAAGGGCGCCAAGGTTCTGATCATCGCCGCAATTGACGGCTCAACCCTCTCGGACATTCTCAAGAAGGCCCATGAGGCTGGCGCCAAGGTGTTCGCCTATGACCGCCTGATCACCAAGACGGCGGACGTCGACTACTACACCACCTTCGACAACTTCGGCGTTGGCGTGCTGCAAGGCACTTCCTTGGTCAAGGGTCTGAAGGAACGGTTCCCCAACGTGAAGCCCTGGAACGTGGAGCTCTTCGGCGGTTCGCCGGACGACACCAACGCCTTCTACTTCTATGATGGCGCCATGTCGGTACTGCAGCCCCTGATCGACGCAGGCGACATCGCCATCGTTTCCGGCCAGATGGGCATGGACAAGGTCGGCACGCTCCGCTGGGACGGTGCTGTGGCCCAGGCCCGCATGGATAACCTCCTGTCGGCCAACTACACCGACAAGAAGGTGCATGGTGTGCTCGCTCCCTATGACGGCCTGTCGCGCGGCATCATCTCCTCGCTTAAGGGCGTAGGCTATGCACCGGGCCCTGAAATGCCGATCGTCACCGGCCAGGACGCGGAAGTTCCGTCGGTCAAGGCGATGATGGCAGGCGAACAGTATTCGACCGTGTTCAAGGACACGCGCGAACTCGCCGCAGTGACCGCCAAGATGGTGGACACGGTTCTGCAGGGCAAGGAGCCCGAGATCAATGACACCAAGACTTACAACAACGAAGTGAAGATCGTGCCGTCCTATCTCTTGACGCCCCACGACGTGGGCAAGGACGACATTGAAAAACTGCTCGTCGGCTCCGGCTATATCAAGGCCGAAGACCTGCAGTAACAAGCTAATTAACGACGGGCCCCGTGAGTTGACTTGCGGGGCCTGTTGCTTTTCGCGTATCTATTAATTTGAAGAGCAGGGCAAACCTGCCTGGCGGTAAAGGGAGGGTGGGATCGGCCATGCAGCCAATCCTTGAAATGCGAGACATCACCAAGACGTTTCCGGGCGTGAAAGCACTGACGGACGTCAACCTGTCGGTGCTGCCGGCTGAAATCCATGCGGTGGTCGGCGAAAACGGCGCCGGCAAGTCGACGCTCATGAAGGTCCTCTCAGGCGTTTATCCCGCCGGAACCTATGACGGCGCCATTCATTTCGAGGGCCAGGAGCGCAAGTTCGGCAGCATCGCCGATTCCGAAAATACCGGCATTATCATCATCCACCAGGAACTCGCCTTGGTGCCGCTCCTGTCGATTGCCGAAAACATTTTCCTTGGTCACGAGACTTCGAAGAACGGGATCATCAACTGGTTCGAGGCCTTCGCCCGAACCAAGGCATTGCTGAAGAAAGTCGGTCTCAACGAACATCCCAATACGCTCATCACCAACATCGGGACGGGCAAGCAGCAGCTCGTCGAAATCGCCAAGGCGCTGAACAAGAAAGTGAAGCTGCTCATCCTTGATGAGCCGACATCCAGCCTCAATGAAACGGATTCAAACGCGCTGCTGGCGCTCCTCAAGGAATTCAAGGCGCAAGGCATCTCCTCGATCCTGATCACCCACAAGCTGAACGAGGTATTGAAGGTCGCTGACCGCATCACCGTGCTGCGCGACGGCATGACGGTCGATACCCTTGACACCCACACCGCCAAGGTGAGCGAAGACCGCATCATCAAGGCCATGGTCGGCCGCGAGCTGACCGACCGTTTCCCGACGCGCGCGCACAAAATCGGTGAACCTATATTCGAGGTCAGGAACTGGAGTGTCTATCACCCGCTTCATGCGGACAAGCAGATGATCAAGGGGGTGGACCTCATGGTCCGCAAGGGTGAGGTTGTCGGCATCGCGGGCCTCATGGGATCAGGGCGGACGGAATTTGCCATGTCGGTCTTTGGCCGCGCCTATGGCCAGAAAATCACCGGGGAAGTTTTGATCCACGGCAAGCCGGCAGATGTCTCAACCATTCCCCGGGCCATGGAAGCGGGGCTTGCCTATGCCACTGAGGACCGCAAGACCTATGGGCTCGTGCTGATCGATCATATCAAGCACAATGTGACGCTTGCCAACCTTGAGGGCGTATCGTCGTACGCTGTGGTGGACGAGACGGCGGAACTCAAGGTGGCCAACAAGTACCGCAAGGACCTCGGCATTCGTTGTTCCGGCGTGTTCCAGACAACGGTGAACCTTTCGGGCGGCAATCAGCAAAAGGTGGTGTTGAGCAAATGGCTGTTTTCCGGGCCGGACGTTCTCCTTCTCGACGAGCCGACGCGCGGCATTGATGTTGGCGCAAAATACGAAATCTATGGGATCATCAACAAGCTGGCAGAAGAGCGCAAGGCGGTCGTGGTCATTTCGTCGGAGATGCAGGAGCTGCTCGGTATTTCTGACCGAATTTATGTAATGAACAAAGGGCGCTTCGTGGCCGAAATGCCGGCCAAAGAGGCCACGCAGGAGAAAATCATGCGGGCCATTATGAAATCTTGGGAAGGCTGAGATGACTGAAACCATCGTTCAATCGCAAACGCGGAGTGATATCCTCCGTTTCGTCAAGGCCAATATCCGCGACTATGCCCTGCTGCTGTCGCTGTTGGTCATCATGATATTCTTCCAGTTCACCACCAATGGCACGCTGTTCAAGCCGGTCAACATGACCAATCTCATTCTGCAGAACAGCTATATCGTCATCATGGCGCTGGGCATGCTGCTCATCATCGTGGCGGGCCACATTGACCTTTCAGTGGGCTCCGTTTCGGGGTTTGTGGGGGCGGTGGCCGCCGTGATGATGGTGCCGTGGAAGATGGATCCGTTTGTCACCATGCTGGCCTGTCTTGCGCTTGGTGCGGTCATCGGCGGTGTGCAGGGTTATTTTGTGGCCTATCACCGCATTCCCGCTTTCATCGTCACGCTGGCAGGCATGCTGATCTTCAAGGGCCTGGCGCTTACCGTTCTGGGCGGCGCGTCGGTTGGTCCTTTCCCCCGGCAATTCCAGTTGCTCTCATCCGGCTATGTGCCAGACATTTTTGGCATCCCGATGCTTGGATCGCCTTTCAACCTCCTCGCCCTGTTAATTGGCGCAGCGGTGACAGCGCTCATTATTTATTTCAATTTCAAGGAGCGCCGCGAGCAGCAGGCGCATGGGCTGGCGGAAGAACCGAATATCATTTTCATGGGCCGCAACCTGCTGATTGCGGCGGCGTTCCTCGGTTTCACCTTCCTGATGGCGCGCTACAAGGGCCTGCCCAATGTGCTGATCGTCATGTTCGCGCTCATAGCGCTCTTTGTTTTCCTGACCACACGCACAACCTTCGGCCGCCGTGTCTATGCCATGGGCGGCAATGAAAAGGCGGCGAAGCTATCCGGCATCAACACCGAGCGCATGACCTTCATGATTTTCGTCATCATGGGAGTGCTGGCAGCGCTTGCGGGACTGGTGTTTGCGGCCCGGCTGAACGTGGCGACGCCAAAGGCCGGAGCTGGCTTCGAGCTGGAAGTGATTGCCGCCTGCTTCATTGGCGGGGCGGCGGTGACGGGCGGCGTCGGCAAGATCATCGGGGCGGTGATTGGAGCCTTCATCATTGGCGTCATGAACAACGGCATGTCGATCATGGGTGTTGGCATTGACTGGCAATTCGTGATCAAGGGCGCCGTTCTCATGCTCGCCGTGTTCCTTGACGTTTATTACAAGAACAAGGCGGCCTGATCTATTCAAGGACGTCCAAAAAAGGCGGAGCCGGCACAGGGTGGGACTGTACCGGCTCCTTAAAGCCCGGCGGTTGGGGGATTGGGGGGACGCCGACCGGGCCTAGCTCGTTATTTGTGGTTCACCTCAGTGCTTGGTGCCTCCCGAGACAAAACCATTGTTTGATGACGGTTGTTTCACCAGGGCCACCCATTGCACGGGATCGCCGTGCGACTGGCGCTTGAGAAAGGTGTAATTGGTGTCGCTCCAGCGCAGCACGTCGTTGCGCCGGTTATCGAGAATGAAATCGCCGCCGTCGGTGGTGACGGTGAGCACCGCGTGGCCCTCGTTTTTCTCATCGAGAACCACAGTGATGAGCAGGGCCTCAGGCGGAAAGCCAAGTTCCTGCAGCGAACGCTTTTTCAGCAGCAGATAATCTTCGCAGTCGCCGGCATCGGTGGGATAGGCCCAGCGCTCGGGTTCGCCATAGAGATCCTGGTCACTGACGGGCGCAATCTTGCCGTTCACGTAAGCGTTGACCTGGAAGATCAGGTTCCAGCGCTCCGGCGACATGGCGAGCTTGAAGGTCTTGCCGCCCTTGCCCTTGCAGTCTTCGGGATTTGTCACGCAGAACTGGACGAAGCCGACAGGCGGCAGCGTCTTGCCGAATTCACGGGCGAAAGTTTCCCTGGATTGGCCAGAAGGAGCCTTTGAAGCGGTGTCTAAAGCGAATGCCATGGACGAACTCCAGAAGATTCCCAGAAGTGCCGCCCCCACCGCGGTCTTGATGTTCATTTGATGCCCCATTCCATTTATATTTATGGGGCCAGCATACCTATGCCGTGTTTCCGCCGCGTTCAGAACGGCGGTATAAGTCTATGAAAATGCAGGTTAAAGTGGTCTCACTTTATTAACCCTACGGGCCGCTTAACGGGCACACCAGCGGGGGTTGCTTTCGGGCAAACGCCCTGTTATTCCCGGCGCATTCGCAAATGACGTGCGGTCGTGGCGGAATTGGTAGACGCACTACCTTGAGGTGGTAACGGGGAAACTCGTGGAGGTTCGAGTCCTCTCGACCGCACCAATTTCGCCTTATGGGCATCCCGCTGGGTATCCGTATTTGCCAATTGTTATCCATATTGGCAGCGTGAACCTTGGTTTTCATACGTTGTGATATTTTGCTGTTCAATCTGTACTTGCACTTCAGGTTGAGCCATGGCCCAGATTTTTACAGATAATTTGAATGGTGTCCTATTGCCGCTTGCCGCCGCATTGGCGGTGTTCCTCGCGGTTTACCTGGGGATGAGCGGATATTATAAAATGCGCTATCCGCATTTCCCGCAGGCCAGCCAAAATCGGCACCGCGGCCTCTTCAGAAAAAACAGGACCGGGCCACATCGCCTGCGGCTCCCTTTGCCTATGGGAAAAACCTGATCTCACGAAACCTGATCAACAATAGCGAGAAGCGCTTTTTCCAGATTTTGTGCGAGGCCATGCCGGACTGCCAGGTTTTCCCGCAGGTGTCATTCAACGCGCTGGTCACCCACGCACCCTGGATAAGATATTTGCATTGGGAGCGTTTCGTCCGCCGAAGCTTCAATGCAAAATACGTGGACTTTGTAGTCTGCCGGAAATCGGACTTTGGGGTGGTTGCTGTTGTGGAGTTTGATGGCAGCGGACATGTGAATCATAATGACGAGCGCCGCGATGAATTGCTCAAGAGCGTGGGATATCGGGTTGAACGCTTTGCGCATGGAGACGCGCTCCAGTCTGTGAAATTCCGGTTCTCGCGGCTATCGGAAGCGGAACAAGGAGTCAGCAAGCCAGTGGTTCAACTGGATTTTCCAAAAACTCATGATCCATGGGCCTGATTGAAGAATTTGCCGAGTGGCAGAAATGGGCTAGGCTGGTTTTATGAGACGTCGCGCAGTTCTGATTGGCCTTTCGATGCTTTTGGTTTTGGCGGCAGGTTCACTCTATGCGACGACTGCCGAGGTCAAATTCCCGCCGTTGAAAAATGGCGACTTGGTCTTTCAGACCTCCACCAGTAGCCAATCCAGTGCCATTTTCGTTGCTACCGGAAACTCCTACACGCACATGGGGATTATCAAGGACACCCCGTCGGGATTTGTTGTGGTTGAAGCTGCGGGCGTTGTCAGGGAAACCCCGCTGCGGGACTGGGTCAACAGGGGGCTGTTGAACCGAGTTGCCCTATACCGCGATGAGAAACTTACCGATGAGCAATCACAGGTCGTTCTCAGCTCGGCTGAGAAATACTATGGCCGGGCCTATGACATTTTCTTTTCATTTAACAACCAGACAATTTACTGCAGTGAATTGCCGTATTTGGCATTTGGCGAGGCGGGCATTCCAATAGGGCGCGTGCAAAAAGTATCGGATCTGAATTTTGACAATGCGCTGGTCAAGAAAATCATCGAACAACGCTGGCAACGCCATGAGGAATGCAAAGCCAAGAATTATGATTTTGAGCAATGCTACGATCACATCCTGAAGGAGAGCCTGGTAACACCTGCCAGCATTGCAGAAGACAAACAGTTTGCCAGAATATTTTCCAATTATCCGTTCTAAAATTGTTGAATGTAAGCGATTTTTTGATGCTGGAACTTCGGCCTGATTGTGAGTGCTGTGACCGGACCTGCCGCACTTAAAAGTGGACTATCAAAACCGCTTGATACTGGCTGTTCTCAGTAATCCAATTTACCGATAGCTAACGCCAATTGCACTTTGCCCCGACGCACGGAGATTTCATGTACGTTCCTTCCCACTTCAGTGAACCACTGCCGGAAGCATTGTTCGATGTGATCGAGAAAAATCCATTTGGTGTTTTGCTTACTAATGGCAAGAGCGGGCTTGATGCCAATCACATTCCATTCCTCCTCAATAGAACGGACGGGCCGCAGGGTGTTCTTCACTGTCACGTTGCCCGCGCAAATTCAGTTTGGCAGGACATCGCGACGGGCGAAGAGGTTCTGGCCGTTTTCAGGGCTGCCGAATCATACGTCTCGCCGAACTGGTATCCCAGCAAACACGAGTTTCATAAGCAGGTTCCCACCTGGAACTATATCGTCGCCCACGCACATGGGCGTGTCACTATTCGCGATGACGAGCGGTATATCCGAAGCGTTGTTGCCAGATTGACCCGAATCCATGAGGCGCCGGAGCCGCACCCATGGAAAATGTCTGATAGTTCGAGAGACTTCATCGACACCATGGTCAAAGCGGTTGTGGGCATCGAAATTGAAATTACCCGACTGGTTGGCAAGGCAAAGTTGAGCCAAAACAAAGAGGTCCGCGACATGCGAAGCGCTGGAGAGAAGTTAGTCGCGAAGGGTGAACTTATGCTCGGACGAGCTATGCTGGCAGCTGCCGAAGCCAAGGAGATTCGCTAGGCTCAATCTTGACCAAAGGGGGGAACATAAAATGCTGGAACTTCGACCCAATTGTGAGTGCTGTGACCGGGACCTGCCGCCGGACAGCAGGGAGGCGCGGATTTGCACTTATGAGTGCACATTTTGCACGGCGTGCGCCGAAACCGTGTTGAAGGGCGTTTGCCCGAACTGTGGCGGGAATTTTTCGTCGCGTCCCATTCGACCGGCGCACATGCTGGCCAAACATCCGGCGTCGACAAAGCGGGTTGTGAAAGATGGCGGGTGTTTGAGGCTGGCTTCTTAGTTTTTGCAATGGCCCCCGCATCCCCGGCGTTGCCGGACCTTCTCCTTCGAGGGGAGAAGGAATAAAATTTTAGCTTCGCGCCAAGCGCCGGTCCCTCCACAGGTCGCGGACGCTTTCCAGCACGGCGGCTACGGTGATCAGGGCGATGCCTGAAATTTCCCTTAGGCCGAAGGGTTCGCCGGACCAGAGGGCGGAGCTGATGGCGGCGGCGCTGATTTCGGTCATGTAGAGGACGCCGACGATTGCCGGGGCGAGCAGGGGCACGGCCCACATGGAGAGATAGACGCCGGGCATGGCGATGAGGAAGATGAAGGGCAGGAGCCACCAGAGCTGGTTCAGGATAAGTCCGGCGGGCGGGGCGCCGCCAACTCCCGTAACGGCCAGCAGGATAAGCAGCAGCGCTCCGGTGCACATGAAATTCTGCAGGAAGAGGTCAATGGGTTTCTGGTCGCTGTGATGGCGGAGCAGCACGATGGAGGCGGCCCAGGCAACGCCGCCCACGACGGCGGCCCAATCGCCGCCGTTCCGGGGCCAGGGGAAGCCCTGGTCGATGCCGAGAATGATGAACATGCCGGAGAAGGCCACGGCGATTGCAAGCCAACGGATTGGCGTTATGGCCTCGCCTAGAAAGACGCGGGCCATGATCGTTGCCCAGACCGGATTGAAATAGAACAGGATCATGGCGCGGACGATTTCCGTGTGAAGGAACGAGAGGGAATAGAAAAACTGGGTGAGCGCCATGCTGAGGCCAATGGCGAAAAGCCAGATGCCGCCGGCGCGCTGCTGGCGCCAGCGGGCAAGAAATAGCGGCAGGAGAATGATGGCCGGCGTGGCGTTGAAGATGATGAAGGACCAGAAGGCATCAATGCCTGCGCCATTCAGCCCGCGCAGCGGAATCCAGAACAGGCCCCAGGCAATGCCGGAGAGGGCGACGGCAAGCTTTGCCAGATTTTCGGTTCGCATTGGTTGCCTTGGCCCCGGGAATAGTGTTGAGAGATGAGTTAGAGCGCAACACTCTGGGACAGGCAAGATGACGGACGTGCAGGGCGATATGCGGGTAGGGGATGAGTGGGGCTCGATTGCGCCCGACTTTCTGGCCCGCGTTGAAAAGGCCCTGGACAGCGGCGACCAGAAGGCGGTTCGCGCCGCCACCCGCGAACTGCATGCGGCGGACCTTGCCGACCTCATCCAAAACCTTGAGCAGGACAACCGCGTCAAGCTGATTGCCGCACTTGGCCGCAGCTTTGACGTGGAAGCGCTGGCCGAGCTTGACGAGGACACGCGCGACGCCCTGATGGAGGCGCTGCCCAGCGAGGTGATTGCGTCCGCCATCAAGAAGCTCGACACCGACGACGCGCTCTATCTCATCGAGGACATGGAAAAGGAGGAGCAGGAGGAAATCCTCTCCAAGGTTTCCAAGGAAGACCGGGCGGCGCTGAACCGGGCGCTGGATTATCCCGAGTATTCAGCCGGGCGCCTGATGCAGACGGAGTTTGTGGCGGTGCCGGAATTCTGGTCGGTGGGGCAGACCATCGACCATATCAGGAGCGCTACAGACATTCCCGATGATTTCGTCGAAATTTATGTGGTCGATCCCGGCTTTCACCTGAAGGGCGTGATGCCTTTGTCGCGGGTGCTCCGGTCGAAGCGCGCCGCCAAGGTTGCCGATGTGATGGACGATGAACAGACGCTGTTCAACGTTTCGGAGCAGCAGGAAGACATCGCCTACAAGTTCGAGCAATACAACCTGGTTTCCGCCGCGGTGGTTGACGATGCGGGAAGGCTTGTCGGCACGCTGATGGTGGATGACATCGTGGACGTGATCCAGGAGGAGGCGGAGGAGGATATCCTGCGCCTCGGCGGCGTGGGCTCGGAGGAAACCATCACCGACACGGTGTGGCAGACGACGCGCTCTCGCTTTTCCTGGCTGTTCATCAACCTGCTCACGGCCATTCTCGCCTCCTGGGTGATCTCGTGGTTTGACGGCACGATCGAGCAGATGGTGGCGCTGGCCATTCTCATGCCGATCGTGGCTTCGATGGGCGGCAATGCGGGCACCCAGACCATGACGGTTGCGGTGCGGGCGCTGGCCACACGCAACCTGGGCCCGCTCAACGCCATGCGCGTTGCATTACGCGAATGCTCCGTGGGGCTGATCAACGGGGTGCTCTTTGCCGCCATCATCGGGGCGTTTGCCTGGTGGTGGTTTGGCTCGGACATGCTGGGGCTGGTCATCGCCGCGGCCATGGTGATCAACCTGCTGGCGGCAGCACTGGCGGGAATCCTGGTGCCCCTGACGCTCGACCATTTCGACATCGACCCGGCCATCGCCTCGGGCACGTTCGTCACCACAGTGACCGACGTGGTGGGATTTTTCGCGTTTTTAGGCTTGGCGGCGGTGTGGCTTTTGTGAGGGCGGATTGGAGCTAGATATTGAGTTTTTTGTTGGATTGAAATTGCTGGACCCGATCTCAAACGACCTTATTATAGTAATTACCAAATTGACCACTTCCACTCGATAAAAGGGCAGACAAATGACATCGGCGGACCCGTCTTGGAAAGTAGATGAAACTGAAAGTCCAGGTGAAGAAGAAGCTGATGAATTGGTATCATATGAGATTCTGACTCTGGCCAATGATGTCAAACTTACAAATCTCATCTCAAATTCGCAAAAGAACGTGCTTTCGCGAGTTAAAAAAACTGATATCGCAGAGTGCGCTGCTCTTTTTGGCAATGATGTTAGAGATGCATTTAACGCAGCTATTACGCCACAGGATGTGACACTTTACGGAAACATAGTCACACAGCGGCACGCAGTTGCTCACAGCGAAGACGGACAGTTGGTCGACTGGACAACAGCTACATTGTCACTTGGTGACGTAGAGTTAGGTTTAGCGGCTGCGGAACGTGTGATGGCTGCGTTTGAGGCCGCTATTCAGTAACTGAAGTCTTTTCAACTATGACGACGGCCCGGTCGCCGCCGCGGGCACTAAGTGCCCTTACCTAGCAGCAGTCTTTTCTTACGGCTGCTAGTGCATTGATTTTAAACACTGTTTAATCCTTTGGGCATTGACTGGCGCTTATGTCTCCGGCTTTGATTCGGAGACGCCTCATGACACTGGAGAGCCACCATGGGTACCAGAGATTTTGAAGGTCAGTTGCGGGGAATGCGTCTTACAACGGCGGAAATCACCTATCGCATGCCGGACTTCCGCGAGATCATGCAGATCTATATCTGGCAGGACTACGACCTGGCGCCGAGGTTTCCGAAACTGATCAAGTTCCTGGATTTCTGGTCGCATAATCTGGATGGGCCGCTTGCCGCCATCCGGGTGGCGCAAGCCGGGCGCGTGGCGCCGGCGCGGCTGAGCTACGTCGGAACCGAGTGGCGCCTTCACTGAGCTTCGTCCCACAAAGCCAGGCAAGTTAACTGAGCCTCCAAAGGGTCAGCGGCGTGGTCTTGCGGAATTTGCCATTGAGAGGAACAATGGACGTCTTTTATGGTTATGCTCATATGAAACCGCACGTGCTTATATTAGAAGACGACTTCCTCTTGGCCGCCAACCTGGAAGAGGTGGTTCAGGATGATTTGGACGCGGAGCCAATCGGGATATCCACCGTTTCCGAAGCTCTCAAAATTATTCCAGACGATATTGCCCTGGCATTCCTTGATATCGAGGTGCGTGATGGCAAAAGCTATCCGGTGGCGCGCAAGCTCAAGGAAAACAACATTCCATTCATAATTGTATCCGGCAACGTACAGTCGTCCTTGCCCGACGACTTGAAGG
>DATLDM010000057.1:0-8647 GCA_035525875.1 Aestuariivirga sp.
GAAAATGCCCACCGAAACCCTTTTCTTTGTTGACGATGGCGATATTCCCAATCATCCGCGCTGGCCGATGATTGTCTATTCCCAAGCCATTGCGCCCCTGACCCTGCAAAAGTCCGAATACGCCTTTGATGAGTTGTTCGACCGCAATGGCTGGCCCGCAGCATGGCGCAACGGCATTTATCCCTTTACCCACTACCACTCAAAAACCCATGAGGTCCTCGGCATTGCCAAGGGCGAGGCCACCGTGCAGTTCGGCGGCAAGTCCGGCAAGGTACTCACCGCCCGCGCCGGGGACGCGCTGCTCCTGCCCGCGGGCACCGGTCACAAACGGATATCATCGAGCCCTGATCTCCTCGTCATCGGCGCCTATCCGCCCGGTTCGAAATACGATCTCATGCGCTCCGGTGAGTCTGACAAGGCCGCCATCAAGGCGCGCATCGCCCAGGTTGCAAAGCCTGAAACTGATCCGGTTTCCGGCGCTGCCGGCGCGATGATCAAGCTCTGGATTTAGAATCAGGTTGACGGAACAGCCCCCTAACTGGCACAACAGAAGGGCTCGGTGCTCAGACACCATACGGTGAAGAGCCTAACAGGGAACACGGTGCGGATTACCCAAATGGGGCCAAAACCGTGACTGCCCCCGCAACTGTAAGCGGCGAGGTTTCATGCGAACAATGCCACTGGGAAACCGGGAAGGCCCGCATGAAACCAGCGACCCGCGAAGTCAGGAGACCTGCCGCGCGAAGAACCGGGTGAAAGCCCCACATGAAATCGGTCGCACGGAGGGTGTCCATGGCCATTGTAAAATCATCTACCCAATCTCTTAGCGTTTCGCAGCGTATGACGGCAGGCGCGGTTTGCCTGTTTGTCGGTGCTTCACTCGTGTTCCTCGTTGGCATGTCGCATATCACTGCGGCCCATAACGCGGCCCACGACACGCGCCACTCCATCGGCTTTCCCTGCCACTAAAGATCAGGGATCAAAATCATGATTGGAAGGCTTGTGCTCGCGGCACTGATCGCGGGAATGGCGGCTGGCTTTATCTATGGCGGGGTTCAGCATGTGCAGACCACCCCCTTGATTCTCGCCGCGGAAGTTTACGAAACAGCTCCCGCCCATGACCATGGAGCGGCGGCGGCTGATCAGGCAACACCAACTACGGCCCATGCACACGAAGAAGAGGAATGGGCTCCCGCCGATGGCTGGCCACGGACCCTTTCAACCACCGTTTCCTCGATGATCACCGGAGCAGGCTTTGCCCTTCTTCTGGCGGGCGTTTCTCTGCTGACCGGGTTACCCATTACCCCGAAGAACGGATTGATCTGGGGCATCTGCGGTTTTCTCGCAGCAACGGTGGCACCTGGTGCCGGGCTTGCGCCCGAATTGCCGGGAATGCCCGCTGGCGATCTGGTGTTGCGCCAAGTCTGGTGGGTGGCAACCATCATTGCCTCAGGCGTCGGGATATTCCTGATTGCCACCAAGCGTGAGCTCATCTGGCTGGCCGCCGCGGTGGTTCTTATCGCGCTCCCTCACATCATTGGCGCGCCCCAGCCGCTGACCCATGAATCGGCGGTTCCCGCCGGCCTCGCCGCTAGCTTTGTTGCCAACACCATTGCCGCCTCGGCCGTGCTGTGGAGCCTGATCGGGCTGTTCCTCGGCCTTGCCCTGCAAAAGTTCGGCAAGGACGTGTACGCGTCATGATCCCCGGCAAAATTCCCACAACCATCATTACCGGCTTTCTCGGAGCCGGTAAGACCACCCTCATCCGCCATATGCTGGAAAACGCCAATGGCCGCAGAATCGCCCTGATCATCAACGAGTTTGGTGATGTGGGGGTGGACGGTGAAGTGTTGAAGGGTTGCGGAGATGCTCTGTGCAAGGAGGAAAATGTCATCGAACTGG
Organism: Aestuariivirga sp.; assembly: GCA_035525875.1. Classification (GTDB taxonomy): domain Bacteria; phylum Pseudomonadota; class Alphaproteobacteria; order Rhizobiales; family Aestuariivirgaceae; genus Aestuariivirga. Next base: position 1,903 of record DATLDM010000057.1, read on the forward strand.
CCAACGGCTGCATCTGCTGCACCGTGGCCGATGATTTCGTGCCGACCATGAAAAGGCTTCTGGACCGCACCACGCCCATCGATCACATCGTGATCGAAACCTCAGGGCTCGCCCTGCCCCAGCCGCTCATCCGCGCTTTCAACTGGCCGGAGATTTCGGCCCGCGTCACCGTTGATGGCGTGGTGGCTGTGGTTGACGCCAAGGCCCTGGCCGAAGGCCGCTATGCCGACGACGAGGCCACCATTCAGGCCATGCGCCAGGCCGACCCAAAACTTGAGCATGAAAACCCCATAGAAGAGCTGTTCGAGGACCAGTTGAACTGCGCCGACATGGTGATCCTCAACAAGACCGACCTGCTCGACGACGAGGAAACCCTCGATGTCACCGCCGACATCGAAGGGCAAATCCGCAAAGGCACTCGCATCCTGCTGAGTGAGCACGGCAGGCTCGACATCAAGGCCCTGCTCGGCTTTGGCTCCGCCGTTGAAGGCGACATTGGCAACCGGCTGTCGCACCACGAGATGGAAGGTGAGACGCAGCACGACCATGATGACTTCATCAGCTTCACCGTTGCCCTTCCCGATGTGAAGGACCGCGGCGCGCTGCTGAAGCGCATAACCGCCGTGATCGCCGACAGCACCATTTTGCGATTGAAGGGTTTTGCCAATGTTGTAGGGTCTTCGTCACGGTTGCTGATTCAGGCCGTAGGACCCCGCCTGAACAGTTATTTTGACAGGCCCTGGAAAAGTGGTGAGGACCGCGCCACCAGACTTGTGGTGATCGGCGTAAAAGGCATGGACCAGCAGGCAATCACTGCGGCCCTTAGCGCACATTCCACTTGGGTGGAATCACCCAAGTGAAAAGCATTCGCGCCAAGGCCTTAACTTGGAGCATGTTGTTATCGGCAAAGTCGTGCAACTTTGCCGCAACATGCTCTAAAGGCTGATGCACCTCCTCGCCACGACAAGTGGCGTGATTGACGGGGCGGCAGAAGCAGTCGACCTCAAGCAGTCACCCGCCGATATCGTGGTCCTGAGTGCGGCCGACAGCGAGATTGCCGCGCTCGCCCGGGCCTACGACACCGGCAAGTTCCCCACCCTGCGCCTCGCCAATTTTCTCCACCTGCAGCACAATCTGTCCGTCGATCTCTATCTCGAAAAAACCCTGAGCCTGGCCCGGCTGATCGTGTTGCGCATTTTGGGCGGGGCGAGCTACTGGCCCTACGGCCTCGTGCAGATCGAAGCGCTGGCCAAGGACAACGACATCAAGCTTGTTGTCCTGCCCGGTGATTCCCAGCCCGATCCCGATCTCACATCACGCTCAAACTTGCCGATGCAGGATTGCGAGCGCCTGCGCCAATATCTCGTGGCCGGGGGCCAGTTCAACGCCATGAAATTTCTCGGTTATTGCCGGCACGTGCTTGAAGAAACTGAAATTCCCACCCCGGCCGAAGCGCCACCGCGCGATGGCATTTACCGCAGCACCACCGGCAAGCAGATGACCGGCCTGATCTTTTACCGCTCAGTGCTTGAAGGCGCCCAAACCGCCCCCATTGATGCCCTGATTGATGCCCTGGCAAAATGTGGGCTTGGCTGCGTGAGCATTTTTGTGACCAGCTTGAAGGACAAGGCCAGCACCGATTTCATTCACGAGTCTCTTGCCGAGCATTCACCGAGCCTGGTGTTGAATGCAACTTCCTTCGCCGCCTCATCCGGCGGCAGCGGCGATCCCCTGATGCAATATGATTGCCCGGTGCTGCAGGTTGTCCTCGGCACGGTTTCAGAAGAAAGCTGGCGGGCAAGCACACAAGGCCTTGGCGCGCGCGACCTCGCCATGAATGTGGTGCTGCCTGAGCTCGATGGCCGCATCCATTCCCGCGCAATTTCCTTCAAGAGCGACAGCTTTTACCACGAGGCCACCCAAAGCCGCGTCGTGACCTACAAGCCTTTGGCGGACCGGGTGGAGTTTGTGGCTGACCTCGCGGCGAACTGGATTGCGCTGCGCCACCGGGAATCCATTAACCGCAAGGTGGCAATCATTCTCGCCAATTATCCCAACCGCGACGGCCGCATCGCCAATGGCGTGGGCTATGACACGCCCGCCAGCACCATCGCCATGCTGAAGGCCTTGCAGGACGCGGGCTATGACGTCGGCGAGGTTCCAGCTAGCGGCAATGAATTAATCCATCTTCTTGCTTTCATGCGCTCTCCGCAGTCACCCCCTGATGCGCCTCACCACGTGAAGTTGAGTTTGGCGGAATACCAGAAATACTTCGTTGAACTGCCCTATTCCGTCCGGGAACAGATCACTTCGCGCTGGGACATACCGGAAACCGATCCCACCTTCCGCAATGGCGCATTCCATCTTGCGGTGCTCACCACCGGCAATGTGGCCATCGGCATCCAACCCGCCCGCGGCTACAACATTGACCCCAAGGCCACCTATCATGATGCGGCGCTGGTTCCGCCCCACGGCTACCTCGCCTTTTATTTCTGGTTGCGCCACAGCTTCAAGGCCCACGCCCTTATTCACAATGGCAAGCATGGCAATCTCGAATGGCTGCCGGGCAAGGCCAATGGCCTGAGCGCCGAATGCTATCCTGAAATAGCCCACGGTCCCCTGCCCCAGCTCTATCCTTTCATCGTGAACGACCCCGGCGAAGGCACCCAGGCCAAGCGCCGCACCTCGGCGGTGATCATCGATCATCTCACCCCGCCGCTCACTCGCGCCGAAACCTACGGCCCGCTGAAGGACCTGGAAGCGCTGGTCGACGAATACTATCTCGCCTCGGGACTCGACCGCCGCAGGCTTGCGGCCCTCAAGAAAGACATTCTCGATCTTACCCGCAGCAACCGGCTTGATCTCGACGCGGGCTTTACCGGCGATGACGACAGCGATCTCACCAAACTCGATGCCTATCTCTGCGATCTCAAGGAAGCCCAGATCCGCGATGGCCTGCATATCCTCGGCACCTCGCCAACCGGCGCGCAGGAAGCTGACCTGTTGGTGGCGCTGACCCGGGTGCAGCGTAGCATCGGTGAAGGCGGAGACCAGTCGCTCATCCGGGCGCTGGCCAAGGATTTCGGCTTTGACGGATTTGATCCGCTGGCCTGTGTCATGTCGGACCGCTGGACCGGTGAAAAACCTGTGGCCCTCCTGAAACTAGTCAATTCACCCTGGCGCAGCAATGGCGATACGGTGGAACGGCTGGAAGCCTGCGCCCAGGCCCTGCTCATGCCCACCAGGCGGAAACCCGGTCCGATCGTGCAATATAATGAACTCGGTCCCAGTATCCGCGGTGCTGACAAGGAAAATGTAAAAACCGTTCTCGAAAAGATCGAGACTATCATCCGCCCCGCCTTGCGCGCCTGCGGACCCAGTGAAATGGAAGCCTTGCTGACCGGACTGGACGGACGGCGCGTAGCTCCCGGTCCATCAGGTGCGCCAACCCGCGGGCGCTTGGATGTGCTGCCCACTGGCCGCAATTTCTATTCCCTCGACAACCGCACGGTGCCCACCCCCACCGCCTGGACCCTCGGCCAGAAATCCGCCGAGGACATGCTCGTCCGCCACTTCCAGGATTTCGGCCAATACCCGAAAGCCCTTGGCCTTTCCGCCTGGGGAACCTCCAACATGCGCACCGGCGGCGATGATATCGCCCAGGCCCTGGCGCTCATGGGCGCAAAACCCGTCTGGGAGCCGTCAAGCTGGCGCGTCACCGGCTTTGACATCATCCCCTTGGCCAAGCTGGGCCGCCCCCGCGTGGATGTGACGCTGCGCATCTCAGGCTTTTTCCGCGATGCCTTCCCGGCCCAGATCGAATTACTGGACAAGGCCATCCGCGCTATCGGGGCCCTTGAGGAAGATGAAACCGACAACCCTATCGCCGCCCGCATGGCGGCAGAAGCTCAGGGCCTGCAAAAGTCCGGCATCAGCGAAACCGAAGCTAAACAAATGGCGGGCTACCGCATATTCGGCTCCAAGCCCGGGGCCTATGGCGCAGGCCTGCAAGCCCTCATTGATGAAAAAATCTGGACCGAGCGCGGCGACCTCGCCGCCGCTTACGTCACCTGGGGCGCTTTCGCCTACGGCGCGCGCGAAGCCGGCGTTCAGGACGAGGCCCAGTTCACCCAGCGCCTAAAAAACATCGAAGCGGTTGTGCATAACCAGGATAACCGCGAACATGATGTACTGGACAGCGACGATTATTATCAGTTCGAAGGCGGCATGTCGGCAGCTGTCGAAGCGGCCTCCGGCACTCAGCCCCGCATCTATCACAATGACCATTCACGCCCCGAGCGCCCGGTGATCCGTACCCTGGAGGAAGAGGTGGGCCGCGTCATGCGCTCACGCGTGGTGAACCCCAAGTGGATTACCGGCGTAAAGCGCCACGGCTACAAGGGCGCCTTCGAGATTGCCGCCACCGTCGATTACATGTTTGCCTTTGCCGCCACCACGGGTGCGGTGAAAACCCATCACTTCGATCTGGCCTATGATGCTTTCCTGGCCGACGAAGACACCCGCGAGTTCATCGAAATCAACAATCCTGCCGCGCTGAAGGAAATTGCCCAGCGTTTCGAAGAGGCCGCCAGCCGTGGCCTTTGGACACCCCGCCTCAATTCAGCCTATGATCTGCTCAGGGACCTTCAGCAATGACCGAAGACATCGACGCCGCCCGCCACCACGACAAGATGGCCAAGAAGAAAGCCGCCCGCGACAAGATCATGGCGGGCAAGACCATCGAGCGCGGGCTGCTCATCGTCCACACCGGCAAGGGCAAGGGCAAATCCACCGCCGCCTTCGGCATGGTGTTCCGCCACATCGGCCATGGCATGCGGGCCGGCGTCATCCAATTCGTCAAAGGCTCATGGGGCACTGGCGAACGCACCGTTCTGGAAAAATTCCCCGAACTCGTCACCATCAAGGCCATGGGCGAAGGCTTCACCTGGGAAACCCAGGACATCAACCGCGACATCGCCCATGCGCGCGCTGGCTGGGAAGAAGCCAAGCGCATGATTGCCGATCCCAGCTATAAAATGGTGATGCTCGACGAACTCAACATCGTCCTGCGCTATGATTACCTGCCGCTGGCGGAAGTGCTTGAGGTTCTGAAAAACCGGCCCGCCGACAAACACATCGTCGTCACGGGACGGAACGCCAAGGAAGAACTCATCGAAATCGCCGATCTCGTGACTGAGATGGAACTGATCAAACACCCCTTCCGCTCCGGCGTGAAGGCCCAGGCGGGAATTGAGTTTTGACTTTCACCCCTCACCCTGAGGTGCGAACGTAGAGAGCCTCGAAGGGCCCGGCGGATGCGGAAACAGATGCTTCGAGGCCCGGCTGCGCTGTGCACCTCAGCATGAGGAGATTAAGTTATGTCCTCGCCTTTCCCGTTAGCGGCACCCGCACGCCCTTTTTGATCACTTCGGGTGCATAAGCCTTCCGCGCGAAGACCTCCCGCACCATGTCAGCAAAAAACTCCAGCGGCTTGGTTGCGTAGTCGGGATCGAAACTGTTCTGGTCCCACTTCTCGCAGAATTCGGCGCAATCATCGAAATAGGTATGGCCCTTGAAGGCATCGCGCTTGTTGGGATTGCCGCCGACATGCTGGGCGTAATAGACCATCTGGAAATCCCCATGGGTCTGCACCACCCAGGCGCACTGCTCGCGCACGAAGGGCCGCAGGATGGTGGCGGCATATTCGTCGTGGTTATAGGGCGCATAGATATCGCCGATGTCGTGCAGCAGGGCGCATACCACCCAGTCAATATCCGCCCCGCCCTTCCAGGCCCGCGTGGCCGCCTGCAGCGAATGGCCAAGGCGTGTAATCTTGTAGCCGGAAACGGACTTGTCGAGATCCACCATGGCGGTGAGCAGCCGGTCCGCCGTTCCCGCCACATATTCCAGTTCGTGGGTATGGAGGAAGGCGTAGTCCTCGCGGTCGCCGTGTTTCATCTCGGTGAATTTTACTGTTTCCATTGTGGACTCTCCAAAACCTGCCATGCCGTGAGCGCACCATAAGCCGCCGTTTCTATCCTTGTCCAGAATCCAGGTTGCGCCTATGAATGGGCCATCAGCAGCGTTCCCCTCGAGGGACTGAAAGCTATTCCGGTGCGGCTTACCTCTCAAGGGGCCAAAGCCGGAGCTGCCTTCCGTGGCCATTACTGGCAACGCTGATTTATGGAAGGCAGGCAAAATGACAAAACTGGGCGTAATGCTGTGTGGCCATGGCAGCCGGGACACCGATGCGGTCACCGAATTTGCCGTGCTCTCCGAGCATCTCAAGAAGCGCCTGCCGCAATATCCTGTGGAATACGGCTATCTCGAATTTGCCTCCCCCATCATCCGCAATGGCCTTGATGTGCTGAAGGCCAAGGGCGTGGAGCGAGTGCTGGCGGTGCCCGGCATGCTCTTTGCGGCGGGCCACGCCAAGAATGACATTCCCTCGGTGCTCAACACCTATGCCGCCAGCAATGGCCTGAAAATCGATTACGGCAAGGAACTGGGCATTGATCCCAAAATGATGCGCGCCGCCGGCGACCGCATTCAGGAAGCCCTCGACGCCAACCCGTCGAAGGTGCCGCTGCATGAAACCCTGCTTGTTGTCGTGGGCCGCGGCGCCTCCGATCCCGATGCCAATTCCAATGTCTCGAAGGTCACCCGCATTCTCTGGGAAGGCTTCGGCTTCGGCTGGGCCGAAACCGCTTACTCCGGCGTGACATTCCCGCTGGTGGACCCCGGC
>DATLDM010000064.1:0-21038 GCA_035525875.1 Aestuariivirga sp.
GCCCAAATCTTCTTCTTCACGAAATACAGAAGCAGGGCAAGAATGGCCAAATAGATCAGAACCATGAACCCCAGGCTCTTGCGCTCTTCCATCTTGGGTTCAGCCGTCCAGGCCAGGAAAGCCGAGACATCGCGCGCCATGTCGTCAACCGTGTTGGGCGCGCCGTCGTCGAATGCCACTTGACCGTCCGCCAGGGGCGGCGCCATCGAAATGAAATGGCCATTGGCGAAATAGGGATTGTAGTGCTTGCCTTCCGGCATTTCCGCTTTGATTTCCTCCGCTGGCGCTTCGTAACCCGTCAGAACGGAATAGACATACTGCGGGCCGCCGATGCCGTTGGCCAGTTGATTGAAAGTTCCGAACCAGCCGGGACGAAACTTTGTAATCAACGAAAGGTCCGGTGGTACGGCGCCGCCATTGGCGGTGGCCGCCGCCTGCTCATTGGCAAATGGCGACGGGAGCCGGTCGGAAGGCAAACCCGGGCGGTCAAACATTTCGCCATCGGTGCCCGGTCCATCCTTCACTGTGAAAGTCGCAGCCAGAGCCTTGACCTGTTCGGGGGTGAAGCCGGGTCCGCCATGCTCGCTCAAATTGCGGAACGAAACCAGCCGCATGGAATGGCAATTCGAGCACACTTCCTTGTAAACCTTGTAGCCCCGCTGCAGCTGCGCCTTGTCAAAGGTGCCAAACGGCCCCTCAAAGGAATAGGAAATGGCCTTGGCATCTTTCTGGCCTGCGGCGGAAGCAGCCCCGGCAAGAAGCAGAAAACCGGAAGCTACGATGGCGAGTGTCTTGAGCATTTTTTTCATCTTGTTCCCCAAATCACTCAGCTGGCGCCAAAGGCTTTTTCTTCGCCAAAACCGAATCCGATATGGACGGCGGCAAGGGCTTCGGGCTCTCCAGCAGCCCGAGCAAAGGCAAGATCACTAGGAAGTGGATAAAATAATAGGCCGTGAGAATGCGCGCCCAGAACACATAGCTTCCCTCAGGCGGCTTTGATCCGAGATAGCCAAGGCCAATGCACACAAGCACGAACACCCAGAAGAACTGCTTGAAGATCGGACGGTAGGTGCCAGACCTCACCCGAGACGTGTCGAGCCACGGCAGCACGAAAAGGATCAGGATCGAACCGAACATCGCGATCACGCCGCCCAGCTTGTCAGGGATGGCACGCAGGATTGCGTAGAACGGCAGATAGTACCACTCGGGAACAATGTGCGCGGGTGTGACCAGGGGATTGGCCTCGAGATAATTGACCGCATGCCCCAGATAATTGGGCGCAAAGAACGTGAACGCCGAAAACAGGATCATGAAGACGGCAATCGCGAAGCCATCCTTCATCGTGTAATAGGGATGGAAAGGCACCGTGTCCTGCGAGCCCCTGATATTGACACCCGTGGGATTGCCGTTTCCCGGCACATGCAGCGCCCAGATGTGGAGGCCTACGAGGCCAGCGAGAACAAATGGCAGAAGGTAATGCAATGAGAAGAAGCGGTTGAGCGTCGGGTTATCAACCGAATAACCGCCCCACAGCCACGTCGTCACCGACTCGCCCACAAACGGAATGGCGGAGAACAGGTTGGTGATGACCTTGGCGCCCCAGAAGCTCATCTGGCCCCACGGCAAAACATAGCCCATGAAGGCGGTCGCCATCATCACCAGATAAATCAGCACACCGATCATCCACAAAACTTCCCGTGGCGCCTTGTAGGAGCCGTAATACATGCCGCGGAAAATATGGATGTAGACGGCGATAAAAAACATCGATGCGCCATTGGCATGCAGGTAGCGCAGCAGCCAGCCGGAGTTCACGTCGCGCATGATGTGCTCGACCGAGTCGAACGCCATGCTGACGTGGGGGGTGTAATGCATGGCCAGGATAATGCCGGTGATCAATTGGGCCACAAGCATGACGGCCAGAATGCCGCCGAAGGTCCACCAATAGTTGAGGTTTTTGGGCGTCGGGAAATCCAGGGCCTGGCCCTGCACCAGTTCCATGATCGGAAGCCGCTCGTGCATCCATTTGCCGAAGGCGCTCTTCGGTTGATAGTTCGACGGACCACTCATAAATCTTGCCCCTGATTAACCGATGAGAATTTTTGTGTCGGAAAGATATTCGTATTTCGGCACGTGCAGGTTTTCGGGCGCCGGGCCTTTCCGGATTCGGCCCGCCGTATCGTAATGGGAGCCGTGGCAGGGGCAGAACCAGCCGCCGACCTTGGCCGATCCCTCGACGACTGCAAATTCCTTGGCTGGATTGTCGCCCTGAGGCACGCAGCCCAGATGGGTGCACACACCCATCATCACCAGGAAGCGTTCCTTGCCGGCAACGGTGCGGTTCTCGTCGGTTGCCGGAGCGTCATCCTTGGCCACTTCGCTGCGCGCTATGGGATCTTTCAGTTCTTCCATTTTTACGGCCTTGGCCGCATCGATTTCCTTGGCCGTGCGGTTCCTGATGATAACCGGATTGCCCCGCCATTTAAGGGTAATCTCCTGACCTTCGACGATTGGGGCCAGGTCAACTTCTATCGTGGCCAAAGCCAGTACCGAGGCGTCGGGATTCATCTGGTTGATGAAGGGCCAGGCTGTAAGTGCCGCCCCTACAGTGGCCACGGCTCCCGTGGCAATGAAAAGAAAATCCCGCCGATTTACATCCGCATGTACCGCTGTGGACACGTTGTTGTTCCCTCGTGTTGCCGCTGGCGCCCAAGGAGAAAACCCCCATTTGGCATATAAACTCTGGCGGTTTTGGCATTGGCGGCGAAAGTTGTCTAGCCATGTGTTGTCGCAGCGCCACACCGCTTTGATCATCCCTGCAACATTGGCTAAAACTCCAGAATCATGATCGAAATTGCCCTCTTCCAGCCCGACATTGCCCCCAATGCCGCAACCATTATCCGCATGGCCGCCTGCCTCGGCCTGAAAGTCACAATTATCGAACCGGCTGGCTTTGCCTGGACTGATTCTTCCTTCAAACGGGCCGGATTGGACTATCTCGACCGCGCCGTGGTGCACCGGTCTCCGTCCTGGCAGGCCTTCCGCACGGAAACTCAAGGTCACCGATTGGTCCTGTTATCGACCAAGGCTGCTCTCCCCTATTCCCAATTTGGATTTACCGGGACGGACATCCTCCTGATGGGGCAGGAAAGTGCAGGCGTGCCGGCGGAAGTCCATGAGGCAGTGGAGGCCCGCATCCTGATCCCCATGAAGCCGGGCGAACGCTCCCTCAATGTCAGCCTCGCCTGCGCCATGGTGACCGGTGAGGCGCTGCGCCAAACCGCTGGCTTTCCAACCCCCTGAGCCTTATGAAATCACCCGCAATGTCCGCCATCGAAAGCCAAAAAAATACTGCCCGCCTCTGGTTTGAAACCCTGCGGGACCGGATTGTTGCCGAGTTTGAAAAACTTGAAAATGAGTTGGCGGGTCCGGCACCCGCAGGCCGCTTCCAGCAAACCCCATGGACCCGCGAAAACAATGGTGGCGGTGGCATCATGTCCATGCTGCACGGCCGGCTCTTTGAGAAGGTGGGGGTTCATTGTTCAACCGTCCATGGCGAGTTTTCACCGGAGTTCCGGAAACAGATTCCGGGCGCGGACGACGATCCCAAATTCTGGGCCTCGGGCATTTCGCTCATCGCCCATTTCTGGAATCCCAATATCCCGGCCGTTCACCTGAACACCCGCTATGTCGTCACCTCAAAGCCCTGGTTCGGCGGCGGGGCCGACCTGACACCGGTTCTGGACCGCCGACGCAATCAGGATGACGCGGATTCAAAGAGCTTCCACGCCGCCTTCAAAACCGTCTGCAACGCCCATGCAGTTGCCGACTATGAAAGATTCAAGAACTGGTGCGATGAATATTTCTATCTCCCCCACCGGAAGGAACCGCGCGGCATCGGCGGCATTTTCTTCGATTATCTCGATACCGGAAACTTTGCCGACGACCTCGATTTCGTCAAGAATGTTGGCTCCAGCTTCTTGCAGGTTTTCCCGGATATCGTCCGCCGCAACATGAACACGCCCTGGGCCGAAGCCGACCGTGAGGAACAACTCATCCGCCGCGGGCGCTATGTTGAGTTCAATCTGCTCTATGACCGCGGCACCTTGTTTGGCCTGAAAACCGGCGGCAATGTGGACTCGATCCTGTCGTCCATGCCACCTTCGGTAAAATGGCCCTAGAGGAAACAAATAATGGACCTTCGCAACGGCTTCGACATCAAGCGCTATATCCGCACCATTCCGGATTACCCCAAGCCCGGCATCATGTTCCGCGACATCACCACGCTCCTCGCCGATCTCCACGGCTTTCGCGCCACCATTGACGAACTCGTCTGGCCCTTCCTGCGTGGCGACATTGATTACGTGGCGGGCATTGAGGCACGCGGTTTCATTCTGGGCGGCGCTGTGGCCGCAAGCCTTGGCCGCGGCTTCATTCCCATTCGCAAGAAAGGCAAGCTGCCGTCACGCACTATCGGCCAAGAATACGCCCTCGAATACGGCGTTGATACCATCGAGATTCACGCCGATGCCATCAAGCAGGGCGACCGCATCCTTCTGATTGATGATCTCATCGCAACCGGTGGAACCGCCGGAGCAGCCATCGATCTTATCCGCAAATCCGGCGGCGAAGTGGTGGCCGCCGCTTTCGTCATCGACCTGCCCGAGTTGGGAGGAGCCGCAAAGCTTCGAAGCAAGAATGTGAAGGTTCACACGCTAGTGAGTTTCGAGGGACACTAGAGGCGGGCCGTCAGCACCTTGCCTTCAAAACTGTAAACCAGTTCGCCCTTTTGGTTGATGCCCTCGTTCATGGAAAACACGATGCCCCATTTGGGCTTTGAGGCCAGATCGCGTTTCCCGGTTACCCTGCAGGAATAGCGAATTGTATCGCCGGGATAGACCGGCTTCACCCATTTGAGATTTGTAAAGCCCGGGCCAGGCCCGACCTCCGGCAGGGTTTTGCCGGCGGCCTGCAATTTCGCTCGCGCCGCATCATTCACTTCCACAAAACACTTCATCCAACCCGCCGCCGTGTGCCAGCCGCTGGCGGAAAGCCCACCGAAGGGGCCTGCCAAGCCGCCTTCGTCGCTTAAATGAAAAGGTTGCGGATCAAATTTCCGGGCAAACTTCAGGATGTTTTCGCGGGTGAAATGATAGCTCCCGAGTTCAACCGTCAGGCCCTCATCTATCTCTTCAAGGAAAAGCCCCATCATGCTGCTTTGACTCGCATAAAGACCACGGCTGTCATCTCGGATTTCTTCACGCCGAATTCATTGAAGAGCTCAAACAGGCATTCAAAAATTCCCATTTCCGGGCGTTTGGCAGAAACCCGCTTGGACACAATGGTCACCGAACCTGAAAGCGTCTCGCCCGCCAACACCGGCTTGAGCCATTTCACTTCCGAAACGCCATTCGACCCCATGCTGGCCGATTTGTTGAGCCAGGAAACCGCAATCATCCGCATCAGCATAGAACAGACATGCCAGCCGCTGGCAGCCAGACCGCCTAGAATGGAGGCTTTGCCCGCCGCTTCATCGAGATGAAAAGGCTGCGGGTCAAATTCATTGGCAAATTCACGGATTTCGGCGGCAGTCACCGCATAAGTGCCGAGATCGATTACCTGCCCCACGGCAAAATCCTCAAAATGCAGGAGTTCGGCCATGCCTAGTTCGCAAAGCGGAAATGCATGACATCGCCATCGAGGACCACATAGTCCTTGCCTTCCAGGCGGAATTTGCCGGCTTCCTTGGCGCCGACTTCGCCGTTGTTTTTCACGTAATCGGCGTAAGCGATGGTTTCCGAGCGGATGAAGCCTTTTTCGAAATCCGTGTGAATGACACCGGCGGCGGCGGGCGCCTTGGTGCCCTTGGTAATGGTCCAGGCCCGGGCTTCCTTGGGGCCGACGGTGAAATAGGTGACGAGATGCAGCAGATCATAGCCGGCGCGGATGACGCGGTTGAGGCCCGGTTCTTCAAGGCCCACCGCATCCAGATAATCCTTCTGGTCAGCGAGCGGCAGAACGGCGATTTCGCTTTCGATCTTGGCTGAGACGACAACGGCGCTGTTGTCTTCCCTGGCGGCGAACTCTTTCACGCGGGCTGAAAATTCATTGCCCTTGTCGGCCGAGGCTTCCTCGACGTTGCAGACATAGAGCACTGGTTTGGATGAGAGTAACCCGAGACCGCGGAAGGTTTTTTCCTCATCGATGGTGCGTTCGACCAGACGCGCGGGCTTGCCTTCGCGCAAAAGCACCAGCGCGCGGTTCATCAGGTCCGCCATTTCCTTGGCTTCCTTGTCGCCCTGTTTGCCCTTTTTCTCGATGCCGACAACGCGCTTTTCGAGACTGTCCATATCGGCCAGCATCAACTCGGTTTCGATGGTATCGATATCGGCAATTGGGTCGATCTTGTTTGAAACATGGGTGATGTCGCCGTCCTCAAAGCAGCGCACGACATGGGCGATGGCGTCCGTCTCGCGGATATTGGCGAGGAACTGGTTGCCCAGGCCTTCGCCCTTGGAAGCGCCCTTCACCAACCCTGCGATATCTACAAATGTGAGGCGCGTCGGGATAATCTGGGCACTGCCCGCGATCTTGGCCAAGTCATCAAGCCGCGGATCCGGCACGCCCACATCGCCCACATTGGGCTCGATGGTGCAGAATGGATAATTCGCCGCCTGCGCCGCCGAGGTTTGCGTGAGCGCGTTAAAGAGCGTTGATTTGCCGACATTCGGCAGGCCGACAATGCCGCATTTGAAACCCATAAAACCTATTCCTTTTCCGGCGCTGGTTTGAGCGCCAGATGCACCTTGTTCTGAAATGTTGCCGTATCGCCTTCAACCAGGAGGGCCGCGTATTCAGCGACCGCATCGAGCAAAGGCGTGAGCCAGACCTTGTCGGCCTTGGCGAAATCACTGAGCACATGGGGATGAACCAGCGTCTTGTCACCCGGATGGCCAACCCCCAGGCGAACCCGCGTATAATGCGGGCCGATATGGGCGGTGATCGAACGGATGCCGTTGTGGCCCGCCGCCCCGCCCCCCAGTTTCACCCGGACTTTCCCCGCCATCAAATCAATCTCGTCATAAATGACGATGACCCGCTCCGGCTCGATATCGAGATAGCGGATGGCATCGCCCACCGCCTGACCCGATTCATTCATGAAGGTCAGGGGCTTGAGAATGAGAACTTTCTCTGTCCCCAAGGTGCCCTCGGAAATCTCGCCGTGGAAGCGCTTGCGCCAGGGGGAAAAGCCATGGCGGCGAACGATTTCGTCCACCGCCATGAAGCCGATATTGTGCCTGTTTCCGGCATATTTGGTTCCCGGATTGCCGAGACCCACAAGAAGAAACATGCCCGTCTCCTGTCAGACGAAGATGATTACTTCTTCTTCGGCGCCGGAGCGCCCTTGGCAGCAGGAGCGGCGGCAGCGGGCGCCGCACCCTTGGCGGGGGCGGCAGCGGGCGCTGCACTCTTTGCACCAGCCGCACCCTTGGCGCCGGCTGCGGGCGCAGCGTCAGCCGCACCTTCTGCCGGAAGCTTCTGGGCCGTGGCGGGAACGTCAACCGGAGCCGCGACTTCCTCGACCACTTCTTCCTTGGCCTGGGCCGCGATGGTGCACAGCGTTACGTCATCACGTGAAACCGCGGTGACACCTTCCGGCAGCTTGATGTCGGATAAATGGATCGACGCGCCGATCTGCATGCCGGTAATATCCACCACAATGTCATCGGGGATGAAATCCGCCGAGCAGTAAAGGCTCAAGGTATGCGACACGATGTTGAGCGAGCCGCCGGCCTTGATCCCGGGCGATGCGTCATGGCCCTTGAAATGCACCGGAATATCAACGGCAATGCGCGAGGCCTTGCCAAGCCGCAGGAAATCCACATGCACGATGAAATCGCGGATGGGTTCGAACTGCACATCGCGAGGGATTGCGCGGATGGTCTTGCCTTCCACTTCGAGGTCGACAAGCGTCGACAGGAAGCGGCCGGTCTGGATATGGGGCTCGAGCTCGCGGTAATTGAGCGAAACCATTTGGGCTCCCTGCTTGTCGCCATAAACGACACCGGGAACGAGACCTTCGCGACGTACTGCGCGGGAGGCCCCCTTGCCTGCCCGGCCACGCTGCGTGGCCTTAAGCTGAACGATCTTAGACATTTATATTCTCCTGAATGAATGAACCACGGCCCGGGCCTGCCTCCAGGGGTGTCCGCTGCCTGTGCCGTGATCGGCGGGGTATAGATGAGGGGGCAAGGCGTTGCAACCCCGCTCTGGGAGGAGCAGGTTTTAGCCGGGATTCCGGGAGTTTTTATCTCTTTTGTTCCAGGTTAACACGTCAGCTTGTGTCGGGCTCCATGACCCAGCAGGCAAGGCCATGGCACTCGGTGAGGATTTCATCGACTTCGTGCATGAGTTTCCTCCGGTGGCCGGGAGGACGGCCCGGCCGGAGCGGCGACTTTAATCTCAAGCTTGGCACCTTTTCCCGCCTGGCTCTCAAGCGCACCAGACGTTTGGCCTGGCGCGGCAGATCATCGAGTGCCGACTTAAGGGCCTGGAGCCTCCGGGTGAGGCGCGCGGCATTGACGAGGCCATCGGGCGGCGGAGGGGATTCAACCACAGGCCGGGGAGATGGCCACAGGGCTACGACTCGGGGATCGTTTCCGAAGACATGGATACGTGGGGGATTCCGCATGATCCTTGGGCGGTGCTGGCGCAGCTCCGCGAAGCGTTTCCGCGGATCGAAGAGCTGAAACAAGGGACGCTGGCGTCTGCCCTGCGGGATTTTCCCCGCCGGCTTGGAACGCGGAGGAACAAGCTTCACCACAACACCCCGCGCCGCAATGACAATAAGGCGCCGGAGGGCGGATTCGGCTGGCCGCAGCACCCGCAGCACGGCCCGGTGCAAGGAACGTGGAATCCGCGACACCGTATCTGTGCCATCAATCCCCAGCAGGGCGAACAGGGCCGCAACGATGCGGTTGAGCGCTTCCCGGTTAAGTTCGATGGCCCCGGCCCAGTTAAAGTCCCTCTTCCAGTTCATGTGGTTCCTATGCTTGAAAAAGAACAAAACAGGAACATATGAACTCAATAGGAATAGATTGTCAAGAGGTGTTTCGAAAAGTCCGTGGAGCGTCTGGGAACGTTTAGGCCGCCGTGCGCAGCGCTGCGCGCGCAGCCATTTTCAGCCACTCATCCGCATTCTAGTCCATTCTGCAAATAAAATTGCCAAGAGAACGAAAAGGGAACATAGTTACTTGGATCAGGTAGCGAGTCGGGGAGTTCTGCCAACCGCCCTTTAGAGAGTTAACAACTTCAGGTAGCAAGTCAGTCAAATGCTATTGCAAATCTACCATTTGAAGAAGACAACTAGGTCATGGCGATCGTCTACCCCGATCCGTTCCTTGAACTCCGGGTTCAGCATATTGATATGCCTTTCACCAAAGGTCTATGCGCCGGCTACGACGGTGGTGCTTGGCGTTGCGAGAGACTTGCCGATCATCTTTTCAATTGGCTTCCCTTTGCGGCACTCAATCAAGAACATCAACTTGCGTTTGGTAGCCACAACTTTGTTGAACTACTGCGGTTGGCTGCAGCCCATATCTATAGCACAAACAAGACAGCCACGCGCGGCGAGTTGGGAGAAGTTCCTGTATTGTCAGACCCGGGCTCATCAACTGACTTTCTAGTTATGAATGTCAATCGTGATCAGTTATCTCCGAGCGGGCAGGATAGGCAGGATAGGTTACCCGAAGAGACAGGATTGCCTGAACACATATTGCGCGAACACGGCGCAATTGGAACTTCGAATCTTGTTGAGCTCCTTAGAAGGATAGAGGACCAAGTTGACAAAAAACCACATCATTTTTCGTGGCACGGATTTCCGGATTACAATCAAAAAGCAGCAGTTGCTGAACTTATGCTCTACATTGCTCACAAAAAGCAGGCGCGAGTAGGAGTTCATATGCCTAAGCAGGTAGCGTGGGCATGGAGCAAATTGCAAAGTATTAAATCTCTTCCTGAATTCATAGATTGGTTTGCGGGTAAGTTCCTCGAAGAAGGTCATCCAGCAAATGTGGACGGTGCATTTCAATTTTTACAAGCTTGTGAATTTTCATTCCCTCGAAGTTTGGCAGCAATTGAAGCAATCATAAAGTATGCAAGACCTAAAGTGAATCTCGACTACAGTGTTTACATGGTTGAAATGGAAAATTGGTTTCGGCCTCATTGGATGAAACAACTTGACGAAGCAGGCGTGCCTATTCCCCTTGGAGAAAGATTAGCGAAATTTATTGGGCCATCTGCTTCTAGAGGGGAAGCACTAACGACTATTGGGGGGTTGAATCTTGAAGCCACCAGTGGCCTAGACCAGGTTGATCAGTTTATTTTGCGTATGGTACGCGGAGAAGAATTGTGAGCTTAGGGCGTCGTTGAGGTCAAAGTACCAACACTGCATGGGAACTTTTCGCCATCTGCGGCGTTTGCGCTCTTGAACCCCGTGGTGAAAGGAGTCCCTCATGAACGCGCCATTCACATTGGATGACTTGGCCAGCCGCAGCATGAACCCCGAGAACTGGGAGACACTGTTGAGTTCTTTTTCGAATTAGGCAGGTGATTAACAGTTAATTTGAATTGAGTTGGCGACTCTTGTTCAATGAGTCTATGCTCCGATCGTCATGGGGAGGAATTTCTGCTCGGAGGAGGAGAGATGAAGCTAACCCGCAGATCATCATTAAGCCTGATGGCAGGGGCCGCTCTGGCCATGCCTTACATAAGCCGGGCTCACGCCCAGGAAGAACCCATCCTCAACATCTTTAACTGGAATGATTATATCGGCGAGACGACCATTGAGGATTTTCAATCGGCCACCGGCATTCTAGTCGCGTATGACTTCTTTGAGTCAAATGAAGCCATGGAAGCCAGGATTATGGCGGGCCGTACCGGTTTTGATGTTGTGGCCCAGGCCGGCTCCACCCTCCAACGCTTCAACGAAGCAAAAGTCTATCAGCCGCTTGACCGCTCGAAATTGACCAACTGGGGCAATCTTGATCCAGTGATCCTGAAAACCCTTGAGGGTTGGGACCCCGGCAACGTCTATGGTGCTCCCTATATGTGGGGCACCGTAGGACTGACCTTTAACGTGGACATGGTCAAGGAGCGCATCCCCGATGCTGACCTGACAAGCCTCGACATTCTCTTCAAACCGGAAAATGCCGCCCGGCTTGCGGACTGCGGCATTTCCATTCTGGAAAGCCCGGCCGATGTGATCCCCATGACGCTGGCCTATCTGGGGCTCGATCCCAACACGACGAACCCTGCGGACTTTGACGCGGTGGTCAAGGCCTTTGCCCCCATCCGCCAGTATATCCGGGTCTTCGATTCCAACAATTTTTTGAATGCCATTCCCAACAAGGAATTGTGCATGGTCACCAACTGGGCGGGCGACTACGCAACTGCCGCCGCCCGTGCCAAAGATGCCGGGATCGATATTAATCTCGCCTATCATGTTCCCAAGACCGGCGCGCCGGCATGGTTTGATATCTGGTGCATTCCAGCCGAAGCCAAGCACGTGGGTAATGCCCACAAGTTCATCAACTTCATGTTGGAGCCCGAAGTCATCGCGAAATGCACGAACTTCACCCACTATGCCAATGCCAATCTCGCGGCCACCAAGTTTGTCGACCCGGCCATCCTGACTGATCCCGCTGTTTACCCCGATGACGAAGTGAGGAAGCGCTTGTGGACCCAGAAACCGCTGCGCCCAGACGTGGACCGGGTCCGAAACGAAGCCTGGGCCAAAATCAAGACGGGTTCTCCAACCTGACACCGGAAAAGCTACGCTCCATTCGCCGGGAACCGGAAGATTACGCTGCCGTGAGAAGCGCCGCCGCAGCCGCCATCTTCAGCCACTCACCGGCGAGGAACCTCATGCGAACTTTCATCGATTCATCCGGGGCAAGCTCCGCCTGCTCCAGACATTTCTCCGCCTGACGTCGATAATACTCGGCTCGATCTTCATTCATGGGAAGGTAACGCCCAAAGTCGCTGCCTGTTCCACCCGCCGTTAACTACACTTGGCCGCTTTCCGACAGATAAATAAATAGCGTAATTAATACCGGGCCTTGGAACCAATTGTGACCATGCGGAGTTTCCTTTGCGTCGGAAATTTGGCAAAGGAGTTGCATGTGACGCTGGGTACAATTCTTATCATCATTCTCGTATTGATCCTGATCGGGGCCCTGCCAAGCTGGGGCTATAGCCGTGATTGGGGCTACTTCCCATCGGGTGGGATTGGCCTTGTTGTAATCATCATCCTCATCTTGGTGTTGATGGGCAAAATATAGCGCGTGGAGTCAGGCATGGTTACCGAAAACGGGGAGAGCCACGCCTACTATTTGAAGCGTGGTTTAATCGTGTTGATAGGCATCCTCATTCTCAATGCCATCGACATGATGCTTCTTGCGCGCGATTTTCTCATTCCCGTCGTGATAGCATTTCTCATCGCGATAACTTTTCGCCCTGTCATCAGGTGGTTTGCTCTCCGTGGTCTTCCGGCCTGGGGGACAGCTTCCGGACTGGCCGCAGCAGTTTTGCTCGGTGGACTCCTGGCGGGCTACATGATCAGTGGACCTGTCTCCGGCTGGATCGCCAACGCCCCGGAAATCCGCCGGACGCTTACCGAAAGAGTCCGCGGCATCAGCGGGAGCGTTGAACACATTGCAACGATAACGGAAGATATCAGAAAAGCCGCTACGCCGGCAACTGACGCGCCTGTCAATGAAGTCGTGGTCAAGGAACCGGGCCTTCCCGCCTTTCTGTGGATTGCCGCCTATCCCGCGAGCTTTGCAGTGATGTTTACCGGAGCGGTTATCTTGTCATTGTTTCTCATGGGATCAGGCAACCTTTTCTATGAAAAGTTGATCAACATTATGCCCACGCTCACTGACAAGAAAAATGCCCTTCGCATTGTTCAGGACGTTGAAAAGGATGTGTCTGCCTACCTATTATTGCATAGTGCGATCAATGCGGGCGTAGGTGTGGCTGTGGCGCTATCATTTTATCTCATTGGAATGCCTTCGGCCTATCTTTGGGGATTCCTTGCCTTTACCCTTAATTTTATTCCTTATGCCGGCCCAATAGGCGGTGCAATTCTTTCCGCTCTTGTTTCCCTGGTGGTTTTTGATTCATTGGGCTATGCGCTTCTGGCGCCGGCGATCTATACAGCGATTATAACAATCGAAAATCAGTTCGTGTCGCCCTATTTCCTGGCAAAACGACTGCAGCTCAATTCTGTCGCCATTCTTTTGGCCATCGCCTTTTGGGGTTGGATATGGGGAATTCCCGGTATCGTCGTCGCCGTCCCGCTGCTCGTCATCTTGAAAGTGTTCAGCAGTCACTTCGATTCGCTCTCGGCAGTGGGCGAATTCCTCGGCGAATCTAACAATGCCGAAAATAGCGCCAATGCCGAAAATAGCGCCCTCACGGCAGAGAAAAATTAAAATCTTTCTGCCCCTTTTAAAACCGGGCAAGCTCCCGTGGCATCCCCATAAACACGATCCTGAGCCCCGGTCCTTCATCCTCGCGTCATGCCCCCGCGTTCTCCCCTGGACCGCCGCGGGCATAGCATTTTTATTTATGGGAACTTTTGGCTGTCAGGAGCGTTAAGCAACCGGACTCTAGTGGTGAAAGGAGTACCACATGAACGCGCCGTTCACATTGGATGATCTGGCTACCCGCAATATGAACCCCGAAAAACTGGCGGCCCTTCAACGCGTATTTGATACGGTGTGCGTGGAAGCGGCAATACCGGAGGGCGCCAGGAGCGAACGTAATGAGCTGGCCGAGAAGCTTCTTACCGCCGGGATATCAGTAGGCGAAACACCTCAATACGAAACCCTGCTGATGACCTACGCCCGGAGGGTGGTGGCTCACTACCGGCGGTGAAATCAAGCGATACTTGGCAGGAGGCCGACATGTTCGACAATTCAGAAAAATATGTACTGCAATTTCCGGTTCAGGACGGCGCGCGCATGAAAGACAACGGGCTGGCCTATTTTGAATCACAGGTGAGGGAAATGGCGGCCAAGAAGGGCTGCGAGCTCATTGGGATGAATAATGTCAAATTGGATTTCCTGAGAGGCAGATGGACCGTCACCGGAACGGCCATTCTCGAAAAACTCAAGGCGACGGGCTAACCTTTACCTCAGGGCGATATTGGAGTTCTGTCCAATAGCTTCGCTCACTTGTTCCAATGCCGCAGGCTCTGCATCAATCTTGCCTGCGATAATTTTCGTGGTTTCGGTGTCCACCATATTTATGGCTAGTGTCAGGGTGATTGCCCCTGCCATCAGAGTCCCCATCACCAACACGAGCCCCGTATTCCGGAAGAATCTATGGTCTAAAGTTTGAGCGGGCGATGAGGATAGGGCCAAGGGATGTGATCCTGTGACAGTTGAGAGCAAACCGAGGGAATGGACAGGCCCCTTGCAATGAAGAGACCTGTCCAACCAGATTGTGACTAACCGCGCCAGATGGCGCCGGTCCTGGAATTCACGAATACGGTGACATCGCGGCCGCGGCGCGTGGCCTCGAACGTGTAGGTGCGGCCATTGCATTCAATGGTGGCGACATTCCTGAAGCCGCTATTGCGGACGCGCGACCTGGCTTCGCCGCACGACAGGCGTCCGCGGTGGACGCCGACAGGACGATACCAACCGTAGCCACTCCGGAAGCGGTAGTCTGGGCCTACCTGATAACCGTAGTGGGGCATGCCCAAGTAGATTTGAACATTGGTTTTCGCCTCTGCTGCTACGGGAAGACCCATGGCAAGCGCGGCTGCAAAAGCGGAGGCAAGGATAATACTTTTCATAACGAACTCCTAGGTTGCTTAAAACTCACCCCCTCACAAGGGTATGCACTAAACTGGTGCAGCGCCAAAAAGTTCCAAAAAAACTAAGGGAATCATATTGATCGGCGGTTCAGTAAGGAACACTCACCCAATTCCGGTATTAAACCGGCTGCCGGGAACTGTTTTCAAGTGTGGGTGTTTGAGAAAACGCACGACAGGGCGTCGTGTGGTTGTTGGTCTTGGTTTCCCCTCGCCCAGCAATCGGAAGCCCCGCTGCTTGTACACGCGGGGCTTCCTGATTTTGCCGATTTACTGCGTGATTGGCGGAACGTCCGAAGGCGGCGTAATAGCTGGCGATGCCGGAGGCATAATGGGAGCGATAGGAAGTTCATTGCCGGGCAACCCAACTGTGGTGTCATGTTGAGCGAGCTGCGCCTCGTCGCCTCCCCCGTACTGGTTCGAAACGAAGAGAAACACACCCACGAAGAGAGCAAGGGCGGCGGCAACGATCACAACAGCCGCGCCAGTGCCCAATTTTTCCTTCTCCGGATAGGCCATATTCCACAGTCCTCATGGCTGAGCTTCCAATATTTAAAACGCCGAATCAAAAAATTGGTTCCGCCCTTGCAACCGCATGGAACCTAAATTCGCAAGGGATGTTGTAGCGCTGAGTCTGCAGCACAAGCTGTCAGGCAAACCCTTGAACCTATGGAGTGAATCATGACCAAATCCCCCCGTATCGTGGCTCTTGCCGCCACCCTGCTATTGTCCACAGCTGCTTTTGCCGCAACTGGCGACTTCAGCAAGATCGATGTAAATGCTGACGGAAAACTCACTTTTGAAGAAGGCATGAAACTGCATCCCGAATGGACGGCTGAAGCCTTCAAGTCGCTTGATACCAATGCCGATGGCTCCTTGAACGAGCTGGAATATGAAACAGCCGTGACCGCCGCACCGGCCGTCAATGATCCAGCCGCAGCACCTGCCGCGACCGACCCGGCAGTCCCCGCCACCGATCAAACTGGCAGCATCACGCAACCAACCACCATTGCGGCTAAAACGGGTCCTGCCAGCTACCTGGATGCGGCTGGACCAAACGATGTTCTCGCTTCCAGCCTGATCGGCATGCGCGTTTATGCCGTGCAGGCCGACGTGGACGCCACCAAGGCCTATCCCGCCGAAGCCCGCAAGGAATGGAGCGATGTGGGAGAAGTCAATGACGTCGTTCTTGATTGGAATGGCGATGTCAAGGCGGTCGTCCTTGGTGTGGGCGGGTTCCTGGGCATTGGCGAGAAGAACGTGGCCATCGAAATGGCCTCCCTGCGCAAGGTCCGGGAAAGCAATGATTCCAATGATTGGTTCCTCGTTGTGAACTCATCGAAGGAAATGCTCACAAACGCCCCGGCCTACGCGACAAACCCCAAGTCATAATCCTTCCAAGTTGGCAGGGGCTTTGCAGCCCCTGCCAAATTTTTCGTCACCGCCATGGAATGGGGCCGGTTGGGTTCGGGATCGGGCTGGGATCGGGATTTGGATGGGGGTGCGGAATTGGGTTGGGCCTTGGGTTGGTTGCCATCTGAAATTACCTTCTCATGCTAGCCCAAGACAACGGAATTGCAGTGCATCTGTTCCCATAGGTCATCATTTTATCTATTGAAAAATTTTCACTTTAATTTGTAAAATGGCCCCTTGCTTCCGGGATAATATCCCTATGCAAACAGGCAAAGGAAATGTGCCGTGGGATTGCCGTCAATGAAAACCAAGCGACGGGTCGTCATCATCGACGACGAAGCCGCCTTTGCGGAAACCCTGACAAAAATGGTGAGAAGTTTGGGATTTGACGTCACGGTTTCGACTGATGCACGGTCGAGTTATACCTTTGACCTTAAAAATTCCGATGTCGTTTTTGTCGACGTGCTGATGCCCAATGTTTCAGGGCTTCAGGTTCTGGAAAAACTGGCGCGGCAAAATGCGAAATCTTCTGTCGTTCTGATGAGCGGCCATCCGGAGCGTCTTGACGAAGCTGAGAAACTGGCGCGGAAACTGGAATTGAATCTCATCGGCGCGCTGGAAAAGCCGTTTCGCCTCGAAGACGTGAAGGACGTGCTTCTCGGCGCTTGAGGCGCTCACTTCGGATCATAGGCCACAACCTCGATCTCGACTTTGCAGTCCACCATCATGTCGGCCCGCACGCAGGACCGTGCCGGGAGCGCCGCACCAAAATAATCGAGATAGACCTTGTTGAAGGGCCAGAAGTCGCGCGTGTCGGCGAGCCACACCGTGGCCTTCACCACATGTTCAAGCCCGAGGCCCTGCGCCTGCAGGATGGCTTTCACATTCTCGATGGTCTGCCGCGTCTGCGTGGCGATGGTGCCGTCAACGATCTCGCCGTCCGCCCCCATCGGCACCTGGCCCGAGACAAAGATGAAATCACCGGCCCGCACCGCCTTGGTGAAGGGCAGGCTGCGGCCGCCGGGGCCGGTGGGCGCTGCGCCAAATCTTTCAATCGTCATGATCACTCCTGTTCACATGTTGGCGCGCTTGAGAAAGTCCTTCAGCCGCGTATTCTGGGGATTGCGGAACAGCTTGGCCGACGGGCCCTGCTCCGCGATAAGGCCGCCATCCATGAAAATGGTGCGGTGGGCCACGTCCCTGGCAAAACGCATTTCATGGGTGACGATCAGCATGGTAGTGCCTTCTTTCGCCAGCAGCTTGATGGTGTTGAGCACTTCGCCCACCAGTTCCGGATCAAGCGCCGAGGTAATCTCATCGAGCAGCACGAGCTTCGGATCCATGGCCAGGGCACGGGCAATGGCAACGCGCTGCTGCTGCCCGCCCGAAAGCTGGCTGGGAAGATGTGCGGCGCGATCAGCAAGGCCAACGCGGGCCAGCCAGTTCATGGCAAGCTGCTGGGCTTCGCGTTTGGCCATGTGCCGGACCTTGGTCAACCCGAGCATGACATTGCCCAGCGCAGTGAGATGCGGAAACAGGTTGAAGCTCTGGAACACCATGCCGGTCATCGCCCGCTGCCGCGCCAGTTCGCGCTCTCCAAGCCGGCGACGCGCACTGCTTGCCCCCGTGTAGCCGATGGCCACGCCGTCGAGTATGATTTCGCCGCCGTTGAAATCCTCCAGCAGGTTGACGCAGCGCAGCAGCGTGGTTTTGCCGGAGCCGCTGGCCCCGATGATGGATACGACCTCGCCCTTGTTCACCTCGAGGTCAACGCCTTTCAGGATTTCCACCGGCCCGAAGTTCTTGGTGAGGCCACGTATGGCGAGAAGTGTCATTGGGCCCTCATTGAAGTGCAAAGCGCCGGCTGGCAAATTTGCCGAGGCGCTCAATTACGGAATTGATCAGAAAATAGAGAAGGCCGCAGAGGCCATAGAATTCCAGGGTCATGAAATTGCGCCCGACAATCTCCTGGGTGCGGAGCAGCAGTTCGCCCGTGCCAATGACCGAAAGAAGCGTCGAGGCCTTCACAAGTTCCGCGCCCGTATTGACCCACACCGGCATGATCTGCCGCATGGCCTGAGGGATGAGAACATAGATGAGGATTCTGGGGAACGTCAGCCCGATGGCGCGGCCCGCATCGATCTGCGTGACCGGAATGGATTGCAAGGCACCACGGATGATTTCGCCCATATGCGCCCCGCAGAAAATCGAAAGCGCCAAAAGCCCGGATTCAACCGCGGTCAGATTGATGCCGGCAAAAGTCAGGAGATAGAACGACGCGAGAATCAGCACGAGTACCGGAATGCCCCGGATGCAATCGACAAGTGCGCGGATCGGCAAACGCACAGGCCACTTGCCATAGGTAAGGCCAATGCCGGCAAAGAGGCCGATGATGCTTCCAAACAGGATGGAGGCGGCGGAGATTTCAACCGTCAGCAGCACGCCCTGCGCCAGGGCCCAGCGGGCGATCCATAATTCGTGGAGGAAATGTTCCATCCCGCCCCCTCAAAACTTCGGGAAGCGGCGTTCAAGCTGCCGCAGCCCTGCGGCAATCAGCAGGCAAGTTGCGAGATAGAGCACGCTAGCCGTGGCCCAGGCTTCCGCCACGCGGAAGGTTTCGGTGTTGAGCTTGCGCGCCTGGTAAGTGAGTTCGGGGACGGCGATCACCGCGGCAAGCGACGTATCCTTGAACAGGGAAATGAATGTCGTGCCCAGGGCCGGCAGGCAATTGCGCCACATGATGGGCGAGATCACGTAAAGCGCCAGTTGAATCCCGGTGAGGCCAATGGCGCGTCCCGCATCGATGACACCGCGCGGAACGCCGGCAAGGCCGGCGCGGAAAACCTCCGTCAGATAGGCGCCCGAATAAATCGCCAGGGAAAAAACAAAACTCTCAAGCTTGCCCAGCCGGATGCCGGTTTGCGGCAGGGCGAAATAGACAAACAGGATGATGACAAGCAGCGGCGTGTTGCGGATCGCCGAAACATAAATGCCGACAAGGCGCGATGGCAGCGGCGCCTTCGCCGTGGTGGCAAAGGCGCAAGCCAAGCCAATGAGCGTGCCGATAAAAATCGCGGCGAACGCGAGAGCCAGGCCCAATGCCAACCCGTAGAGGAAGTGATCGAAGTTGGCTTCGATCACTCCAAACTGGAAGGTGTATCCCATGGCTCCCGCGCCCTATCGCCCGCGGTTATTAACGCAGTTCTTCGGGGAAGCCCACCTTTGGTTCCGGCGGCTTCACGCCAAACCAGTGCTCAAATGACTTTGAGAAGGTTGCGAATTCAACACCCGTCATGCCTTCGCGGAATGCAATGTTGACGAAGTTCAGCCAATCCTGCTCGCCGTGTTTGACAGCGCATGAATAGGTTTGCGGATTCCAGCCATAGCCGCCGTCCACATATTTGCCCGGATTTTGGATCATGAACCACTGCAGCGATGACATGTCGGTTGCCGCCGCGTCTGACCGGCCCGAATTCAAGGCCTGGTACATGAGATCGAAGCTCTCATACTGGTCAACCTTTGCTTCCGGCAGGGCAAAATGCACCATCTCTTCGGCATAGACATTTTGCAGAACCGAAACCGTGAC
This sequence comes from Aestuariivirga sp., assembly GCA_035525875.1. Taxonomy (GTDB): domain Bacteria; phylum Pseudomonadota; class Alphaproteobacteria; order Rhizobiales; family Aestuariivirgaceae; genus Aestuariivirga. Next base: position 19,881 of record DATLDM010000064.1, read on the forward strand.
AGCCGAGCCCGCTGCCTTCATTTCATCGCGGGATTTATACTTTCCGCCGGAGGTCATCATCAGGCCAACGCCTTCACGGTAATAGGGAATGGTGAAGTTCACCTGCTGGGCGCGTTCCGCTGTCACCGTCATGCCTTGGCATGTAATATCCACTTTGTCGGTGACGAGATTGGGGATGCGGGCGTCTGATGCCTGGTTCACAAATTCAATTTTTGTTTCATCACCGAACAGACCTTTGGCCAGAATCTTGGCCATGTCTACATCGTAGCCTGCCATTTCGCCCTTCTCGTCGCGGAAGTGCCACGGCGGATTGGTAAGTCCTGTCCCGACGATAAGCTTGCCGCGCGCCAGAATATCCTCAAGTTTGCCCGCAACCGCCGCGTTGCCAAATCCAGATGCCAGTGTTGCGGCGCACAGGCCTGCCAATAACGTGAATTTCCGTCTGTTCATGACACCCTCCCAGGTGAATTGTGTTGTTCCCTTTTGTCCTTTATAGTGGACATTGTTCCTTTATAAAGGACAATTGAACGCTATACGAGACTCCAAAATCATGCAAGTGCTATCCGCACCGAACTAAGAGGATTTCATGGATCAGGTCGTAAACAAGCGCAGCACCAAACCGGCGCGCGAAAGACAAAACGGGATTGACCGGACGATCGAGATTCTCGACGCTCTTTTGCGCACCCATACGCCCACCAAGATTGGCGATCTCGCCAAACAAATCGGAGCGCCCCGCTCAACGCTATATTCCATCACCAATCGCCTGATTGAAGCGGGCATCCTTGAGCAGGTGGGCGACGAGGGCACGGTTTACTTTGGCCAGACGGCCCATCTCTATGGCCGCGCCTATGCCGACGCCAATCCCCTGCACCGGCGCTGCCGCGAAGCGCTGGACCGACTTGCCATGCAGACCGCAGCGACTGCACAACTCTGTGCGCTACGCGGCAATAAATATGTGGTTGTCGATACCCGTGACGGCTCCGGCGTGTTCCGGATCACAACGGACATCGGCGTCGAAGTTCCCATTCCGTGGACCGCCTCGGGCCGCCTGCTGCTCGATCACATGTCAGCGGCTGAAATTCTCGATTTCATTCCGGAAGAGGATTTCAAGTTGCCTGATGGCCGCGTGGTTGAGGCGAATACCTTCGTGGCCGATAT
>DATLDM010000092.1:0-14830 GCA_035525875.1 Aestuariivirga sp.
GTCACAGGGAATTCCCTGCGCAAGTTGTTGCGGGGGCAGGGTGGCTCGGCTATAGGGGGCAGCGTTTGGGGCGTCGCCAAGCGGTAAGGCAGCGGATTTTGATTCCGCCATACGGAGGTTCGATCCCTCCCGCCCCAGCCAGTCTCTTTGGCTCGAACCAGCAGTTTTTGCTTGCTCAGGAAGAGTACCGACATTTCCGTGGCTTTCTGGCATTATGGCAAATCAATACGTCTCAGAGACAATGAAAAGGCCAGTTTTCTCGATCCTGAAACGGCCAAACGTGTCGGAGCATTCAGCCGATGACCACCCTTTCAACCTTGATCGACACCAAGAGCGCCTCGTTTCAAGCGAACGTGGCACACAATATCTCGCTGGCAGAAGAACTTCGCCAAAAGGTTGCTGTTGCCGGGCGAGGCGGACCCGAGGCTTCACGCCAAAGGCATGTGGCGCGGGGCAAACTATTGCCGCGTGACCGCGTCATGCGCTTGCTTGACCCCGGTTCTCCATTCCTGGAGGTAGGCGCGCTCGCGGCAAATGGCATGTACAATGACGAGGCTCCGGGAGCGGGAATAATCGCCGGCGTCGGCCGCGTATCGGGACGCGAGGTAATGATTGTGGCCAATGACGCCACGGTCAAAGGCGGGGCCTATTTCCCGATGACCGTGAAGAAGCATTTGCGTGCCCAGGAGATAGCGCTCCAGAACCGCTTGCCTTGCATCTATCTCGTTGACAGCGGCGGGGCAAATCTGCCGCACCAGGCCGAGATTTTTGCTGACCGTGAACATTTCGGGCGGATTTTCTTTAATCAAGCCAACATGTCGGCCGAGGGCATTCCGCAGATCGCCTGCGTGATGGGAAGCTGCACGGCAGGCGGAGCCTATGTCCCGGCAATGTCGGACGAGACCGTGATTGTGCGCAATCAGGGCACGATCTTCCTCGCTGGTCCGCCCCTGGTGAAGGCGGCGACGGGCGAAGTGATCACCGCGGAGGAACTCGGCGGTGCCGAAACCCATGGCCGCCGCTCAGGCGTGGTTGATCACGTTGCTGAGAATGATGAACATGCCTTGCTGATCGTTCGCGAAATCGTGACACGGCTCAATCGCGTGAAAACGGTTGATATCGAAATCACCACCCCGCTTCCCCCGAAGCTTGATCCGCAGGAACTCTATGGCTTGATCCCGCAGGATGTCCGCACACCCTATGAAGTGCGCGAAGTGATTGGCCGCATTGTCGATGGCTCGGAGATGCATGAGTTCAAGGCGCTTTACGGCACCACATTGGTGTGCGGGTTTGCGCGCATCTGGGGAATTCCGGTTGCCATATTGGCCAACAACGGCGTGCTTTTTTCAGAAAGTGCCTTGAAGGGCGCGCATTTTATCGAACTCGCCTGCCAGCGCCGGATACCGCTCCTGTTTCTGCAAAACATTTCCGGCTTTATGGTTGGCGGCAAGTATGAAGCCGGCGGCATTGCCAAGGACGGTGCCAAGCTGGTGACCGCGGTGGCAACCGCAAGCGTACCCAAGATTACTGTGCTGATCGGCGGCAGTTTTGGTGCCGGCAATTACGGCATGAGCGGACGCGCCTACGGCCCGCGCTTTCTGTTCACCTGGCCCAACAGCCGGATCAGCGTAATGGGCGGCGAGCAAGCTGCCTCAGTGCTGTCCGCAGTCCGCAGCGATCAGTTGTCAGCTGTCGATGAGGGAGAATACAAGAACACAATCAGGTCCCGCTACGAGGCAGAAGGCAATCCCTACTACGGAACTGCAAGGCTATGGGATGATGGCATCATCGATCCCGCCCAGACCCGCGATGTGTTGGGACTCGCTTTTTCCGCGGCACTGAATGCGCCAATCGCGGATCGCGCGCGCTTTGGCGTATTCCGGATGTAGCAATGATTGAAAGCCTCCTCATCGCCAATCGCGGCGAGATCGCCCGCCGCATCATGCGCACGGCGCGCGCCCTTGGCATTCGCACCATTGCCGTTCATTCGGATGTTGATGCCGGCATGCCATTTGTGCGCGAGGCGGACGAAGCTGTCATGATCGGCCCGGCGCCGGCTCGCGAAAGCTATCTCGCTGGCGCCAGGATATTGGAAGCGGCAAGAACAACGGGAGCTGTAGCAATCCATCCCGGCTATGGCTTTCTGTCCGAGAATGCCGAATTCGCCGAAGCAGTTGAGAAGGCGGGACTCGTCTGGGTCGGGGCACCGCCTTCCGCCATCCGTGCCATGGGCCTGAAAGATGCCGCAAAGCTTCTGATGCAAAAAGCGGGAGTCCCCGTAACACCGGGCTATATGGGCAATGACCAGTCAGCCGAGCGCCTGCAGAAGGAGGCCGGCAAAATTGGTTACCCGGTCCTGATCAAGGCGGTTGCCGGCGGTGGTGGAAAGGGCATGCGCAAGGTGGAGGAGGCAGGTGCTTTTGTTGATGCACTCGTTTCATGCCGCCGCGAAGCCGCAGCATCCTTTGGCGATGATCGCGTGCTGCTTGAAAAATATATCAGCGGCCCCCGCCATATCGAAGTTCAGGTCTTTGGCGACAGTCACGGTAAGGTGGTTCATCTGTTTGAGCGCGATTGCTCCCTGCAGCGCCGCCACCAGAAGGTGATTGAAGAAGCACCAGCGCCGGGCATGGATCAGGCCACGCGCCAGGCAATCTGTTCAGCTGCTGTCAAGGCAGCGCGCGCCGTGGATTATGTGGGGGCAGGCACCATTGAATTCATCGCCGATGCATCTGAGGGGCTGCGGGCGGATCGCATCTGGTTCATGGAAATGAACACCAGGCTGCAGGTCGAACATCCAGTGACTGAAGCCGTAACCGGGCAGGACCTGGTCGAATGGCAATTGCGGGTTGCGTCTGGTGAGCCTCTGCCGAAGCGCCAGGATGAACTCACGATCTCCGGCTGGGCCATGGAGGCGAGACTCTATGCGGAAAACCCGGCAACCGGGTTCCTGCCCTCAATCGGCAGGCTGGATCGCCTGCGCCTGCCAAACGACATCCGGGTCGACAGCGGTGTCGAGGAGGGCGGTGAAATCACCGCGCATTACGATCCTCTGATCGCCAAGCTCATTGTTCACGCGGGTGACCGAACCGAAGCGGCAGAGAAACTGGCCAAGGCTTGTGGTGAGATCGAGGTCTGGCCGGTGCGAACCAATGCAGGTTTCCTTGCCCGCGCTGCCAGCCACGCTGACTTCGTCGCCGGTCGCATTGATACAGGCTTTATTGAACGCCACGGCGCACAATTGATTCCGGGCATTGAGCCTGATGCCATAGTGCTGCAGGCCGCGGCCCGGGCGCTGGTTTTGAATCAACCCAATGATCCGTGGACGGCGCTCGCTGGTTTTCGAATCGCGGCTCCTCCGCACACCGATGTTGCGGTTCAGATTGCGGGTATAACTTACATGGTTGCCATTGACTCATCCGTAGAGGCGGCCGGCACACATGCCACCATGGCCGATGGCGAGCGGGTGCTTTTTATGGAAGGGCAGGCATGGCCCTTTGGATTGCCGCGTGCGGACAGATCGGGAGGCGGCGCGTCCTCTGACGGCATGATACTGTCACCGATGCCGGGCCGCGTGATCGCGGTTGATGTGGCATTGGGCGACAAGGTCAAAAAGGGCCAGCGGCTGCTTGTCATCGAAGCCATGAAAATGGAACAGGGGCTGGTTGCACCTTTCGATGGAATCATAACAGAACTGAAAGCATTAGTTGACGCGCAGGTATCCGAAGGCGCTTTACTGGCGCGGGTGGAAAAGGGAGAAAGCTGATGGCCGGACGCTTCTTTGACCAATGGAAGGTGGGCGACCGCATTGCCCATGAAATCCGCCGCACCGTCACCGAAACAGACAACCTCATCATCTCGGCTCTGACCCACAATCCCCAGCCCCTGCATCTCGATGCGGAATATGCGAGCGCCTCGGAATTCGGGCGTATTGTCGTCAATGGCACGTTCACTTTTGCCCTGATGGTTGGCCTGTCGGTGGGGGATACGACGCTGGGCACACTGGTTGCCAATCTTGGCTATGACAAGGTGATCATGCCGAAGCCAGTGTTCATTGGCGATACCTTGCGGGCTGAAACCGAGGTAATGGAGCTTAAGGCGTCAAAATCCCGGCCAAATGCCGGCATCGCCACCTTCCAGCACCGCGCCATAAACCAGCGTGACGAAATCGTCTGCCAGTGCCTGCGCATGGCATTGTTGAAGAGGTCAGAGGGATGAGACTGCGTTCACTCCTGTTCGTGCCCGGCGATCAACCCGAACGCATGGAAAAAGCGTTCAGTGCAGGCGCTGACGCCCTAATTCTCGATCTTGAGGATTCGGTCACACATGACCAGAAAGATGAGGCGCGCGAGCGTGTCGCCAAATTTCTTTCGCGCGGACCGCGTTCCGTGCCGCTGTTCGTCCGTATCAATCCGCTTGGCAGTGGCATGGCGGACGATGATCTCGCCGCCATCATCGCGGGCAAGCCCAATGGCATTGTGCTGCCCAAGGCAGAAGGCGGCCGTTCACTCATCGATCTCGATCAACGCTTGAAAGCCTTGGGCGATAGCCATGCAGTTATCCTGCCAATTGCCACCGAAACACCAGCCGCAATATTCGCGCTTGGCAGTTATGGTGATGTGACGCCGCGCCTCTGTGGCTTGACCTGGGGGGCGGAAGATCTGCCAGCCGCAATTGGGGCCGCAACATCACGGGAAGAGGACGGGCGTTATACGCCGCCCTATGAAATGACACGATCCCTGATTTTGTTCGGTGCGCATGCGGCGGGGGTTCCAGCGATCGAGACAGTCTATCCCGCTTTTCGCGATCTTGATGGACTCAAGACCTATGCGGCAAGGGGGCGGCGCGACGGATTCGCCGGAATGATGGCCATACACCCCTCCCAGGTTGAAGTGATCAATGCGGCCTTCACGCCAAATGATGCTGAGATCGCATGGGCGAGGCGGGTTGTTGAATTATTCGATAAAAATCCTGGTATCGGTGCGCTAAGCCTGGACGGGAAAATGGTGGACGCACCGCACCTTAAGCAGGCAAAACGCCTGCTCGCTGAAAAATAGCCTCAGCGCATCAACTCGAGGCCGACGGCGGTCGCTTCGCCGCCACCGATGCAGAGCGTGGCGATGCCCTTGCGGGCGCCCCTGGCAATCATGGCGTGAAGTAGTGTCACCACAATGCGCGCACCCGAGCTGCCGATTGGATGGCCCAGGGCGCAGGCACCGCCATTGACGTTTACGATGTCGGGGGACAGGCGAAGATCGCGTATCGCCGCCATGGCCACGACAGCGAAGGCCTCATTGATTTCATAAAGTTCGACATCCGATGATCGCCAGCCAAGTTTTTCCAGAAGCGCGTTGACCGCACCGATGGGAGCCGTGGTGAATTGTGCCGGTTCGCGCGCATGCCCGGCGTGGCCGGCGATGATGGCGAGCGGGGTCGCACCGATTTTTTCCGCCTCCGAGGCGCGCATGAGAACCAAAGCCGCGGCGCCATCGGAAATCGATGAGGAATTTGCCGCGGTCACGGTGCCGCCTTCGCGGAAGGCCGGCCGCAATTGCGCGATGCGGCTGGGATCGGCCTTGCCGGGCTGTTCGTCGCGGTCGAGCCTGGCATGGTTCCGGCCCACCGCCTCATCGACACCAACCAGTTCTTTGCTGAAGGCGCCCAAGTCCTGCGCGGCGCGGGCCCGTTCAAGCGAGGAGACCGCATAGGCATCCTGTTGGGCCCGCGAGAACTGGTAGGCTTCGGCCGTGTCCTCGGCGTAGGTTCCCATGAGCCTGCCGGAATAGGCGTCTTCCAGCCCGTCAGTGAACATGTGGTCTTTGACCTCGCCGTGACCGAGGCGCAAACCGCCGCGCGCCTTGGGCAGGAGATAGGGCGCGTTGCTCATCGATTCCATGCCGCCCACCACGACGCGGGCGTTGCTGCCGGCGGCAATGCTGTCGTGGCCGAGGATCAGCGCCTTCATGCCGGAACCGCAGACTTTTGAGACTGTGGTAGCAGGAACGCTCTGCGCCAGCCCGGCACCAAGACCCGCCTGCCGCGCCGGATTCTGACCCACACCTGCAGGCAGGACATTTCCCATGAAAACTTCGTCCACGGATGATAAGCCGCTTTGCTCGAGGGCTGCCTTGATGGCAATCGATCCGAGCCGTGGCGCGGAAAGGCCCGACAACGCGCCCTGAAAACTGCCGATGGGCGTACGCTTCGCTGCGGTGATGACGATAGGGTCCTGTTCCGTTATCATGATTTCCATGGCGGGCTCTCATGTTGGAAAGCTTTGACTTCACTTTTCCAGAGTTCCGCCAATGCGTCGACAAGACTATTGCATCGGCAACACTCAGTCGAGGCATCTTTCCAAGATGTCGTAAATGGCCGATACTGTGACAAGAGGGTGTGTTCATGCAATTCGACCTTACGGACGAACAACGTGCAATTCAGGACACGGCCCGGCGCTTTACTGCGGAAGCCATCACGCCACACGCGGGGCTGTGGGACGAGAAATGTGAGTTTCCGCGCCCTACGGTCAAGGCAGCGGCGGATTTGGGTTTCGGCGCCATCTGCGTTTCGGAAGCCGCAGGCGGTTCCGGGCTCGGGCGGCTGGAAGCAGCATTGATCATGGAAGCCATGGCCCATGGCTGCCCTTCGACATCGGCCTTCATCTCGATCCACAACATGGCGGGCTGGATGATCGACCGCTTTGGCAGTGCCGCGCTCAAGGCGAAATATCTGCCGTCGCTCGTGACCTGTGAACGCCTTGCCAGCTATTGCCTGACCGAGCCGGACTCGGGCTCGGATGCAGCAGCCTTGAAAACCCGCGCCGTGAAGGATGGCAATTTCTATGTCGTGACCGGCTCCAAGGCTTTTATTTCCGGCGCTGGTGAAAATGAGATTTATGTCACCATGGTGCGCACCGGCGGCGAAGGACCCAAGGGCATCTCCTGCCTGGTGATTGAAAAAGGCATGAAGGGCGTCACCTTCGGATCGCAGGAAAGGAAACTCGGCTGGCATTCGCAACCAACAGCGCAGGTGCATTTCGATCATGTCCGCGTGCCGGTGGAAAATCTCGTCGGCAAGGAGGGGCAGGGCTTCCGCATCGCCATGCAGGGGCTCGACGGCGGGCGCATCAACATAGCGGCGTGCTCGCTTGGCGGCGCCCAGCGCTGCCTCGATGAGTCCGTGGCCTATACGCGAACCCGCCGCCAGTTCGAGCAGCCGATAGCCGAGTTTCAGGCAACCCAGTTCACCCTGGCCGACATGGAAACGAATTTGCAGGCAGCGCGTGCCCTGCTTTATCTCGCCGCTGACAAGGTAACGAGGGGAACTCCCGATGGCACGCGGTTTTCAGCCATGGCCAAGCGCTTTGTGACCGACACTTGCATGCAGGTGGCCGACCGGGCCCTGCAGCTCCATGGCGGTTATGGCTATCTCAAGGACTTTCCCATCGAACGCATCTACCGCGATCTCCGAGTGCATTCCATTCTTGAAGGCACCAACGAGATCATGCGGGTGATCGTCGCACGGGAGCTGCTGCGGCAATGAAGGCCCAGGACGTTATCATCGGCAGCGGCGGCGGCTCCGGTCATGTCACCCTGAACCGCCCCAAGGCCATCAATGCGCTCAACTTTGACATGTGCCGCACGATCATCGCCGCCCTGCAGTCATGGGAATTCGATCCGGAAATTGCTGCCATCATCATTGATCACAGCAAGGGCCGCGGCTTTTGTGCCGGTGGCGATCTTCGCGCCCTGTATGAAAATATCCGCGTTGGCGGCGGCGAAGTGCTGGATTTCTTCCGAACCGAATATCGCCTGGATCAATTGCTTTTTACGCTCGCAAAGCCGTCGGTGGGTTTCATGGATGGAATTGTCATGGGCGGAGGGGCGGGCATCGCCATGCCGTGCCGCTACCGCGTTGCCACCGAATCAACAGTATTTGCCATGCCGGAAACCGGCATTGGATTTTTCCCGGACGTTGGCGCTGGCTGGTTCCTGTCGCGCCTGCCGGACCGCATCGGACAATGGCTGGCGCTGACGGGTGCCAGGCTGGATGGTGCCGATTGTCTCAGGCTTGGATTGGCGACGCATTATCTGCCGCGCGATGAACTGGTGAGCGTAAAGGCCCGCATCCAAAAAACCCCGGATGAGCTCGAAGTTATCCTGAGCGATGCCTCGGTTTCACCGCCGCCAGCACGAATTGACATGTTTCATACGGACATCGACAGGCTGTTCACACCCGACCGGATCGAAGATATTTTCGCCCTGTTGAGCGCCGATCCATCGCCCTGGGCAAGCGAACAATTGGCTGAGATACGCAAGAAATCTCCGCGCTCCTGCAAGGTTGCCCTGCGCGCCCTTGCCGAGTGCCGATTGCTGACCCAGTTTTCCGAGATCATCCAGCTCGAATACCGCGTTGCCTCGCGGCTCGCCCGCAAGCCGGATTTCAGCGAGGGCGTACGGGCTTTCGTCATCGACAAGGACGAAAGCCCAAAATGGATGCCGCCACGTTTCGAAGGCGTGAGCGACGAGGAGATCGACGCAATTTTTGCGCCTTTGCCCGAGGGCGAAGAATGGACTCCATTGAAGAGGGAATGACCATGGCTGTGATTGGCTTTATCGGACTGGGCAACATGGGAACCGGCATGGCTGCCAATCTGGTCAAGGCGGGACATGTGGTACGGGCCTTTGATGTGTCGGACACGGCCCTTTCCCATGCCGTTGAGGTCGGCGCGGCGCGCAAGAGTTCGGTGGCGGAATCGGTTGCGGGGGCTGCTGCGGTTATTACCATGTTGCAGACGGGCCAACAGGTGCGCGATGTCTATGAGATGGAAGCCTTTGCGGCTGCGTCGCGCGAGGCAATCCTGATCGATTGCTCGACCATTGATGTGGCCACGGCGCGCGAAGTGGGCAAGGCGGCACTGGCGCGCGGCCTCGCCATGGTCGATGCGCCGGTATCAGGCGGTGTTGCCGGAGCGATTGCTGCCACATTGACGTTCATGGTGGGGGGCACGGACAAGAGCTTTGCCATGGCCCAGCCCCTTCTTGCGGCCATGGGCAAAACGGTGATCCACGCGGGCCCTGCCGGTTCAGGCCAGGCCGCGAAAATCTGCAACAACATGCTGCTTGGAGCTTCGATGATTGCTACGGCCGAGGCTTTCAACCTGGCAATCAAGCTGGGCCTTGATCCGCAAGTGTTTTTCGATATCAGCTCGAAGGCGTCCGGCCAGTGCTGGTCGATGACGAGTTATTGTCCGGTACCGGGTCCGGTGCCCGCGGCGCCGTCCAATCGCAATTATGACGGCGGATTCATGTCCGCACTCATGCTGAAGGACCTCAAGCTCGCCATGGCGGCATCGCAGGCAACAGGCGCCAGCGTACCCATGGGAGCGCTGGCCGAAAACCTGTATCAGAACTTCGTCAATCTCGGCGGCGCACCAAAGGACTTCTCCGCCATCATCAAGTTGCTGGATGGCAGCTGGCGTGCGCCTTCCTGATCAGGCGGTCTCGTTGAAAATCTCGCGGCCAATCAGCATTCGGCGGATTTCAGATGTGCCGGCGCCAATCTCATAGAGCTTGGCGTCGCGCAGGAGCCGGCCTACCGGATAATCATTGGTATAGCCATTGCCACCGAGCACCTGGATGGCCTCCAGTGCCATCTGCGTTGCACGTTCCGCCGCATAGAGAATGCAACCCGCCGCATCCTTGCGCGTAGTTTCGCCCCGGTCGCAGGCCGCGGCCACGGCATAGACGTAGGCGCGCGCCGCACTCAGCGTAACGTACATGTCGGCAAGCTTGCCCTGCATGAGCTGGAATTCGCCAATGGCCTTGCCGAATTGCTTGCGCTCGTGAACATAGGGAACGACCACATCGAGGCATGCCGCCATGATGCCAAGCGGCCCCGCCGAAAGCACCACCCGCTCATAATCGAGGCCTGACATCAGAATGCGAACGCCACCACCTTCCTCGCCCAATCGGTTCTCGAAAGGCACTTCGCAATCCGCAAAGACCAGTTCGCAGGTGTTGGAACCGCGCATGCCGAGCTTGTCGAGTTTGGGCGAGCGGGAAAATCCAGTCATGGTGCCTTCGATCAGAAAAGCGGTGATGCCCTTTGCTCCAGCCTGTGGGTCCGTCTTGGCGTAAACCACAAGTGTGTTGGCGTCCGGCCCGTTGGTAATCCACATCTTGCGGCCATTGAGGATGTAGCGGTCGTTGCGCTTTTCGGCGCGGAGCTTCATTGAAACTACATCCGAGCCCGCCTCGGACTCCGACATGGCAAGGGCTCCGACATGCTCGCCTGAAATGAGCTTCGGCAAGAAGCGTTGCTTCTGCTCCCCTGTACCATGGCGATTGATCTGGTTGACGCAGAGATTCGAATGGGCGGCGTAGGACAGGCCCACGGAAGCCGAGGCGCGGCTCAGCTCTTCCATCGCCACGCAATGGGCGAGATAACCCAGCCCCGCGCCGCCATGGTCTTCACCCGCCGTGATGCCGAGAAGGCCAAGCGCCCCCAGTTCCTTCCACAGATGCATGGGAAACTGGTTGCTGCGGTCGATTTCGGCGGCGAGCGGAGCCACACGTTCGCGGGCAAAGCGGCGCACACTCTCCCGCAGCACTTCGGTATCGCTGTTTGTTGCGTAGATCAGGCCAGATTCATACATTTATTGCTTTCCGCGAAACTCAGCGCCGCTTTGAGCTTACCCCGATTGCGGCCCAATTCAAATCGGGAGTAGCATGGGCCAACAGCAAGGAGAGCCGCTTGCCATGAAGCACGACTCCACACTTAGCCTGCATATCCCTGAATCGCGGTTCAGGCCCGGCGATGTTCCGGATTTCAGTTATCTCAACTTGCCGAAGCCCGGCAGTGCGCCGCGTCCAAAATCCGATGTCAGGGCCTCGGAAACGCGTGATCTAGCTTATGGGCTGGTGCGGGTCATCGACGACAATGGCTTGGCCGTTGGCGCCTGGAACCCAAAGCTTGACGCTGACACGCTTCGCAAAGGCCTGCGTGCCATGCTTTTGACGCGAACCTTCGACGACCGCATGTTCAAGGCACAGCGCCAGGGCAAGACGCCGTTCTACATGAAATGTACCGGCGAAGAGGCGGTGGCAGTGGGCCAGGCGCTGGCCTTGAACCGCGACGACATGTGCTTTGCGTCCTATCGCCAGCAGGGCCTTCTGATCGCACGGGACTGGCCCGTATTCGACCTGATGTGCCAGGTCTATGCCAATTCCAGTGACCGGCTGAAAGGGCGGCAGCTGCCGGTGCTTTATTCGGTGCGCGATGCGGGCTTCTTCTCGCTCTCGGGAAACCTTGGCACGCAATATCCGCAAGCCGTAGGCTGGGCCATGGCCTCGGCCTACAAGCGCGACACCAGAATTGCCGCCGCCTGGATTGGCGAAGGCGCATCCGCGGAAGGCGATTTCCATCAGGCGCTGACCTTCGCTGCGGTCTATCACGTGCCGGTGATCCTCAATCTTGTCAACAACCAATGGGCGATCTCATCAAGCCAGGGCGTGGCTGGCGGCGACGAAACGACCTTCGCTTCGCGCGCCGTGGGCTTTGGCTTTCCTGGCATTCGCGTGGACGGCAATGATTTTCTGGCCGTCTATGCCGTGTCACGCTGGGCCGCCGAGCGGGCGCGCACCAACAATGGTCCCACACTCATTGAACATTTCACTTATCGCGCCGCAGCCCACTCAACCAGCGATGATCCCACCCGTTATCGTCCCGGTGACGAGTATCAGCATTGGCCGCTAGGTGATCCGATCAACCGCCTCAAGGCTCATATGATGGCGCTCGGCGAATGGGATGATGCGCGGCACGCAACACTCGTTGCCGAAGTGGAGGAACATGTCGAAGCCGCGAACAAGAAGGCCCAGAAACTGGGGGTTTACGGCGGCGGGCCGCATCATGATTCCGGCACGATGTTTGAAGACGTCTACAAGGACATGCCGTGGCACTTGCGCGAACAGCAGGCGGAATTGGCGCGTTTCCGCGTGGGCGCCGGAAAGACCAAGCCATGACGGCAATGAACATGATACAGGCCCTCAACTCAGCCTTGGATGTGATGCTGGCACGTGATGCCAATGTGCTGATCTTCGGCGAGGACGTCGGCTTCTTCGGCGGCGTGTTCCGCGTTACTGACGGATTGCAGCAGCGCCATGGCGAGCAGCGCGTGTTTGATGCGCCGATTGCCGAGAGCGGCCAGATTGCCGTGGCGATTGGCATGGGAGCTTATGGATTGCGCCCCGTCGTCGAGTGCCAGTTCGCCGACTACATTTATCCGGCCTTTGATCAACTTGTCTCGGAAGCAGCACGTCTGCGGTATCGGTCGGCGGGGGAATTCAATGCACCGATTACAGTGCGGGCACCCTATGGCGGCGGCATATTCGGCGGCCAGACCCACAGCCAGAGTCCGGAAGGCCTGTTCACCCATGTCTGTGGCCTCAAGACGGTGATCCCGTCCAATCCCTACGATGCCAAGGGACTTCTGATCAGCGCCATCGAAGATGACGACCCGGTATTGTTCTTTGAGCCGAAGCGGCTTTATACCGGACCCTTTGACGGTCACCATGAGAAACCGGTCGAAACCTGGGCCAAGCATCCGGCGGGGGACGTTCCTGGCGGCTATTATTCAGTTCCGCTCGGCAAGGCCGCGGTGGCGCGGGCGGGTGAGGCGCTGACCATTCTCGCCTATGGCACCATGGTGCATGTGGCGCTCGCCGCCGTTGCCGAGACCGGCGTTGACGCCGAAATCCTCGATCTCCGCACCCTGATGCCAATCGACATCGAGGCCATCACCGGCTCCGTCGAAAAGACCGGGCGCTGTCTCATCGTGCACGAGGCCACGCGTACCAGCGGTTACGGCGCCGAGCTTTCCGCGCTGGTGCAGGAGCGCTGCTTCTATCACCTGGAAGCGCCGATCCTGCGCGTCACCGGTTGGGATACGCCATACCCGCAGGAGTTCGAGTGGGAATATTTCCCCGGACCGCACCGGGTGGCCGAAGCGATCCGCACGATCATGACAGGGTGAGCAAGATGGGCCGTTATGTTTTCAAGCTGCCTGATGTGGGTGAAGGTGTTGCCGAGGCGGAGATTGTGAAATGGCATGCCGCCGTTGGCGACAGCATTGGCGAAGAACAGCCGCTTGTTGACATCATGACCGACAAGGCGACAGTCGAGATCGTCTCGCCGGTGTCGGGCCGCATCGTGTCGCGTAACGGCGAGGAGGGCAGCAAGCTTGCCGTGGGCTCCGAATTCGTCGTGTTCGAAGTGGAAGGCGGCGAGGCCGCGGCACTGCCTGTATCGGTTGCCGCCGTCACCAAACCGGTCCTGCCCGCTGCCGCGCCCAAGCCAAAAGGAAAGGCACAGGCTCCGCCCGCTGTTCGGGTTCGCGCCGCAGCTCTTGGAGTTGATCTCTCCTCAGTTTCCGGGAGCGGCCCCGCAGGCCGCATTCAGCACAGCGACCTTGATGCAGTTCTGCTTGCGCGTCAGGGGGGAACTCAGCCGGTTACGAAGCCGGTGATGGGTGCCCGGGAAGAGGGCGTCGAAGATATAAAAATTTTCGGCCTCCGGCGGCGCATCGCCGAACGCATGCAGGATGCCAAGCGCCGGATTCCACATTTCGCCTATGTCGAAGAGGTCGATGTGACGGAACTCGAGACGTTGCGGGCTGAACTCAACGCCGAGAAGGGGAGGGGAAGTCATCTCACGGTTCTGGCGTTCTTGGTCCGCGCTCTGGTCAAGGCCATTGCCGGCCATCCCGGCATCAATGCCCACTTCGATGATGCCGAAGGCGTGATCCGCCGCTTCACCTCTGTTCACGCCGGAATTGCCACGCAGACCGAGCGCGGACTGTTGGTGCCGGTCATCCATCACGCCGAAACCATGGACCTATGGCAAATAGCGGCCGAAATTATGCGGTTGAGCCAGGCCGCCCGATCAGGCAAGGCATCGCGCGACGAACTGACCGGCTCGACGATAACCGTCACCAGCCTCGGGGCATTGGGCGGCATCGCTGCGACCCCGATCATCAATCCACCGGAGCTGGCGGTGATTGGCGTCAATCGCATTGCTGAGCGCCCCATGGTCGCAGGCGGCGCAATCATCATTCGCAAAATGATGAACCTGTCATCGTCTTTCGATCATCGCATCGTCGACGGCTTCGAAGCGGCGGCATTGATTAAAAGTATAAAAGACTGCCTCGAAGCCCCGGCTCTGCTCATCGCAGCGCCAGCGCCGGCCGCACAATGAATGAAATCTGATCTCCATTGCAATGCGTGGTGGTCAAGGCGGAACCACCTGCCAGCACAACCTTCAACGCCCGATCCTTCCTAATTTCTGTCATTCCGCGAAAGCTCTTTTAATTTCTGTCACCCCGGCGAAAGCTGGGGCCCAGGCTTTCAGAATGTGCATCGATTATGAGTCTGGGTCCCGGCGTTCGCCGGGATGACAGAAGCAGGGTAATTGTCGTAATTAATCCGTAGACGGATTAATTCTGCTTCAGGTTGTGTCGGGCTTCATCGCATCCCAGGCGAGCCAGTGGCAATTGGCGAGGATTTCATCGATGGGGTGAATCGGCCTCTTGCGGTGGCCGGGCGGCGGACCGGGCCGGAGCGGCGACTTGAACTTCGGGCTTGGCATGTTCTCCCGCCTCACCCGCCAGCGCGCCATGCGCCGGGCCTGGCGCGGCAGATCATCGAGCGCCAGCTTGAGGGCCTCAAGCCTCCGGATAATTCGTCCGGCATTGACCAGGCCATCGGGCGGGGAAACGGGAGCGGCTACGGGCCGGAGTATTGGCACCAGGGTATCGTAGGGGAAGACATGGATGCGC
>DATLDM010000102.1:0-14193 GCA_035525875.1 Aestuariivirga sp.
AAGCGACGGCGCCCCCACCGCCGACCGTGCATGCCGGCCCTTGTCGCCAAACACCTCGACCATCAGGTCCGAAGCCCCATTGATGACCTTGGGATGCTCGCCGAATGTCGCTGTGCAATTGACCAGGCCCAGAAGTTTCACAATGCGTTTCACCCGGTCAAGATCACCGCCGCAGGCATCGCGTAAATGGCTGATGATGTTGATCCCGGTCAAGCGGGCGGAAGCAATGGCATCCTCAATGGAAACTGTGTCGCCAACCTTGCCCGTGTATTGGAGCTTGCCGTCCTTCATGGCGCCCTGGCCGGAGATATAGACAAGATTGCCGGTCTTGACCCAAGGCACATAGTTGGCAATTGGTTTTGCGGGTGTGGGGAGCACAATGCCGAGCTCCGCTAGTCGCTTGTTGATCAAACCCATCTCATGCTCCTGTTAAAAGATCGCGCGGGCGTTCGCCCTTGAAAAACGCCGCCAAATTATCAACCGCCCGCATGCCCATGGCAATGCGCGTATTTTTCGTAGCACTGCCGAGATGCGGCAGCATGAACACGTTATCAAGTTCGCGGTAACCGGGATTGATGTTGGGCTCGCCCTTGAACACGTCAAGGCCAGCGGCTGCCAGCTTGCCGGATTTGAGCGCCGCAATCAGCGCCTCGTCATTGACAATGTCGCCGCGCGCCGAATTCACCACAATTGCGCCCTGCGGCAGCAAGCCAATGGTGCGGGCATTGATGCTGTCGCGCGTTTCTGCCGTCGAAGCGCAATTGATCGAGAGGAAATCGCACTGCGGCAGCATGCCGTCCAGTGTGGCGTGGTAGGTCGCGCCATGGCTGAGGTCCGCTGCCACGGGCGTTCGGTTATGGTAATGCAAGGGCATGCCAAAGGCCGCCGCCCGCTTGGCAACAGCCTGCCCAATCCGTCCCATGCCGTAAATTCCAAGACGCATCCCGCTGACGTCATGCCCCAGAGGGAACGTGGGAGAAGGCTGCAGCCATTTGTTCTCCCGCACCATCCGGTCACCCCAAATGGCGCCGCGCGCCGCGCCCAGCATCAGCAAGACAGCAATATCGGCGGTCGCATCGGTCAAAACATCGGGCGTATTGGCAACGGCAATGCCCTTGGCCTTGGCGGCGGGAATATCGATATGGTCGGTTCCCACCGAAAAGGTGGCGATCATGCGGATGGAAGCGGGCAGGGCGTCGATGAGTTCCTTCCAACAGGGGTCCATGGGAGTAAGGAGAAGTCCGTCGAAAGCCTTGGCCTTTTCAGCGATTTCGGCGGTGCCCATGATCTTGTCGCTGACATTAAGGCTGGCCGCAAAGTCGCGTTCGAGACGGCTTTCCACCTCAGGCGGAAGGTGGCGGGTAACCAGAATTCTTGCTTTGGCCATTGTTGTCATGTTCTCTTTGCCTTAATCTCAAAAGTTCAAATCATATAGTGGACGGGCGCGCAATGGACCACCGTAATCATGGAGTTTCAAGGGTGTTGAAAAGAGTTCTATCAGCGGGTGTTTTCCTGGCACTTGTATCGCAAGCCTCGGCTTCCGCGGTCGCACCCCACCGCGCGGTTTACGACCTGCAGTTGCTGCGCGCCACGCAAGGTGCGAACGTGGGCAGCGTATCCGGCCGCATGGCTTATGAAGTTTCAGGCAGCGAATGTGACGGCTGGACCGTGAGTTTCCGCCTGGTCAACCGCTTCGACTACAAGGAGGGCACGCCGCGTCTTTTTGATACCCAGTCCTCATCCTGGGAAACCGGTGACGGCAAGAAAATGACCTACAGCGAAAAGGAATTTGTCGATAGCAAGCAGGAAGGTGAAAAGCGCCTGAGTGTTGTCCGTGCCGGTAAGGACAGTGTTGGCGAAGTCAGCATCACCCTGCCGAAGGAGAAGAAAACCTCGATCTCGGCGGAAACGGTCTTTCCCATGCGCCACCAGTTGCGCCTGATGGAGGCCGCCGCCAAAGGCGAAACCCGTGACGTCTCGCTGGTTTATGATGGCTCCGACGAGGAAAAAACCGTCCGTGCCATCAGCACCATCGGCAGGAAAGTAAACGCCGGAGAGGGCAAGAAGGACAAGGACAATCCCCAGGCAGCGCCCCTGCAGTCGTTGCCGTCCTGGCCTGTCACCATCGGCTACTATTCAACCGAAGAAGACAATGCCGAAACACCTCTCTACCAGATCAACTTTGACATGTATGAAAATGGCGTCTCCAACAGCCTGGTCATGGACTATGGTAGTTTCGCCCTGTCGGGGAAATTGGCTCATCTGGAATTCCTGAAAGCCGAAACGTGCCAGTAGGCTTCGACGAAATTGCTTTGAATTTCCAAAAAGCGCACTATCTCTAGCGCCGCTGTTTGTGCACGGGGCAAGGATATGGCCAAGTCAACGACCTCTATAACTCCGAAAGGCGACGGCAATGTTGCCGATTTCCTTGAGCAGATCCGTGGCTTGCCTCCGGTTGCCAGGGGTGGTGAGCGCGGCAAACTGATCTTTGCCATGGATGCCACCATGAGCCGCCAGCCCAGCTGGGACCGGGCCCTGTCCATCCAGGCCGAAATGTTCGCCGAAACCGCCCGCATCGGCGGGCTCGACGTGCAACTCGTTTACTTCCGCGGCTTCAACGAATGCCGCGCCAGCAAATGGGTGAGCAACCCGACAGCGCTCGCCAAGCTCATGACCACGGTTGATTGCCGCGGCGGCAACACGCAAATTGGCCGGGCCCTGTCCCACGTCAAAAAGGAACTGCGCACCACGAAAGTGAACGCGGTTATCTACGTGGGCGATGCCATGGAAGAAAACATTGATGCCCTGTGCCAGGCTGCCGGTGAAATCGGCCTGCAGGGAACCCCCATATTCACCTTCCAGGAAGGCAATGATGGCAATGCCGCGCGGGCCTTTCAGGAAATCGCCAAGCTCAGCCGCGGCGCCTATTTCAAACTCAATGAATCATCGGCCCACATGCTGCGTGATCTCCTCTCGGCCGTGGCCGTCTATGCCGCCGGCGGCAGAACCGCATTGGAAAACCATGCCAAGACCAAGGGCGGAAATTCCACCCTGCTGTTGCGGCAGCTGAAATAGCCCTGTGATGCCAAATCTTATCATTGCGCTCATCGTTGTTTTCGGCGGCATTTGGCTCATCAGGAAGTTTGCCAAAACTTCTCCAAGCCAGGCCGCTGGCCTGACCCGCAAACTGGCGGGCGGCGGACTCATTGCCCTGTCAGGCCTGCTCGCCCTGCGCGGGCTTTCGCAATTCGCCGTTCCGCTTTTTGCCGTGGGCCTCGGCATGATTGGCCAGTCGGCGGTCTTTCCCAATGGCTTTCCGTGGAGCAAAAAGTCTGAAGGTCAAAAATCGCGGGTTGCAACGGGCATCCTCGCCATGGAACTTGATCATGACTCCGGCAGGATGACGGGGCGGGTTATTTCCGGACCCTTCAAAGGCGCCAGCCTCGAAGAGATGAATTCCACCAATCTGCAATCCCTCTATGACTATTGCGCCCGGGCTTCCGATCAAAGCATCTCGCTGCTTGAAGCCTGGCTGGACCGCAACAAGCCCGAGTGGCGTGAAACCTGGATCGGAACCGACAAGGCCAGGCAGGCCGGCACCGGCGCCATGTCGCGCGATGAAGCCTTGTCCGTGCTGGGGCTTAAGTCAGGGGCCACCAATGAGGACATCAAGAACGCCCATCGCCGCCTGATGAAGGATTTCCATCCCGATCGCGGCGGCTCAGACTATCTTGCCGCCAAAATCAATCAGGCCAAGGACATTCTGATTCAGGATTGAGGCGAAAAAGCCAGGCACGTCAGGCCTTTTTTGGAAAGCTGGGCGCAGGCCGCCTTGGCGGTTTTCTGCGTGAAGCCGGAGAACCGTGCCCGGTAAACCGTCTTGGCTCCCTTTTGCACTTGCACCGTGATCGCCTGCTTGCCGCTCAGGAACTTGTAGCCCGAGGCGCGGATTTCCTTGAGCTTCAACCGGGCTTCCTCTTTCTTCGGGTAGGCGCCGATTTGGATGTTCCAGCTCGGTGCAACTTTCGCCACCACTTTCTTTGCGGCGGGAGCTTTCACTTCTTTCTTCACTTCGAACGGAAGCTTTGTGGGCGCGGGCGCGGCGGCCTCGTCCGGTTCTTCGGGTGAGGCAACAGCGGTTTCCGCAATCTTCGCCTCCAGCACTTTCGTATCTGGCGCTGAAATATCGTCCGGGTTCGCCATTAGTTTTTCAAAATTTGATTCTTCAGCGGTGGCGGGGCTGTCTGCGATCGAGGCCACCTGGATTTTTTTATCCAGGCCTTTCATGTCCGTAACAGGCTTTTCTTTTGGCGTAACGACTGCGATCGTCGTCTCGGGAACAGTGGCTCCCTCGGACGTTCCCGCTGCCATGGCAATCATCTCGCCGTCCACGCATTTGGGAAAAGCCTTTTCCAGCATTTTCATCATGTACTTGTCGCGCGCCCCTCCGGAACTGCCACCCATCACGACGCCGACGATGCGCTTGTTGCCGCGTTTGGCAGAGGTAGTGAGATTGAAGCCGGACGCCCTGATATAGCCGGTCTTGATTCCATCGGTTCCCTGGAACCTGCCGAGCAGGCGGTTATGGGTGCGAATGGTCTGTTTCCCATAGTTGAATGAAGAGATGCGGAAATAGGGATAATACTCGGGGAAATCCCGCTGGATGCGCAAGCTGAGCGTTGCGAAGTCCCGCGCCGTGGTCACCTGCGCCGGATTGGGCAGTCCCGAGGCGTTCTTGAAGGTTGTTTTTGACATGCCGATGGCCCGCGCCGTGCGCGTCATCCGGGCCGCGAAATTGGCTTCCGTGCCTTCCAGGTTTTCCCCGATGGTCGCGGCCACGTCATTGGCTGAGCGGGTGACTAGGGCCTTGATGGCATCTTCGACAGCGATGGTGGAGCCGGGCTGCACCCCCAGTTTCGAAGGCTGCATGCTCGCCGCCCTGTTTGACACCTTGAGATCGCTCGTCAGTTTGAGGCGTCCGGCCTTGAGGTCCTGGAACAGCAGATAAAGCGTCATGACCTTGGTCAGTGAGGCCGGATGGCGCGGTCCGTCGATGTCGCTGCTGAACAGTATTTTCCCGGTCCGGGCGTCAACGGCAATGGCTGAAAATTGGACCTTGGCCGTGGCAGGCTGGAAAGTGCCCAGAAGCACCAGGCAGGAGAGGACCAAAGTGGCAAGCAGGATGAACGGCCGGTGCCTATGAGAACTACGAATGGAAATCATCCTAAACTCATTCATTGGTACCCAAAACAGGGTATTGATTGATCACACAATTGGTCGAAATCATGATCCGGCCGCCGCAAATTTTTCCAGAAACCCCGCCCCGGAAAGTAGTGATTCCAGAATTACTACCGGGTAAATCCCTGAATCGCACCTGGAGATTTATTTTTTCTCCATGTTGCAGTGCAAAATAATTCTTGACAATTATGGTGCAGTGCACATATACAGTTTCACACGGTGAAAACTGATCCCAACGGAGAGCCCCATGATCAAGTCATTTGAAGATTTCCAGACCCTGAGCAAAGATGGTTATGAAGCTTTTGTGGCTTCCGGAACCGCCCTCACCAAGGGTCTCCAGGCCATTGCCCAGGAAACCACTGATTTTTCTCGCAAATCCTTCGAAAAAGGTACGCAGGTTGTCGAAAAGGCAACCGCCACGAAGTCTTTTGAGGGCGCTTTGGAAGTCCAGCAGGGCTATGCCAAGGAAGCTTACGAAGCCTTCGTCGCTGAAGCCACCAAGCTCAACGAGCTCTATGTCGCGACAGCCAAGGAAGCCTACAAGCCATTCGAAGCCAGCTTCGCCGCTTTCGGCATCAAGGCCCCTAAATAATCAATTCTCGTTTCCGAAAAGCCCGTCGAGCAAATCGGCGGGCTTTTTTTGTTTAGAGTTCGACAACAAGCGGCACGTGGTCGGATGGCTTCTCCCAGCCCCGCACGTGCTTTTCGATATGCGCCGAAACCAAACGGTCCGCCGCCTGCGGTGACAGCATCATGTGGTCGATGCGAATGCCGTTTCCTTTTTGCCAAGAGCCGGCCTGGTAATCAAAAAAGGTATATTGGTTGCCCGCCGTTGAATGCAGCGCCCGGAACGCATCGGTAAGCCCCAAGGCCTCAAGCTCCTGAAACTTCGCCCGCGTGGCAGGCAGGAACAACGCATCCTTTACCCACTGGCTCGGAATCTTTGCGTCCAGCGCCTTTGGAATGACATTGTAATCGCCCGCCAGAACCAGGGCCTCCTCCTGTTTCAACAGGCTTTTGATGTGGGCCATCAGGCGGTCTATCCAGGCCAGTTTATAAGGGTATTTCGGCGTGTCGGGCGGATTGCCATTGGGCAGATAGATGGAAGCTACTGTGGCACTGCGAGCGCCATCCATGACGGTAGCCTGAATATAACGTGATTGTTCATCGGATGTATCACCCGGCAATCCGCGAACGATATTCTCCAGCGGATACTTCGAAAGAATGGCCACGCCGTTATAAGTTTTCTGGCCGAACACTGCGGCGCTGTAATGCAGCTCTTCAAAAACCGCCGAGGGAAAATTCTGATCCTCGCATTTGATTTCCTGCAGGCACACCACATCGGGCTTGGCTTCATTCAGCCAGCGTGTGACCACGTCCAGATGCGCCTTGACCGAATTCACATTCCACGTCGCAACGCGCATCATTGACCTCGGCAGGACGGATTGAACTAAATTGTGAAACTGGTTCCGCAGCCGCACGAGGCTTTGGCCAATGGATTTTGCACCTTGAAGGACTGGCCCATCAGGTCATCGACGAAATCGACAGTGGACCCCGACATGTAACCCAGCGAAACAGAATCGATAAGAACCGTGGCCCCATCCTTTTCCAGGACGAGGTCATCATCATTGCGCTCCGCGGCAATGGCGAAGTCATACTGAAAGCCCGAACAGCCGCCGCCATTAACCGAAATGCGGAGGCTGTGCGGCTGAGCCTGGCCCGCCGTTATCTCACAAATCCGGTTTGCGGCGCGGGCGGTAATGTTTACAGTGCTTTCCATGGGTATTTATGTCGGTCTTGGGCGCTGGATTGTCAATGGTGCGCTAACATGAAACGTCACACGGCAAGCTATGCGGCCAGGCCCGAGGAGAGCAGGGGACGGCTGTTCCCGGAGGCCGAAAGCCCGCCGCGCTCGGCGTTCGAGCGTGACCGGGACCGCGTCATTCATTCCTCCGCTTTCCGCCGCCTCAAGCATAAAACCCAGGTTTTCGTGTATCACGAAGGCGACCACTACCGGACGAGGCTCACCCATTCCCTTGAAGTTGCCCAAGTTGCAAGGGCTATCGCCCGTGTCCTTGGCCTTGATGAAGATTTGACCGAAGCTCTGGCCTTGGCCCACGACCTGGGCCACACGCCCTTTGGCCATGCCGGCGAGCGCGAACTCGATAAGCTCATGGCTCCCTATGGCGGCTTTGATCACAACGCCCAGTCATTGCGAATCGTAGCGAAGCTGGAGCGGAAATACGCAAAATTCGATGGTTTGAACCTGACGTGGGAAACCCTCGAAGGCCTGGTCAAGCACAATGGCCCGCTGATTGATTCCCGCGGCCACGCCTTGGGGCATTTCAAGGAAAGCGGCTTGCCGCAGGTGATCATCGAATATGCCGAGGTCCACGATCTCAAACTAGCAAGCTTTGCCTCGGTTGAGGCACAGGTCGCCGCCATCGCCGATGACATCGCCTACAATGCTCACGACATTGATGACGGCCTCCGGGCCAAACTTTTCGACATCATCGATCTCGGTGATGTGCCGCTGGTGGGCGAGGCGTTGTCAGATGTCCTCAAACTTTATCCCGGACTGGAAAGATCGCGCATCATTCACGAGACGGTGCGCCGCGTCATTTCGGCAATGGTGATCGATGTTGTCGCCCAGACGAAAAAAAACTGCGCCGACGCCGGCATAAAATCGAGCGATGAAGTGCGCGCACAAAAGCGGCCCATGGTGCAGTTCGCCCCCCAGATGGCCGAAAACAACCGCGTGCTGCAGGGCTTTCTCTCGACGCGGATGTATCGTCACGCGCGCGTCCTTGAAATCATGGAACGGGCCCAGCGCGTCATCCGCGATTTGTTCGAGGCCTACATGAATGATGCGGCGCTTCTGCCTGAAGACTGGCGCGAGGAAAACATCCAGGGTGACCGCAGCCACTACGCCCGCCAGGTCTGTGATTTTCTCTCCGGCATGACCGATCGCTTTGCCTTGGAACAGCACAAGCGTTTGTTTGACCTCGACCCGCTTTTCAGGTAGGCAGCAATTTCAATAACTTAGAATGATAAAATGAACCTTTTTGGACACTTTCAGGCGGTCGTAAGAACCGAACTTTCGGCCATGATGGCGGCAGGGGAGTTGAGGCCTGGCCTGGATATTTCGCGCGTCACGGCGGAACCGCCGCGTGACGCCTCCCATGGCGATGTGACAACCAATGCCGCCATGGTGGTGGCCAAACCCGCCGGCATGGCGCCAAAAGTGCTTGCAGATGTCCTTGCCAAACGGCTTGCAAAACAGCCCGATGTTCTGTCCGCCGAAGTTGCCGGCCCCGGCTTTATCAACCTGCGCCTCAAGGAAACCTTCTGGCCGAAGATCCTGAACGCCATTCTTGAACTGGGCGATAAATACGGCCATTCCGAATTGGGGAAGGGCATCAAAACAAACGTTGAGTATGTTTCGGCCAATCCGACCGGCCCCTTGCATGTCGGCCATTGCCGAGGTGCTGTGTTTGGCGATGCCTTGGCGGCGTTGCTGGAAGTGACCGGCTATGACGTCAGCACCGAATATTACATCAATGATGCCGGCGCCCAGGTCGATACGGTCGCCCGCTCGGCTTTCCTGCGTTATCGGGAAGCTCTGGGTACGGACATTGGGGAAATTCCCGCCGGCCTCTATCCCGGCGAATATCTCATTCCCGTAGGCCAGGCCCTGGCCGCCGAGCATGGGAAAAATCTTCTGGCGATGAGCGAAGAGCAATGGCTTCCCATCGCCCGGAAAAAAGCCATCGCCATGATGATGGACTTGATCCGCAGCGATCTCGCCAGTCTGAAAATTCACCAGGACATTTTCTTCTCGGAAAAATCCCTGCATGACTCGAACGAAGTGCGCGACACGGTCGCCGATCTCCGCGCCCATGGCCACGTCTACGAAGGCCGCCTGCCGCCGCCCAAGGGCGAATTGCCGGAAGACTGGGAAGACCGCGAGCAAACGCTTTTCCGCGCCACCGGATTTGGCGATGACATCGACCGTCCGCTGCTCAAGTCAGATGGCTCCTACACCTATTTCGCCTCCGACGTTGCCTATAGCCGCAACAAGATCCGGCGCGGCTTCAACGAACTGATTTACGTCCTCGGGGCCGACCATGGCGGCTACGTCAAAAGGCTCGAAGCCGTAGCTTCTGCCATTGCCGGCCCAGGCAAAGTTGATGTCATCGTCAGGCTCTGCCAATTGGTAAAATTGTTCAGGAACGGCGAACCGGTGCGCATGTCCAAGCGCTCCGGCGAGTTTATAACCCTTCGTGAAGTTGTGGATGAAGTTGGCCCCGACGTAGTCCGCTTCATGATGCTCTACCGCAAGAACGAGGCGCCGCTCGATTTTGATTTCGCCAAGGTCACCGAACAATCGAAGGACAACGCCGTTTTTTATGTGCAGTACGCCCACGCGCGCGTCTGCTCGGTGCTGCGCAACGGGGCAGAGCTTGGCCGCTCTCCGGTTAACCATGATTTTTCATTATTGGTCGACGAAGCCGAGCGCCATGTGGTAAAGAGATTGGCAGAATATCCAAAAATGTTGGAGGGCGCAGCACTTGCCCACGAGCCGCACCGCATCTCGTTTTACCTTTATGAGCTCGCCAGTGACTTTCATTCCCTGTGGAACAAAGGCAAAGAGTCGCCGCAATTAAGATTTATTGTTAAAAATGAGTTAATATTAACCGATACGCGCCTCGCTTTTTTGCTGGCGATTCGCTATGTTTTGGGGAACGGTCTTCGCATCCTGGGGGTTGACCCTGTCGAAGAAATGTAACAACGGATATGACGGGTAATGGATCAAAACTCGACGAATGACACTGACAAGCGCAACTGGCGGGAGCGTTTAGGCATTGGCGGCAAGGACATGCCCCGCATTTCCGGTGAGTTCGCCAAAACCCCCGAAACCGTTGCGACGGAAGCGGTGCCGCTGCGCCCAGCCCAGGCGGTGGCAAAACCAGCCCCCATGGCGCCGCGCCTGCCCATGAAGGCAGGCCCAGCGCCTGCCGCCGTCAGGCCACAGCAGCAGGTCTTGCCGCAGGGCGGTCCGCCGCAGGCTCCTGATGCCCTGGCCGAGAAACTTCGTTCCCAGCGCGCCGCCGCCGAGAGATTGGCCGAGCAGCGGGTAAGCGCCGCAAAACAGCGGGCCGAAAACGCCCCTGGCAATCCAGCCCCGGCCAAGGCGCCGGTTGTTGCCGCCGCTCCCGGCGAAAAGCCAAAATTCAGTTTTGCCGATGAGGACACCAAATCGGATTTCGGCCGCGAGCCGCGTTCCCTGCCGCCGAGCCGGCCGCCGCAAAGGCCGGCCCCGCAGCAGCCGCAGCTTTCCCCGCCACGCCCACCCCTTGGCGGCCAGCCCCGCATACCGACGGGCGCACCCGCCGCCGGCTTCCTGCCGCAGTACCGGCCCCAGCCGCCGCGCGGCTATGCGCCATCGGCCTATGTGCCGCCGCCATCCCTGCAGCAAGCCCAGCGGAGCTTTAACGGCCCCATGTCGCAACCACCCTCGGGTGAGCCGCGCTTGCAAACACCCCGGGTAAACCCGGACGCTTACCGGCGCGGACCTCAGGATGATTTGGGCTATGCTGGGGCGGGCTACGAAACTTCCCAGCGCTCCTTGCAGCAACGGACCTCGGCCCTGCGCGCCCCGGCCTATGACGACGACTATGGCGACGAGATTTTTGAAGAGGCGCCAGCCGCAAGGTCGCAGCGCCGCGCCAGCGCCAATGACTACAATCAGGCCTACCGGGAGAATGAGGGGGCATACCCCGACGAGCGCCGCCGTTCCAGCGGACCTTGGCTTCTGCTCCTCTTCCTGATGCTGGCGGCGGGCGCAGCCGGAGCTGGCGTCTGGTATTACCAGACCAACGTCAAGACCGTGGCGACCAATGGCTCAACCGACACTGCGCCAGTTGTTTCAGCTCCCGATCAGTCCGCCAAATCGGCTCCCGAACAGCCGCCGGATAGCCAGTCCCCCGGTGCGGCGGCGTCGAAAAAGCAGATCTATGACCGGATCATCGGCGACAATGAAGTTCTGGGCGGCCGGGTGGTTCCCACCGAAGAAACCCCGCTGCAGCCCGAATCCCAGCAGGGCGATGCCGAGCAGGTCCCGCAGCCCGCCGGTGATGGCTTCGATTCCTTCTCGGAAGGCGGTGATGCGCTTCCCTTGCCCATGCCCCCGCCATCCGGCACCAGCAACGATACACAGGGGGCTCTTTCCACCCCGTCTGCCAGGAACACGGCGGCTTTGAGTTCCACGCCCACGGCGACAAACTCAACGGGCACGACGAGCACGGCCCCTGGCTCCGACATTGCTCCAGTACCAGGTGAAACTGCTGCAGCGGCGACTACCCAGCAGGCCACGCCGCCCGCCGCACCTGCGCCTGCCACGGAAGAAATTGTCAACGAAGAATCAGCACCCGTGGTTAAAAAGCCGGCGGCAAAGAAGACGACGGCAGCTGCCGAAAATACCGATGACAGTTTGGGCGCCGCACCCGTTGTTCTCGTGCCGCCAGCCGATCCGGCCGACGGAGGCCAGATTGCTTCTGCTCCACCTGTCGTTGATCAGCCCGTAGCCACCCAGCCGGCCCCCGTCGTCAAGAAGAAGAAAACCTTGCTTGGTCTGTTCCGGGGAACCAATGACCAGGTGCCCGAGACGCAAGTCGCCCCCGCTGCTCCTGAACAGCAGGTTGCCTCCATTCCCGCGCCTGCGCCAATCCAGCAGCAGGCAGCCCCCACCCAGGTTGCAAGCGCCGGCAGCGGATATTTTGTCCAGCTCGCCTCCTTCAAATCAGAATCGGAAGCCAGCACCGAGTTTGGCCGGCTGAAAGCAAAATACGCCAGCATCATTGGAACCCTTCCATCGGCAATCAATCCCGCCACCATTGGCGGCAGCACGCGCTACCGCGTGGCCGTTGGCCCTCTTACATCGCGTGACCAGGCCACCAAGATTTGCAACTCGCTGTTCGCTGCCGGCGAACGCGACTGTCTTGTCCGCAAGCAATAGTCCAATATCCGTATCATGAAAATTCGCAGCTTCATCAGCGGGTGTGAAGGCCCACAACTGTCCTCGGCTGAGGCAGCCTTCTTTCACGAGCAAAATCCCTGGGGCCTCATTCTCTTCAAGCGCAATTGCGAAACGCCCACGCAGATCCAGGCGCTCACCTCCGCCTTCCGCGAAGCCGTGGGCCGCAAGGACGCACCCGTGTTCATCGATCAGGAAGGCGGCAGGGTTCAGCGTCTCGGCCCACCCTCCAACTATTGGCGGAAATATCCGTCAGCCCGCGCCTACGGCGATCTCTATGCAAAGAATCCCCTCGCGGCCCTGCGCACCGCGCGCCATGTGGGCCGCCTCATGGCCGAAGACCTGATTGAAATCGGCGTTACTGTCGATTGCCTTCCGGTGCTGGATGTGCCCCAGGCAGGCGCCCACGACGTCATCGGCAACCGCGCCTACAGCATGCATATCGAACATGTCATGGCCCTGGCCCGGGCCCACACCGCAGGCCTCATGGATGGCGGCGTGCTCCCGGTGATGAAGCACATTCCCGGCCACGGGCGCGCAGGTGTCGACAGCCACAAAGATTTGCCCGTGGTCAACGCCAGGCGCCAGGAATTGGAGCAGGTTGATTTCCCGCCCTTCGCCGCCTTTGCCGATGCCCCCATGGCCATGACCGCCCACGTGATCTATTCCGCCATCGACAAGACTTCGCCGGCAACACTCTCCCGCAAAATCATCAAGTCCGTCATCCGCGAGCAGATCGGCTTTCGCGGCCTTCTGATTACTGACGATCTCTCCATGAAAGCCCTGTCGGGAAGCTTCGAGGAGAAATGCGACAGGGCCCTGAAGGCCGGCTGTGACATGCTCCTCCATTGCAACGGCGTGCTTTCGGAAATGCGCGAAGTGGCCGAAGCCGCCGGCGAACTGAAGGGCAAGGCCATGCGCCGGGCCAAGCTGGCGCTGAAATCCGCCCGCAAGCCGCAAGCCTATGACAAGAAGGCGGCCCTCAAGGATTTGGATTTGGTCGTTTCCGCTTGAATGTGGGGATAAGCTAAGCTCTACAGGGCGAATCACCAGCGCAGGAAATTGAGAACTTGAAATGACAGATGAGAGCGAAACTGCGGTGCAAAAATTGTGGCCTGATGGCGAGGGGCCACTGCGCAAGGAAGCCATTGCCGATTCCGACAGCGCGCTGATCGTTGATGTCGGCGGCTTCGAAGGCCCGCTCGATTTGCTCCTCGAGCTTGCCCGCCACCACAAGGTTGACCTCGCGCAGATTTCCATCCTGGCGCTTGCCGAACAATATCTCGCCTACATCGACAACGCCCGCAAAATGCGCATTGAAGTGGCCGCCGACTATCTGGTGATGGCCGCCTGGCTCGCCTATCTCAAGTCGCGCATGCTGATCCCCATGCCGCCGGGTTCGGAGGATGAACCCGCCACCGATCTCGCCGCGCAGCTGGCCTTCCGCCTGCAGCGCCTGCAGGCCATGCGCGATGCGGCAGCCAAGCTCATGGGCCGCAATATTCTGGGCCGCGACGTATTCAGCCGCGGCAACCCCGAACCGCTGATCGTTGAAACCCAGCGCGAATATGCCGACAATCTGATTGACCTGCTGAAGGCCTATGCCGAGCGCCGCCAGCGCAAGGCAAGCCACCAGACCTATACGCTCAAGCGCCATGCCACCTGGTCCATCAAGGAAGCCCGCGAGGCGCTTGAACGGCTTGTCGGCACCATGGATGACTGGAGCACCTTTGATCACTGGCTGGAGGAATATCTGGGCCCGCCTGGCATGCGCCGCACGGTGCGGGCCTCGAGCTTTACCGCGAGTCTTGAACTGGTCCGTGAAGGCCTTATTGAACTCCGCCAGGATGATGCGTTTCGTCCAATCTTCATGCGCCGCCGCGCCTAATGTTATCGGGATAGAATTATGGTACAAGCAA
>DATLDM010000107.1:0-28485 GCA_035525875.1 Aestuariivirga sp.
GACGGGCCAATTCACCGTGGGAATTTGGGATACTACCGGCTATCACCGCAAGCTCCTCGACTTCAACCGGTATGAACTGATGCATCTGCTGGAAGGCGCGGTGACCTTCACCGACGACAAGGGCAAGAGCCAAACCTTCAAGGCCGGCGACACCTTCTTCGTGCCGCTCGGCACGCCGAATTCCTGGAAGTCGGAAGGCTATCTGCGGAAGATTTACTGTATCTTCCAGCCGCGCTAACCTTCCTCCATCTCATCATGGCCGTGCTCGACACGGCCATCTTCTTTGACGGGGCGGAGACGCCCGCGTCAAGCGCGGGCAAGATGAGAAGAGGTGGGAAAATGGCCAATATCTAGCTCGCCAGCTCCCGCGAGCGGTCCGCTGCCGCCTTCACGGCCTTTTCAAACAGCGGCCGCAAGCCATCGTCTGCCATGAGAACCTGCAGGGCCGCATGGGTCGTGCCCTTGGGCGAGGTGACATTCTGCCGAAGGGTGGCGGCATCGGTGCCCGTCACCCGCATCAACTCGCCGGCGCCGGCCACGGTGGCGCGGGCCAGTTGCATGGCAAGGGCTGGGGGGAGGCCCACTTTTTCCGCCGCCGCCGCAAGGCATTCGGTCAGGTAAAAAACATAAGCCGGGCCGGAACCGGAAACGGCCGTCACGCTATCAATCAGCTCTTCCCGGTCAACGGTCACAACCTCGCCAATTGCCGAGAGAAGCTGGGTTGCCAATTTCAAGTGCGCTGCCGAGACATTGGCATTGGCTGACATCGCCGTAATGCCGCGGCCAATGCTGGCGGGCGTGTTCGGAATTGTGCGGATAATGGCGGCGGATTTTCCAAAGTGGCGCTCGAAAGAGGCGATGGTTTTCCCGGCGGCCACGGACAGGATCAGAGGCTTCGAGCTGCCCAAGCCCACAATGGTCGGAAGAACCTCTTCCATAATTTGCGGCTTCACGGCGATCAGGACAACTTCAGCATTCTTGATGCTGGCAATGGCTGGATTGAGCAACACCTTGTGCTTGGCCAGCAGGGCCTTCATCTCGCCCGAGACAAAGGGATCAAGAACCGCAATTTTTTTGGGATCGGCTCCGGATTTCAACCAGCCCTCCAGCATGGCGCCGCCCATCTTGCCGGCACCCACGAGAACCAGGGTTCCCTTGAGCGCAAGACTCATGCCTCACCCATGGTTTCGAGCAGGCTGCTTTCGAGGGCGGCGTTGGCGGTCTGGCCCGCCCAGCAGACATATTGCACGGCCGGGTAATAGCGCTCGCAGGATTCGATGCCGAGGCGGATGAGGGTTTCGCATTGGGCGTCATTGGCCACGGCTCCGCCTGAGAGAACCAGATTGTTGCGGAACACGATGCTGCCGTCACCGTGCCACATGTCGAAATGGCCGTGGAACAATTGCCCGTTGATCAGGGTGAGCAGGCGGCCCACCTCATCCTTGCGGGCCGGCGGCACCTTCATGTCATAGGTGCAGGCCACGAGAAGCGATTCCAGGTCGTCACGCCAGTTGAGAGAAACGTAGAGATCGCTCCAGCCGCCGCCCATCACCATGGTCACTTCGCAATCATTGGTCCGGTCAACGGACCAGTCGCGGCGCTCTGCCAGGCGCTCGATAAGATCAAGCGGGTTGGTAGTGTCGTTCAAATATGACTGCAGTGCGCCCATACCCCAAATCCTCACGTGCCTGACGAATCACAGCAGGCCAAAGGGAAAATGCCCGTGCGATTGAGTCGCCACAAGAGTCAGGGGGCATTTGTAATGGATTCCTCCACATGAAATTACGGAATGGAAACGTCCGAAACAGCCTTGGCTTCAAGTTCAGCCAGGCGCTTTGCCAGGGCCTCGTTCTCTTCGCGGGCCTTGCGAGCCATGTCGCGGACAACGTCCAGTTCTTCGCGTTTGACCAGCTCCAGGTTATTCAAAACCCGCTCAACCTGGGCCTGAACCATGGTATCAACCTCCTTGCGCAGGCCCTGTGCTGCTCCCGTGGCGTTGGTCATCAGCTTGGCAAGCTCGTCAAAAAACCGGGATGATGTGGTGGTCATGGCAAAAATCCTCTTCTTTCTCCTAGCTATGGATTTATCGAAGGTTTTTCAAGGGCCTCCGTGTGGCGGGCCTACTTGAAAGTTAATTGGCGGAGATGCAGGCTGGAAGGAAAGTTGGGAAGTGAGGCCAAATTGGACCAAGCTGATCTGGACAACGTCCGCCAGACCTACGCCAAGGAGATGACGCGGGTGAGCGCTTCGCCGGATCCACGCCTTGAAAAGATATTTTACAGCGTGCACCGCGAGGACTTTCTTCCGCCGGGGCCGTGGAAACTGCTCGTGGAGGGGCGGTATGCTGAGACACCGGATTCGGACCCCCGCCATGTCTACCGGAATTCCGTTATCGCGCTTGATGCCCGGAAAGGCATCAACAACGGCGAACCGCATCTGCATGCCATGTGGATGGGTGCGGTGGCACCGCAGCCCGGGGAAACCGTCACCCAGATTGGCTTGGGGATGGGCTACTACTCCGCCATCCTGTCACGGCTCGTGCAACCCGGCGGACGCCTGATCGGATTTGAGATCGAAAGTGATCTGGCGGAGGCCGCGCGGCGCAACCTTGCCAGCTTCAAGAACGTGTCGGTTGTCGTGGGTGATGCAGTTTCACTGGAGCTGCCTTCCTCGGACCTCATCTATGTAAGTGCGGCTGTCGCCGCTCCCCCCGAGAATTGGCTGGCTGCGCTCCGCCCCGCTGGACGGTTGATCTTTCCCTGGCGGCCCACTGTAGAGGTGGCTCTCGCCATGCTGGTGACCCGTGTGCCGAAGGGTTTCGAGGCGAGGCCCCTGATGTCATCCTGGTTCATCCCCTGTGCAGGGGCTTCACGTCCCAAGGGCAGTGCCCTTGCACCCACGCCCGCCACGGCGCGGCGCATTTGCTCGCTTCATCTGAACCGTGATCGGGCCCCGGATGAAAGTGCTGTCGCAATTTACGAACACGTCTGGTTTTCCAGTGCGAAGGTGCGTGAGTAGCCCTACAGTGGCAGCAATGCCTGAAGGGGAGCGGCCAATGCCGGATTGGTTGCAAGTATCGGGTTGCCCCGGCGGAAGACATCGCCCGACATGAAGTCGTTGGTCCAGCCGCCCGCTTCCTTGACGATGCAAAGTCCGGCAGCCACGTCCCAGATGTTGATGTGGGCTTCCCAATAACCGTCCATGCGGCCATCTGCAGTGAAAGCCATGCCCAGTGCGCCTGAGCCGAAGCGGCTGTATTCACAATGGGCTTCAAGCAGAGACGTGATTGCCTGGACATGGGGTGCTACGGGGCGGCGGTAGCTGAATCCAATGCCCATGCGAGCCTCGTTCAGTTTTGCAGTAGCGCTGACTTTTATTTTTGCGCGGTTGAGTGTTGCGCCGGCTCCACGTTTGGCCGCATAAAGTTCGTCAGTCTCCGGATTATAGATAATTCCGATGACCGGCGCGTTCCGGAAAACGAGCCCGAGCGAGACGCACCAGAGTGGAATACCGCGGAGAAAGTTTGCGGTGCCATCAATGGGGTCAATGACCCAAGTGGCATCACCACCAGCATTCTGCAATCCATGCTCCTCGCCGAGAAAGGCATCGCCGGGAAACATCCGGGCAAGGGCCGAGACAATTTCGTCTTCACAGGCGCGATCAGTTTCGCTTACCAGGTCCTGGAGGCCTTTGGTTTCAACCGCCAAAGTGTCACGGCGGCGATACTGCCGGCCGGCTTCCTGGCCGACCTCGCGCACCAGGCCAAGGCCCGCGTGAAAACGCCGGTCAAGTTCACCTTCATCCATCCTCAATCTCCTGGAAAATCCATGCTGGTCAACAGCATTTTCTTCTGTCATGTTGTCACAAAACTGTCACAAACAAAAGTCTGAACTGGGAGGAAGCCATGATCTCAATGACACGAAAATTCTTTAATTCCGCGGCTGTTTTGGCGTTTGCCGCCTTGGCATGTGGCTCATCGGCACAGGCCGATGGCAATCTCACCGTCTATTGCTCGGTGCAGGAAGAATGGTGCCAGAGCATGGTCAACGAGTTTCAAAAAGCAACCGGCATATCCGTGGCGATGACGCGGAAAAGTTCCGGTGAAACTTTTGCGCAGGTCAAGGCTGAATCGGCCAATCCCAAGGGCGATATCTGGTGGGGCGGCACGGGTGATCCCCATTTGCAGGCCGCCGAAGAGGGACTGACGGAAGCCTATGAATCGTCCATGCTTGCAAAGCTTCATCCCTGGGCGATCAAGCAGCATGAAACCGGCAAGGGCGCCACCGTCGGCGTTTATCTTGGAGCGCTTGGCTACGGCTACAACAGCGAGTTGCTGGAACAGAAAAAGATTGCCGCACCCACCTGCTGGGCCGATCTCATCAAGCCGGAATTCAAAGGCGAAGTTCAGGTCGCCAACCCAAATTCATCGGGCACGGCCTATACCTTCCTTGCCACGATGGTGCAGATCCTCGGCGAAGAGGAAGCCTTCAAATACATGAAAGCACTCGACGGTAATATCAACCAATACACAAAATCGGGAGCGGCACCGGCCCAAGCCGCGGCGCGCGGCGAGACCCTGGTTGGCATCGCCTTCCAGCATGATGTGATCACGCCTACCATTACCTCAAATGCACCGATCAAGAATGTGAGCCCCTGCGAGGGAACCGGGTTTGAGATCGGCTCCATGAGCATCATCAAGGGTGCGCCCAACATGGACAGTGCCAAGAAGTGGTATGACTGGGCACTGACGCCGGAAGCCCAGAAGCTTGGTGCGGCGTCGAACAGCTATCAGAACCCGTCCAATATGGAGGCGCCAATTCCGGACGTAGCTCCGAAAATGGCGGATATCAAGCTGATCGATTACGATTTCGCCAAGTTCGGCGCTTCCGCCGAACGCAAGCGCCTGCTGTCACGCTGGGACACTGAAATCGGAGCAAAATGACATTGGATAGGGATCCAGCGGCCACATGCCGCCGGATCCCATAACCATGCCAGAGCTTTCCAAACAATCGCGCCACATTTTGCTGCTGGCCATCATCGGCCTGATAGGGGCTATTGCTTTGCCCTGGTATGTCGTTCCCTCGGGCTTTTGGAAGTTCACCTGGATTGGGCAGTTTGGCGAAGCCAACGCCTCATCCTTATTTCTACAGGCCCTGTTGCATGGCCGGTGGCAGCTTCTGCTGATTGGCCTCTGCCTGCTCATTCCATTCATCGAGGTCTTCCGGCGCGAAGGCCCGCGCGGTTCGGTGATTGCCGGGGCGGG
Source organism: Aestuariivirga sp. (assembly GCA_035525875.1). Classification (GTDB taxonomy): domain Bacteria; phylum Pseudomonadota; class Alphaproteobacteria; order Rhizobiales; family Aestuariivirgaceae; genus Aestuariivirga. Next base: position 5,264 of record DATLDM010000107.1, read on the forward strand.
GGGTGTGGGCCTGTTCTGGATGTTTGCGCAGGGCTTTCTCATCGGATTGAAGGGCTGGAATGCATCCTGGCTTGAACTGGCTTTTGGCCCGATTTCTGCGCAGACTGGGTTTGGAGTCGGCGCGGTCATTTGCGGCGGTGCCTTGCTTCTCCTTTTTTCAACTGGCCTTGCGCTCAATGGGCTGATGCGGGGAGATGGGTTTCTGGTTGGCTCGATTACAGTTGTCGCCTCCTGCATCGCGCTCTTTGTGTTTTATCCCGTCTTTCTCATCCTGATTGAGTCTGCGGTTACGCCGGAGGGCGGATACTCGGTCACCGCCATATTTGCCCGCGTCTTTTCCGCCGATGTGGGGCAGGTCACCCTGAACAGCCTTGCGCTAGGGGTTGCCACGGGGCTCGCCACGACCTTGCTGGGCCTTGGTTTTGCCCTGTTGCACAAGCGCACCAATTTCCGCGCCAAGGGCCTGCTCCGTTTGCTTGCTATCCTGCCTATCATCACGCCGCCATTCGTGATCGGGCTTGGCATCATTCTGCTGTTTGGGCGAAATGGGGTAGCGACATGGCTGATGAGCGAGCTCTTTGGCATTCCGCCGAGCCGCTGGATTTACGGCTTCTTCGGCTTGCTGCTGGTTCAGACGCTGGCCTTTGCGCCCATTGCCTATCTGGTGATCATTGGCGTTGTCGAAGGCATCAGCCCTTCCATGGAAGAAGCATCGCAAACCCTGCGGGCCAACCGCTGGCAGACATTCGCTAACGTCACCTGGCCGCTGATGCGCCCCGGGCTTGCCAATGCCTTTCTGATCGGCTTCGTGGAAAGTCTCGCGGATTTCGGCAATCCCTTGGTGCTGGGCGGCAACTATGATGTACTTTCGACCGACATCTTCTTTGCTATCGTCGGCTCGCAGAATGATCCGGGTCGGGCAGCGGCGCTGTCGATTGCTCTTCTTGCGCTGACACTCTCGGCTTTCTATCTCCAGCGCCGCTGGCTGGGCCGGCGCTCCTACACGACCATTGCAGGGAAGGGCGATTCCGGACTTCCGGCAAAGCTTCCCGACGGGGTGCGGCGACTGATCTACATGACGGCAGTGCCGTGGCTTGCCTTCACGGTTCTGCTTTACGGGATCACTCTCATCGGCGGCTTCGTCAAATCGCTTGGCATCGACAATACGCTGACCTTCCAGCACTACATCACGGCCTTCGGCATTGAATGGACGGAGCGGGGACTGCAATGGACGGGCCGGGCGTGGTCCTCTTTTTTCACGACCATCGGCGTTTCCGCTGCCGCGGCACCATTCACCGCCGCAATTGGCTTGCTCACCGCCTATCTTCTCAACCGCCAGCGGTTCATCGGCCAGTCCACTTTCGAATTTATCACCATGCTGAGCTTTGCCATTCCGGGCACGGTGATCGGCGTGAGCTATATTCTTGCTTTCAACGTGCCGCCCATTGAAATCACCGGAACCGGGCTCATTCTGGTCATCTGCTTTATTTTCCGCAACATGCCCGTTTCAATCCGGGCCGGCATTGCCGCTATGAGCCAGATCGACCGGAGCCTTGACGAATGCTCGCTGATGCTGCGGCACGGAAGCTTCGCAACAATCCGCCGGGTGATCCTGCCGCTGCTCAGGCCGGCCATTATCGCCTCCCTAGTCTATGCCTTCGTGCGGGCCATCACCTCGGTGAGCGCGGTGATCTTTCTGGTCAGCGCCCAATACAATCTCGCCACGGCCTATATCGTCGGGCGGGTGGAGGTTTCGGATTTCGGCGTCGCCATCGCCTACAGCTCGGTGCTCATCCTGTTCATGCTGGGGGCCATCGGGGCCATTCAGCTTGGGGTGGGCGAGCAGCGGCGCTCCAACCGGGGCATTCAGCCATTGGCGGTTCGTGGGGGTGTTGCATGAAAATTGTCAGCCGGTCGGCGGCGGTAAGGCTTGATGCGGTCACCAAAGCATTCGGCAGCACGGTTGCCGTCGATGCTGTTACGCTTGACATCGAAGCCGGCACACTGGTGACGTTGCTCGGCCCCTCGGGCTGCGGGAAAACCACGACACTTCGGATGATTGCCGGACTCGAAACGCAAACCTCGGGCCACGTGCTGATTGGCGGGAAGGACGTGACGCTGCTTCCGCCGAACGAGCGTGATGTCAGCATGGTGTTCCAGTCCTATGCCTTGTTCCCGCACATGAGCGTCATCGAAAATGTTTCCTACGGGTTGCGGCAATCGCAGCTTTCGCGGCCGGCCCAGCGCGACAAGGCCCGCGAGGGCCTGAAGATGGTGGGTCTAGAAGGTTACGATGACCGCCTGCCTTCGGAATTGTCTGGTGGCCAGCAGCAGCGTGTGGCCGTTGCCCGCGCGCTGGTGCTGGAGCCACAGGTGCTGCTGTTTGACGAGCCGCTCTCCAATCTGGATGCGAAGTTGCGCCGCCGGATGCGCGAGGAGATAAGGGAGTTGCAACAAACCTTGGGGCTTACAAGTGTGTATGTGACACATGACCAAGAAGAGGCTCTTGCAGTCTCTGACAAGATTGTTGTCATGAACAAGGGCCGGATCGCGCAGGTGGGAACGCCGCATGATCTTTATGAGCGGCCAGCGGACGCCTTCGTCGCAGATTTCATCGGCAGCGCCAATCTCATTCCCGGCAGCATCCGGAAACGCAATGAAAAGGAAAAAACCATCACGATTGATCTGGGCAACCTCATCGTCGATGTCCCGGTCCGTGGCTATGAGGGCAACGATATCTATCTTGTGGTGCGGCCCAGCGGCGTCAGCCTCGACGCCAAGGGCTCAAAGGCTGCCTCGCTGCCGGCGAAAGTCGAGAAAGCCACCTATCTCGGATCGCATTGGGAATACACGATCTCCACGGCCAACAGCTCGATGTTCGTGGTTCAGCCAACCCACAAGATATTCAAGCCTGGCGCGCGGGTCTTTGCCACGCTCGATCCGGACCATATCACGGTGGTCCGGCGCAGCTGACCAATTTGGAAATTAAAAGTTGCGGGCAACAACGAGGTATTGTGCGTATTCGCTATCTCACCAATCCACAAGTACAGATTGATCCACATATTCCCGTGCCTATGTGGGGGTAAGTACTGTCGGACGGGAGCGCATATCGAAGCTCATCAATTCCAACTTTTTACTTGGCACAACTCAGGTAATTTCCAGCGGAGAGGCAAAGGCTATCGAAACAGGGCAAATGATTTCCGCCAGCTTGGGTGTCTCACTTGTAGTCAATGAGACAATGCATGAAAACGACAGATCGGCAACGGGTTATTTGCCGTTCGACGAATTCGATGCGGTCGCAAATGAATTTTTCGCCTATCCATTGCGGAGTGTTCGAGGCTGGGAACGGGCGGCTGATGCGCAATTGCGCATTGTTTCTGCAGTCGAGAGTATTTTGAAACAGAGCAGGGCAGGTGACATACTTTTGGTTGGTCACGGTGCAGTTGGAACTCTCCTGCTCTGCCACTATTTAAATGCTGAGATTAACCGAATTCATGATCAAGCCCCAGGTGGCGGCCAATTCTTCACTTTACTGAAGGAAACGCGGCAAGTTCTGCATTCATGGCGGCAAATAGAGGAAACTATTCGAGCATAGCTTTAACAGTCCCTATCAAGGTTAACTGGCATAGGGCTTGCCTTGTTAAGGCCAAGCGGCCGCCTTGGGGGGCCGCGCCGTTTCACCTGTTCGAGGCCCGGAACTGTGCAAAATCCGCCTAACGTTAATACGCTACCGCAACCTGTTGGACTTCCGGCGCTCACATCCGCCGTTAACCCTGCGGTGCGGGCACCAGTCGAGGTCCTGACCCACATCGGGAAGGCTGAGCCCCTGTGGCGCGAATTGGTACAGCAGGGGGCGATCTGCAGCCGCTACCAGCATTATTCCTGGATGTCGGGCTGGTGGGATCATATCGGAAGCAATTCGCAGGCTTCGCCCCATGTCATGGTGCTGCGCGATGAAACGGGTAAGCCCATCCTTCTGCTGCCGCTGGTCCGCAAACAGGTTGGGGCCCTTCAGGTCGGATTTTTCATGGGCGGCAAGCACACGAATTTCAATCTGCCGATCTGGCGGCCGGAATACTTGAAGCAGCCCGCCGCGGGCCTGAATGCATTGCTAGAGGGCCTGCGCCAGAACGGGCCGCGCCTTGACCTTCTCGTTCTGTTGAACCAGCCCGCGAGCTGGCAGGGCGTGGCCAACCCCATGCTTAGCGCCCCTCACAAGGCTTCCGCCAGCCGGTCCTATGCTGGTGAGCTGTGCAGTGATTTCGAGGCCCTGCTCAAGGAGCGGATGGGCGCCAACTCGCGCAAGAAGCTCCGGCAAAAGGAGCGCCAGCTTGCCGCACTGGGGCCTGTTGCCTTTCAGCGCGCCCGGACCCCTGCCGAGATTGACCAGGTGCTTGCAGCGTTCTTCCAGCAGAAGGCTGCGCGCATGCGCGAACGGGGCCTGAGCAATGCCTTCGATGCGCCGGAGGTAAAAGAATTTACCGCCGCCGCTGCCCATATGATCGATCCTGATACGGGCGAGCCCGTCATCGAACTCTACGCCGCCTTGGTAGGCGACACGGTCATCGCCACCTTTGGCGGCATCGTGGCCGATGGGCGTTTCAGCGGCATGTTCAATTCCATCGCCGGAGCGGAATTCAGACACTACAGCCCGGGCGAATTGCTGCTCGCCAATGTTATCCGGATGTGCTGCGAACGCGGCTTGGACAGGTTTGACCTTGGCATCGGTGATGCCGCCTACAAGCAAGTTTATTGCAAAGACGCCGAAGCGCTTTACGACTCGGTCATTCCGATTACGGCAGCGGGACAGGTGACGGCACCCATCTGGCGCGCGGGCCTTGCCCTGAAAGGCAAAATCAAAAAGTCGGACGCTCTGCTGCGGGCGGTCCGGTCCATCACGCAGGTAATGTCAGGGAAAGCTGCAGCGTGAAGAGCCTGACAACAGATGTTGCCATTATCGGCAGCGGACTTGCCGGGGCCACCGCCGCGGCGATGCTCGGCAGGGTCGGGCATGATGCGATGCTCATTGAGCCGCACATGGCGCAGCGCCCGGAATTCCGCGTTGAGAAACTTGATGAGTCCCAGTTGGCGCTGCTGCACCTCACGGGACTCGCCGATGATGTCTTGCCGCAGGCTTGCTTAGACGGCCAAGTTTGGGTGGTGCGTTATGGCCGGCTGGTTGACCGCAAGCCAAGCGGTCGCGCGGGCATCATGTATCATGACCTGGTGAATGCGGTGCGGCAGCAGATTCCTGCGAACGTCTGCCACATCGCAACGAAAGTAACCGGGATTGCCGGTGATGCAGCTAGGCAGAACATCACCCTTGCCACGGGAGACGAGATTGAAGCCCGGCTGGTGATCATGGCCACGGGATTGAATCCGGGCTTGCGCGATCTGCTTGAGATCAAGCGCGAGGTGCTCAGCCCCTGCCACTCGATCAGCATCGGTTTCGACATGAAGCCTGATGGGGACCAGCCGTTCGCGTTTCCGGCGCTGACGGTTTTTCCGGAGCGGCCGGACCAGTCCATGGCCTATCTCACGGTGTTCCCGGTGCCGGGCGGCATGCGGGCAAACCTCTTCGTCTATTGGGGCATGGAGGACACGCGCCTGCGCAAATTCCGCCATCAGCCAAAGGAGGCGCTGCTCGAACTTATCCCGACGCTCGCCCAGTTTACCGGACCTTTCACCGTCGACGGGCAGGTCAGCATCCGGCCGATTGATCTCGTCCGAATGAACGCGCCGGAGAGGCCAGGCATTGTGCTGGTGGGGGACGCTTATTCAACCTCGTGCCCGGCAGCGGGAACGGGGGCCAACAAGGTTCTGACCGACGTTCAACGCCTGTGCTCCACCTATGTGCCGGCGTGGCTCGGCAAGGAAACAATCGAAGGCGCCGATGTGGCGGATTTCTATACTGATCCGGTGAAGCTTCAGTGCGAGTCGGATTCGTTGCAAAAGGCCCTGTGGCTGCGCCGGGTTTCAACCGGCACATCCATGGGCCTGCGTTCCTGGCGCGGGGCGCGTTTCGTGGCGCAATCGGCGCTCGGACGCATTCGCGGCTTCAAGCATCTGGATGCGGCCGGCAAGGGTTCGACCGACCTGTTGCGCGGGACGTAAACCGGCCCATTCTGCGGACTTGACGGCAAGGCGCGACGCAGACACTGTCCGCCGTCATGTTCACATTTGCGGTGCTGACATTCCCGAATATTGATCCCGTGCTCTTTTCCATCGGGCCGTTCGCCGTGCGCTGGTATGCGCTGGCCTATATCGTGGGACTCATCTTCGGCATCTGGTACATGAAGCGGCTGGTTTCCAATCCAAAGCTCTGGGCCGGAAGCACGCCATCGGCCACGCCAAAACAGATCGATGATTTCTTTCTCCTGGCCATGCTTGGGGTGGTGCTGGGCGGGCGCATTGGCTACCTGGTGTTTTACGGCTGGACACAGATACAATCGGATCCGCTCTATATTTTCCGTGTCTGGGAAGGCGGCATGTCCTTCCACGGTGGATTTTTCGGCGTGATCATCGTCTCTTATATCTATGCGAGGCGGCAGGGCATCGGGCTTGACCGGTTGCTGGATTTGGGCGCGGCGGCAACACCGGTTGGCCTTGGCCTGGGACGGCTGGCCAATTTCATCAATGGCGAACTTTACGGCAGGGAGACCTATCTGCCCTGGGCTTTTGTGTTTCCCAATGACCTCACGGGCCTGCCGCGCCATCCGAGCCAGCTTTATGAATTCTTACTTGAAGGGGTGCTGCTGTTCGCGGTCATCAACTATGCGGTTTACCGCTACAAGATTTTGACGAAACCCGGCCGCGCGGCGGGCCTGTATGCGCTGATCTATGGGTTCTCGCGGATCGTGGTTGAATTCGTGCGCGAGCCTGATGCGCAACTGGGTTATTTCGGCGGCTTTGTGACGATGGGCATGATCCTCTCGGTGCCCTTACTTGCCATCGGCATCTGGCTGTTGCTGCGCTCGCGGCATTCCACATGACACCGCTGGAAAAAATCATCGGCGAGATCATTGCCACCGAAGGCCCGATGCCGATGGACCGCTACATGGGCCTCTGCCTCGGCCATCCGGTGCATGGCTATTACATGAGCCGGGATCCCTTTGGCGAGCAGGGGGATTTCATGACGGCGCCGGAAATTTCGCAGATTTTTGGCGAGTTGATCGGCGTGTGGTGCGCGGCGGCGTGGGATGTCATGGGAAAGCCTGCCCCTTTCAATCTTGTGGAATTGGGGCCGGGGAGGGGAACCCTGATGGCCGATATCCTGAAAGCTGCGAAAGTCATGCCCGGTTTTCGGGAGGCGGCGCGGATTCATCTGGTTGAGATGAGTCCGATCTTACGCAAGCTGCAGAAGGAAAAACTTGAGGGCGATGTGACGTGGCATGACGCTTTCGCAAACGTACCCGATGGCCCCCTGCTTCTGATCGCCAATGAATTCTTCGATGCGATTCCCATCCGGCAGTTTGAGAAGCGCCATGACAAATGGCTGGAGCGCTGCGTGGGAGCGGAAGGCATGGGCTTCATGCCCGCCGCATTGGATAACGCGCAAGGGGCCAATGGCGACGTCATTGAATTTGCCCCGCAGCGCATAGACATCGCCAAGGACATTGGCCAACGTCTTGCCAAGCACAAGGGCTGCGCCCTCATTATTGACTATGGCCATCTGCAAACCGCGCCCGGCGACACTTTGCAAGCGGTGCGGGCCCATGAATATGTGTCCGTCACCGGCCAGCCGGGGGAGAGCGATATCACCTCGCATGTGGATTTTGAGGCGCTTGCCAAGGCGTTCAGCCAGGGCGGTGCGGCGATTCCTCTCGCCATCACCCAGCGGGCTTTTCTTCTGGCCATGGGACTGGAGCAGCGGGCCGCCATTCTTTCGTCAAAAGCCGATGCGAACAGCAGGGACAGCCTGACCCGGGCCGTTGCAAGGCTGGCAGGCGAAACGGAAATGGGAAATCTCTTCAAAGTCATGGTAGCAACATCGGCAGATCTTCCAATGCCCTATCCCTTTGGGACACCATGATAGAAACCCGCGAACTCAAGCAACCCGGCATCGCCCATGGCTTCTTCGGACGGCAGGGTGGTCATTCCACCGGCATATTCGCCTCGCTCAATTGCGGGCTGGGGTCGGGCGATGACCGCGCCACGGTAGTGCGGAACCGCAGCGTGGTCGCCAAAGCCTTGGGCGGAAGCGAGCCGCAGATCGCCACCACGTTCCAGGTGCATAGTGCCGAGGCCCTGATCGTCAAAAAGCCGTGGCCCCATGACGAGCGTCCGAAGGTTGACGGCATGGTGACCAATGTTCCGGGCCTGATCCTTGGAACCCTCACCGCCGATTGCGGCCCGGTGCTTTTTGCCGATGAAAGGGCAGGCGTTATTGGCTGCGCCCATGCGGGTTGGAAGGGTGCGCTTTCTGGCATCACCGATGCCACGGTCGTGAAAATGGAAGAGTTGGGCGCCAAGCGGGCAAATATCGTTGCGGTGCTTGGTCCCACCATCTCAAAATCGGCCTATGAGGTCGGGCCGGAATTCATCGCGCGCTTTGTCGAGGCTTCGGCCGGCAATAAAATGCACTTCACAGAATCAGTGAAGAAGGGACACTATATGTTTGATTTACCAGCATACTTGATTGCCCGGATGAAAAGTTTCGGCATCGGTACAGTCATCGACAGCGGGCTTTGCACCTACAAGCGCGAGGCGGAGTATTTCTCCTACCGCCGCGCCACGCATGCGCGCGAGAAGGATTACGGGCGGCAGATCGCCGCCATCACGCTGACTTAGGGGCATTTATGGCACTTCATTTTGAGCCTTCCGAATACCAGCAGCGCATGAAGGCGGCGATTGCCGCGATGCAGAAAGCCAATCTCGATGGCCTGCTGATGTTCCAGCAGGAGAGCATGTATTACCTCACGGGGTATGACACCTTCGGTTTCTGCTTCTTCCAGTGCCTTTTTCTCGGCGCCGATGGCAAGCTGGCGCTGCTCACCCGTTCGGCGGATTTGCGGCAAGCCCAGCATACCTCCAACATTGAGGACATCCGCATCTGGACCGATCAAGCCGGGGCGCAACCGGCCACGCAACTCCGCGACATGCTGGAAAGCCTGGGTGCGCGTGGCAAGCGCCTTGGCATCGAAACCAATTCCTATGGCCTCACCCATTTCAATGGCAAGGCGGTGGATGCGGCATTGGATGGGTTCTGCACGCTGGTGGAATCGACCAATCTTGTGGACCGCCTGCGCCTGATGAAATCAACCGCCGAACTTAAATATGTGCGCAAGGCCGGGAAGCTTGGCGACGAAGCCTTGAAGGCGGGAATCAAGAAGGCCAAGGCAGGGGCCGATGAGGGCGATATTCTCGCGGCCCAGCATTCCGCCATTTTTTCAGGCGGCGGGGATTACCCCGGCAATGAATTCATCATCGGCTCCGACCGCGACGCTTTGCTCTGCCGCTACAAATCGGGCCGCCGCAAATTATCGAAGCGCGACCAGCTCACGCTGGAATTCGCTGGAGTCTACCGCCATTACCATGCGGCTTTCATGCGCACGCTCATCATCGGCAAGCCCAGCAAGAGTCACTCGATAATGGATGAAGCCTGCCGTGCGGCTCTCACAGAAGTTGAAAGCACATTGCGGCCAGGGAAAACGGCGGGCGAAGTATTTGACGCCCACGCCCGGGTTATGGATGCCCATGGCATGCAAAAGCACCGGCTCAATGCCTGCGGCTATTCACTGGGGGCGAAATTCACCCCGAGTTGGATGGATTTCCCCATGTTCTTTCGCGGCAATGAGGTGGAACTTGCATCTGGCATGGTATTTTTCGCCCACATGATCCTGATGGATTCCGATGCGGGGGCTGCCTATTGCCTGGGGCGCACCTATATTATCGGAGCCAGGAAGCCCGAACCCGTTTCAAAATATCCCCTCACGATGATTGTCCGATGACACGACTGCTGCCCGTTCTTTTATTGCTTCTGCTCGCTGCGTGCGGCGGGGGCAGCCAGCCCTTCGGCAAGCTTCAGCCGGCGGAGCGGACCCCGGCCATCATCTCCCCGCCATGGGAAACGATGATTGCGGCAGGGCCGGGGGCCTCCAAGGAGATCGATCTTGAAACGCTAAATGGCCCGGGCAAGCTGCCGGCGGTTGCCGATACACCGGAACAGATTGCCGCTGACGCCAAGAGCGGGCGGCTGGTGATCAGGGCCGTCGCCGTCATTCCGGTTAAGGGAGCCAAGGGTACAGGCAATGATGAATTGACCCGCGCCATGCGCCAGACCCTGACGACGGCGGGTTGGACGGTTCTCCAAGCGCCAGCCAAAAATGCGCTCACCATTGCTGGCCGGGTCGAGATGGCGGAAGTTTCGGGCAATACGCAGATGGTGGCGCTCAAATGGGCGGTGCAGGCGCCCGATGGCGGCAAGCTTGGCGACGTGAACCAGGCCAATAACGTGCCCGCCGGTTCCCTCGACGCAGGTTGGGGCGACATCGCCGGTGCTGCGGTGGAAGCCGCCGCCACCGGGATTTTCGAGCTGATCAACAAGTTCAGGTAAGTCTTTACCTCTCCCGCCAACGCAGTGGGTGCTAGCTATCGCGGATTGAGCCACACTTTAATCCTCGGTGTTTAGCCAATCGCGTTCTAGGGAATATGTGCCCACCACAAGTCATGTGGCGCATGGCCAAGGTTCGCTTGGGCATTGGGCCTGCGTTCCACTGGCGTGCGCGGAATAGTTCAAGACCCGTCCGTCTGTTGCATAATGAATTGCCAAGAAAAAGGGCCCTGATAGCTGGGCCCTTTGACTTGCAGTTTCATTTTGTTCGCTAAGCGCTCGCACCCCAGCAAACTAGTCGAGATTACTGCCAGCGGCTACCCAATGTGACACCCAAGGCAGGTCAAGAGTCGGTCCGGTCCGGTCAACTGACAATAAATCCGGACGCCCGAGCAGCAACGAAATGCCAACCCGAACCTGGTGGTCAACATAATGACCATCATCATCGTCATCACAGCAGTTGTCGTAGTATGCGCCCTGATAACCGACAAACATCGAAAGCATGTCTATCAACTGGTGATCGGCACGAAGACCCCAGCCATAGACTTCCATATTCTGTTTGTCACTATCCTCATCGCCCCACGCCCCGGATACTTCAGCCTGCATGCGGGTCTGTGGTGAGAGGAAATACCGGCCTACACCGCGCACGAAGAATGCATTGTTAAACGCATCGTCGGGATCATCATTGCTCTTGCTATCAAGGTATCCAGCCTGAAGATATAACGTCGTCTGATCGAAGTACATCTGACCCTCGGCGCCAATAAGCCAGAAATTGGCGCTCTCGTTGTCGGTGTTGACGTCGCCAATGGCTCCCATCAGGCCGACCAGGCCGGAATCATTGTACAGACTCAAATGCAATCCACCCTGAACCCCATCTTCATAGGTATCGTTTGATTTCTTTCCTCCATCGACATAGTCGGTTTCACCATCAATCTGGACGGCAATAATATCGGAAAGATTGAGTCTTGCCCGTCCCGCGCCCCCGAGCGCGAAGAAGCTCTTGTCATCGGGTTCGAAATTTCCATTCTCGCCGCTCAGAAAATACCCGCCCGCCCAACCTTCGAATACTGCCGAGAACGGACTCTCAGCAGGCGGAGCCACATCAGCGGCCATTACATTTGACGAAAACGTTGCCATTCCGATAACCGTTGCAGCGCGTAATACATTCTTCATCGCAATCCCCTGTTTCATCTTTGATTATGGTAGAATTGTACCATGGAGCAACGGACCTGAATACCCGTTTGCTGCTGCCGATAGAAAGGTCCTGCCACGTGCAGCATTGTGCCGGTTATTGCCGGTGGCAAACAAATTCATTGTAAAACAATTACTTAATGTTTCCGTCGTGATCCTTCCATTTCCGGGTGCCGTTGCAGGATTGCAACATATTCTTGAAATCCGCGCCTCGTAATCCGTTTCTCTCGGGCAACCAAAACTGCCGGGGACTCAGTGGTCAGCGACCCCTTTCCGTCAAGGGGCTTTGCCCCGCGACACCTCTCCCCATTTTCAATGGGGAGAGGGCGAGTGCTTTGTTAATATACTCCACAGGCCGCATTTGCGCTTGTGTCACACCCTTGTTATAGAGCGCCCACACGCAGCGCGGCGACGAGGGACAAGCATGATGAAAATAGTGGCGGGTAACAGCAACCGGCCCTTGGCGGAAGCCATCTGCTCCTATCTCCACCTGCCGCAAACCAAGGCCGTGGTGAAGCGCTTCAACGACATGGAAGTGTTTGTCGAAATCCAGGAAAACGTCCGCGGCCAGGACATGTTCGTGGTGCAGTCCACCAGCTTTCCCGCCAACGACCATCTGATGGAACTGCTGATCATCATTGATGCCCTGAAGCGGGCTTCCGCCAAGCGCATCACTGCCGTCATTCCTTATTTCGGTTACGCCCGCCAGGACCGCAAGTCGGGGTCGCGCACCCCCATTTCAGCCAAGCTCGTGGCCAATCTCATTACCAGGGCGGGGGCCGACCGGGTATTGACCATGGATCTCCATGCCGATCAGATCCAGGGTTTCTTCGATATCCCGACCGACAACCTTTTCGCAGGTCCGGTCATGGTCCGCGACATCAAGCAGCACATGGATGTCGCCAATACCGTGGTGGTATCGCCCGACGTGGGCGGCGTGGTGCGGGCGAGGGCCCTTGCCAAGCGTCTCGCAACGCCGCTTGCCATCGTTGACAAGCGCCGCGAAAAGGCGGGCGAATCGGAAGTCATGAACATCATCGGTGAAGTGGCGGGCAAATCCTGCATCCTGATTGACGACATCGTCGATTCCGGCGGCACGCTGTGCAACGCCGCGGAAGCGCTGGTGGCGCAGGGGGCAAAGGACGTGAGCGCCTATATCACCCACGGGGTGCTCTCAGGCGGCGCCGTGGCGCGGGTCACCTCGTCGAAGCTCAAGCATCTGGTGATCACCGACTCGATCCTGGCCACGGAAGCGGTGAAGGCCGCACGCAACATCCGCGTGATCGGCATCGCCTCGCTGATCGGCGAAGCGATCGGCCGCACATCGCGCGAAGAGTCGGTGTCGAGCCTTTTTGAATAAGCCGCTTCTTATCTATCGACGCGTGACAGCACGTCCATGATTTCGGCAACTTTCTTGCGCTGGTCGTGCTTGTTGCCGCTGGCTATGGCGTGTTCGACGCAATGGCCCACATGATCGCGGAGAATTTCCTCCTCGGCGCGGCGCAGCGCGGCGCGCACGGCTGAAATCTGCGTGACAACGTCAATGCAGTAGCGGTCTTCCTCGACCATGCGGACGATGCCGCGGACCTGGCCCTCGATGCGGCCCAGTCTTTTCAGGACCGGAATTTTTGTTTCCTTTTGCATTCTTGACTAATACCCTATGGGGGTATATTTGTCAATCAGGATGCATACCCCTGAGGGGTTTATAGTGATTGGGATAAGGATGAACATGAAACATCACGGGCATGGCGCCATCGATCCGGTTTGCGGCATGACGGTTGATCCCGCGACGGCCAAGCACAAGGCCGGCCACAAGGGCCACGACTATTATTTCTGCTCGGCGGGCTGCAAGACAAAGTTCGTGGCTGATCCGGCAAAATATCTGGAGGCGAGCACCAAACCCGCGGAACCGGTGGCGGCAGGCACGATCTACACCTGTCCGATGCATCCGGAAATCCGCCAGGAGAGCCCCGGATCCTGCCCGATCTGCGGCATGGCGCTTGAGCCATTGATGGTCACCGCCGAAACTGGCCCCAATCATGAACTCGCTGATATGACGCGGCGCTTCTGGATCGGGCTAGCGTTGGCCGTTCCAGTTGTTGTTTTGGAAATGGGCGGGCATTTGACGGGCCTCACCATGCTACTCGGCCAGCAACTTTCCAATTGGCTGCAGTTTTTGCTCGCAACCCCGGTTGTTGTTTGGGCGGGCTGGCCGTTTTTCGTGCGCGGCTGGCAGTCGCTGCTCACGCGCAATCTCAACATGTTCACGCTGATTGCGCTCGGCACCGGCGTTGCCTGGGGTTACAGCGTGATCGCCACGTTCTATCCGCAGATATTTCCGTCTGCTTTCCGTCAGATGGATGGTTCGGTTTCGGCTTATTTCGAAGCGGCGGCGGTCATCACGGTCCTGGTTCTGCTGGGGCAGGTGCTTGAACTGGGCGCCCGTGACAGGACGTCAGGAGCGATCAAGGCGCTTCTCGGCCTTGCGCCCAAATCGGCGCGGCGGGTGCGCGCTGATGGCGATGATGAGGATGTGGCCCTTGAGCATATCGCGGTGGGCGATCTTTTGCGGGTCAGGCCCGGCGAGAAAGTGCCGGTTGACGGTGAGATCACCGAAGGCCGCTCGTCGCTCGACGAATCCATGGTGACGGGCGAATCCATGCCGGTCACAAAGGAGACGGGCGCCAGGGTGATCGGCGGCACGTTGAATGCCAGCGGCGGCTTTGTCATGCGGGCGGAAAAGATCGGCAGCGAGACGATGCTGGCGCGCATTGTGCAGATGGTTGCCGAGGCGCAGCGGAGCAGGGCGCCCATCCAGCGGCTGGCGGACCAGGTTTCCGGCTGGTTTGTTCCCGCCGTCATCGCCATCGCCGTACTGGCCTTTATGGCTTGGTCAATGTGGGGGCCGGAGCCGCGTTATGCCTATGGGCTGGTGGCGGCCGTTGCGGTTCTCATCATCGCCTGTCCCTGTGCGCTCGGGTTGGCAACGCCCATGTCGATCATGGTGGGCGTCGGCCGCGGGGCCCAAGCCGGGGTTCTCATTCGTGACGCTGAAGCGCTGGAGCGCATGGAGAAGGTTGACACAATCATTGTCGACAAGACCGGCACGCTCACCGAAGGCAGGCCGTCGGTCACCACTATCGCCACGGTCAAAGGCGGGGATGAAAATGAACTGCTGGCATTGGCTGCTTCAGTTGAAAAGGCTAGCGAACACCCGCTGGCGGCGGCCATTGTCGCCGCCGCAGAAAAGCGTGGTTTGGACCTCACCAAGGTCATGGGTTTTGATTCACCATCGGGCAGGGGCGCCATCGGCGTGGTGAACAGGAAGCGCATTGTCATCGGCAATGCCAAATTTTTGGGTGAACTGAAAATTGCCACGGATACGCTTGCAAGCGAAGCCGATGCTATGCGCCGGGATGGGGCCACTGCCGTATTCGTGGCGGTCAATGGCAAGATTGCCGGGGTCATTGGCATTGCCGATGCGGTGAAAGCTTCAACCCCGCAGGCGCTGGCAGCACTGCGCGATGCCGGCATGCGCATTGTGATGCTGACCGGCGACAATAAGATCACGGCGGAAGCGGTGGCCAGGCGCCTTGGCATTGCCGAAGTCGAGGCTGATGTATTGCCCGACAAGAAGGCCGATGTCGTTGCCAGGCTCAAGGCCCAGGGCCGGGTTGTGGCCATGGCGGGTGATGGGGTGAATGATGCGCCGGCCCTTGCCGCGGCGGATGTCGGCATTGCCATGGGAACGGGAACCGATGTTGCCATGGAAAGTGCCGGGGTAACCCTTCTCAAGGGTGACCTGATGGGCATTGTCCGGGCGCGGCTTCTGTCCAAGGCCGTAATGAACAACATCCGGCAGAACCTGTTCTTCGCCTTCATCTACAACGCCGCCGGCGTTCCCATTGCGGCGGGCGTACTCTATCCCACATTCGGCATTCTGCTGTCGCCGATGATTGCAGCCGCCGCCATGGCGCTTTCCTCGGTCAGCGTTATCGGAAATGCGCTTCGGTTGCGGACGATAAAGGTATAGGATCATCACCGACAGGTCAGGAGGTAAGCCATGAATCGCCGCACCACATTACTTTCGCTCATTGCCTCGGCTTCCGCCGTGATTGCGCCGCGTGTGGGTTGGGCGGCAGCGTTCCCTCCGGTCGCAGTCTATCGCAATCCGGGATGCGGATGCTGCGAAGGCTGGGTGAAACACATGATCGCGGCGGGTTTCAAGGTGACGATGGAAGACGATTCCAACCTCAATGCGCGCCGGGAGAGCCTGAAGATTCCCGCCGGTCTGGCGAGTTGTCACATTGCCCTTGCGGACGGCTATGCCTTCGAAGGCCATATACCCGTGGAAGACGTTGTGAAGTTTCTCAAGGAGCGGCCCGTAGGCGCCATTGCTCTCGTCGTGTCCGGCATGCCGATGGAATCGCCGGGGATGGAAACCGGAGGCGCCAGCGAGGCTTTCGATATCATGATGATTTCGGCGAATGCGGCGCCCAGCGTTTACGCCAGCCACTGAAAAGGGAGATGTAATCGGCAGCTTTATTCTTTGCGGTTTTACGCCAGCAGAGTGAAGTTGGATCATCCAGAATTTTAAATTTTTCACGGTCACATTTTTGCCGGTTTGAGCGATAAGTTGGCCCTGCAAATCTATTGCGATAACCAGTCAAGGGAGACAATCATGATCAAGTCATTACTCGCAGCGGGAACGATTCTTGTGGCGCTTGCCGGTCCGGCCTTTGCCCATCAATGCCCATCGCTTGCGGCGAAAGCCGAGGAAGCCCTGAAAACGACGACGGTGGATGACGCAACCAAGGCCAAGGTGACGGAGCTGATTGCCACTGGCATGTCCCAGCACGAGGCTGGCAAGCATGACGAATCAGAAGCAACACTCGGCGAAGCGCTGAAGCTTCTCGGCATCTAGCCGAAGGAACAGATACAAATTGCGGCCCGGGCAAATGTCCGGGCCGTTCTATTTGAAATAGTTATTTCCATATTTCCAGAAATATGGATTGACAGTCGGAATTTGCTGCGATAATTTCCTTCCATGCTACGAAACATCACAGTCTCAACCCGTATCGAAGATGCCGCCGCACGGCTGGAGGCGCTGGGGAACCCGACGCGGCTTGCGGTGTACCGGCTTTTGGTGCGGGCAGGCGAGGACGGCTTGGCCGTGGGGCAATTGCAGAAGCGGCTGAAGATTGCGGGCTCAACCCTGTCGCATCATTTGCGGGCACTCATCACGGTCGACCTGGTATCGCAGGAGCGACAGGGAACGACGCTTACCTGCCGGGCCAACTACAAGATCATGGAAACATTGGTTTCATTTCTCGTCGACGAATGCTGTGCCGATGCCGCCTGCGCGCCGGCGAAGAAGGTCGCATGAGTATTTCCCTGCAACCCGAATTGCCCGTGGCCGTCATCGGGGCAGGACCTGTCGGCTTGGCAACGGCGGCGCATCTGGCTGAGCGTTGTGTGCCGTTTGTGGTGTTCGAGGCGGGCGATGGCGCTGCCGCGGCGGTGCGACAATGGGGCCATGTGACGTTCTTCTCGCCGTGGCGCTTCAATGTGGACAGTGCTGCCGAGCGGTTGTTGAGACAAACGAGTTGGGTCATGTCCGATCCGGACCGCGATCCAACCGGGCAGCAATTGATCGACAATTATCTCCTGCCCCTTGCGAACCTGCCAGCCATTGCACCACACATCCATTATGGCGCGCGCGTGACGGCGGTGACGCGGCAGGGCATGGACCGGGTTCCCTCGAAAGGGCGCGAGCAGCGGCCCTTTGAAATCTCCGTCACCCATTTAGACGGCTCCATTGAGCGGGTGTTGGCCTCCGCCGTGATTGATGCGTCGGGCACATGGTCGGTGCCAAATCCTGCCGGAGCGAACGGAATTCCAGCGCTCGGCGAAAAAGAGAGCGCGTCGCGCATCTCAAGCGGAATTCCCGATGTGTTCGGGGCGGAGCGCATGCGTTACGCGGGCAAGCGCGTGGCGGTGATCGGCTCCGGCCATTCGGCGATGGATTCGATTTTGAATCTTGTGCGGCTCAAGAAAGAGGACCCGGCAACAGAAATCATCTGGGCCATGCGTTCGCAACCCACGGACAAGACCTTTGGCGGCGGGGCGGAGGATCAGCTGGCAAATCGCGGGGCCCTGGGTGGGCGGGCAAAGGCGGCGATTTCCGCCGGAAATCTTTCAGTGGAAGCGCCATTCTGCGTGCGGGGCTTTGCGCTTACAAACACGGCAATCGAAATCACCGATGAGACGGGCAAGAAAATCATTGCCGATGAAGTGATCGTCGCCACGGGCTTCCGCCCGGATTTTTCCATGCTCAGCGAAATCCGGCTTGACCTGCATCCCTGGCTCGAATGCACCCGTGAGCTTGGGCCGCTGATTGATCCCAATGAGCATAGCTGCGGCGATGTTCCGCCCCATGGCGTGAAGGAGTTGACGCAGCCGGAAAATAATTTCTTCATTGTCGGCATGAAGAGCTATGGCCGGGCGCCTACATTCCTCATGGCCACCGGCTATGAGCAGGTGCGCTCAGTCGTGGCCGCGTTGGCTGGTGACATGGAGGCCGCTTTGGATACGAAGCTTGTGTTGCCGCAAACCGGGGTTTGCGAGGGCCCTGGCCGTGCGGAGGAGGGCGGCTGTTGCGGCGGGCCTTCGCTTACCCGCGCTGATGCCTGCTGCACCGTCGATGCCATCGCCAGGGATGTGGGCAAATCCGGCTGCGGTTGCGAAGCGGCGGGCCGCTGCTGATGACATTCCGCTGGGGCTTCGTGCTGCCCCTTGCCTTTGCGCAATTGGTTTCCTGGGGTTCGCTTTACTATGCCTTCGCGGTGATCGCCGGGCCCATGGCTGCCGAAATGGGCTGGTCCAACCCAGCGATCAATGGCGCATTGTCGGCGGGACTCGCCGCTACGGGCTTTGCCTCGTTCTTTGCGGGCCGCGCCATTGACGTCTATGGCGGGCGGGGGCTGATGACGGCGGGATCGACCGCCGCCGCCTTGCTTCTCCTCGCCTGGTCGCTGGTCACGGAGCTTTGGCAGCTCTACGCCGTGTGGATTGCCATGGGTGCCACGTTCTCCTGCGTGCTCTATGAACCGGTGTTTGCCGTGATGGCGCGGGAGCTGAAGGAAGATTACCGGCGCGGCATCATCACCATTACGCTGCTCGGCGGTCTTGCCAGCACCGTCTTCATTCCGCTCACGCAATTTCTTGTTGATGTTTCGGACTGGCGGCAGGCCCTCGTGGTCCTTGCGGCAATTCAGGTTCCTTTTGGCATTCTCATTCACTGGTTCGTGCTGGGAAGTTCCAGCGAACGCGTTGCGGTCAGCAAAACAAATGTGCCCGCGGGCCGGGTGCGCAAGGCGCTGGCCACGCCGGTGTTCTGGTTGCTGGCGCTGAGCTACGGGGCACACGCCTTCATGTTCACCGGCCTCACCTTTCACGTCATTCCGCTGCTCACCGAGCGCGGCTTCGCGCTGCCGATGATCATTGCGGCCTATACGCTGGTGGGGCCGTTTCAGGTCATGGGGCGCATCGTGGTTTTCGCGCTCGAGAAACGCATTGATGTCAGGCTGGCAGGCATGGTGGGAACGTCGCTGCCGGTGATCGGCCTTGTACTGCTCATGCTGGCAACGCCAGGTTCAGCGCTGATCTATTTCTTTGCCATCTTCTATGGCGCGGGCATGGGAATCAAAACCATCGTGCAGGCAACCGCGGGGCCGGAGTTCCTGGGACGGGAAGGTTATGGCGCCTTGCAGGGGACTTTTGCCGGCATCAATTTCGCGATCCAGGCCGCAACACCATTCGCGCTCGCCGTGCTGTGGTCGCTTATGGGTGGCTATGATCAGGTGATCTGGATTCTTTTTGCTGGAGCGGCGCTGTCGGCTCTGGCCTTTATCGGCGCGCTCATGGTACGGCCGAAAGCGTCAATTTCATCCGCCTGACGGCTTCTTGCAGGACTTCATTGCCGCTTGCATCGCCAATCTTAAGCACCCGGACGCGCAAGCGGAGACGCTCGTCCTCCGGAAGAACCGCGGCAATGGCGGGATAGTGCAGCGCGATCGCGTCGGCCATGAGGATTCTTTGGGCGGGCGAGTAAAGCTTTTGATCACCAACCGAGATGACGACACCCTCAACCAGTGTAGCCCAGGCGGTCGCTGCGCCATCGTTTCCGGGAGAAGTTCGCATCAGTCTTGCAACGGCTGCGGCGACCTCCAGTGTATGAACCTGCACCAGGGTCAATTCCTGCTGAAGCGGCTCGCCGACGATCACCGCCACATTATAGGCGGCGCGGTAGGCGCCCAGCACGGCCAGAATGATGCGCAGCTGGCGAAGCTTCTCGTCATCAGAAGCAAGTGATTCTTCGATACGGGTGATGTTGCCGGGATCGACGAGGTGGTTGAACAGGGCCTTCTGCGTTTCGTCGCGCAAATGCGGCAGCGGCACGTGGCCGTTATAGTGGCGGAAATAAAAATCGACATAGTCGCGGCTGCTCCACTGGCTGTCCTGAGCTTTCGCGGATGTTATTGTCAGGGCAATGCAGAGCCAAACACACCATGAAGCACGCATGATCCACCACTCCGATCACGGAAGCGGCAGGATAGGCCAGTGCGGGGGGATCGTCCAGTTGACTTCGCCTGGCCAATCGTCTCCATTTGCGAGATGAACTTATGGAGACAGCATGGCGGCGTATGACCTTGTGTTGAAGGGCGGGCATGTCGTCGATCCCGGGCAAAGCCTTGACGCGAAGATGGATGTGGCCTTTCTGACGGGCAAGGTGGCGGCCATTGCCAAAACCATTGCGGTTCCGGCGGGCGTCGAGGCGCGGGACGTTTCGGGTTTTATCGTCACCCCCGGCCTCATCGACATGCACACCCATGTGTATTGGGGCGGCACATCGCTCGGCATCGATGCGGAAGATTTTTGCCGCAAAAGTGCGGTGACCACGGCGATTGACACAGGCTCGGCCGGGCCTGGCAATTTCGCCGGCTTCCGCAAGCATGTGATCGAGCCATCACAGGTCAGGATACTGGCCTATCTCCACATTTCGCACGCCGGGATTTTTGGCTTTTCAAACCGCATCATGGTGGGTGAAAGCGAAGAGCTGCGTTTAATGGACCCGGAAACGGCGGTTGAGGTGGCCACGGCCAACCGGGACCTGATTGTCGGCATCAAGGTCAGGCTCGGGCGCTGGGCGTCGGGAATCCATGGTATGGTTCCGTTTGAATATGCCCTGCAGGTTGCCGAAGAGGCAGGCATGCCGCTGATGGTTCACATCGACGATCCGCCCCCTTCCTACCCGCAGGTGGTGGAGCGGCTGCGCAAGGGCGATGTGCTCACCCATTGCTTCCGGCCATTCCCCAATACGCCTACGACGAGCGACCGGCGGGTGCGCCCGGAGGTGCTTGCGGCACGTCAGCGCGGTGTCTTCTTCGACGTGGGCCATGGCATGGGGTCGTTTTCCTTCAAGGTGGCCCGCATCATGCTGGAGAACGGGTTTTATCCCGACACCATTTCATCGGACATCCACGCCCTTTGCATCAATGGCCCGGCCTTTGACCAGGTCACGACCTTGTCCAAATTCCTCCATCTGGGAATGCCTTTTTCCGAAGTAATCCGGGCCTCTACCCAGAACGCCGCCTTGGCGCTGTCCCAGCCGGAACTCGGCAGTTTAAGGCCGGGGGCGGTGGGGGACGCAGCCATCCTCAGTATCGAGGAGGGCCGGTTTGAGTATGTCGACACGGTGGGGGAGAGACTGACGGGCGAGCGGAAAATCAATGTCCGCGGCGTGGTCTTGGGCGGAAAGTGGTGGCATTCCGCCTGATTTCCCGTGACTTCATCAAAAGATCATTTGTGCCCCAGCCTTTTTTGGCTTTAATTTACCGGCACCGACGAAATGATCGGGCACTAGGGAGAGAAAAAAATGACTAGCTTCAACACAACGCTGGAACAGGCCAAGAAGCTTGTTTCAAAGGGACGGATGTCGCGGCGTGACTTCGTTCAACTGGCACTGGCATCGGGTGTCACCG
This sequence comes from Aestuariivirga sp., assembly GCA_035525875.1. Classification (GTDB taxonomy): domain Bacteria; phylum Pseudomonadota; class Alphaproteobacteria; order Rhizobiales; family Aestuariivirgaceae; genus Aestuariivirga. Next base: position 27,050 of record DATLDM010000107.1, read on the forward strand.
CCGTTGCGGCAGATAAGCTGTTCGTCACGGCGGCCCGGGCCGAACCCAAGAAGGGCGGCACCTTCAAGATCGGCATCGGCCATGGCGCTACAACGGACTCGATGGACCCGGGCCTTTATCCCGACCAGTTCACCGGAACAGCACTTTGGGGAACGCTCTCCAACAGCCTGACCGAGATGGACCACACGGGTGCGGTCATCCCGGATTTGGCTCAAAGCTTCGAGCCAGATAAGGGTGCCGCGAAATGGGTTTTCAAACTGCGCAAGGGCGCCACCTTCCACAATGGCAAGGACATCACGGCGGATGATGTCGTGGCCTCCATGATGCACCACCGCAGCGAAGGTTCGAAATCGGCGGCAAAATCGCTGTTGGCGTCGGTCAAAGAAGTCAAGGCCGATGGCGCCGATACGGTGATCTTCGAGCTCGACGGCGGCAACGCGGATTTCCCCTACACCGTATCCGACTATCACATGCCCATCATGCCAAAGAACGATGACGGCTCAGTTGACTGGCAGTCGGGCATCCGCACCGGCGGTTACTCATTGGAAAAGTTCGAACCCGGGGTGATCGCCACGTTCAAGAAATTCCCCAACTACTACAAGGAAGGCAGGGCCTGGTTTGATGCCGTCGAGTGTCTGGCAATCAAGGACTCCACGGCGCGCACCAATGCGCTGGTGGCTGGCGAAATCCAATACATGGATCGCTGCGACCTGAAGACCCTCGACCTTCTCAAGCAGGATCCCAACCTTAATGTCACCGAGGTGACAGGCTATGGCCACAACATCTTCGTGATGAACGTCGGTGTGGCGCCCTTCGACAATGTCGATGTGCGCACCGCGCTCAAATACTCGATCGACCGCGAGAAGATCGTCCAGAACGTCTTCTTCGGGCATGGCAAAGCCGGCAACGACAATCCGATCCCGCTCAGCGTGAAGTTCGGCATCGATCCGGAGCCAAAGCACATCTATGATCCCGAAAAGGTCAAGGCTCTGCTCAAGAAAGCCGGCATGGAAAATGTCGAAATCGAGCTTCAGGTAGCCGATGCGGCCTTCTCGGGTGCGGTTGATTCAGCCCTGATCTGGCAGGAAAGCGCCAAGGCGGCGGGCCTCAACCTCAAAGTCACGCGGGCTCCCGACGATGGCTATTGGGATAATGTCTGGCTGCAGAAGCCGTTCGTCGCTTCCTACTGGAGCGGCAGGCCGACCTGCGACTGGATGTTTACCACGGCCTATGCGGCGGGCGCTGCGTGGAATGACACGTTCTGGAAGAATCCGCGCTTCAACGAGCTGCTGGTTGCGGCGCGCTCTGAAACAGATGAGACCAAACGCGCCGCCATGTATGCCGAAATGCAGCAGCTGGTGCATGACGATGGCGGCCTGATCAACCTCATCTTCAACTCCTATGTCGAGGCCCATCAAAAAACCCTCGGCCATGGC
>DATLDM010000112.1:0-4714 GCA_035525875.1 Aestuariivirga sp.
TGCTGAAGAAGAAAACCACTATTGCCGGCATCCAGGAAATCCTCGCCAAGGCCTATGCCGCCAGCACCTTTATCGAGGTCGCACCCCTTGAGGCCATTGAGCGCTCCCCGGCGGTGAACCCGCAAGCCCTCAACAACACCAACCACATGCGGCTATGTGTTTTTGGCAATGATGGGCGCGGCCAGATTTTGCTAACGTCCATTTACGACAATCTGGGCAAGGGCGCTTCCGGCGCCGCCGTACAGAATTTGAACCTGATGATCGGTGCCGAAGAAAGCCTCGGCGTTGATCTGCCTCTCGCAAACTGAAAGATCTGTGTCATGGAAAAATTTGAAACATTGACTGGTGTTGCCGCTCCGCTCAACATCGTCAACATCGACACCGACATGATCATCCCCAAGCAGTTCCTGAAAACCATTAAGCGCACCGGCCTTGGCAAATCCCTGTTCTATGAAATGCGCTACACCCAAGACGGCAAGGAGCTGCCTGACTTCGTGTTGAACAAGACCGCCTATCGCAAGGCGCGGATCCTGGTGGCAGGCGACAATTTCGGCTGCGGCTCATCGCGCGAGCACGCCCCCTGGGCGCTCCTCGATTTCGGCATCCGCTGCGTGATCTCAACCAGTTTCGCCGACATCTTCTACAACAACTGCTTCAAGAACGGCATCCTGCCCATCGTTGTCTCACCGGAGAATCTGAAGAAGCTCCTCGATGATGCCGACCGCGGCAGCAACGCCACGCTCACCATTGATCTCCCCAAGCAGGAAATCCGCGGCCCCGATGGCGGCACAGTGAAATTCGACATCGATCCTTTCCGCAAGCATTGCCTGCTCAATGGCCTCGATGACATCGGCCTCAGCCTGGAGAAGGTCACGTCCATCGATGCATTTGAAAAGAAGCAGGCGGCAAGCCAGCCCTGGCTCTGAGCCGGGATTTGGATTCGATCCTCACCACCGTACTCCCCGTCTTCGGCCTCATCGTCCTGGGTTACGTCTTTGCGCGCCTGAAGCTTCTGGATAGCGCCACTGCCCGCGGCCTCACCCTGTTTGTCTTCATGCTCGCCATTCCGGCCCTGCTGTTTCGCACCGTCGCCCTGATGAAGCCGCTCGACGCCATGCCCTTTGGCTTGTGGTTTGCTTTTTTTGGCGGGCTGGCCGTCACCTGGATTCTGACAACCCTCATTTCACAAAAATTTGAAAGCCTCTCTGCCTCGGGCGGCGCCGCAGCCGCAATGGCCGCAGGCTTTGGCAATCTGGCTCTTTTGGGAACGCCGCTTGCCCTTGCCTACTACGGCGAGGCTGCCGCCGTGCCGGTGGGACTTCTTCTCTCCCTCCATGCGCCCGTCTTGTGGTTTGCGGCAACCCTCCAGCGTGAACTCGCCCGCCACAGCACAACGATTTCATATAGGCAGCTTGGCCGTGAACTTTTCTGGAGTCTCGCCGGCAACGCCATCGTATTGGCCCTTGCAGCCGCAGCAGTTTGGCGGCTCACCGGCCTTGGCCTTCACCCCGTGGCAGACCGCATGCTCGCCATGCTCTCCGATGCCAGCATCCCCACTGCCCTCTTTGCCCTTGGCCTGTCACTCGCCACCTATTCCCTGCGCGGCCAGTGGAGCGGCATGGCCGTACTCATCGCCATGAAAATGGTGCTGATGCCCATTCTGGTTTTTCTCGCCTTGCACTATCTGGTGTCGGTTCCGCCGCTCTGGGCCAAGGTCGCCCTCCTGCTGGCGGCCATGCCGACCGGCGCCAACGCCTTCCTTTTTGCCCACCGCAATGAGGAATCGGTTGCCGCCGTTTCAGCGGCAATCGCCTTGGGAACCGGCCTTGCGGCCATTACCGTGTCGCTTCTCTTGTACTGGATGGATTCCGGTTTGATCTAGCGCGGGATCAAGGCCCAGTAATCCAGTTCCAGAATGACGCCCGGCTTTTCCGCCGTTCCGTCTTCGACCGGATATTTCACGCATGGCAGGTCGCGCGTCGCCCGTGTCACGATGCGCAAGGCGCCAAGATCTCCATGTTCAGCCTTGTCGATAATTTCCGACCAGGCAAACACCGTTCCGCCCGCAAACAGCGGAGCCACATGTCGGCCCGCATTGATGCCGGCGATACGGAATGCGTTGGCCAAACCATTGAAGCTCAGGGCCCGCGCCAGTGAAATGACATGGCCGCCATAAATCAGGCGGCGGCCGAACTTTCCGCCCTGCTCGGCAAACTGGTTGAAATGCACCCGTGCCGTATTCTGGTAAAGCCGCGTGGCCAGTTGGTGTTCCGCTTCCTCCACCGTCATGGCGTCGAGATGGTCGATCTTTTCGCCGACCGCATAGTCGTCAAAGCGCTGCGCCGAACCGGACTGGGCAAAATCCCATTTCGTTAAATTCAAATGCGGAATGCCAGTCTTGATGCCGGCAACTTTTTGAAGCAACGGCACAACGGCCGCGGGAGGCTTTGATTTTTCATCACGCTTGCGCACCATGACCCAGCGGACGAAGCTCAGGACCTCTTCGCCTCTCTGGTTGACGCCTTTGCTGCGCACATAGACCGTGCCGGTTTTCCCGTTTGAATTTTCCTTGAGGCCGATGACCTCGGAGCGCGCTGACAGGGTGTCCCCGGCATAGACGGGAGTGGAGAACACGCATTCCGCGTAACCCAGGTTGGCAATCGCGTTGAGCGATATGTCCGGCACCGTCTTGCCGAACACCGTGTTGAAGACCAGAAGGTCATCCATCGGCGACGAAGGATATCCAATCGCCCTGGCAAATTCATCGGAGCTCTGGACCGCAAAGCGCGAGCCGTAAAGGGCCGCGTAAAGCGCCCGGTCGCCGTCGCCGAGCGTGCGCGGTGTCGCATGGACAATTTTTTGCCCCATGCTGAAATCCTCAAAGAAATTGCCAACAACTGTCTTGCTCATCCCCACTGCTTAGCCATTGCTATAAAATAAGTGAAGCCCGCTCAGTGCAGGCCCTTGTGAGCAGGTTCGGGATTGGGCAGAATGTTTTATAATGGAACATGTTGATGTAGCGATCGTGGGCGGCGGCGTAGTTGGAAGTGCCACTGCCTATTACCTCAAAAAGCACGGCTTTTCAGGCTCAATTGCAATCATCGAGAAAGACACGACCTATCAGTTCGGTTGCACCGGCAGGTCTTTAGGGGGTTTGCGCCAGCAGTTTTCAACCCCGGAGAATATCGAGCTTTCCAAATTCGGTCTCAGGCTCATGAGAACCCTTAAACAGGAGTTCGGGCCCGAGGCCGACGTGAGTTTCCACGAGAATGGCTACCTCATCATGGCCTCGCCGGAAGGCCTACCCATCCTCGAAGAAAATCAACGCATTCAGCTTGCCAATGGCGCCGATAACGTCATCCTAAAGGGTGCCGACCTCACCGCCCGGTTTTCCTGGCTGATGGGCGATGGCGTGGCGGGTGGATGCTTCGGATTGTCCGGCGAGGGCTGGCTTGATCCCTATTCCCTCATGACGCTCCTGCGCAAGGCAGCAGTTTCACAAGGCGTCAAAATCATCCCCCATGAGCTCACGGGCGTAAACAGCGCCGCTGACATAATAACTTCCGTCAGTCTGTCAAACGGTGAAACCCTGTCTTGTTCCATGTTGGTGAATGCCGCCGGAACCGGTGCTGGCCATGTGGCGGACCTCGCGAACATCGCCCTGCCCGTCGGCCCCCGCAAACGCTACGTCTATCTCCTGGATTGCCCCAATGCGAGCGAGGCGCTGCATGGCGCGCCGCTGACTGTCGAACCCGGCGGCATTTACTTCAGGCCGGAAGGCCGCAATTTTCTTTGCGGCCTCTCGCCGGAAGAGCACGAAGAGCCAGCGGAGATGAATTGGGAAGTTGATTATTCCTGGTTCGAGGAGCGCATCTGGCCCCAGCTTGCCGAACGCGTGCCGCAGTTTGAAACCATCAAGGTGATCAACGCCTGGGTCGGCCAGTATGACTACAATGCGCTGGACCAGAATGCGATTATCGGACCGCATCCCCGCATCGGAAATTTCTATTTCGCCAACGGCTTTTCCGGCCATGGCCTGCAGCAGGGCCCGGCGGCGGGAAATGCCATCGCCGAACTCATCATCCATGGCGCCTACCATACCATTGATCTGGCACGCCTCGGCTATGACCGGGTGGCCCGCAGCGAGCCCCTGTTTGAAAAAAACGTCATCTGATGCCACGCCAGGTTCTCAGCATCTCCTCGCAAGTGGCTTACGGACCCGTGGGAAACTCCGCGTCCGTTCCGGCACTCCAGGCTGTGGGCCTCACCGTTTCGCAGATTCCCACCATCATTCTTTCCAATCACCCCGGCCTCGGCAAACCTTCCGGCGTAAAACTTCCCGCTGCGGAACTTGAAGCCATTTTGAAATCACTGGAGGCACTAGGTGTCCTTGATGCCTGCCTCGGCGTCATGACCGGATATTTCGCCAGCTCCGATCAAATCAAAGTAGCCGCTTCCTTCATTCAAAAAATGAAGAGCAAAAACCCTACCCTCTATGTACTGGTTGATCCTGTCCTCGGCGATGACGGCAGCCTATATGTCTCGAGCGAAGTCGCCATCGCCATCCGCGATGAGTTGCTGCCGTTGGCCTCTTGCATCACACCCAACTGTTTTGAACTGGGCTGGCTTACCGGCAAACCCGTCTCCAGCAAGGCAGAGGTCCTCCGCGCCTCAGCCACTCTTCCCCACAAGGAAATACTCGCAACCTCAATTC